>JBHJOA010000029.1:0-115630 GCA_050330205.1 Kiloniellaceae bacterium
GCGCCGAGAAGCGCAACACCACGCTGTGGTACGACGACAACTTCATCGGCACCGAGCTGAACCTCGACGTGCAGTACGCCAAGATCGCCGAGGCCTGCGGCCTGAAGGGCGTGCAGGTCACCACCATGGACCAGCTCACCGCGGCGCTGCGCGCTGCCGTGCAGGCGCAGATGGACGACAAGGTCACCACCTTCATCGAGGTGATCCTGAACCAGGAACTGGGCGAGCCGTTCCGCCGCGACGCCATGAAGAAGCCGGTCGCCGTCGCCGGCATCAGCAAAGCCGACATGCGCCCGCAGCAGGGCGCCTGAGCCGGCTTCAGTAGGCGGCGGCAGCCTCGGCGCGGATGGCGCTGCGCAGGTCGTCGGGCAGGCCCCAGGAGTAGCGCGTCAGGATCTCGCGGTAGAGCTGCGGCCAGGCCGGGCTGGTGGGGTCGGCCAGTTCGTCGCGGCGGTTGCGCAGGGCGCGGCCGATTTCCGCCACGTTGTGATACTCGGGCCAGATGCGGCGTGCCTCGTCGAAGGCGGCGAGGGCTGTCGCGTAGTCGCGCGCGATCAGCGCCTCGAAGCCGCGCCGTTCGGCGGCGGCGGCCTGGCCGGAACGGCTCGTGGAGGCATCCACCGCCGCGGTGCGCTGGCTGGGCGGTGCCGCCTGCACGGTCTGCTGGACCTCCTGCACCTGGGCGATCTCGCGCGAGAGGTTGCGCTCCAGGCTGCTCAGCTTGGCGTCGATGTCCTCGCTCAGCTGCGGGTCGGGCGCGGCGTCGCCGGCTGTCTGCTTCTGCGCTTCCAGCAGCAGGCGGATGTCCTCGATCTCGGCCATGGCCTGGGATTCGATCTGCTCGACCTTGTCGCCGATCCTGAGGCCGAAGATGTCGACCTGGCGCTCGGAGACGATCTTGCGAACGTCGTCCTGGTAGATCAGCACGACGACGACGGCCACCACCGGCCAGAGAAAAGCCTTGATGTAGTCGAGGACGAGCCGTCCCAGGGCGTAGTTGCCGCCGTCGGCCATGTTCCGCTTCCTCTCTCCATCGCGCTTGCCGGAGTTTGCGATTCCGGAACGCTGCGACTTTGGCGCGGCCCCGGCGCTACGTCTGTGCGCTCCCGCACAGTCGGGTGCGATTGCCGCCGGCGGTCAGCCGGCGACCGCCGCCTTCGTCGCCTGCCAGGCGGCGAGCTGTTCGCGGGCGCCGTTCTCGGCCGGATCCATCTGGCTGTCGTGGTCCGGGCTCTTGGCCGTCAGTTCGATGACGTAGCCGTTGGGATCGCGGAAGTAGATCGAGCGGATGAAGTCGTGCTCGGCGGGTCCGCGGGTCTCGACGCCGGCGGCCTTGCCCTTGGCCAGCATCTCGTGCAGCACCCCCGGCGAGACCTCGAGGGCGATGTGCAGGTCGAAGTCGTGCTGCGGCCGGAAATCGAAAGCCTGGTCCGGCACTTCGAAAAACGCCAGGAAGGAGCCGTCGCCGAGCCGGTAAAAGGTATGCAGGGCCTGGGTCCGGCGGCCGGTCTTGGTGGTGCCGATGGGCAGCGTCTTGGCCAGTGGCAGGCCCAGGAAATCCTCGTAGAAGGCGCGGGTCTCCTCGGAATCCCGGCAGCGGTAGGCGTTGTGGTGCAGCCCCTTGATCATGAGCGGCGATCCCTCCTCGTATCGCTGGTCGGCTCCAGCTTGTTTCTTGGCCGTATTCTAGCGCGCAACGCCTGCACGTTCCAGCTACGCGGGCCAGTTAAGCGGGATGCTGCCTTGCCGGATCGGCACTGGGCTGTCCAGGACGGAGCGGCTAGGATCGCCGCCGCCCTCGAAGCTTCACGATGCCGGCCCAGGCAGGGGGCGGGCAGGGGGCAGGCAGTCGATCAGGTCCGAGTTTCCCGGGGGATCCGTGCAGAAGAACGTCAGCAGAGCCGTCGCCCTCGGTCTCGGTGCGGTGTTTCTGGTTTCCGTCATCGGCGGCGGCTCCACGCTGCTGTCGACGGCGCTGCTGGCGATTCTCGTCGCCTTCCTCTGGGCCACCCTGGCGATCCCGGCGGAGCTGACCGCGCTGCTGTTCTTCACCGCGCTGCTGCTGACCGGGCTGGCGCCGGACCACGTCGCCCTGGCCGGCTTCGAGTCCAAGGCGGTGTGGCTGGTCTTCGCCGGCCTGGTGCTGAGCGAGATGATCGGCCGCCACGACATGGGCCACGCGCTCTTCGACCGCCTGCTCGGCCGCCTCGGCTCCTATCCGCAACTGGTGTGGCTGGTGGCCGTCACCGGTCTGGTCATGGCCTTCCTGATCCCCTCGGCCATGGGCAGGGTGCTGCTGCTGGCACCGCTGGTGCTGGCGCTGGCCGACCGCCTGGGCTTCGCCGAAGACGACCCGCGCCGGCACGGGCTGTTTCTAGGCGCGGTGCTGGGCACCGTGGTGCCGGCCTTCACCATCATCACCTCCAACGTTCCCAACCTGGTGCTGATGGGCGCCGCCGAGGCGATCTACGGGCGCACCCTGACCTACGGCGAGTACCTGGCACTGAACTTCCCGGTTCTGGGTTTCGGTGCCTTCCTGCTGGTGCCGCTGCTGGTGCTGCACCTCTTTCCCGGCGAGCGGCGCATCTCCCTGCCGGAGACGCGGCCGGCGCCCTGGACCCGCGACCAGGTGAAGATCGGCGTGCTGCTGGCGGTCACCCTGGCGTTCTGGACCACCGACAAGCTGCACGGCATCCCCTCGGCCTGGGTCGGCCTCGCCGCCGCGGTCTTCGCCCTGATGCCGGGCGTCGGCCTGCTGCCGCCGCAGGCGATCGGACGCATCAACTTCGGTCCCTGGTTCTTCGCCGCCGGCTCCATCGGCCTCGGCGGCGTGGTCAGCCACAGCGGCCTCGGCGACCTGCTGTGGAACCACATCGCCGACGCCGTGCCCCTGGAGGGTCTGCCGGCGCCGGCCAAGTACGCGGTGGCCCAGGTCAGCGCCATGATCCTGGCCAGCGTCACCACGCTGCCGGCCATCCCGGCGGTGTTCACGCCGCTGGCCGGGGCCATCGCCGCCAGCCTCGACTGGCCGCTCGACGCCGTCCTGATGGCGCAGGTGCCGGCCTTCGTGATCTTCGCCTTCCCCTTCCAGGCGCCGCCGGTGCTGGTCGGCCTGACCTTCCTCGGCGTGCCGCTCGCCGCGGCCATGAAGCTGATGCTGCGCTACTTCCTGCTGGCGGCGCTGCTGCTGTCGCCGCTGCACTATCTCTGGGGACGCCTGCTCGGGGTGTTTCCCTAGCCCGCGACCGGGACGGCGTCAGCCCGCCAGCGGACTCGCGGCGGCCGGCGCGGCGACGAGGCGCCAGGCCGGCAGGCGGAGAATCGCCCTGGTGCCTTCGCCGAGGCTGCTTTCCAGTTCCAGGCTGCCGCCGTGCATCTCGATCAGCGCCTTGGTCAGCGGCAGGCCGAGGCCGGTGCCTTCGTAGCGGCGATTGAGGGCGCTGTCGACCTGGCCGAACTGACGCAGGGCGGTCGGGATGTCCTCGCCGGCCATGCCGATGCCGTTGTCGATCACCTCGAAACGGCAGCCCTCGGCGGTGTCGCAATGGATCTCGAGGCGTACGCTGCCGCCCGAAGGGGTGAACTTGATGGCGTTGACCAGCAGGTTCAGCAAAGCCTGCTTAATCTTGCGCTGGTCGACGCGCAGGGCCGGCAAGCGGTCGTCGTGGCTGCATTCGATGGCAAGGCCGGAAGCCTCGGCGCGTGGCGCGACGACGCGCAGCACGGCGGCGGCAAGTTCACCGACGTCGATCATCTCTTCGTGGAGCTGCTCGGCGCCGGCCTCGATCTTCGAGAGGTCGAGGATGTCGTTGATCAGCGCCAGCAGGTGCAGACCCGAGGAGTGGATGTCCTCCAGGTAGCCACGGTGGCGCGGGTTCCCGCCGGGTGCCAGGTCGCTGGCCATTATCAGTTCGGAAAAGCCGATGATGGCATTCAGCGGCGTGCGCAGTTCGTGGCTGACGTTGGCCAGGAACTCCGACTTGGTGCGATTGGCTGCCTCGGCTTCCTCCTTGGCGGCCTGCAGCGCCTTCTGTGCTGCCATCTGCTCGGTGACGTCGTGCCCGGTGCCGCGGTAGCCGCGGAAGTTGCCGTTGCCGTCGAACCAGGGACTGCCGTTGATCGACAACCAGACGGTATCGCCGTTCGGCTTCTGGCGCGGATGCACGAAGTTGCGAAACGGGCGGTGGGCGCGCAGGTCCCTGAGGTGCTTTTCCCAGATCGCGGGATCGACGTCGGGAATGCCGGTCTCCTCCCGCGTCTTGCCCATCAGCAGGCTTTCGTCGACGCCGGTGATGGCTGTGAAGCGCTCAGAGAAGAAGCAGAAGCGCAGGTTCTCGTCCATCTCCCAGAACCAGTCCGAGCTCGAGGCGGCGAAGTCCTCGAAGCGCTCTTCGCGCTCGCGCAGGGCACTGCGGCGAACGGCCGACAGCCGCCCGAGCAGGGCATTCAGCGCCGTCACCGTCTCGCCGATCTCATCGTCGGCGGCGATGTCGAGCTTGTAGCTCTCGGCGTTCTCCGGATCGCCGTGCGCCGCCGTGAGGTTGCGGTGGATCGCCAGCAGCGGGTTCAGCACGCTGCGGCCGATCACCGCGACGGTGGCGGCGGAGACGACCAGCGACAGCAGCAGGACCAGAACGCCGATGCGCAGTACGAAGCCGAGCAGGTCTTCGGCAATCTCGGCCGTACTCACGCGTGCGGATATGGTGAAGGGCAGTCCGCTGACCGCCGGCGGCCAGAGCACCTCGAAGTGGTGGCCCCCGGTGGGGAAGTGCCGACGAGTCGGGTCCACCCCGCGGGCAATCGAGCGGCCGACATTGCTGGCGCCGGCATGATGAGGCCGCAGATCGGGATTCCGGCCGCGGCTGGCGAGCAGCCGGCCGTCCTCGGCATAGAGCGCCAGGCCGTCGACGCTCAGCCGCTCGAAGGAAACCCAGGACCGCTCGAGCAACTCGGCCGGATCGTGCTGCTCGTACCACGCGAGGGTCGCCTGGGAGACCTGCAGCACCTCCCGCTCCAGGTTGTCGCGCAGCCACTCCCGGCGGTTCAGATAGGACGGCAGCAGGATGACCGCCTCGGCCAGCAGGATGCTGAGGCAGACCAGCAGCGTCACCCGCCGGCACAACCGGCAGGACAGCAGCTCGCGAGCTTGCGTCAGCGATAGGAACCTGATGGGCATGCGGCGGCCTGCGCGGCGAATTTCTTCCGCCGCAATTTTACCGCCGGACGCTTCACCCTTGATTAACGGAAGAGGATGATAATCCTATTTCAGTCGAGGTCAGTTCAGCGGGGTGCGGCCGTCCCTGACGCGAAAGCCGCCGAAGCCGAGTTCCTTTGCCTTGTCGAAGTCGGCAATGGCGCGTTCGGGTTCGCTCAGGCGCTGATAGGCGGTGCCGCGGTTGGAGTAGGCGCCGGCGAAGTTCGGGTTCAACTGCAGGGCGGCGGAGAACTTCACGATCGCCTCTTCGTAGTGCGACTGCTGCAGCAGCCCGCGGCCTTCGTCGTTGAGTTTCCAGGCCAGGTCCTCGCGGGTCAGGCTGCCGTCCGCCAGTTGGCCACGGTAGGGCGCCAGCTCGGCATCGACACGCGACTGCAGGTCGTCGGCCGCGTCGGCCTCGGGGTCATCGGCGCCGGGTTCGTCCGGCAGGGCAGTCTCCTGGACAGCCGCCGCCGGCGGCGCGGCCTCGGTGGCGGGCTCCTCCTCGACAGCCGCTTCCGCGATCGCTGGTTCCACCGGGGGAACCTCCCTGAGGGGGACCTCCGGGCCGGGCTCCTCGACGGCAGCCGGCGGCGCAGTCGCGATCTCCTCTTCCTCTGCCTCGGGAAGCTCCGTCGCGGGACTCTCCGCTTCGGGGGCGTCCGCCGTTAGCGTTTCCGGCGGCGTCAGCTTCTGTGGCGGCGGAGGCGGCGGCACCAACCGCTTCTCTTCGGGTTCGGCGGCCTCTTCCACGGCTTCGTCGTCGGGCGCTTCTGGCGGTCCTTCCGTCTCCGGAATCGCGGACACGGCAGGCTCCGGCGAGGTCGCCCGACCGCCGCTCAGGGCGGCGAAGGCGGCGGCCACGCCGCGCAGCTCGTCGAGCAGCGAGGCGCTGGGTTCGGGTTCGCCCGGCCGCAGCGCGAAGTCGTGATAGCGGCCGATGGCGGCGAGGGTGGCCGCGTCGACCACGCCGTCCACCGGCCCGGGGTCGAAGCCGAGGTCGCGCAGCAAGGCCTCCATCTCCTCCAGGGCATCCCGGTCCAAGGCGGCATCCGCCGCCTGCGCCGCAGTCCCCGGCAGGGCCAGGGCCAGGGTTAGAGCGAGGGCGAAAGCGAAAGCCGGAAGCGGCAGGGGACGCCAGGATGCGAACATCCGGCGAGCTTAGCGCCTATCTCGCAGGAATTGAATCGGATCAGCGGGGGTGCGGTGGGAAGGTCCGGCTACTCCGGGACGGTAACCGAGCTCTCGACGGAGGCGTACCAACCGGCGGATCGGCGAGGCTAGTCGGCCTCGGCCGCGGCCTCCAGAGGCCGGGATTCCGGGCGGGTGGCGACGTAGACGGCGGCCAGGGCGATGAAGGCCAGGGTGATCAGCAAGGCGGCGATCGGCAGCGGCGTCAGCGCCGCGATGCCGCCGCCGAGGGCCATGCCGGCCAGGGCGGCCGTCTTGGCCCTGCGGTCGATGACGCCATGGCTGAGGAAGGCCTCCACCGCCGGGCCGACGCCGGGCCAGGCGTAGATCCGCCGCGCCATGGCCGGGCAGCCCCTGGCAAAGCAGGCGGCCGCGATGATCCAGAAAATGGTCGTCGGCATCACCGGCAGGGCGATCCCCAGCAGACCGACGGAGAAAAAGGTATAGCCCGTGGCCGTCCAGGCCCAGGCACGGGCTCTCGTCCGGGCCTGGCGGGGGGAGTCTTCGCGGTGTTCCTGGGCGGCGGATTGGCCGGTCATGCTTGCCTGCGGTCGTCGGGGCGGGCGCAGAGGGCGCTCGCCTAGGAAATAGTCCGATTGGGCGACCATACCAAGCGTTTCTTTAGATCATGTTGCGCCAGATCGTGCTGATCCAGAGCCGCCGGCGGCGCCGGGGGCCGCCCCGTCAGCGGCGTTTGGCGTTGCCAAGGCGGACCCGGCGACGCATCTTGCCTGCGAAACGAAGGAGGGGAGTCGCCATGGCGCGCCTTGTTGCAGTCGCTTTCCTGATAACGATGCTGGCCGGCTGTGCCGCTCCGCCGGCGGAGGAACGCGCCACCTCGGCCATCCTGCCGGCCGAGGTTCAGGAACGGCTGCACGCCGGCGAAAGCGACCTGGCGCCGGACCTCTACTTTGCCGGCGAAGGCGTGGAGGGCCGGCGCTTCGACAAGGTGATGATCGACCCGATCATCTTCTTCGCGCCGCTGGAGGCTCCGCGCACCATTGATCCCGACGACCGCCAGACGCTGCTGAACAACTTCCACATCCTGATGGGCCGCGAGCTCGGCAAGGACTACCTCCTGGCCATCGAGCCGCAGCGCGGGACCGTCCGCGTACAGTTCGCCCTGCTTCCGGTGACCCGCGAGGAGGTCGCCATGGACACCGTGGCCATGGTCGCCCGCGAGGATCCGGAAAAGCAGATCGTCGTCGACACCCTTGCCAGCCCCATCGCCGAGGGCGTGGACCTGCTGGTGGAGGCCCTCTGGACCGATGCCGTCACCGGCGAGGTGCTGGGGGCGACGGTCGACCGCCACTTCGGTCAGGCCGGCTTCGGCGGCGCGTCCTTCAAGACCTGGGCCGAGGTCAATCGCTACCTGGAGGCCTACGCGGCGCTGATCCGCTACCGTCTCTGCCGATTCCGCGGCGACGCCGACTGCACGCCGCCGCTGGCCCCGCTCGGGTAGCGGCTCGCCGCCAAAGGTCCGTCGCGGGGGCGCGGGCGAGGGGTCGGCAATTCCCGTGCTGCGGCTCGGACCCGTGGCAGGGCGCCGCCGCCGGCTGCGGGAGATCCTGGGTCAGGCTCCCGATGTAATCAAAATAGTAGACTGATATAGGCATATTCAACGCACGCGTTGGTCGTGCAAAGGATTCCTGCGCAATCATTGATCGCAGAATACGCCAATAAGGCGCATTCCAGGTAATTACTCTCCATAAAGAAGTAGAATTTCTGTCGGGCTGTAGTCGAGTCGTGTATTCGACTCTCACGGGTCCATTTTAGACTCGGCCAGTTCCCAATTTAACCCAGCAATTAACCGATATTTAAATCAAAACTGCGCGAATCACGCTGCAGTTCGCCTCGGTATTGGGGGAGTACTTTCGCCGGGCGTGAGTATCCATAACGAATAAGGAAGTGAGTTGAACAATGAAGGCTTTCACGAAATTTGCGGTGGCGACTGCCGCCGGACTTGGCATGGTGGCGGCGTCTTCCGCTGCTTTCGCCGAAGATGAGACCGGTAACGCCTCGGCGGAGATCCAGCAGGCGATTTCCATCACCGAAGACACCGCCATGGACTTCGGCACCATCGCGGTCGACGGTTCGGGCGGTACGGTGACGATCGACTCGACCGGCGATGTCACCGGCCCGGCAGGCTACACCTTCACCGGTTCGCCGGCGGCGGGCACCTTCACGGCCTCCGGCGATGCCAGCACGGCCGTGACCATCGGCTTCACCGCGGGCTCGCTGACCGGCCCTGGTGCCGCCATGACCCTGAACAACTTCACCCACGACGCCGGCGGCACGCCGGCCCTGGACGGTACCGGCGACCTTACGTTCAACGTCGGTGCCGACCTGGTGGTGAACGCGGCGCAGGTGTCCGGCTCCTACTCGGGCACCTACACGGTGACTGTCAACTACTGAGCGGCATGATCACGATTGCCAGCTGACGGGTCGGTTTCCGGGGGGAGGCCGGCCCGTCCTCGCTTTGATTGGGGGAAACAATGCAGTTCGATCAAGCCGTTGGGCACGCCGCACGGCGTGTCCCCGCGTCCTTTCTTTCGGCCCTGCTCGTTGTCCAGGTTGTGAGCGTGGCCTGCCTGTCCGGCACCCCGGCGGAGGCCGCCGGCGGACTGGTGGTGACACCGCAACTGGTGGAACTCGACAGCCGCAACGGCAGCCAGGTGCTGACGCTGGCCAATCGCGGCAGCGAAGCCGAGACCTACCGCATCTCGATCGTGAACTACCGCATGGACGCGCAGGGCAACCTGCACCCGACGGAAACGCCCGCCGACGGCGAAGGCTTCGCCGGCGCGCTGTTCCGCTATGCACCGCGGCAGGTCACGCTGGAGCCGGGGAGGCCCCAGACGGTGCGTATCCTCTACCGTCGCCCCGCCAACCTGCAGGACGGTGAGTACCGCTCCCACCTGATGTTCCAGCAGGTGCCGAAAGCCACGCCGAGCAGCGCGAACGTGTCGGCCGCCAGCGGCCTTTCGATGCAGATTCAGACCGTTTTCGGTATCACCGTGCCCGTCATCATCCGTCATGGCAGCCTGGAGGCGAGAAGCGCCTTGAGCGGCCTCAAGCCGATCGAAGTCGGCGAGGGACGCCCCGGCATCGCGCTGCGCATTGCGCGTGACGGCGGCAAGTCGCTGCGCGGCGACCTCGTGGCGACGATCGGCGGAGACGAAGTCGGCCGGCTGAACAATGTCGCCGTCTATCTCTCGACGCCGCATCGCGATGTGGTGCTGCCGCTCGATCCGGCGCGTCTGCCGCAGGCCGGCGGCCGCGAGGTTCTGGTCGAGTATCGCGAACGGCCTGAACAAGGCGGCGCCGCCGTCGCCAGCGGCCTCATGCGATTGCCCTGAGGTTTCCGGGCTGAGGCAGACGCTGGTTCCCGGGGTCCGGTTCCTTGCTGCTTTCCGCCGCTTGGAGGCTCCTGCCGTTCGCCGGGATTCTGGCGGCGTTGCTCCCGCACGCCGCCGCTGCCGAGCCACCGCCCTGGGCCGAGCGTCCTGACGATCAGGTCTACGTCTTCGGCCTGAGCCTCGACCGCTATATCCTGAGCGACGGCCTGGTTGCCTTCTACGACGGCGCCGAGACCTTCGCGCCCCTTGGTGCGCTAACCGATCTGCTGGAGTTCCCGATTTCCGTCGATCCCGCCGCGGGAACCGCCGTTGGCTGGTTCCTCGACGAGGGGCGGACCTTCCGGCTCGACCTTTCGGGATCTTTCGTCGAAATCTCGGGACGCCGCCATGAAGTCCCGGCGACGGCGGTCGAAGCGCATCCCGACGACATCTACGTCTCCCTTTCCGAACTCGAGCGCTGGTTTCCCCTGGCAATGGACTTGCAGTTCGCCAACCTGACCATCGTCGTCACGGCGCTGGAGCCCTTGCCGCTGCAGGAGCGAAGGGCGCGCGAAGAACGGCGCCGCCACCTGCGCCGGGCTGCCGGCGACCTGGAACTCGAGCAGGTCGGGCCCGAAGCGCGCTGGTTCGACTGGCCGTTTGTCGATACCAGCATGGAAGTCTCCGGCCGCCGCCAGGGCGGCGAGCTGCATCGTCGCGGTCGCCTGACGACGACGGTGGCCGGCATTGTCGGTGGCCTCGACGGCGAAGCGACCACCGTGGCCGACAGCGACCAGGAGGCCCCCAACTTCCGCCTGCGCCTCAGCCGCCGGTCTCTTGACGGCGGTCTGCTCGGGCCGCTCGATGCGCGCGAGTTCGCGTTCGGTGACGTCAGTACACCGGACATGCCCTTGGTCGCGGAGAATGCCGTGGGTCGGGGATTCGAGGTTTCCACCTTCGATCTCGACAGGCTGGCGCAGACCAACCGGGTGACTCTGCGCGGCGAGCTGCCGATCGGCTGGGAGGTGGAGGTCTACCGCAACGGCGAACTGATCGACTTCCAGACGGACAGCGATGTCGGTGACGGCCGCTATGAGTTCGCCAATCTCGACACTGTCGCCGGCTTCAACGAGTTTCGCCTGGTATTTTTCGGGCCGCAGGGCCAGAAGCGCGAGCTGGTGGAGAACTACTTCGTCTCGCCGAACTTCGTCGAACCCGGCCGGACCGACTTTCGCTTCGCCGCCAACCAGCGCAACCGTGACCTGATCGATCTCGACGATACGCCCTCCCGCAATCCCGATGACGGCAAGGGCCGCGTGGTGCTGCAGGTGGAGCACGGCCTCAGCGAGACTCTCTCGGTAGGCGCCGGTGCGGCCAGCCTCTCGGTCGACGGCCGGCGACGGAACTACGGCAGCGTCAACCTGCAAGGCACCGTCTTCGGCGCGCTGGGGCAACTCGATGCGGCGGTCCACGACGGTGGCGGACTGGCGCTCGGCGGCCGTCTGCAGACACGGCTCGACGGCTGGTCCTTCTACGGGGAGCAGAGTTTCTTCGAGGAGTTCCATTCGGAGCAGACCGACAACACCTCGGTCTCGGGGCACCTGCGCAGCCGCAGCGCGCTGCGCCTGAACGGGCATCTGCCCGACTTCGGCTTCGGGCATCAGCCGCTTTCCGCCTCGGTCACCCACGATATCGCGGAGGGCGGCGACTGGCAGACGACGCTGTTCGGGAGGATGTCCGCCATCGTGCGGCCGCTCAACCTGGCACTGTCCTCGACGACGCGCCTGCGGCGGGATCGCGACGCCGTCAGCGATGCGCGGCTGCTGGTCGGGACGCTGATGGGAGATTTCCGGCTGCGTGGCGAAGTCGGCG
This sequence comes from Kiloniellaceae bacterium, assembly GCA_050330205.1. Lineage (GTDB taxonomy): Bacteria > Pseudomonadota > Alphaproteobacteria > Kiloniellales > Kiloniellaceae > Pelagibius. The sequence continues at coordinate 11,596 of JBHJOA010000029.1, forward strand.
TCAAGTTCGCACCGGAGACGAGGTTCGACCAGGTGACCCTCAGCGCCGACTGGCGGATCAACGAGGACTTCGGTGCCCGCTTCGGGCTGCGTCACCAGGGCGGCGACCGCGAACGGACCAGCCTCAGTACCGGCCTGAATTACCGCTTCGAGCATGTTGCGCTCGGCCTCAGCCTGACGGGCGACAGCGAGGGCGAATACAGCGCGACGCTCGGCCTGTCGTTCAGCCTTGGCCGCGACCCGCGCGATGGCAGCCTGGCAGTCCGGCCGCGTCCCTTCGCGCGGCAAGGCGCCGTCAGTGCCCAGGTGTTTCTCGACCGCAACAACAACGGCGTTTTCGATGGCGACGACGAGCCGATCGCCGATGCCGGGTTCTCCGGTCCTCGGATACCGCGCGGAACGCGGACCGACGACAGCGGCGGCGCCTTCATCGTCGGCCTGGCGCCCTACCGCGAAACCGAGATCGGTCTCAACGAGGGAACGCTGGAAGATCCCTTCTGGACCTCAGGGAGCCGCCCGGTCGCCGTGGTCAGCCGTCCCGGCAGCACCACCACCCTGCTGTTTCCGGTGATCGAGACCGGCGAGGTCGACGGCACCGTGATGATCGGCGGGGCCGGCGACAGCGGCTGGCGTCCCGGTGCCGCCATGAGGGTCGTGCTCAGCGACCTGCAGGGGCGAGTGGTGGCGGAAACCACCTCGGCTTACGACGGCTACTACTTTCTCGGCAGGATTCCCTACGGCCACTACCGGGTTTCGCTGGATCCCCGGCAACTCGAAGAACTGGGATACCTCGAGGCGGCGCCCCACGACCTCGCCCTCGACGCCGAGGAACCTTTTGCCATCGGCCTGGATCTCAACGCGTCGCTCGCGCCGCCAGTGCCGGCGGTGAGCGCCGCCGCGGCGCCATTGGATGCAAGCCTCGGCCGGTAACGGAGGGTCTCAGCGTGGGCAGTCTCAGGATTCGCCCGCCAGTCGCGGCAGAAAACGCACTCGAGCAGCGAGGCGTTCGCCCGGCTCGAGCACCTGGAGGCCGGTATCGCCGCGGTGCGCCGCCAGGTTTACCGCATCGGTGCAATGGCTGACCGGCTCGGCGCAGAAATAGTCGGCGCCGGCCGGCGTGTAGACCACCAGGAAGGCAAGGGCCGGATCGCACTCCAGGGCGAGCGAGGCGCCGAGTTCGGGCCAGTCGATCGTGGCGCGCCCGTCGAAGCCGGTGAAGCAGTTGTCGAGGGCGGCGGTGGCGGGCCGCAGGCCGGCCGAGGGGTCGGCACCGGCGGCCGGCGTCACAAGGCCGGTGGGCATGACCTCGCTGTCGGTGACCCACATGCCGGTGACGCCGGCGGTCAGCCGGCAGGCCGGCGTGCGCGGGAAGTAAGGGTGCAGGCCGAGGCCGGCCGGCATCGCCGCGGTGCCTTCATTGACTAACGCGATCTCCAGCGTGAGCGCGCCGTTTTCGAGTTGAAAGTGCTGTTCGGCCCGGTAGGGCGCCGGCCAGTCGCTGCCGTCGTGCGCGTAGACGAGGCGCACGCGATCCGGATTTTGATCGGCGACGCGCCAGGGCAACTGCCAGCCGTGGCCGTGGATGGTGTGGCGCGAAGGGGCGAAGTTCGGCTCGAGACGCAGGTTGCGGCCGGCGAAGTGGAAGCGGCCGTCGCGGATGCGATTGGAATAGGGCACCAGGGGAAAGCAGGCACTGGCGTTGGGCGCAAAGCCGCCGCTTGCGGGCGCCGGACGCAGCCAGTCGATGACGCCGTCTTCGCTGCGCCAGCGGAACGCCGTGAGGCAACCGCCCTGGCCCGGTGCCACTTCGCACTCGCCCCTGCCGTCGGTCAGCAGGACACGGCATTCGTCTCGGGAATCTCGCATGACTTGTCGTAGTTTCCGGTCCGGGATCGGCGCCCCCCGCCGATGGGTCCTTATTGTATCGCCAATTCAAGGTCTTGTGCAGCCTCGCTGCCGGTCGATGGCGCAACGGGTGCGGGCATCCCAGCGCGGCGCGTATTTCACGGTTTGGATATCAGGCCAAAAGCCTTACCCTGCGCCAAACCGGTCAACGGCGCAGTGGGAGGGCGAATGGCGGACGTGCGGTGCCTGTGGGAGGCGGGTGCGGTCCTGGGCGAGGGGCCGCTGTGGTCGCCGCGCGAGGGCGTGCTCTACTGGGTCGACATCAAGGCGCCGGCGCTGCACCGCTACCGCCCGGCCGATGGCGACAAAACCTCATGGGTGATGCCGGAGCCGATCGGCTGGGTCATCGAGCGGGCCAATGGCGGCGGACTGGTGGCCGGCTTCAAGGACCGTGGCTTCGCCTTCCTCACGCCCGGCACCATGGCGCCGGAGACCATCGGTCAGCCCGAACCCGACTACCCCGACAACCGCTTCAACGATGCCAAGGCAGACGCCATCGGATGCATCTGGGCCGGTACCATGGACGACGGCGAGCGCGAAGCCTCCGGTGCGCTTTACCGCCTCGATCCCGATCTCGACTGGCACCGCATGGACAAGGGCTACGTCGTGACCAACGGCCCGGCCTTCAGTCCCGATAACCGCCGGCTCTATCACACCGACACCTTCGAGGGGACGATCTACGTCTTCGATCTCTCGGAAAACGGCAAGCTGTCCAACAAGCGCGTCTTCGTCACCATTCCCGAGGGCGACGGCTATCCCGACGGCATGACCTGCGACGCCGAGGGCGGCCTCTGGGTCGCGCACTGGGGCGGCTGGAGGCTGACCCGCTTCACGCCCGCGGGCGAGGTCGACCGGGTGATCGAGATGCCGGTGGCGCAGGTAACCAGCTGCACCTTCGGCGGCCCGGATCTGGACCGCCTCTACGTCACCTCTGCTTCCATCGGCCTCGACGAGGAGGATCTGGCTGCGCAGCCACTGGCGGGGGCGCTCTTCGAGATCGACCCGGGGGTAAAGGGGCTGCCGGCGGGGTGCTTCGGCGGCTGAGTGCAGGTTTACTTCGTCTTCTTCTTCCTCGGCTTCTTCGCCGCCTTGGGTTCCGGTTGCAGCGTTGCGCCGTTGAAGTTGGCCACTGCGTCGCAGAGCATCGGCATGTTGCGCTCGCCGCGGCCCATGGCCAGGGCCATGGTGTAGGTCTGCTTCACCGCGCCGGCGACCACTGTGGTCAGCTTCTCCGAATCGGCCAGCTGGTTGAAGTAGCGCACGTCCTTGTCGCAGTTGGCGATGGTGAACTCGTGCGCCTTGGGGTCGCCGCCGATCACCCATTTGCAGACGTTCTGGAACATGCCGCTGTTGAGGCCGCCGGCGGAGATTACCTCGTGGAACTTCTCCAGCGGCACGCCGGTCTTCTTTGCCGCGGTGAAGGCCTCGGCGTAGACGGCGACGTAGCTCATGGCGACGAAGTTGTTGATCAGCTTCATCTTGTGGCCGGCGCCGACCGGACCGACGTGGATGATATTCTCGGCCCAGGTCTCGATCAGCGGGCGGACTTCCTTCAGGGTCTTGCGGTCGGCACCGACGAAGGTGTTCAGCAGGCCCTGTTCCGCCTCCTTGGGCGATCGCCCGAGCGGCGCGTCGATCAGGCGTACGCCGAGCGGCGCCAGCTCCTCCACCAGTGCCAGGGTCGAATTGGGGTCGGCGGTGGAGCAATCGACGATGATCAGGCCTCCCCGATCTCTGGCCCGATCTCTGGCCTGGGCACCGGCCTTGATGCCGTCCTTGCGGCGGATCAGGTCCTCCACCTGCACCGAGGAGGTGACGCAGAGAAAGATCACGTCGCAGTGCTTCGCCAGCTCAGCCGGGCTCTTCGCCTCCTTGGCGCCGCGTTTCACGAGGTCGTTTACCGGCTTGCGATTGCGATGGCCCATGATCGACAGGGGGTAGCCCTTTTCGACGATGTTCCGGGCCATGCCGTGGCCCATCAGGCCGACGCCGATGAAGCCGACGCGTTGCTTCTTATCGCTCGCGCTCAAGTTCGCGTCTCCTCTCCTTGGGCTGGAAGCTGCCGCCGTCAGTCGGGGGCGACCACGTGCTGGCGCTGTTCGCCGAGCCCCTCGACGCTCAACGTCATGACGTCGCCGGGTTTCAGGTAGGTCGGCGGCTTCTGGCCCATGCCGACGCCCGGCGGCGTGCCGGTGGTGACGATGTCGCCGGTCTGCAGGCTCATGAAGCGGCTGACATAGCTGATGAGGTGCGCCACCGTGAACACCATGGTCCTGGTGCTGCCGTCCTGATAGCGATGGCCGTTGACCTCCAGCCAGAGATGCAGATCCTGCGGGTCGGGCACCTCGTCGGGGGTGACCAGCCAGGGGCCGACCGGGCCGAAGGTGTCGGCGCTCTTGCCCTTGACCCATTGGCCGGTGCCTTCCAGTTGGAAGCCGCGCTCGGAAACGTCGTTGACGATGCAGTAGCCGGCGACGTGATTCAGGGCATCGGCTTCGTCGATGTACTTGCCGGGGGTGCCGATGACACAGGCCAGTTCGACCTCCCAGTCGCATTTCTGCGAGCCGCGCGGAATCACCACGGTATCGTTGGGCCCGCATATGCAGCTGGTCGCCTTCATGAAAATGACCGGCTCCTTCGGCACATCGACGCCTGACTCCGCGGCGTGGTCGGCGTAGTTGAGACCGATGGCGACGAACTTGCCGACGGCACCGACACAGGCACCCAGGCGCGGCGAGCCATTGACCGCCGGCAGACTCTCGAGATCGATCTGCTTCAGCTTCTCCAGGGCGTCCGGCAGCAGGGCGGCGCCGGCGACGTCGGCGATATGGCCGGACAGGTCGCGCAGCGTTCCCTTGCGGTCGAGGGCGCCGGGCTTTTCCTGGCCGACGGCACCGTAGCGCAGCAGTTTCATGAATTCCTCCCCTCCGGGTGCGTGTATCTCGGCAACGTATTCTGCGGTGGCGCGTTCAACGGTGGCGCGCGGCGGGCTAGACCGGCGTCAGGACCGGCTTGCCGGCGAAGTGGGCGCGCAGATTTGCCACCACGAGGTCGCCCATGGCACGCCGCGTCTCGTGGGTCGCGCTGGCCGCATGCGGCTGCAGGACGGCCTGCTCCATCGCCAGCAGCGCCTCGGGCACCTCGGGTTCCTGGGCGAAGACGTCGAGGCCGGCGCCGCCGAGGCGGCCCTCCTGCAGCGCGGCGACCAGGGCCGGTTCGTCGACCACCGAGCCGCGCGCGACATTGATGAAGATGCCTTCCGGGCCGAGGGCGTCGAACACGGCGCGGTCGACGATCTTGTCGGTGGCGGGGCCGCCGGGGCAGATGGCGACCAGGAAATCGCAGTCGCGCGCCATCTCCACGAGGTCGGCGTAGTAGCGGTAGGGCACGTCCTGACGGCTACGGCCGTGGTAGGCGATCTCCATGCCGAAGACCTCCGCCTTGCGGGCGATGTCCTTGCCGATGCGCCCGAGGCCGAGGATGCCGAGGCGGCGGCCGCGGATGGCGCGGGTCAGGTGCATGGCGCCTTTCAACCACTTGCCTTCGCGGACGTAGCGGTCGCCGTTGCAGATCTCGCGGGAAGTGGCGAGCAGCAGCGCGATGGCCATGTTGGCGACGTCGTCGTTCAGAACGTCCGGCGTGTTGGTGACGATCACCTTGCGCTTCGCGGCGTGCTGAAGGTCGATGGAATCGACGCCGACCCCGTAGCAGCCGATGATCTCGAGCTTGGGCAGGGCATCCATCAGGTCGGCGCCGGCGCCGAGGTTGCCGCTGGTGGCGATCGCCCGCACCCCGGGGCCGACCTCCTTCAGCAGATCCGCCCGGTTGGCGGCCTCCCAGAGACGGTGGACGGTGAACTCGCGGTCCAGGGTTTCCATGACATGGGGCATCATCGGGCCGACCATAACCAGTTCCGGCTTCACGCAAATTTCTCCAGTTTCATGAGCGCCCAGGGGCCGGGAATGCCGCCGTCTTTCGCGGGCGCGGTCAGAATTTTCTTAGGAAGCGCGGCCCTTCTTCATTGGACAGCGCTACCCATCAATAGCAAACATGGGGCGGAGCGCCAAGCGGGCAGGCTTGGTCCCGGCGGCGCCGGAGAAGGGGAGCGAACTTGAAGGTCGTCATTACCGGGGGGACCGGCTTCATTGGGCAACGGCTTGCCGAGGTTTTGCTGCAGCGCAGCAGCCTGACGGCGCCGGACGGCGCGCCCGCGCCGATCGACGAACTGCTGCTGTTCGACGTCGCGCCGCCGGCCGAGCGCCCGGCCTGGGCCGACGACAGGGTCGAGATCCGCGGCGGCGACATCTCGGACCCGGCGGTGGTAAAGGCCCTGGTCGACCGCGACGACATCTCCGTCTTCCACCTCGCCTCGGTGGTCAGCGGCGGTGGCGAGAAGGACTTCGACCTCGCCCTGCGCGTGAACCTGACCGGCGGCCTCAATGTCTTCGAGGCCTGCCGCGCCAGGGCCGGCCGGCCTCGGCTGGTCTTTGCCAGCTCCATCGCCGTGTTCGGCGGCGCCGCCATGGCCCAGGTGGTCGGCGACCATGCCAAGCAGACGCCGCAGACCACCTACGGTACCACCAAGGCGATCTGCGAACTGCTGGTCAACGACTACACCCGCAAGGGCTTCTTCGACGGCCGCTCGGCGCGTTTGCCAACGGTGATCGTTCGGCCCGGCAGGCCCAACGCGGCGGCTTCGAGCTTCCTCAGCGGCTTGTTCCGTGAACCGCTGAACGGCGAGACCTGCCGGATACCGGTCTCGGAGGACACCGTCATGCCGCTGCTCGGCTATCGCTCCATCGTCGGCGGGCTCATCGCGCTGCACGAGGTCGAGGGTGCGGCGCTGGGCGATGACCGTGCCGTCAGTCTGCCGAGCTTCACCGTCACCGTGCGCGAACTGATCGAAACCTTGCGCCGCGTCGCCGGCGAACGCAGGCTCGGCGAGATCGTCTTCGCGCCGGATCCTTTCATCCAGCAGATCTGCGACGGTTGGCCCAAGGATGCCTCCTACGAACGCGCGACCCGGCTCGGCCTGCCGCGCGACGCCAGCCTCGACGCCATCGTTGCCAACTACATCGAGGACTATCTGTGAGCGACCCCCTGACACGTCCTGTCATCGCCGTCGACTGGGGCACGTCGACGTTCCGTGCCTACCTGTTGGACGAGGCCGGCGGCATCGCCGAGCGGCGGGAGTCCGCCGGCGGCATCCTTCGCGTGCGCGGCGGCGACTTCGCCACGGCCCTGGAGGCCGAGATCGCGCCCTGGCTGGCCGGACCGGCCGATCCGCTGGTGGTGATGAGCGGCATGATCGGCAGCCGCCAGGGCTGGCGCGAGGTGCCCTACGTCGCCTGCCCGGCGACGCCGGCGGAGATCGCCGCCGGGCTGGAGCGTGTCGACTGGGGCGCCGGCGAGGCCTGGATCGTGCCCGGCCTGCTCGACGATTCGCGCCCCGGCCAGCCCGACGTCATGCGTGGCGAGGAAACCCAGGTGCTGGGCGCGCTCGACGCGCTGCCGTCCGGCGGCGGCCTGATCTGCCTGCCGGGCACCCACAGCAAGTGGGTGCGGGTGGAGAACGGCGTGCTGCAGGGCTTCGCGACCTACATGACCGGCGAGGTCTTCGACCTGCTGCAGGGCCATTCCATCCTCTCGCGCCTGATGACCAAGGGCGCGGTATCGGTCGACCGCTGGTTCCTGGAAGGCGTCGAGGTGGGCCGGCAGGGCGGCCTGCTGAACCGCCTGTTCACCGCGCGCAGCCGCGCGCTCACCGGCGACCTGCCGGAGGACGAGGTGCGCAGCTACCTCTCGGGCCTGCTGGTCGGCGACGAACTGGCCTCGGCGGTGCCGGCGGAGCCCAGGGATGTCCATCTGCTGGGCGCGCCCGGCCTGACGGCGCTCTACGAGGCGGCGCTGGAGTCCCTCGGTCACCGGGTGACCAGACTGGACGGGGATGCCGTGGCGGCCGGACTGCTGACGCTGGCGCGCCAACTCGATGGCGGAGGCGGCGCATGAGCGGCCTTGCCCCCTGGCTCGAGGGCCTGCCGCTGGTGGCGATCCTGCGCGGCGTGAAGCCCGCCGAGGTGGTCGCCGTCGCCGAGGCGCTGGTCGAGGCGGGCATCGCCATGATCGAAGTGCCGCTGAACTCCCCCGATCCTTTCGACAGCATCGCCGCCCTGGCGGGGGCCTGCGGCAAGCAAGTGCTGGTCGGTGCCGGCACGGTGCTCGATCCCGCCGACGTCGGCCGCGTTGCCGAGGCCGGCGGGCGCCTGGTGGTGACCCCCAATGCCGAGCCCGCCGTGGTCGAGGCCTGCAAGGCACGCGGGCTGATCGCCGTCCCCGGTTGCGCGACGCCGACCGAGGCGCTCGCGGTCGCGCGCGCCGGGGCCGATGCCCTGAAGCTGTTTCCCGCCGAGGGCCTCCCGCCGGCGGTGGTGAGGGCGATGAAGGCGGTGCTGCCGCCCGCCCTGCCGGTGCTGGCGGTGGGCTCCATCACGCCGGAGAGTATTCGTCCGTACTGGCAGGCCGGCGCGCGCGGCTTCGGCCTCGGCGGCAGCCTCTACAAGCCCGGTGACGGCCCCGCCGAGGTGGCCCCGCGCGTAGCCGCCTTCCGCGATGCCATAGCCCTGGCGCGGGCGGAAGCGGCAGCGTGAGGCGTTATGCCCCGGCGGCGCTCCGCTGCATCGCCGGGTCGGCGTTCTCGATATAACGCAGCACCGGCGCCCAGTCTTCGCGCAGCTCTTCGTGCTGCTTGCCGCCGAGGTCGAAGATGCTGAGGCCGCGGCCGGCGACGTCGGGGTAGACCTGGCGGTGGCGCAGGCGGCCGACGCCGGTCTGGCCGACGCCCAGCATGAACTTGTCGAGCCTCGCCGCCGTGCGGGTGCCGGTCTGCACCCGGTTGCGCAGGATGGCGATGGCGGCCCGGTTCTTGCGGATCGGCTTCAGCGCCTCGAGGTCTTTCAGGAACGCCCCGGTCACCGGCTCGTCGAATCCGGACGGCAGCACCGGCACCACGACGACGTCGGCCAGACGCAGCAGCGCCTCGACCTTCTTCAGCTTCATGGCCGCCGGCGCGTCGATAACGAGGCGGTCGACATTTTCCGGCGGCGTTTCCGGCCCGTCGAGCCAGTCGAGTGCCTCGATCGGCGCCGCGCCGCCCGGGCGCGCCCGCAGCCACCCCAGGCTGCTGCCCTGGCGGTCGGCATCGGCCAGGGCGGCGCGCAGGCCGGCGCCGGCGAAGGCCGCGGCCAGGTGCGTGGCGATGGTGGTTTTGCCGCAGCCGCCCTTGGGGTTGGCGACGAGGACGGTGATCATCGGCGGGGCTTGTTCCAGAACGGTTCGGTGGCGGCGAAGTCCTTCCAGGTTTGCCGCATTTCAGGCTCGAAGTCGAGTAGCGCGCGATCGTACCAGCCGATGACCTTGCCGGCGGCCCGCTCGAGGCGGGCCAGGTCGCCGTCGGCGGCCGATCCGGCGGTGAGTTCGGCCAGAAGGTGCTCGGCGACCGCCACGTCGTTCAGGTGACCGAGGCTCTCCTGCAGGCCGCGCTGGGCCGCCAGGTAGGATTTGCTGTGCTTGGACGGATAGAGATCGCGGAAGAATTCGGTGGTGTAGCGCAGCTTCTTCACCGCGATACGCAGTTCGTGCCGCTCGGCCGTGGTCAGCTGCTTGAAGCCCTTGCCGCGTTTCCGCACCTGGCGGTGGCGCCTGGCGAGCAGCTTGTCGGCCAGGTCGATCAACGGCTGGCTCAGGGCGGCCGTCTTGTCGGGGGGCAGGTCCGGCGCGTGCCAGCCGCGATCCTCCAGCCAGCCGCCCAGGCGCAGCAGGAAGCGGGTGTAACGCGGCGCCGCAAGCGCCTCGCGGAGTTCCGTATAGGCGGTGGCCTGGCACGTGGCTGCGGCCGCGCGCAGGGCGGCGAGATCCTGGTCTCCGGGCCGGTTGCTTTCCATCGGAGCCAGCAGGTCGGCGAGGAAAACGTCCCAGTCGCGCGCAGGCCCGAGACAGTCGAGCGCCCATTTGCCCTCTTCCTTCAGCCAGGCTGCCTCGGCCGCCGGCAGCAGGCCGCCGAACACCGTGAGTGCCGAGTGAAACCGCCGCAGGCCGATGCGCATCTGATGCACGCCCTCGGGATCGCTGCCGTCGAGAGCGGCGGCCTCGTTGGCGGTCCAGTGCCTGAGGCAGCCCCCCAGCACCGCGGCGAGGGCGTCATCCACTGACATCCCGCGGTCGAGCTTCAAGGGCTCGGCGCGCAGCCAGCCCGGCCGGCGGCCGGTGGCCAGCGCGTAGCCGCGGGCGGACTTGCTGCGCGTCTCGATCCGGGTGGGGGCGATGTCCTGGAGGGCCAGCGCCAGGTCGAAGAGCGCCGCCGGCGGGCCCTCGACCAGCTCGAGCTCGATCTCCGAAAGCGGCTCGCGGGCGCCGGCCGCCTCGATCTCGCCGCGGTCGAAAGCGACCTCGATGACCTTCAGGCGGCCTAGGGAGTCGGTGCCGTTCAGCCGTGTCACCTCGCGGCGCACCCGGGTGACGAAGACGGGCCGCAGCTCGCCGGGGAGCAGCAGACCGAGGACGGCGCGCAGCGCCGGGTCGTCGACGAGATCGGGGCGCGGCTCCGGTGACGGCACTTCGGCCTCCCACTCGCCGCGGCTCATCATGGCGGAGGCCGCGGTGTCGCCGGTTTTCACCGTCTGGATGTAGCGGGCGCCGTCGCGGCGAATGCGGAAGGCGAGGCCGCGCTTGCGCAGCCGCAGGTCCGCGGTGTCGTAGTAGGTGTTCTCCAGTTTTTTGACGCGCGCCGGCTCGGCCTCCGGACCGCGCAAAGCCTCGGCCCGCCAAAGCCGCTCGAGAAGCTGCGGGTCGGCCCGCAGCTTCAACTCGGTCTCCACCGGAGCCGATGCCTCCAGCGTCACGCCCTTGCCCATCCGACGTCCGCCCTGCGCCGTTGCCGGGCCCCTGTTCTCGGCCGGCCCCTGGTCTTGGCCGGCCCCTGGTCTTGGCCGGCCCCTGGTCTTGGCCGCCAGTGCCGCCTAAGATCGCCGCCTGCCGCGGCCTTTGTGCCGGCCTTTGTGTTTCGGGGAAGCAGCTTCGCGACAATCTGCCCGTCGCCGCAAGCGCCATATGATGAAAGTTTTGTTGCAGTGGGGCGACGGCAGGGATCCTGGCCGGCCAGCCTTGAGATCGGGAGCCGAAATGCCGGAATTGCTGCTGCTGCGGCACGCGAAATCGGACTGGCGGGACCGAAATCTCGACGATTTCGACCGCCCCCTGGCCCCGCGTGGGCGCCGCGCCGCCCCCTTGATGGGCCGCTATCTGCACGCTGAAGGCCTGATTCCGGACCTCATTCTCTGCTCTACCGCGAGACGCGCCGTGGAAACCCTGGACTTGCTCTTGACAGCGCTAGCATCGAGGCCTGAAATCGGCTATTTGAAGACGCTCTATCTGGCGCCACCGAGCCGCATGCTTGCGGTGCTTCGCCGCCAGAGCCCGGATCGCAGCCGAATCCTGCTCATCGCCCACAATCCGGGGCTGCAGAATCTGGCCCTCGATCTGGCCGGGTCGGCCGGGAGCGATGCGGCACGCCGCCTGGCGGAGAAGTTTCCGACCGCCGCGCTGGCACGGTTTCAGGTTTCCGACTGGGGGAGCCTGGGAGATGCGCCGGCCAGGCTCGCGGCCTTCGTGCGGCCGCGGGACCTCGCCGGGCGGTTCGAGTGACAGGCCGCGCGCCGGGCAAGGGCGGCGGCAAAGCTTACCGGGGTCGGCCGGGCGCGGGATCACCGGCCGGCTTCGGCGTAGAGGGAAGATCAGGAGGAAGTTGCCCGTGAAGATCGCCAAGATGGACCGTCGTCTGCGCAGCCAGAGCTGGTTCGACGACCGGGAGAACCCCGGCATGACCGCGCTCTATATCGAGCGTTATCTGAACTATGGCCTGACCCAGGAGGAGCTGTGCTCCGGCAAGCCGATCATCGGCATCGCCCAGACCGGTAGCGACCTCTCCCCCTGCAACCGCATTCACATGGATCTCGCCCGCCGCATGCGCGACGGCATCCGCGACGCCGGCGGCGTCGCCTTCGAATTTCCCGTGCATCCGATCCAGGAAACCGGACGCCGCCCGACGGCGGCCCTCGACCGCAATCTCGCCTACCTCGGGCTGGTGGAAATCCTGCACGGCTATCCCATCGACGGCGTCATTCTCACCACCGGCTGCGACAAGACCACGCCGGCCTGCCTGATGGCGGCGGCTACCGTCGACATGCCGGCTATCGCCATCAACGGCGGGCCGATGCTCGATGGCCACTGGAAGGGCAAGCTGGTCGGCTCGGGCACCGTGGTGTGGGAGGCGCGGCGCCTCTTTTCGGCCGGCGAGATCGGCTACGAGGAGTTCATCGCCATGGCGGCGGCGGCGGCGCCCAGCGCCGGCCACTGCAATACCATGGGCACCGCGCTGTCGATGAACTCCCTGGCCGAGGCGCTGGGCATGATGCTGCCCGGCTGTGCCTCGATCCCGGCCCCCTACCGCGAACGCGGCCAGATGGCCTACGAGACCGGCCGGCGCATCGTCGAGATGGTGTGGGAGGAACTGACCCCCTCGAAGATTCTGACCCGCGCCGCCTTCGAGAACGCCATCGTCGTCAACTCCGCCATCGGCGGCTCCACCAACTGCCCGGTGCACGTCACCGCCATCGCGCGGCACATGGGCGTCGACCTGGTGATCGAGGACTGGCAGACCTACGGTCACGACGTCCCGCTGCTGGTGAACTGCCAGCCGGCGGGCGAGCATCTGGGTGAGGGCTACCACCGCGCCGGCGGCCTGCCGGCGGTGATGGGCGAGTTGATCCGCGCCGGCAAGATCAACACCGGGGCGCTCACCGTCGCCGGCAAGACCATGGGCGAGCTGCACGGCGACTGCGTGGCGGGCGACCGCGACGTCATCCGCGCCTACGACAACCCGCTGATGGAGGAGGCCGGCTTCGTGGTGTTGAACGGCAACCTCTTCGACGCCGCGATCATGAAGACTTCGGTGATCAGCCCCTCCTTCCGCCGGCGCTACCTCTCCAATTCCGGCCAGGAGAACGTCTTCGAGGGCCGCGCCATCGTCTTCGAGGGGCCGGAGGACTATCATCACCGTATCAACGACCCGTCGCTGCAGATCGACGAGACCTGCCTGCTCTTCGTGCGCGGCTGCGGTCCGGTCGGCTACCCCGGCTCGGCCGAGGTGGTGAACATGCAGCCGCCGGACGCGCTGATCCGGTCCGGCATTATCGAACTGCCGACCATCGGCGACGGCCGCCAGAGCGGGACCTCGGGCAGTCCTTCGATCCTCAATGCCTCGCCGGAAGCAGCGGCCGGCTCGGGCCTGGCAATTCTCGAGACCGGCGACCGCGTGCGCATCGACCTCAATACGCGGCGCGTCGACCTGCTGCTCAGCGAGGCGGAGATCGCCGCGCGCTGGGAGGCCTACACGCCGCCGGTCCTGGAGAACCAGACGCCCTGGCAGGAGATCTACCGCGGCGCCGTGGGACAGCTCGCCGGCGGCGGCTGCCTGGAGCCGGCGACTCGCTACCACCAGGTCGTCAAGCAGCTTCCCCGGCATTCGCACTAGGAACCGGGGCATGGCGAACAGCCTGGCCGGCAAGGCGGCTCTGGTGACGGCGGCGGCGCAGGGCATCGGGCGGGCGACCGCGCTCGCCTTCGCGGCCGAGGGTGCCGAGGTCGTGGCGACCGACATCAATCTCGATCGCCTGGAGGAACTGTCCGGCACGCCGGGCATCTCGGTCAGGCGCCTCGACGTTCTCGACGCTCAGGCGGTCAACTCCCTGGCCGCTGGGATGCCGGCCCTCGACGTGCTCTGCAACGTCGCCGGCTTCGTGCATCACGGCACCATCCTGGAGTGCCCGGAGGAGGACTGGGACTTTTCCTTCGACCTCAACGTGAAGTCGATGTACCGCATGATCCGCGCCTTTCTGCCGGCGATGCTGGACGCCGGCGGCGGTTCCATCGTCAACATGGCCTCGGTGGCGTCGTCCCTGCGCGGCCTGCCGAACCGCTGCGTCTACGGTGCCAGCAAGGCGGCGGTCATCGGCCTCACCAAGTCGGTGGCGGCCGACTACATCCGCCAGGGCATCCGCTGCAACTGCATCTGTCCCGGCACCATCGAGTCGCCTTCGCTGGACGAGCGCATCGCCGCTTTCGACGATCCCGTCGCGGCGCGCAAGGCCTTCATCGCGCGCCAGCCCATCGGCCGCCTCGGCACGCCGGAGGAGATCGCCGCCATGGCGGTCTACCTGGCCGGCGACGCCGCGGCCTACACCACCGGCACCGCGATGATCGTCGACGGCGGCGTCACCCTGTAGTGCATTGAGGATACGCGGGACCGCCGCAGTGCGTGCTTCGAGACGCGCCCCCAAGTTCCTTGGCGGCGCTCCTCAGCATGAGGGTTTTCTTCGTGCCATCAAAGATTCACCTCATCCTGAGGAGCGTGGCCGGGCGGCAGCCCGGACACGCGTCTCGAAGGACGCAGGCTGGTCATGCAGCGGCGCTTGTGAACATTCTCGTGCGCTTTACATCGCGCTGTGGTGGCGATCGCGGGCGCGCACGGCGGCCTTGGTATGCTCGACGGTAAGGCCGCAACAGCCGCCGATCACCCGGGCGCCGGCGTCGAGCCAGTCGAGATAGAACTCTTCGAGGCGTGCCGGCGAGATGACGTCGTGGAACCGCCAGTCCGGCATTTCGAAGTAGCCGCTGTCGGGGTAGGCCGTCAGCGGCCCCTTGAAGCGCTTGCGGATCAGCGCCAGCGCCTCGCCGGTGATCTCGGCACCGCTGTGCATGCAGCCGGCGGCGTCGATTCCCCGTTCCGGAATCATCTCGATGATCTCGGAGAGGGGAATGTCGGCCTCCCGGAAGAAACTGAGCAGTCGGCCGTCGCCGCCGCGCCGGGCAGAGAGGCCGAACCACACCGGCAGTCCGGTGGCCAGCGCCGCCTCGACAACCTTCGGCGTGCGGATCGGGTGGTACATCATCTCCAGCAGCAGAAGCTCGGCGCCGGCGTCCTTCAGGATGCCGGCCAGCTCGTGGAAGGACTCCGCCGCTTCCTCCTCCGAGGGCATCTGTTGAGGCGGCGGGACCCGCTCGCTGGCGAGGTAGACCATGTGGGAGAGCGAACCGGCGACGACGACATCGCCGCCGCCGGCATCGCGAGCCCGCAAGGCGGCCTCGACGGCGGCGCGGTTGATCTCCTCCACCTTGTCGCCGTAGCCGGCCTGCTGCAGCACCACGCGGGAAGAGGCGAAGGTATTGGCGGTGATCACCTCGGCGCCGGCGGCGATGTAGTCGGCATGAATCTCGGTCAGCAGGGCCTGGTTCGCGAGGCTCGCGACGCCGCACCATGCCGCGGGATCCATGTCGACGCCGCGGCGCTGCAACTCGGTTCCGGTGGCGCCGTCGAGGATCGCGACATCGCCACCTTCGAGGCGCTTCTTGAGGGCGGAATATGGCATCTCGACGCTCCCGGCAGACTGTGGTTCGGTCCTGTTTATCGATGATCGCCCGGCGAAGCCCGTGAAATCTTGCGGCGCTCCGCTACCCGCTCAGCCCGGCAGGGCGGAAGGCGGCTTGTCCGGCTTCACCTTGCGTTCGCGGTAGAGCAGGTAGAGCCCGCTCGACAGCACCACGCCGGCGCCGATCAGGGTCCAGTGGTCGGGGAAGTCGCCGAACACGATGTAGCCGAACACCACCATGGGCAGCAGCTGGATGTAGTTGAAGGGTGCCAGAATCGGTGCCGGGGCGAGGCGGTGGGCGAGGATCAGCAGCCAGTGCCCGAATCCGCCGAAGACGCCGAGGCTGAGCATCAGCAGTGCGTCCCGGAGGTTCGGGGTTTGCCAGACGAAGGGTACCAGCGGCGTGATCGCCAGGGCACCGATGAGGGCGCTGTAGAAGGTCGTGGTCACCGCGCGGTCGACACCGGCCAGCTTGCGGGTGGCGATCTGGTAGAGGCCGCCGCACAGCGCCGAGAGCAGCGACAGGCTGACGGCCCAGTGCATCAGGCCGAGGCCGGGCCGCACCACGACCATGACACCGAGGAAGCCGACGCAGATGGCGGCCCAGCGCCGCGGACCGACGCGCTCGCCGAGCAGGGGGACCGCCAGCACGGCGACCATCAGCGGCGTCGAGAAGAAGATCGCCGAGGTCTCCGCCAGCTGCAGGTACTGCAGCGCCGCGAAGTTGGCGCAGGTGGCGCCGAACAGCAGCAGCGAGCGGATCACCTGCAGGCCGGGCCGCGCGGTCTGCAGCAGGCCGAGGCCGTGCTGCGGCAGCAGGATCAGCGCCGCCAGCACCACGTGGCCGGCATAGCGGGCCCAGACCACCTGGCCGGTGGGATAGATCTGCACCAGGTACTTGGCCGTGGTGTCGAGCATCGAGAAGGTGACGAAGGCGCCGACGATCAGCAGAATACCGCGCAGCGGCTCGTTGCTGACCGGCTCGATACGGTAGGGTCGGGGGGGCTGCATCGGGGAAGCGCGGCGCTCTTCGGCGGTTGCGGGCCCGGCGGAGGCAGCCGGCTTCCACCATGCTAGTCAGGCCCGGCGCCGCAATACACCCCCAATCCCGCAGGGCTTCCATGCGGAAACCTGCCGGCCCTGCCGGGGGTTCCTAGAGGCTGGACGCCCGGCGCGAACTGCCTTACATGCTGGGGCCATGGACAGCATCGATCCCGCCTCTTCCTATCGTTATCACACGCCAGGGGCGAACCCGGCCCCGGTGGTCTTCGACAGCCCGCACAGCGGCACCAACTATCCCGCCGACTTCGGCAGCGTGGCGCCGCTGGCGGTGCTCCGACGCAGCGAGGATGCCTTCGTCGACGAGCTATTCGGCTCTGCGCCCGGCCACGGCGCGCCGCTGATCGCCGCCGAGTTCCCGCGCATCTACATCGACCCCAACCGATCCCTCGTCGATCTCGACCCGGCGATGCTGGACGGGCCCTGGCCCGACCCCCTGGTTCCAAGCCGCAAGACCGAACTGGGCGTCGGGCTGATCTGGCGCATCATGCCGCCGGACGCGCCGCTCTACGACCGGCTGCTCGGCGTCGACGAGGTGCGCGGCCGCATCGAGCGCTGCTGGAAGCCCTATCACCAGGCCGTCGCCGGCGCGATCGACGAGACCCACCGCCGCTTCGGCAAGGTCTGGCACGTGAACTGCCACTCGATGCCGGCGGTCGGCAATGCCGCCAGCGAGGACGGCCCGGTGGCCCGCGCCGAGTTCGTGCTGGGCGACCGCGACGGCACCACCTGCGAAGCGGGCTTCACCGCCTTCGTCGCTGGCGCGCTGCGCGACATGGGCTATCACGTGAAGATCAACGAGCCCTACAAGGGTGTCGAACTGGTGCGGCGCTATTCGGACCCTGCGCGCGGGCGCCACAGCCTGCAGCTCGAGATCAACCGCAAGCTCTACATGGACGAGGTCAGCCGCGAGAAGAACGAGGGCTTCGAAGGGCTGCGTGCCAACATGGAAAAGCTCGTCGCCGCCATCTGCCGCTACGCCCGCGCCCAGGTGGGCTAGCGGCATCTCCTACCAGTTGTTGCGCAGCTCGCGCAGTTTCAGGAAGATCTCCTTGGCGCTCGGCTGCTCGGGCAGGTCGGGAAAGACCTCGCGCAGGCGCGCGATCACCGTCGGGTTCTGCAGCCGGAAAAAGGTGTTGATCTCCTTCTCCTGCGCCAGGGTGGTGACCAGGGCATGGCTTGTGTCCTGGTGGTCGACCTCGGCCAGCAGCGCCGCCGCCCTGGCGTTGTCCGGCTCGCGGTCCAGGGTGAAGCGCAGGTTGTTGGCGATGTAGTCGTGGCCGGGATAGACCAGCGTGGTCTCGGACAGCTTGGAGAGCTGTTCGGCGAAGGTGTGGTAGAGCTCGTTGGGATGGCCGCCGTTGTGGCAGTTGCCGGCGCCGGCGTTGAACAGGGTATCGCCGCAGAACAGGCCCGGCTGGTCGCTGTGCGACAGCAGGCAGACGTGGCTCATGGTGTGGCCCGGCGTGTCGAGCACCTCCAACTCCACCGTCCGGCCCAGCTTCACCACGTCGCCGGCGCCGAGGCCGCGATCCATCTCGGGAATGCGCCCCTTGGCGTTGCGGTGCGCCAGCACCTTGGCGCCGGTGGCCGCCACCATCGCCTTGTTGCCGCCGATGTGGTCGCCGTGCTCGTGGGTATTGAGGATCTGGGTGATCTCCCAGCCGTGCGCCTTGGCCGCCGCCAGGCACTTGCGGTGGTCGAGCGGATCGATCGCCAGGGCCTCGCCGCTTTCCGGGCAGGCGATCAGGTAGTTGAAGTTGCGGTAGGCGTTGGCGGTCCAGATCTGCTCGACGATCATGCCGGCACTCCTCCTTCTCTTCCATCCATGTTCGGCCCCAGCATAGAGGATCGAGGGGACGGGCCAAAGGCGGCCCCGTCACCCGATGGGACCGGTCACTTGATCAGCGCGATGAGGTCGCGGAATTCCTCCGTCGCGCCGCGCTCCAGCCATTCGAAGACCACCATCTCGGTGCTGACCGGGGTCGCTGCCATGCCGGTCCAGCCGTCTTCCGGCGGGCGCCGCTCGGCGGCCAGGCAGTCGACGACCAGGAACACCGCGGTGCCGCGCGGCAGCCGCGCCGCCTCGTCCTCGGGCAGCGGGCAGGCGGCGACAAGCTGGCTGCGCCCGGTGGCGAGGCCGAGGCGCCAGTTGGCGCTGTTCTCGCTGACCATCGGCACGGCAAGGCGTTGCGCCGCCGCTTTCAGGAGCGCGAGCCGGCCGGCCGGGTCGCCGGGCGGCGTCTCGCCCGGGAGCAGGAGCAGGGAGCGCTTGGCGGAAAGCAGCATCGGCCTAAGACATGGACGGGTTTCGTCAGGCAGGATAGGGGCGCAGGGCCGCCGCGCCAAGCCCGCGGTCAGTCCAGGCGCCCCATCAGGCGGTCGATGGGGGCGTAGTCGTCGGTGAGGATCGGCGGCCGGCGCCGGGCGACCAGGGCGTCGACCGCCTCGGGCGACAGCCGCCCGGAGGGCAGCAGGTCCGGCGCCGCGCTGGTCATCTGGGCGAAGGGCGTCGCGGTCTCGCCAGCCATGACGATGAAGACCAGGCGCGCGCCGGGCGCCGGCGCTGTGCGCTCGGCCCAGACCTCGACCACCGGGAAGACCGCGCGCAGGGTGTGCACGACGGCGGCGAGGGCGTCCAGGCGGTCGGCGAAATCGACCACGTTCATCAGGTAGACGCCGCGCGGCGCGAGGCGGGCGCGCACCAATTCGAAGAACTCGCGGGTCACCAGGTGGGCCGGCACGGCGATGTCGGTGAAGGCGTCGCCGATGACCACGTCGTAGGTCGCCGCCTCGACCAGCAGCGCCCGGCGCGCGTCGTCGTGGAGCACGCGGGCGGACTCCGGGTCGAACCAGAAATGCTCGACCGCCACCGCGGTGACCGCAGGGTCGATCTCCGCCACGGTGATCTCGACGCGGCCGTCCAGGGTCGCCCAGGCGCGCGGGATCGAGTAGGAGCCGCCGCCGATGAAGTAGGCGGAGAACGGGCGCCCGGCCATGCGCCCACGCGCCAGGCCGTCGAGGATGGCGCCGTGCGGCGTCACCAGGCGGCGCGGGTCGGACTGCACCGAGATGCCGTGGCCGAGGTGGTCGAGGACCATGAGCCGGGCCGGTTCGCCGGCCTCGGCGGAGGCGTCCAGCACGCGGATGCAGAAGTAGTCGCTCTCGCGGGTGCAGGGGTCCGGCTGCGCCAGGCTGAGGCCCGCCAGGCCGAGCGGCAGCAGCAGCCCGGCACCGAGGGCGACCCCGAGGGCGGCGGGCGAAGCCACCCGGCCGGCGCCGCGGGCGGCCTGGAAGGCGAGCAACGCCAGCGCGGCGTAGACCGCGGTCACCGAGGCCAGCGTGCCGACGCTGCCGAGCCAGGAGATGAAGAGGAATCCGGCCAGCAGGGTGCCGGCGATGGCGCCGCCGGCGCCGGCGGCGAACATGGCGCCGAGGGCGCGGCCGGCGCGCTCGGGCCGTGCCGTGACGGCCACCTTGGCGAGAACCGGCGCCGGAATGCCGGCGAAGAAAGAGGGCAGGAAGAACACCAGGGTCGTCAGGGCGGCGATGGCGGCGATGGGATGGTCGAGCGCCGGGATGACGTAGCTTGCGCTCCAGCGCAGCAGGAAGACGGCGCCGGCGGTGGTGACGGCGGCGCCGGCGAGGCTCCAGGCCATCCAGTCCAGGGCCTGCGGCGCGGCCTTCTCGGCGATGCGCCCGCCCGCCCAGTGGCCGACCGAGAAGCCGGCCAGGACCACGGCGATGACCGACGTCCAGGTGTAGAGCGACATCCCGAGGTAGGGCGCCAGCATGCGTCCGGCGACGATCTCCACCACCAGGCTGGCGGCGGCCACGGCGGCCTGGATGAACACCAGCAGCCAGGTTGCGGGCAGGCGGCCGGGATGGCCGCTCTCCGGTCCGGCGTGGGGTTCAGGCGAAGGCGTGGTCACGGGCGAGGCTGTCCGGCGGAAGGTGGTGCCGGGTCCATTTACAGGTCCGGCGCCGGTCGCGGCAAGGGCGGAAGGCCGGACGGGCCGACAGCCGGGCCCCGGGTCACGCCGCCGGCGCCGCCAGCAACTCCGGCAGGGTGAAGATCTCGCGGGACTGGGTGACGCCGCGGAAACTGTGGCGGCCGACCGAGACCAGGGCGCCGGGCACGAAGCGCTCGAACTCCTCCGAGATCAGCACGCCGATGCCGAGTTCCTTGGTCAGGGCGTCCATGCGCGCCGCCTCGTTGGTGGCCGGGCCGATCACCGTGAAGTCGAGGCGGGTGGACGAGCCGATATTGCCGTAGGTGACATTGCCGAGGTGCAGGGACACCCCGAAGCGCAGTTCCGCGCGGCCCTGGGCGGTGATCTCCGCGTTCACTTCGGCCATGCGGCGCAGCGCGTCGCGCGCGGCCTCGAGGGCGCGGCCGCAGGCCGACTTGCCGCAGTAGTTGCCGTCGCCCTCCGGCGCAGCGCCGGCGACGCAGTAAATCTGCGCGGGATCGTCGCAGGGAGCCACTCTGTCCATCGGGAAGATGGCCAGCAGGCCGTCGCCGATGAACTTCAGCACCTCGCCGCCGCGCTCCAACACGGCGCCGGCCACGGCCTCGAAATAGCGGTTCAGCAGATCGAGGTAGTCGGCGCGCGGCAGGCTGTCGGCCAGCGCGGTGGAGCCGCGCAGGTCGCAGTACCAGATCACCGCCGGGATGTCCTCGCCGTCGCCGCGCTTGATGAGGCCGTTCAGCACCCGCTGGCCGGTGTGGGGCCCTAGATAGGTGTCGAGCAGGGAGCGCGCGGTGCGGTGCAGGGACTGCACCTCCAACAGGCGGCTGAGGATCGGCAAGGTCTCGTGAATCCAGCCGAGCTCCCGCGTGGTAAAGCCGCCGGGGCGGTCGCAGGCCAGGGTCAGCACGTTGATGCGCCCGTTGGAGAACCGCATCGGCATGGCGACGTAGTCCGTCGCGCCCTCGGCCAGCAGATCGTCGAGAATCGGGAAGTCGCGTGGCGGGTTCGGCCCCTCGAGCCGGCGGCGGATGCCGCCCTCGCCGTTGAAGATGCGGATGACCGGGCTCTTCAGGTAGGCCTCGGACTGCAGGCTGTAGTGCGGCAGTTCGCGCTCGTCGGCCACGCTCTGGCCGCGGCGCCACACGAAGGCATTGCTGGCGAGCTGCGGATGCAGGGTAGGGATGATGACGGTGAGGCGCAGGATGCCGAAGCCGGCTTCGACCAGTTGGCGCGCGAAACGATCGACCAGTTCGGCGGAGGAGGTCGCCTCCCAGGCTTCGCGCAGCAGCCAGCCGGCCAACGGATTGCCGGCTTCCATGGCCGCCTCTTCGGCGACGATTTCGACCGGCTCGTCGTCCTCGAACCAGGCCTCCACCTTGTTCCAGTAGAAGGCGATGTAGCCGCGGATGCCGAGGGCCTCCTCGATGGGATCCTCGTAGCTCCAGGCGGCGTTCTCCAGGGTCTTCCCGCCGACCGCCAGCGTCCAGTAGCTGGCGGTGCCCTTGAAGGGGCAGAAGGTGCGGTGGTCGCTGGCCTGGAGGAAGTCCATGGCGATGTCTTCGCGCGGCAGGTAGTAGACCGGCGGCAGCCGGGTTTCCTTCAGCACCAGGGCGCGGCGGCTGTCGGCAATCGCCTGGCCGTTGAAGACCACCTTGACCCGCTTACCGCTGGGCTCGACGCTGATGTCGTACTCGCCGGGAAGGAGGGTTTCCGGCTGCTTGGGCGCGAGCGGCGCTGCCTCTGCCATGGTCGGGTCCTGCGGGTCGATGGGAGGGCGGCGTCGCGCCGGCAGCCTCGGGTTGCGATCATCAAGGCATGTATATAGGACGGGGGAGGCCGATGAGAACCGCTCATCCGGCATGGCCGATTTCCTGCTGACAGGACGCAGGCCGCAGATGTTCGTAATTTTCGGTTCCGAAAATGATCGCGCGCGCCTATATTGAGGGGGCAGGGAGTAGAGTGATGACCGCAGCCGTGAGACCTTCCGAAACGCCGGATCTGTCCGGCGGGGCCCGCAGCGAGCTGAACCAGCGCCAGGAGCAGATCATCGCCCTGGTGCGCGAGCGCGGCTTCGTCGCCATCGAGGCGCTGGCCGAGCACTTCGACGTGACGCCGCAGACCATCCGGCGCGACATCAACCAGCTTTGCGACCTCGGCCTGCTGCGCCGCTATCACGGCGGCGCCGGCCTGCCGTCCAGCGTCGAGAACCTCGCCTACCAGACCCGCCAGGTGCTGCACCAGGAGGAAAAAACCCGGATCGCCCGCATCGTGGCGGCGGAGATCCCCGACAACGCTTCCCTCTTCATCAACATCGGCACCACGACCGAGGAGGTGGCCAAGGCCCTGGTGGACCACAAGGGTCTTCGGATCATCACCAATAATCTGAATGTTGCCAATATCTTGGGCGGAAAGCCGGATTTCGAGGTGATCGTCACCGGCGGCGTCGTGCGCAGCCGCGACCGCGGCATCGTCGGCGAGGCCAGCATCGACACCATCCAGCAGTTCAAGGTCGACTTCGGCATCATCGGCATCTCCGGCATCGACGACGACGGCACCCTCCTCGACTTCGATTACCGCGAAGTGCGCGCCGCCCAGGCCATCATCAAGAATTCACGCCGCGTATTTCTCGCCACCGATCACACCAAGTTCGGCCGCAACGCCATGGTTCGCCTTGGCCATATCGACGAGATCGATGCGGTCTTCACCGACCGCGTGCCGCCCAAGGCGATGATGGACATCCTCGCCGCCGCCGAGGTCGAGTTGCACATCGCTCCCCCGGCCTGACCCCCCAGCCTGCCCCCCAGACTGCCCCTCGGGCCTGACTCCCCGGCC
Source organism: Kiloniellaceae bacterium (assembly GCA_050330205.1). Classification (GTDB taxonomy): domain Bacteria; phylum Pseudomonadota; class Alphaproteobacteria; order Kiloniellales; family Kiloniellaceae; genus Pelagibius. The sequence goes on from JBHJOA010000029.1 coordinate 34,846, forward strand.
CGACCACGACGGCCCGACCACGACGGCCCGGCGCCGGTTGGCCGCACCTCGGGCCGGCTGACTCGTTGTCGTCGGACCCGTTTGGCGGCCGGCGATTTTCGATTTCCGCCTTGCGAATCCGGCAGAAATGGCTGATCGCGGCGCTTTTGCCGATTACAAAAACTTCAGATTCCAACGACTTGTTCGAATATGTTCGAAAATGAAAATTTTCGATTGCGCAAGCGCGCGCACCTCTCCTATCCTCGCCGCTCGATAAGACGGTCGCTGGGTGTGGCCGGAACGACCCGAAAACGGGCGAAAACTGGGGAGGCAGGCTTTCGGGGATGGCCGAAGTCTTTGACATCGTTGTGGTTGGCGGTGGCATCAACGGTGCCGGGATCGCCCGCGACGCGGCCGGCCGGGGCCTCTCCGTGTTGCTTTGCGAAAAGGACGACCTCGCCAGCGCCACCTCCTCGGCCAGCACCAAGCTGATTCACGGCGGCCTGCGCTATCTCGAGTACTACGAGTTCCGCCTCGTCCGCGAGGCGCTGATCGAGCGCGAGGTGCTGCTGCGCGCGGCGCCGCACATCATCTGGCCGCTGCGTTTCGTGCTGCCCCACAACAAGGGCTTGCGTCCGGCCTGGATGATCCGCCTCGGCCTCTTCCTTTACGATCACCTGGGCGGTCGCAAGCTGCTGCCGGCCTCGCAGGGCATCGACCTGCGCCGCCACCCGGCCGGCGAGGCGCTGGAAGCCGACCTGCGCCGGGCCTTCGTGTACTCCGACTGCTGGGTTCAGGACTCGCGCCTGGTGGTGCTGAACGCCATCGACGCGGCCGAGCGCGGTGCCGAGATCCTGACCCGCGTCGAATGTCTCTCGGCCCGCCGCGACGGCGATCGCTGGCGCGTGGTGCTGAGCGACCGCCGCGACGGCAGCCGCCGCGAGGTCGAGGCGCGCGCCCTGGTCAACGCCGCCGGTCCCTGGACGGCCGAGTTCCTGGAACGCCGCGCCGGGCTCAACAGGGTGCAGTCGCTGCGCCTGGTAAAGGGATCGCACATCGTCGTGCCGAAGCTCTTCGACCACGATTTTCCCTACATTTTTCAGAACCCGGACGGCCGCATCGTCTTCGCCATTCCCTACGAGGACGACTTCACCCTCATCGGCACCACCGACGTCGATTTCACCGGCGATGCCGGCGAGGTGGCGATCTCCGAGGAGGAGAAACGCTATCTCTGCGCGGCGGTGAACGCCTACTTCAAGCGCAAGATCTCGCCGGCCGACGTGGTCTGGACCTATTCCGGCGTGCGTCCGCTCTACGACGATGCGGCGGAGAGCGCCTCCTCGGCGACCCGCGACTACGTACTGGAAATGGACCATGCCGCCGGCACCGCGCCGCTGCTCAGCATCTTCGGCGGTAAGATCACCACCTTCCGCAAGCTGGCCGAGCATGCGCTGGCCAGGCTGGAGGAGGGCTTGGGCCCGCTCGGGCAGCCCTGGACCGCGTCGGTGCCGCTGCCGGGTGGCGACATGCCGGGAGCCGATTTCGAAGGCTGCCTGGTCCGCTTCCGCCAGGCGCACCCCTGGCTGCCGGACGATCTTTCGCGGCGCTACCTGCGCAATTACGGCACTCGTGCGCAGCTTCTGCTGGAAGGTGCCTCCGACCTGACCGGGTTGGGCGAATGCCTGGGCGACGGACTCTACGCCGCCGAGGCGCGCTACCTGATGCGCCGCGAGTGGGCTGATACCGCCGACGACATGCTGTGGCGCCGCTCCAAGCTGGGCCTGCATGTTTCCGAGGCGACCCGCCGCAACCTCGAGGCCTGGATCGCCCGCCAGGGCGCCGGCGCGGAACGGCAGGAGACGGCTTGATGAGCCTGGTTCTGCAGAACGTCAGCAAGCGGGTCGGCGCCGAGGAGCACATTCGCGACGTCAACCTGACGCTGGAGCACGGGTCGCTGAACGTGCTGCTGGGCCCGACGCTCTCAGGCAAGACCTCGCTGATGCGCCTTATGGCCGGGCTCGACCGGCCGACCGCCGGCGACATCCTCGTCGACGGTCGCAGCGTCGTCGGTCTGCCGGTGCAGAAGCGCCGCGTGGCCATGGTCTACCAGCAGTTCATCAACTACCCGACGCTGACGGTCTACGAGAACATCGCCTCGCCGCTCAGGGTGGCCGGCGCCGACCGCAAGACCATCGACGGCAAGGTCCGGGACGCGGCCGAACTGCTGAAGCTGACGCCCTTCCTCGACCGCACGCCGCTGCAGCTTTCAGGCGGCCAGCAGCAGCGCACCGCCATTGCCCGCGCCCTGGTGAAGGAGTCCGAACTGGTGCTCCTCGACGAACCGCTGGCCAACCTCGACTACAAGCTGCGTGAGGAACTGCGGGTCGAGCTGCCGCGCCTCTTCGGCGAAAGCGGCGCGATCTTCGTCTATGCCACCACCGAACCCCACGAAGCGTTGCTGCTGGGCGGCCGCACGGCGACGCTCTCGGAGGGCAGGGTGACGCAGTTCGGACCGACCATCGAGGTCTACGGCCGCCCTGCCGACCTCGTCACGGCGCAGACCTTCTCCGACCCGCCGCTGAACGTGGTGCCGATGCAAAAGGCCGGGGACCGCCTGAACTACGACGGCAAGTCGGTAACCGCGCCGCCGGGCGCCGCGGGCCTGGCCGACGGTCCCTACCAGGTCGGCATCCGCCCGCATCACCTGCAGCTGCGCGCGCCCGCCGGCGAGTCGATCGAGGTAACCGCCGAGGTCTCGACGACGGAGATCACCGGCTCCGAGAGTTTCATCCACGTCGAGCACGGCGGGTCGCGCTGGGTGGCGCTGATCCACGGCGTGCATCCGGTCGAGACCGGCGACCGCATCCCGGTGTTTTTCGACCCGGCGGGCTTCCTGATGTTCGACGCCGAGGGCCGCATGGTCGCCGCACCGGCGGGGAGGGACTGAAGATGGCGCGGATCACGCTCGGCAAGCTGGCCCACTCCTATCTCGCCAAGCCCCGGAGCGAGGCCGATTTCGCGGTGAAGGAGATCGACCATGTCTGGGAGGACGGCGGCGCCTATGCCCTCCTCGGTCCTTCCGGCTGCGGCAAGACCACGCTGCTGAACATCATCTCCGGCCTGCTGGTGCCGTCGCGCGGCCGGATTCTTTTCGACGACAACGACGTGACCCACCTGGCGCCGGAACAGCGCAACATCGCTCAGGTTTTCCAGTTTCCGGTCATCTACGACACCATGACGGTGGCCGAGAACCTGGCTTTTCCGCTGGCCAATCGCCGGGTGCCGAAGGACGAGATCCGCAAGCGGGTCGCCGAGGCGCTGGACATGCTCGGCCTCGCTGCCAAGGCCGACCGCAAGGCCCGGCGCCTGACCGCCGACGAAAAGCAGAAGATCTCGCTCGGACGCGGCTTGGTGCGCTACGACGTCAACGCCATCCTCTTCGACGAGCCGCTGACGGTCATCGACCCGCACATGAAGTGGCAGCTGCGCACGCAGCTGAAGGTTCTGCACCGCCGCTTCGGCCACACCATGATCTACGTTACCCATGACCAGACCGAGGCGCTGACCTTCGCCGACAAGGTGGTGGTGATGTACGAAGGCGAGGTCGTGCAGATCGGCACGCCGGCCGAACTCTTCGACGAGCCGGCGCATACCTTCGTCGGCTATTTCATCGGCTCGCCGGGCATGAACGTGGTGCCCTGCGAGGTCGCCGGCGACCGCCTGCGGCTCGGCGGCAAGGAGATCGCCCTGCAGCGCAGTTATCCGCGGCTCGAAGGGCGAACCGAGGCCGGCATCCGCCCGGAGTTCGTGCGCCTCGCGCCACCGGGCGCCGGACTGCCCATCGCCGTGACCAAGGTGGAGGACATCGGCCGCTTCAAGATCGTGCGCGCGAAGCTGGAGGGATACAGCTTCGATGCCGTGTTGCCGGAGGGCGCCGAGGTGCCCGAGGGGGCCAGCGCCGTGATCGATCCCGCACGCATCAACATCTACCGCGACTCTCACCTGGTGCGCGCGCAAGCGGGCGGGGGAGCCTGAGCCATGGAAAAGACAGCCAACAACAAGGCGTGGTTCATGGTGCTGCCGGTGGTGGCGCTGGTGGCGCTGAACGCCATCATCCCGTTGATGACCGTGGTCAACTACTCGGTACAGGAGACCTTCGGCAATAACGTCTTCTTCTTCGAAGGTTCGCGCTGGTTCAGCGAGGTGCTGGCTTCCGACCGCTTCCATGCGGCGCTGCTGCGCCAGTTCTATTTCACCGGCGCCATCCTCGCGATCGAGATTCCGCTCGGCGTGGCCATTGCCCTGACCATGCCGCGCTCGGGCTTCTGGGCCTCGGTCTGCCTGGTGCTGATGGCGCTGCCGCTGCTGATTCCCTGGAACGTCGTCGGCGCCATGTGGAACATCTACGCGCTGCCCGACATCGGCCTTCTGGGTTACGGGCTCAACTGGCTGGGGTTCTCCTACGACTTCACCCAGAACCGGACGTCGGCCTGGTTCACCATCATCCTGATGGACGTCTGGCACTGGACGTCGCTGGTGGTGCTGCTGGCCTACGCCGGCCTGCAGTCGATCGACGACAACTACTATCGGGCGGCGCAGATCGACGGCGCCTCGCGCTGGGCGGTGTTCCGCCACATCCAGCTGCCGAAGATGAAGCACGTGCTGACCATCGCCGTGCTGCTGCGCTTCATGGACTCCTTCATGATCTACACCGAGCCCTTCGTGCTGACCGGCGGCGGGCCGGGCAACTCGACGACGGTACTGTCGATCGACCTCGTGAAGGCCGCGCTCGGTGAGTTCAACCTGGGGATCGCGGCGGCGATGAGCATCATCTACTTCCTGATGACCCTGCTCGTCTGCTGGCTGTTCTACACGATCATCATGCAGGGAGAGAAGAAATGAGGCATCATCGCTGGCTGGTGCCGACGCTCTACATCGTTTTCCTGATGCTGCCGATCTACTGGCTGCTGAACATGTCGTTCAAGACGACGAACGAGATTCTGAGCGGCTTCTCGTGGTTTCCGGCGCAGTTCACGACGGCCAGCTACGTCAAGATCCTCACCGACCCGACCTGGTACAGCGGCTACGTCAACTCGATCATCTACGTCGGGCTGAACACGGTGATATCGGTCGCTTTCGCGCTGCCGGCGGCCTATGCCTTCTCGCGCTATCGTTTTCTCGGCGATAAGCACCTGTTCTTCTGGCTGCTGACCAACCGCATGGCGCCGCCGGCGGTCTTCGCGCTGCCATTCCTGCAGCTCTATTCGGCATTGGGCCTGTTCGACACGCATGTTGCCGTGGCGCTGGCCCACTGCCTGTTCAACATCCCCCTGGCGGTGTGGATCCTGGAAGGCTTCATCTCCGGTGTGCCGAAGGAGATCGACGAGACGGCCTATCTCGACGGCTACTCCTTCCCGCGCTTCTTCGTGAAGATTTTCATGCCGCTGATCGGCAGCGGGATCGGCGTCACGGCTTTCTTCTGCTTCATGTTCTCCTGGGTCGAGATGCTGCTGGCCAAGTCGCTGACCTCGGTCGCCGCCAAGCCGATCGCCGCCGTTATGACCCGAACCGCCAGCACCTCCGGCTACGAACTCGGTCTGCTCGCAGCCGCGGGCGTGCTCACCATCATCCCGGGCGCAATCGTCATCTATTTCGTCCGCAACTACATCGCCAAGGGCTTTGCGATGGGGAGGGTTTGACCATGGGTCTCACATGGATGGCCTGGACCTGGCAGACGGCCACCTTCTTCGGGGTGATCGCGCTGCTGCTGATCGGCATGACGCTCTGGGAACTGAAGCGGCCCGGCGGCGACCCGCGGCACGGCGTGCTCGGGCTCGACACGACCCGCGGCGACCGGCTGTTCATCTCGCTGCTCGGCAGCGCATACATCCATCTCGGCTGGTTGGCTCTCGCCGCCGGACCGCTGTGGTGGGCGCTTGGACTGTCCCTGGTCTACGCGTTCCTGGTGTTTCGTTACGTCTAGTGGGTTTTAGGGATGGTGCGGCGTTGTTTGCCGCATCGAGTGTCGTCAACAAAAAATGCAAGGGAGGTATCGCATGCGAAGATATCTAATGACGACGGCAACGGTCCTTGCCATTGTGGCAAGCACGGGCGCCGCCAAGGCCGACATGGCCGCCGCCGAAAGGTGGGTGGACAACGAATTCCAGCCCTCGGTGCTCTCGCGCGCCGAGCAGATTGCCGAGATGGAGTGGTTCATCAAGGCGGCGGAACCCTTCCGCGGCATGGAAATCAACGTGCTCTCGGAGACGATCCCGACGCACAGCTATGAGTCGGAAGTCCTGACCAAGGCCTTCGAGGAGATCACCGGGATCAAGGTGAATCACCAGGTTCTCGGCGAAGGCGAGGTGGTGCAGGCGGTTCAGACCCAGATGCAGACCGGGCGTAACCTCTACGACGCCTACATCAACGACTCGGACCTGATTGGCACGCACTCGCGCCTCCAGCTCGCCCATAATCTGACCGATTGGATGGCCGGCGAAGGCAAGGACGTGACCAACCCGATGCTCGACATCGACGATTTCATGGGCATCTCCTTCACCACAGGTCCGGACGGCAAGGTCTACCAACTGCCGGACCAGCAGTTCGCCAATCTCTACTGGTTCCGAAAAGACTGGTTCGACCGGCCTGAGCTCCAGGCTCAGTTCAAGGAGATCTACGGCTACGATCTCGGGGTGCCGGTCGATTGGTCGGCCTACGAGGACATCGCCGAGTTCTTCAGCGTGCACGTGAAGGAGATCGACGGCGTGCGCGTCTACGGCCACATGGACTACGGCAAGCGTGCACCGGACCTCGGCTGGCGCATGACCGACGCCTGGCTTTCCATGGCCGGCGCCGGCTCCAAGGGCCTGCCGAACGGCCGTCCGATCGACGAGTGGGGCATCCGCATGGAGGAAGGCTCCTGCAACCCGGCGGGGGCCTCGGTGACCCGCGGTGGTGCGACCAACGGCCCGGCGGCCGTCTATGCCATCCGCAAGTGGGACGAATGGCTGCGTCAGTATGCGCCTCCGGGGGCGGCCAGCTACGACTTCTACCAGTCGCTGCCGGCGCTGAGCCAGGGCAACGTGGCCCAGCAGATCTTCTGGTACACGGCCTTCACCGCTTCCATGGTGGCGCCGAAGTCGGAAGGCAATAACACCGTCGACGACGACGGCAACCCGCTGTGGCGGATGGCGCCGAGCCCGCACGGTCCCTATTGGGTTGAAGGCATGAAGCTCGGTTATCAGGATGCCGGTTCCTGGACCCTCCTGAAGTCGACTCCGGTCGAACGCTCCAAGGCGGCCTGGCTCTATGCCCAGTTCGTCGTCTCCAAGACCGTGGACGTGAGGAAGAGCCATGTCGGCCTCACCTTCATCCGCGACTCCTCGGTGCGGCACGATAGCTTCACCGAGCGGGCGCCGAAGCTCGGCGGTCTGGTCGAGTTCTACCGCTCGCCCGACCGTGTCCTGTGGACGCCGACCGGCGTCAACGTGCCGGACTATCCGAAGCTGGCCCAGCTCTGGTGGCAGCAGATCGGTGACGTGAACTCCGGCGCCTTCACGCCGCAGGAGGCCATGGACCGGCTGGCCGGCGAGATGGACCAGGTGATGGCCCGCATGCAGCAGGCCGACGAGCAGGCCAACGTCTACGGCGGTTGCGGTCCGCGCCTCAACGAGGAGAAGGCCGCCTCGGAGTGGCTCGGCCGGCCCGACGGCCCGAAGGCCAAGCTCGACAACGAGAAGCCTCAGGGCGAGACCATCGCCTACGAGGAGATCATCAAGCGCTGGCAGTAAGCCGGTACACGAATCAGCCATCGGCTGATGGGCCCGGGCTTCGGCCCGGGCTCGCCGCTTGACGCAGCAGACTTGCGCTCAAGCAGCATTTTCCTCCATAGGACTTCGGGGGCGGTCTCACGACCGCCCCCATTTTTTCGCGGGATCAGCGTCCGCCGGCCTGGGCCGCGCTGACGAGCGCGGCGAGCAGCGCGAGGTCGATGCCTTCGCCGGGCGGCAGGTCGCGGTCGCGCCGGAAGGCCGCGGCCGCAGCCCCCAGCCTGCCGCCGGAGACCTCGTAGCCGAGTGAGGCCAGCAGATCGGTGGCGGTCGCCGTCGGCTGGCCGCGCACCTGGCTTTGGCCGGCAGGCGCCTGCGTGCGCCCCAGGCGGGCGCCGCCAATGGCGTTCCCGGTGAGGCGCGCCAGGTTGTCGCCTTCGGCGGGCGTGGAGATATAGAAGTCGGCCAGCACCCGCAGCTCGCCATCGGTCGCGACGAAGGTCGGCAGGGCGAGCTCGCTCGGCGTCGCCTCGCAGAGCCGCACCAGCCCGGCCTCCGACTCGTCGCAGCCGAAGTGCAGGCTGACGGCATGCGGCCAGTCGGCGCGGTAGCCGGCGCGCAGGTAGGCAGTGCCGACGCCGCGCGCGGCCTGCTGCAGCCGGGCGCTGTCCCATTCCAGCCCGAGCCAGCCGGTCGCGTTGCCGAGCGGCTGCTGCAGCGTGACGAGGGCCCAGTTGTTGGTGATGTTGCTGAGGCTGGTGCCGGCCCGGGGGTTGAAACCCGGCGCCACGGAAAAGTCCGCGATCTTGGAATCGGCGAGGTAGCTGTCCCGCTGGTAGGCAGCGATGAAGTGCAGCTCCTGCGGCTGCCACCAGCGGCCCTCGCGGGCGGCATAGAGGCAGCGTGCCTGGGTCAGGACATGCTGCGGGCCGATGACGACGCCGGTGCAGAAGCCCGTGCCGGCGAGATTGACCCGGCCGAGGGCGCTCCAGGGATACTCCCGAGCATCGGCGATCATCCGGCCGCCGAGCGACGCGGCCTGCGGTGCCGTATCGGGCGCCAGGCTCGCCGGCGGCTGCGCACCCGGCTGCTGCTGCGGTTGAGCGCATGCCTGCAGAAGGACCAGCAGCCCCGCCGCCACGGCGAGCTGCACCGACGGTGGGAACGCTGCGTTGCGGAAATCCGACATATCGTGCTCCTTCGGGCCGCGGGGGTCGCGGGCTGCAGCGGCCGCCCCCGTACCTGCCCTCCACCGCCTCCAGACTAGCGGAATCCGCCGCGGCCGTCCTGCTTCCCGTCATCGCTGGGCCTCGGAGCGTCGCGGTCGCGACATTTTGAATCCAAGCGGCGGGGATCGCGTGGCATACTCCGGGCCGGCCGATCGCGACGATAACCAGGGAGTCCATGATGATGCCGATGCTATGCCGACTTGCCGCCGCCGTCCTGTTCACGACGGCGCTCGCGTCCGCCGCGCAGGCTCAGAGCGAGGTCCAGCCGCCCGCCCGCGTCATCGGCGGGCCGCTTGCCGGCGTCAATGTGGTGCAGATGAGCGTCGCCCCGCTCAGCGAGCAGAGCCGCGCCTGCGGCATGACCGCCGACCTGATGCTCGATTCGTTCCGGCAGCCGCTGGCCGAGAAGAACATCGTCGTCCAGCAGTCCGCCCATGTGTGGATCCAGCTGAAGGCGACGACCCTGCGCTACGAAGGCGACGTCTGCATCAGCTACGTCGAGGCCCTGGCGCTGCAGAACACCCGGTATTTCGACCGCCTGACGGAGACGGAGCGCAGCGGCAGGGTGCTGCTGTGGAGCGACGCGGGCCTCTTCGTGACCGGCGTTTCCAACCACGGCGTCACCACCAATGTCGGTTGGCGCGACCTCGCCCGCAGCTTCGTGCGCAAGTGGGAGATGGACCGGTAACACCCTTTCTCCGCGTCGCGCGGCGACCCGGGAATGCCCCCGCCGAGGTTCTCCCGGCGGGGGCTTTCGGCTTTCCGGTCCGGCGATGACGGCGGCGGCTGCCGGGTCGCGGGAAGGATTCATCAAGAATTGGCCGGCTAGAGTATCGCCGGAACAGTGAGCGAAAAGCCATGAAGCGAGACAAGAACGACAAGGCCGCCGGCGGCAAGGGCGCGGCGGAATCCGCCCCGCCGACCGATCGCGAAGCGACCCCCGTCGGGCGGCCGGGGCCGATGAAGGCCTACCGCAATCTCGACTTCCTGGAGAGTTCCTCGGCGCGCTCGCTGAGAATCCTGTCCGAATACGTCGAGCCCAATGCCCGCTTCAAGCACTACAAGATCGACGACACCATCATCTTTTTCGGCTCGGCGCGCATCCTGCCGCGCGAGGACGCGGAGCGCCGGCTGGAGGACGCGCGGGCGGCAGGCGGCGATCTCAAGGTGGCGCAGCGCGATCTCGAGATGTCGCGCTACTACGAGGCGACCCGCGAACTGGCGTTCCGGCTCACCGAGTGGTCGAAGGGCCTGGAGCAGGACGACCGCCGCTTCGTGGTCTGCTCCGGCGGCGGCCCCGGCATCATGGAGGCGGCGAACCGCGGCGCCTCGGAAGCGCGCGGCCTCAACGTCGGCCTCAACATCTCCCTGCCCATGGAGCAGATCGACAATCCCTACATCAGCCGCGAGCTGAACTTCGAGTTCCACTACTTCTTCATGCGCAAGTTCTGGTTCGCCTACCTCGCCAAGGCGGTGGTGGTGATGCCCGGCGGCTTCGGCACCCTGGACGAGTTCTTCGAACTGCTGACCCTCGTGCAGACCGGCAAGATCCGCAAGCACATGCCCATCGTGCTGTTCGGCAGCAAGTACTGGTCCGAGGTCATCAATCTCGAAGCGCTGGAGCGCTACGGCACCATCAACGCCGAGGACCTGGAGCTGTTCTTCCGCACCGATTCGGTGGACGAGGCCTTCGACTTCATCACCGAGCAGCTCACCTCCTACGCCATCGACATCCCCGGCCCGCGGCTGTAGCGTCTGCTCATGCAGCCGCAAAGCTATCTGCTGGCGCAGGCGCAGAACAACGCCTGGGCGAATCACCGTCTGCTGGCGGCCTGTGCGCGGCTGCCGGCGGCGGAGCTGGCCGCGCCGCGCGTCGGCTTCTTTCCCTCGCTGCTGGCGACGCTGAACCACATCCTCATCGTCGACTGGTTCTACGTCGACGCCCTGGAGGGCGGCAGCCTGGGGCTCGACGCCTTTGTCGACGAGGTGCCCTGCACGACGTTGCCCGACCTGCACGGCGAGCAGTCGGCCGTCGACCGGCGCCTCATCGCCTTTTGCGAAGCGCTCGACGAAGCGGTGCTGGGCAAGCCCGTGCGCCTCATCCGCGACGACGGCGACCGCATCGAGCGCTGCGACCGCGTGCTGCTGCACCTCTTCGAGCACCAGGTTCACCACCGCGGCCAGGCGCACTGCATGCTCTCCGGCACCTCGGTTGCGCCGCCGCAGCTCGACGAGTTCTTCCTCGAGCAGGACGCCGAGGTCCGCCGCGGCGACCTCGCCGCCCTCGGCTGGACCGAGGACACCCTCTGGCGCCGCTGGCCGTCACCGAAGTAGCCGCGGCTACGGGGCTTTCCTCATTTCCTCATAGGCGGCCAGGGCGCGGGCGCGGGCGGCCTTGTGGTCGACGATCGGCTTCGGGTAGGTCGAGCCCAGGGTCACCTTCGCCTGCGCGAGCAGGTCTGCCGGTGCTTCCCAGGGGCGGTGAATCGTATCGCCCGGCAGTCCGGAAAGTTCGGGAACCCATCGCCGGACATAGTCCCCCTTGGGGTCGAACTTCTCGCCCTGGGTCACCGGGTTGAAGATGCGGAAGTAGGGCGCGGCATCGGCGCCGGAGCCCGCCACCCACTGCCAGCCGGCGGTGTTGTTGGCGAGGTCGGCGTCGACCAGGGTGTCGCGGAACCAAGCCTCGCCGTGCTGCCAGGGGATCAGCAGGTGCTTCACCAGGAAGGAGGCGGCGACCATGCGCACGCGGTTGTGCATCCAGCCGGTCGCCCAGAGTTCGCGCAGGCCGGCATCGACGATGGGGTAGCCGGTACGCCCGCGGCACCACGCCCGGAACGCGGCCTCGTCGTCGCGCCAGGGAAACGCCTCGAATTCGCGCCGCCACGACCGCTCGGAAAAGTCGGGCCAGTGGAACAGCAGGCTGTGGGAGAAGTCGCGCCAGCCGAGCTGCCGCAGGAAGGCCTCGGCGGCGCTGTCGGCGAGCCGCCCGGCGGCAACGGCGTGGCGCGTCGCCTGCCAGATCTGGCGTGGCGAGACTTCGCCCCAGTGCAGGTGCGGCGACAGGCGCGAGGTGCCGGCGCGGTCCGGGCGCTCGCGCTCGGCCTTGTAGTGCGCCGCCCCGCCGTCGAGGAACGCCGTGAGCCGCGCCGCGGCACCGCGTTCGCCGGGCGTCCAGGCGGCGCGCAGGCCGCCCGCCCAGTCGGGCTTCACCGGCAGCAGTTCCCAGGTGTCGAGGTCGTCGCTGGCGATACCTTCGAGGCCCTTCAGTCTGTCCGAAGGCGCGAGCGGCGCCGGCGGATCGCCAGCCGCCTGCAGGGCTCTCCAGAACGGCGAGAAGACTTTGTAGGGCGCGCCGCTGCCGGTTTGCAGCTCCCAGGGCTCGACCAGGAGGCCGCCGTTGAAGGAGGAGACCTCGAGGCCCTCGTCGGAGAGCTTGCGCTTCAGCCGCCTGTCGCGCGCCACCGCCTGCGGCTCGTAACAGCGGTTCCAGAACACCGCGCCGGCGCCGACGCGCCGCGCCAGCTCGGGCAGAATCTCTTCGGCCGTGCCACGGCGCAGGCAGAGCGGCGCGCCGTGCCGCCGCAGGTCGCCGGCGAGTGCCCGGAGACTGTGATGCAGCCACCAGCGTGCCGCGCCGCCGGGTGACGGTGTCTCCGCCGCATCGAGGATGAAAAGCGGTAGCACCGGCGCGCCGCGCGCGGCGGCGGCCGCCAGCGCCGGGTTGTCGGCGAGACGCAGATCCCTGCGAAACCAGACGATCACGGGCGCAGCGGCGGGCATCGGTCTTCCTGTTCCGGGACGGGCATGAACCTTGTTATACGTTCCCGCCGCGCCGTTCGATCACCCTTGAGAAAATATTTTTTCTTTCTGTTCCAATGACTTGAAGCGTGATGGGAGAAGCTTAGTTGGGCGGTCAGTCGGACGCGCGGCGTCGGTTGCAAGGCGACGCGGCACGGATCCGAACGTCAGTTCCACTCAACGGAGGCATTTCCATGAAAGCTCTTTCCCGTGCGATCCTCGCGGCTGCCGTCGCCGCGCCGCTCGCTCTCTCCGCCGTTGCCGCCAAGGCCGCGGACATCGTCGACACCGCCGTCTCGGCCGGTCAGTTCAACACCCTGGTCGCGGCCGTGCAGGCCGCCGGCCTGGTCGAGACCCTGAAGGGCGAAGGTCCCTTCACCGTCTTCGCGCCGACCGACGAGGCCTTCGCCAAGCTGCCGGCGGGCACCGTCGAGGACCTGCTGAAGCCGGAGAACAGGGACCAGCTGGTCGCCATCCTCACCTACCACGTGGTGCCGGGTAAGGTGATGTCCTCCGACATCGCCGGCAAGAAGCTCGAGGCCGGCACCGTGCAGGGCAGCGACCTCAGCATCGATGCCATGGGCAGTCGCGTCGCCGTCGACAACGCCATGGTGATCCAGGCCGACGTCGAGGCCTCGAACGGGGTGATCCACGTGATCGATACCGTCGTATTGCCTCAGTAAGCGGTCAGGCAGGTACCCCCAAGCTCCCATAGCGGCAGCGCACCTGACCCCCATCCGCTGCCGCACCTCGTTGCGGCCGTCCCCCACATGCGAGGACGGCCGCAACCTCTTTCGTTTGTCTACACCAGCGCCCGCCTGGGAAAGGCGAAGAGGCCGTTGCGGCCGAGCAGGGTCGCCTGGAAGCCCTTTTGGAAAAGCCCCGAGATCGCCGGGTCGAGCACGTTGAGGCCGCCGGTGAAAGCGCCGAAGGCCGGCAGGATGAGCCGCCGTCCGTCGGTCACGAAGCAGGGCGCGGTGATGCGCTTGCCGCGCAGGGCGACCGCCGCCTTGGGATGGAAATGCCCCGACACCTCACCGCCGCCTGCCCCCGGCTCGGCCTCGTGGCGGAAGGTGAGAGCGCCCTCGGTGACGGCCGCCGCCACGCGCCCGCCCCAGTCTGCCGGCGGTGCCGGGTCGTGGTTGCCGGCGATCCAGGTCCAGTCCAGCCGTGCCGTCAGGGCTTTCACACGCGCCCCTTGCGCCGGGTCGAGCCGTTCGGCGGCGCTGTCGTCGTGGAAGGAGTCGCCCAGGCAGATCACCCGCTCGACGGCGTGGCGGGCGATGACATCCTCCAGCTTGTCGAGGGTGGCGGCGGTGTCATAGGGCGGCAGCAGGCTGCCGCGGGCCGCGAAGGCGGTCGCCTTCTCGAAGTGCAGGTCGGCGACCACCGCCAGGCGCCGCGCCGGCCAGACGAGCGCGCCGCTCACGTCGCCCTGCAGCGCGACCCCGTTCACCACCAGGCGGCCGGATCTGTGCATGCCGCTCACAGGGGCAGCTCCGCCTGGCCGACGCCGATCTCCATGCCGGCGGTCGCTTCCTCGATCAGCGCCTGGGCACCCTCGTCCAGCAGTTCGTCGAGGCCGCTGCCGTATACCTGTTCGCGGCCGATCTCCAGCAGCACCGGCACCGCCAGTGGCGAGATGCGGTCGAGGCGGCGGGTGCGGATGCGGCCCTTCACCCGCTTCAGCATGCCGGCGAGGCGGCCGATGTCGGTCAGGCCCCCCGCCGCGTCGGCGCGGGTCGCCTGCAGCAGGATATGGTCGGGCTCGTGACGGCGCAGCACGTCGTAGATGAGGTCGGCGTTGAAGGTCACCTGCCGCCCGGACTTCTCCCGCCCCGGCGCGCGCGCCTCGATGAGGCCGGCGATCACCGCCACGTTGCGGAAGGTCCGCCGCAGCATGGAGGACTCGGCCATCCACTCCTCCAGGTCGTCGCCCAGCATGTCCTCGGCGAAGAGCGCGTCGATATCCTCGACGGGCTGCAGGCTCCACACGGCGATCACGTAGTCGGTGGCGACGAAGCCGAGCGGCGAGAGGCCTGCGCGCTCCATGCGCCGGGTCAGCAGCATGCCGAGGGTCTGGTGCGCGTTGCGGCCCTCGAAGCAGTAGGCCACCAGGAAGGCCTTGCCGCCGCGTGGAAAGCACTCCACCAGCAGGCCGTCTGCCGGGGGAAGCTGGGAGCGCCAGCGCTGTATCCGCAGCCACTCGACGACCGCCGGCGGCAGGTCGTGGCCGGCCTCCGGGTGCTCCAGGATGTCGCGCACCCGCTCGGCCAGGTGGGTGGAGAGCGGCAGCCGCCCGCCGGCGTAGGCCGGCACCTTGGGCTCGCCGCCGGCGGCGCGGCTCACCATCACGTCGTTTTCCCGCAGTCCCTCGAAGGCCAGCAGCTGCCCGGCGAAGATGAAGGAGTCGCCGGGCAGCAGGCCGTTCACGAAATACTCTTCCACCTCGCCCAGCAGGCGGCCGTTCTTCAGACGCACCTTTAAGACGGGCGCCTCGACGATGGTGCCGACGTTGAGGCGGTAGCGCTTCACATGCTGAAGGTGCGCGACGCGATAGCAGCCTTCCTTGTCGAGGCCCAGGCGGCGATAGCGCTCATAGCTCTTCAGCGCGTAGCCGCCGCTGGCGACGAACTCCAGGGTGCGGTCGAAATCCTTGCGGGTCAGCTCCCTGTAGGGAAAGGCCATGGTGACTTCGCGGTAGAGGTCGTCGGCCCGGAACGGCCCCGCGCAGGCGGTTCCGAGGATGTGCTGAGACAGCACGTCAAGGCCGCCGGGCCGCGGCGCGTCGCCGTCCAGCGCGCGCGCCTTCACGGCTTCCAGCGCCGCGCGGCACTCCAGCACCTCGAAGCGGTTGGCCGGCACCAGCAGCGCGCGGCTCGGCTGGTCGAGGCGGTGGTTGGCGCGGCCGATGCGCTGCAGCAGGCGGGCCGAGCCCTTGGGCGCGCCGATCTGCACCACCAGGTCGACGGCGGCCCAGTCGATGCCGAGATCGAGCGAGGAGGTCGCCACCACGGCGCGCAGCTTGCCGGCGGCCATGGCGGCCTCCACCTTGCGGCGCTGCTCGACGGCGAGGCTGCCGTGATGGAGCGCGATGGGCAGGCCGTCGTCGTTCAGGTGCCACAACTCCTGGAACACGATCTCCGCCTGGGCACGGGTGTTCACGAAGACCAGGGTGGTGCCGGCATTTCTTATTCGCTGGTAGACCTCGGCCAGCGCGTGCACCGCCATGTGGCCGGACCACGGCAGCTGCTCGCGCGTGGTCAGGATCTCGACCTCCGCCTCGGCGCCGTCGCGGCCCAGCACGCACCTGACTCCCCGCCTGACCCCCGAAGGCTCGGCGCCGGGCGACAGCCAGGCGGCCAGCCAGTCGGGGTCGTGCACCGTGGCCGAGAGGCCGACCCGGCGCAGCCCGGGCGAAAGGCTCTGCAGGCGGGCCAGGCCGAGGGCCAGCAGGTCGCCGCGCTTGGTGCCGGCGAAGGCGTGCAGCTCGTCGATTACCACGCACTTCAGGCTCCCGAAAACCTGCGGCGCGTCGTAGTACGACAGCAGCAGGGCGAGGGACTCCGGCGTGGTCATGAGGATACCCGGCGGCTTGCGGCGCTGCCGCTGGCGCTTCGACTGCGGCGTGTCGCCGGTGCGCGTCTCGCAGGCGATCGCCAGCCCCATCTCCTTGATCGGCTGGGTGAGGTTGCGGTGGATGTCCACCGCCAGCGCCTTCAGCGGCGAGATGTAAAGGGTGTGCAGCCCCTCATGGGCGTTCTCCGCCAGGTCCACCAGGGAGGCCAGGAAGCCGGCCAGGGTCTTGCCGCCGCCGGTCGGCGCGATCAGCAGCGCCGAGGCCCCGTCCCGGGCGGCCTCCAGCATGGCGAGCTGGTGCCCATGCGGCGCCCAGCCGCGCGCCCGGAACCAGGCCGCAAAGCGCGGCGGCAGGGCGGAAAGCTCGGTCTCGGGCAGAAGGGCGGGCTGGCTCACGGGGGTGAGGATAGACCGCCGGCTGGGACGGGTGAAGGGCGATGGTGCCGGTTTGTTCTCGCCCTCCGGTTCTTCCAGGTCGTCATCCCGGCCAAGCGAGCGCCCCCTGGTTGGAGTGGGGGAGCGCGAGCCGGGAGCCATAGGAGAGGCCGGCCGGGCGCCGAGCCGAACCATGGGCCCTCGCAACAAGTGCGAGGGTGACAGTTGCGGGGTGGTGCCATGCTGCGATCACGGCGGGCTGCGATCACGGCGGGCTGCGAGGACGTCGCCAAGTCTGATAGATATGGAACCGAGAATCGATGCGAGAGGCTTTCCCATGACACCCCACAAACTCCGCGCCGCCGATCTCGTGGCGCGGCGTCTTTATGAGGCGGGCTGCCGCTTTGCCTTCGGCATGCCGGGCGGCGAGGTGCTGACCCTGGTGGACGCGCTGGAGGCCGCCGGCATTCGTTTCGTGCTGGCCAAGCACGAGAACGCCGCCGGCTTCATGGCCGAGGGGGTGTGGCAACGCAGCGGCGCGCCGGGGATCCTGGTGGCGACGGTCGGACCGGGGGTGGTGAACGGCGTGAACGTCATCGCCAATGCCGAGCAGGACCGTGTGCCGCTCATCGTGCTGACCGGATGCGTCGACGAGACCGAGGCGCTGACCTACACCCACCAGGTCCTCGACCACCAGCAGGTGCTGCGCCCGGTCACCAAGGCCTCCTTCCGCCTCACCGCCGAGGGCGCCGACGTGATCGCCGACAAGGCGGTCGCCATCGCCACCGAGCCGCGCGCCGGGCCGGTGCACGTCGACGTGCCGATCTCGGTGGCCGACGAGACCGTGGTGCCGCACCTCCTGCGACGCCGCCCGCCGTCCGGCCCCGCGGTGCCGGCGCCGGGCCACGACCTCGACCGCGCGCGGGGCTGGCTGGAGCAGGCGCGGCGGCCGGTGATGATCGTCGGGCTCGACGCCCTGGCCGACGACGCCGGCGAGGCCATCGAGCGCTTTTGCGAGACCTTCTCCGTGCCGGTCCTCACCACCTACAAGGCCAAGGGCATCGTCGCCGAGGAGCACCCGCTCTGCCTCGGCGCGGCCGGGCTGTCGCCCAAGGCGGACGCCCTGCTGCTGCCCTTCGTCCGGCAGGCGGACCTGGTCCTCTGCGCCGGCTACGACCCCATCGAGATGCGCAGCGGCTGGCGCGAGGTCTGGGATCCGCAGCGGGTCCACGTGGTCGACATCGCCGCCGCGCCCAACCGCCACTACATGCACCAGGCGGGGCTCAACTTCGTCGCCCACACGGGCAAGACGCTGGATATCCTGGGCGATGGCGTCACGCCCCAGGCGACCTGGGCCGGCGGCGAGATCGAGACGCTGAAGGCGGCCCTGACCGGGGCCTTTCCGCGCGACGAGGACTGGGGCCCGGCGGCGGTCATCGACACCTGCCGCCGGGTTCTGCCGAAGGAGACGGTGGCGACCTGCGACACCGGCGCTCACCGCATTCTCCTGGCGCAGATGTGGAAAACCTACGAGCCGCGCAGCCTGCTGCAGTCGACGGGGCTCTGCACCATGGGCTGCGCCCTGCCGCTGGCCCTGGGCGCGCAGCTCGCCGAGCCGGAGCGCCCGGTGGTCGCCTTCACCGGCGACGCCGGCCTGCTGATGGTGGCGGGCGAGCTGTCGACGGCGGCGGAACTCTCCTCCCGCCTCATCGTCGTGGTCTTCGTCGATGCCAGCCTCGCGCTCATCGACCTGAAGCAGCGCCAGCGCCAGATGAAGAACGCCGGCGTCGACTTCGCGGCGCACGACTTTGCCGCCATCGCCCGCGCCTTCGGCGGCGTCGGCCATACGGTGACGAGCCGGACGGAGCTGGAGACGGCCCTCGACGACGCGCTCACCGCCGAGGCCTTCACCGTCATCGCCGCGGTCATAGAGCGCGGCAGCTATCAAGGGCGGATTTGAAGCACCACGCTTCCCACCCCTACCGTTGTCATGCTCGGCCAGCGAGCCGGGCACCCAGGGCGGCCACTCGTCGTTTGCCCTGGACCCTCGGCTCGGGGCCGAAGTTGACGAACTGAGAAAGGGTGAGGGCGATGAGATGCGCCCGGCAGTCCCTGCCGCCAATCACGCAAACTCCAGGACCGCTGCCGCGCCTACGATCCTTCCGGTGGGTGGCGGTTCGTGCTAGCGTTGTTTCCGGGTGTCCGGGCCGGCGCCCGGCATCGATTTGGGGGGGCCAGTTCACCGACTTGCGGGAATTGTACCATGACAACGATAAAGCAGGTGCTCGATAGCAAGGGGTACGACGTCTTGACCGTCGAACCGGGAGACACGGTGCTCCATGCCCTCGAGCAGATGGCGAGCCACAACGTCGGCGCCGTGATGGTGACGGAGAATGGTGCGCCGGTTGGAATTTTTACCGAGCGCGACTACGCCCGGAGCGTCATCCTGAAAGGCAGGTCGTCGACGACCACCCCGATCCGCGACGTTATGAGTTCCGAGGTGGTCTTCGTGCGGCCCGAGCAGACGGTGGACGAGTGCATGGCCATCATGACCGGCAAGCGGTTCCGCCATATGCCGGTGATGCAAGCGGGCAAGCTGACCGGCATCGTATCGATCGGCGATCTGGTCAAGACCATCATCGACCAGCAGGAATTCACCATCGAGCAGCTCAAGGGCTACATCGCCGGCGGCGGCTGAGGTGCGCGCAAGCTAGCGACCCGCCCAGGCGATCTCCAGGATCAGCTTGCGTATGAGCGCGTCGACGAATTCGTCCTCGCGCTCGACGGCGATGGCGAAGGCGCCCATGCCGCCGATGACGTCCTGGCGGTAGTGGTCCACCAGGGAGGAGCCGCCGGGGCCGCTCAGCCCGCCGCCGCGGTAGTGCAGGGCGAGGCCGTTGATGACGATGCCGGCGTCAAGCGCCAGCTGGCGCGCCAGGGGCAGCGGCATGCCGCCGCGCTGGCCGGCGTCGCCGGAGACGTCGATCACCTTGCGGTAGCCGTCGAAGCCGTTGCCGGCCATCCACTGCTGGCAGAAGGCGATGGCGTTGCTGATGGAGTTCCAGCCGAAGGCGCGGCGTGGCGCGGCCACCACCGCCTCGGCGAAGGCGTCGGCCTGCGCCTGACCCTCGATGAGCGTCCAGTCGACGATGGGGTGCATGGAGTCCGGTCCGCCCCATTCCATGAGCGCGACGGCGACGGCGCCCTCGAAGCCCGAGGTCATGACGCCGACCACCTGCGGATCGGTGATCGCCTGGGCATAGGCCTGGCGCTGGAACACGAACTCGTCCTCCTGGATCGAGCCGGAGCCGTCGACGGCGAGGCAGAGCTCGAGATCGACCTTCTGGCGCCCGCCCTCCTGGGCATGAACGGGCAGCGCCGGCAACAGGCAGGCGGAGAAAAACAGCAGCCAAACGCAGCGCATTGCCCTCATCCCCCGGGGTTCATCCGTACTCCTGTCCGCCGCGCCGGCGGTCGTCAGAAGGGGATATAGGACGCGAAGGTGCCGCGGCTACTGCGTGCCGCGAACCGACATCGAGCGGACGGCATAGTCGCCGGCACGATTGGCGATGAGGACGCCGTCGAAGCCCGACTTGAAGCTGGTATCGTTGACCGCGAAGAGTTCCTGCTCGCCGAGCGCCGCCGCCATCGTGCCGTCCTGCCGCCGTGACAGCGTGAGGGTGACGGGCGCGTCGTCGGCGAGGCTCTCCTCGATCTCGGCGCTGTCGACCGTCCGCGTGGTGCCGCGCGCGGAGACCGCCAGCAGGGAAATCACGGCACCGGCCTCCGCCTTGGGGACGTACAGCAGGCGGTAGCCGGCGTTGGTGCCCTGGTAGACGCCGAGTTCCAGGCCGCCCTCGTCGTCGCGCGGCATGGCGCGGGTGGTGACCTCGGCGCGCAGCTGGAAGGCGTTGCTGACCGGCAGCGCCGCCTTGGCGAGCGCGGGAACGGTCGGATCGGCCGCCTGGCTGCCCTGCGAGCCCTTGGTGCCGAGCGCCTGGCCGAGCAGGCCGCCAATGATCTCGCCGACCACCTCCTTGTCGCTTTTCGACTCGCCCGCTGCCGGGCGCTGCACCTGGGAGCGCAGGCCGCGCGACCAGTCCATCTTCATCTCGCCCTGGCGTACCTCCCAGGGGGCCTTGGGCAGCGTGCCCTTGGAATCGAAGGTGTGGTCGAGCAGGACGACCGGCCAGACCTCGCCGTAGCGTCCGGTGAGCGCCCGCAGGTCGTGCAGGAACCAGGGGTCGGCCAGGTTCTCCGCCGCGCCCTTGTCGATCAGCGCGTTGAGCTCCTGCAGCAGGGTTTCGAGCTTCTCCTCGTCGCTCTGGGCGGCCAGGGGTGGGGCCTGGAGGCAGACCAGGGCAAAGCCGGCCAGCCCCGCAGTTACGATCCTTCGCATGGTATCTCTCCCTGTGGCGACCCCTGGTTCTGACCTTTTCTTTTCATTGTTCCACAGAAGGCGAAGGCCGGGAAGGCACCGCTGCGGGCCCGCGGCGGCCCGCTTCAGGGCGCCGCGAAGGCGGCCATCAGCGTCTCCACCCGCTCCTGCAAAACACATCCCGCGTAGGGCTCCGCTGGGAGGGCGCCCTCGAAGGCCTTCTCCTGGCCCTGCTTCACCTTGAAGCGCTTCATGGAGATGAGCATGCGCATGCCTTCGAGGCTCTAGAACGCGGCGGGTATGATGGCGGGCGAGGGACGCGATCGCAAAAAAACTGCGATTCGCTCGCAATGATTGGGTTGCCGGCGCGCTCGAGCGGCGCGGATTCCGAGGGTTGATTAGCACGCCGGGTCGGGGGAGAGCGCGGCGCACGCGCAGCCTGCCCTCCCTGCCGTCGCCAGCGAATTCGCTCGGCGATTGCAGTATTAGAGTTCCTACAAACTCCAACCATTTCCACATTGGTCAGGCGTAACATGAATTTCGCGCTGGGCGTTCGCAAGAACCCATGCTTAAATTCCGCGGTGTTTCCGATCTGGCGCCCGGGCGGTTGTGATCAATAGATCGATTGGTTCAATCATTGGTATTGGGCGCGCAAGAGAAACGGCCGGATTCCGAGTACCTTCATCGCACGGTTCGGGACCGTTAAAACAAGTATAGATTGCATTCCCGGCGCGTCCGGGCGGCCAGATGCAAAGGGAGAAGCGAATGCGCTTAGCGACGATCGATCTGGGTTCCAGGACCGCGGCGGCGGTCCTCCTTTCCGACGGCTCGGCGCTGCTGCTCGATACGCTGGGTGATTTCGGCAGGGATCTTCCGCCAGATGTCGCGGCGGCCTTCGCTTCGGGGTCCATGCTCGCGATCATCAAGGCGGGCCCGGCTGCGCAAGACACTGCGGCGCGCGCCGCCGCCGCGGCGGAGGCCGGGCAACTGACTGCGGCGATCCGCCCGGCCAACACGGTGCGCCTGCGCGCGCCGGTGCCTCATCCGGGCAAGAACGTCGTTTGTGTCGGTCGCAACTATGCCGAGCACATCGCCGAGGGTGAGCGCGCGCAGAACATCAAGATCGGCGTGACGGAGCACCCGGTGTTCTTCACAAAGCCCGCGACCGCCGTGATCGGTCCCGGCGAGACGATCCCGATCTTTCCGCAGCTGTCGACTAAGATCGACTATGAGGTCGAACTGGCGGTGGTGATCGGCAAGGTGGGGCGCGACATTCCCGCCGAGCGCGCCTTTGATCACGTCTTCGGCTATACAATTCTGAACGACGTGACGGCGCGCGACATTCAACGCCGCCACGGAGGGCAGTTCTTCAAGGGAAAGGCCCTGGACGGATCGTGTCCCATGGGACCCTGGATCGTGACCGCCGATGACATCGCGGACCCCGCCGATCTCGGGATTCGGCTGTGGGTCAACGGCGAGTTGCGCCAGAACAGCAACACGGGGGCGATGATCTTCGATATTCCGTCGCTGATCGCCTCGATGTCGGAAGGCATGACGGTGGAGCCCGGCGACATCCTTGCGACCGGCACGCCGTCGGGCGTCGGCTATGCGATGGAGCCGCCGGGGTTCCTCAAGAGCGGCGACATCGTCACCTGTGAGATCGACGGGCTTGGCCGCCTCGAGAACCCCGTGAGTACCGTGGAGGCGGCCCGCCGCGTTGCCTGAAGACCGGAGCGGAGTTCAACTTTCCGACCGGAGAGACAAAACATAATGACAATGGGAGGATGCTATGAGGACTGTCAGATTTGGAATATGCGGGCTTCTCGCAGCGGCGTTCGTCACGTTTGCCGGGATGCCAGCGACTGCGCAGAATTTAACGCCGGTGACCTTCGTTCAGCCGAGCCCTTCGGCCATCAACTCTTTCCCGGTGTTCGTCGCCATCGGCGAGGGCTACTTCGCTGACGAGGGGCTGGAGGTCACGGTCGAGTCGATCAACGGATCGGGGCCGGTGCTCCAGGCACTCTCGGCCGGCCAGGCGCACTTCGGGCGACCGGGACCGGGGCCGGTGCTTGCGGCGCGCGGCCGCGGCGTGGACGTAGTCTTCATCTACAACGTGGCGGCGCGCACCAACTTTGGCATCGTCGTCGAAGAGGGCTCCGATTTCCAGAACGTCAGCGATCTTCGCGGCAAGACCATTGGCACCGGCACGGCCGATGGAGCCGAAGTCGGCTTCGCCCGAAACGTGCTGCTCGGCGCCGACATGAAGGAAGGCTCGGACTTCACCTTCCTGACCGTCGGTGACGGCGGGCCGGCGACCGCCGCCTTCACCCGCGGCGACATGTCGGCCTATGCGGCGTCCACCGCCGATGCCGCAATCCTGAACCAGCGTGGCCTGAAAGTTCGGGACATCACGCCGGCGGAGTATCAGTCGTTCTTCGGCAACGGTCTCGCCACCATGGGCGACACGGTCCGCAACAATCCGGAATTGGTCGAGAAGTTCGGCCGGGCCTTCGCCCGCGGCCACGCATTCGCCCTCGACGATGCGAACCGGGAGAAGGTCCTCGCGCACCTCAAGGCGGGGAATCCGCAGGAGAGCGAGGACGCGGCCTTCGCCGCGGCGCTATTCGACGCCGTGCGTTCCAAGACCATCCCGATCGATGCGTCGATGGGACTCGGTTTCCAGCCTCCGGCCGTCTGGGAGGAGTGGCAGAAGAGCCTGCTTGCCACCGGTGATCTGTCCGCGCCGCTCGACGATCTGTCGAAGGCCTACACCAACGAATTCGTCGCGGTCTGGAACGCAGGCATTAAGTGATGGATTCAGCCGCAGTGGCCTCGCCGGTGCACCTCGCGCCCGGCGAGGCCGTGTATGAGCTTTCCGGCGTGGAGAAGACCTACGGCCGGAATGGCATCCGGGCGCTGGAGGGGATAAACCTGACCCTGACGAAGGGTGGCTTCTGTTCCGTGATTGGATCGAGCGGCTGCGGCAAGTCGACGCTTCTGAAGATCATGGCGGGCCTGATCCCCCCCACGAAGGGTCGCGTCGTTCTTGCGGGCCAGCCAGTTACCGGTCCGCGACGCGACATCGGGATGATGTTCCAGCAGGCGACCCTATTTCCCTGGCGGACCACCATTGAGAACGTCCTGCTGCCTATTGAGATCCGTGATGGCCGCGCCGCCGCCCGTGCGGCGCGGCCAAAGGGCTTGGCACTGTTGGAACTCGTCGGGCTCAAGGGGTTCGAGGGCGTCTATCCAAACGAGCTCTCCGGCGGCATGGCACAGCGTGCGGCGATCTGCCGGATGCTGGTGACCGAGCCCGCCGTGTTGCTGCTCGACGAGCCGTTCAGCGCGCTCGACGAACTATCGCGCGACTTTATGAACATGGAGCTTCAACGAATCTGCCTCGATCGCAATGCCACGACCTTTCTGGTTACGCATGCTATTCCCGAGGCGGTCATCCTTTCGGATGTGGTCTACGTGATGAAGCCGCGGCCGGGACGCATCGCCGAGGCGGTCACGATCGACCTGCCGCGTCCACGCACACTCGACATGATCACCACGCCGCGGTTCGGCGCTCTGGTCGAACACATACGTGGCCGACTCGACAAGGAGGCCTTCCTGTGAGTAGCGCCGAACGCCTCGAACAGCACGAATCGCAACTCGACACGGTCTGGATCGAGCAAGTCAGCTGGATCGACCGGGTGCCGCGCGCAGTCTCTATGATCTTCGTTTTTGTGGTCTTTGTCGGACTGTGGGAACTGGTGACGCAGCTCGCTCTCGTTTCGCCGATCATCCTGCCGACGCCGGCCGAGACCTTCTGGGATCTCATCTTCGTCGGTCGGAACCTCATCGCCGCCGACTACATGCTCGATGCGCTCTGGATCACGCTGCTCGAGGTGTTCTACGGATTCGCGCTGGCGATCGCCATAGGGTTCTCGCTGGGCGTCCTGGTCGGCGAGACGGCGTTCGGCGAGCGGGCGATCATGCCGTACCTCGTCGCCATCGACACCATGCCGAAGGTCGCCTTCGCCCCGCTGTTCGTGGCTTGGCTCGGCTTCGGTATCGAGTCCAAGGTCGCTCTGGCCGCCTTCATAGCGACCTTTCCCATCGTGGTCGGCACGGCCGCGGGCCTGCATGCCGCCGACGAGAACGCGCGGATGCTGTTCAAGACCATGGGGGCGAGCCGCTGGCAGACGCTGTGGAAGATGAAGCTGCCGACGGGGTTGCCGCATCTCTTCACCGGATTGAAGATCGGCGCGGTGGGCGTCATGGCGGGCGCGATCACCGGCGAGTTCCTCGGCGGGGGCAAGGGATTCGGCGAGCTGATCCGGGTCGCCGCCTCGCAGCTCAACACGCCGCGCGTGTTCTCGCTGATTCTCTATCTCAGCCTGGTCGGCCTGGCGCTCTTCGCGACGGTGGTCTGGACCCAGCGGAAGTTCGTGTTCTGGCACAAGGACCGCGTCGTGGGCGGCGATGTCTGAGGTCGCGGCCAGCACCGTCGCCGCCGCCGATCTCGAAGCCCTTCTGGTCCGGGTCTTCGAGACGCTGGGCGTGCCGGGCGCCGACGCAAGGACGGTCGCCGGCCTCATGGTCGAGGCGGACCTGCTCGGCTACGAGACCCACGGCGTGTTCCGCCTGCGCCAGTACGTGAACCGCCTGCGTGATGGCGGCTGCAATCCGGCCCCGAAGGTCACCGTGCTGACCGAGACGGCGGCGACCGCCCTGGTCGACGGCGACGACGGCCTCGGCCACCTGGCCCTCAAGGCCGCCTGCGACCTCGCGATGTCTAAGGCGCGGGCGGCGGGTATCGGCTGGGTCGGCGTGCGGCGTGGCAACCACGCGGGGCCGGCGGCGCTCTATGTGAGACCGCAGGCGGTGGCTGGGATGATCGGCCTCTGCGCCGCCGTCGGCAGCGCAAACCACGTTGCCCCCTACGGAGGCACTGACCTGCTGCTCGGCACCAACCCGATCGCCATCGCGTCCCCCAGTGGCGGCGCCGATCCTTTCGTGCTCGACATGGCGACAACCGTCGCCGCGGTCGGCAAGATCAAGGTACTCGCCCAGCGCGGCGAGCAGATGCCCGAGGGCTGGATGGTCGGCCGCGACGGTCGCCCGCTCACCGATCCGAAGCGGCGCGACGAGGGCTACCTGCTACCCATCGGCGGGCCGAAGGGCTACGGACTCAGCCTCGCCATCGGCCTGCTGGCGGGGCTGCTGAACGGAGCGGCGCTGGGCAGGGCGGTGGTGGACTTTACAAGTGAGACGCGCGAGCCGACGAACACCGGACAGTTCGTCGCGGCCATCGACATTGCCGCCTTCGGCGACCCGGAGACTTACACCGCCTCGGCCGCGCGCGTATTCGACGAGATGCGGGCGTCGCCGCCGCTGCCTGGGCACGACCCCGTGCGGATCCCTGGCGACGGCCGCAACGCGGCCTATGCCGAGCGCAAGACGAAGGGCCTCGACCTGCACGCTGCGCTCCGCCGCGAGCTGGATGCGATCGCCACGGAAATCGGTGTCGCGCGACTCTAGGCCCCTGCAGCGAGGGCGGCCATCAGCGCAGCTTTCCGCTCCACCAGGGCCGCCGGCGCATAGGGCACCGCCGGCCGCGCGCCCCAGACCGGGCCGGGCCAGGCGGGGTCGTCCCTGAAGCGGGCGATGACGTGGACGTGGAGCTGCGGCACCAGGTTGCCGAGCGCGCCGATGTTGATCTTGCCGGGCGTGACGGCGGACTGCAGGGCGCGGGAGGCGCGGCAGATCTCCTCGGTCAGCCGCGTCCGCGCGGCCGGGTCGAGGTCGTGGATCTCGGTCAGGCCCGGGCGGCGTGGCACCAGGATCAGCCAGGGATAGCCGGCGTCGTTCATCAGCAGCACCCGGCAGAGCGGCCAGTCGGCCAGCGTAATGGTGTCGGCCGCGAGGCGTTCGTGCAGGGCGAAGTCTTCGGTCATTGACGTGCCAGCGGTGAATCCGGAGTCCTCTAGGCAGGGTACCCGCGCGCGCGGCCCGGCGCGACGCAAAGCTGCCGGGCCGTCAGGCCTGCGGCGGCCGCTTGAACCGCTTGTGCGGAATCAGGGCGACGGGCGCGATCTCGACCAGCAGTTCCGGGATCACCAGCCCCGCAACCTGGACCGCCGTGCTGGCGGGCGCGCCCGGTGTCTTGATGTACTGGCGCCGCACCTCCTGGATCGCCGGCAGGTGGTCGCGGTCGAGGAAGTAGATGGTCATGGAGACCAGGTCCTCCAGCGTGCCGCCGGCGGCCTCGACGATGACCTTGATGTTCTCGAAGGTCTTGGCGGTCTGCGCCGCCACGTCGCCGCGGCCGACCACCTTGCCGTCGGCGTCCCAGGCGACCTGCCCGGTGATGTGGAGCGTTACCCCCTCGCCGGCGATCACCCCCTGCGAGAAAGCGCGCGTCCCCGGCGACCAGACGCCGGGCGGATTGAAGCCGTAGGCCATTGGTAAAACTCCCTTGCTGCGGATATGCGCCAAGGCGGGGTTCGACTATGATTGCAGCATGCACGAGATGCCGGCGGTCATCACCCACAACTATCACCCCGCGCGGGGCGCGCTGCAAAACCTCTGTTGCCTGCCGCGCGGCGAGGCCGAGGCGATCCTATCCGAGATCCGAGCCGCGGGCTTGGCGCGGCTGAGGCAAGACTATCTGGAGCGGCGGCTGGAGACCGAGCGCTGGTTGCTTGGCGAGTGCACCCGGAAGCTCGGCCCGCCGCACCTTGCCCACCCACTGTACTTCTTCCTCGGCGATTTTGCCGACGGACTCGATCCGGCACGGCCAGCATCGCTCGTGATGCCGCTCGCAGTCCTACCACCTGACGTCGTCACTTTCACCTACCCGGACAGCATGGCGAGCCTTCCTCTAGGTAAGGAGAGAGGCGATTCGGGTGATCGAAAGCCCTATCATGGCCAAGTCTTCACCCTCGCCGAGATCAAGGACGTGGTCGCAGCTTACGGCTTGCCCGGCGACCGCTGGAAAACCGACCCGCCGCTGTGTTACGACCGCTTCATCGAAGTGCAAGTCTGGGACGACCGGCCGGTGCGGGACTACCTGAAACAGCAGGCTGCTTCGTAAAAGCTCTCAGCCAACCCGGGCTATTTCGTCGTTGAGAAGCCCCGCGCCGAGTAGCGGCGGATTCACTGTAGCACTGCTTCAGATGGCAGCGTCTCTAATTGCCGTTACTAGCTTCTTAGCCAAGGCCTCGATCCCAATGGACGAACTCAACCCAACTTTATCCGCGAGGCGAGGGCTGTAGTTGTAAACCGCCTCCTTGCTCACGTTGTGCCAGATAGGAAGCATTACGTTGTTCTTCTCCAGGATCTCGCGAGTGAACACCGAGTCAAATTCTGCCTTGGTCCAACCTTCGTTTGACAGGAAATGAGGTGAAAGAACAATTACACACTTTCTTGAACTCTTCAGGCCATCTTCAATCTTTGCCCTAAGACTGTCGCCAACTTTCAGAGAAAACTCATCATACCAGACAGGACACATCATGTTCATGAGCGCATAGGCTAGCCCACGGACAAGATCATCCTTATCCCTAGAATCATGGCAAATGAAAGCTAACGGCTTCTCGTATTCTGAACGCTTCATCGCATATTGCCTATCGCGAACTACGACGTGAAACCCGCGCTGTTGCCCAAGTTTCATGACCTGCGCCTTGGAGGCCGCATCCAGTAGCTCATCTATGTAGATGAAGATGCGCTTAGTGAAAACGAGCGTGTCTGAGCGCATTCCCTCATTCAGATCAGAAAAGGTCATCTCAGCCAATATCCCGTCACCATCAGATTTCAGGATACAAGCGTTTGTTTCGGGAGAGTCGAGAATTAGGGGAATGGCGCTCGAGTCTGAACCTTGGGGAACGTAGAAGAACCAGTACCTCGCGTTTCCCACAAAGTCGTACGCAATCTTGGCGATGATCGAACCTAGTTCAGAACCCCTTGTGTCAGAGATATTCCACTCGCCGTGGAGCGTAAGGGATCTAGGGTCTGTGTCGAAGTACTCTCGTATCGTTGCCATCATGCCTCCGTTCCAAATTCCGAAGCGCGGGAAGCAAGGTCAGTTGTCAGTGCATCAGCATGTCGTCGACGTCGTTGCAAATCGTACAGGAACTAGACGGTCTTACCGCTGGCCGGTGTCCCAGTGCGGGGCGATCCAGGCCGGGGCGTCGGAGGCGGGCAGGGGCTCGCGGCCGCGGATGGTGTCGGCCAGCTTTTCCGCCAGCATGATGGTCGGCGCGTTGAGGTTGCCGCTGACGATGGACGGCATGATGGAGGCGTCGACCACGCGCAGGCCCTCCAGCCCGCGTACCCTGGCGGCGCCGTCGACCACCGCCATGTCGTCGCTGCCCATGCGGCAGGAGCAGGAGGGATGGTAGGCGCTCTCCACGTGCTCGCGCACGAAGGCGTCGATCTCGGCGTCGCTCTGCACCTCGGGGCCCGGCTTCAGCTCCGGCCCGCGGAAGGGGTCGAAGGCCTTTTGGGCGAAGACCTCGCGGGTCAGGCGAACGGCGGCGCGGAACTCCTGGCGGTCGGCCTCCTGCGACATGTAGTTGAAGAGGATGCGCGGCGGCGCCTTGGGGTCGGCCGACTTCAAAGTGATCTCGCCGCGGCTCTGGGAGCGCATGGGTCCGACGTGGGCCTGGAAGCCGTGGCCGCCGGCCGGGTGGCTGCCGTCGTAGTTCATGGCGATGGGCAGGAAGTGGTACTGCAGGTCCGGATGCTCGACGCCGGCGCGGCTGCGGATGAAGCCGCCGGCCTCGAAGTGGCTGGTGGCGCCGAGGCCGGTCTTGAAGAGGATCCAGGAGATGCCGATCAGCGCCTGGTTCCACGGCCGCAGCGCCGAGTAGAGGGTGATCGGCTGGGTGCAGGCGTGCTGCAGGTAGATCTCCAGGTGGTCCTGCAGGTTCTTGCCGACGCCCGGCAGGTCGTGCACCACGTCGAGGCCGTGCGCTTTGATCTCGTCGGCGGGGCCGACTCCCGACAGCAGCAGCACCTGCGGCGAATTGATGGCGCCGCCCGAGAGGATCACCTCGCGCTCGGCGCGCACCGTGACGCGCTCACGGTCCTTGGCCAGTTCGACGCCGACCGCGCGGCCGTTCTCGAACAGCACCCGGGTGGTGAGCGCGCGGGTCCAGACGGTCAGGTTGGGCCGCGTCATGGCCGGCTTCAGGTAGGCGACGGCGGCGCTCCAGCGGCGGCCTTTGTGGACCGTCATGTCCATGTGGGCGAAGCCTTCCTGCTGGAAGCCGTTCATGTCCTGGGTCACCGGGTAGCCGGCCTGGCGGCCCGCCTCGACCCAGGCCTTGAACAGCGGATTGCGGCAGGCGCCCGCGGAGACATGGAGCGGGCCGTCGCCGCCGCGGTAGTCGTCGGCGCCGCGCTCGTAGGTCTCGGCCTTGCGGAAGTAGGGCAGCACGTGGCTGTAGTCCCAGCCCGCCAGCCCGCCCTGCGCCCAGCGGTCGTAGTCGCGCGCGTGGCCGCGCACATAGGCCATGCCGTTGATGGAGGAGGAGCCGCCGATGACGCGGCCGCGCGGGCAGTACATGCGGCGGCCGTTCAGGTGCGGCTCCGGTTCCGAGTGGTAGAACCAGTTGTACTTGTCGTTGGCCAGCGGCTTGGCCAGTGCCGCCGGCATGTGGATGAAGATCGAACTGTCGCGCCCGCCCGCCTCCAGCAGCAGCACGCGCACGTCGGCGTCCTCGGTCAGGCGGCTGGCCAGCACGCAGCCGGCGGAGCCGGCGCCGACGATGATGTAGTCGTAGCTCTGGGTCTCGGGCATGAAGCGGAAACTCTATGTGTTACGCGTTGGATAGACCGTGCCGAAGTCCTCGTCCTTCGAGACGCCTTGCTTCCGCAAGGCTCCTCAGGATGAGGCCTTTCCCACGACCTCACCCTGAGAAGCCCGCAGGGGCGTCTCGAAGGATGAGGGGCGAGCGCTTCCAAGCATCGTCGTTCCTCAGTACGGCGAGTCGACGCCGTTCATGGCGACGTAGACGCTCTTCAGCTGGGTGTAGTGCTCGACGGCGATGCGGCCGTTCTCGCGGCCGATGCCGGACTGCTTGACGCCGCCGAAGGGCATCTCGATGGGCGTCACGTTGTAGGTGTTGATCCAGCAGGTACCGGCCTCCAGCCGCGCCACCACGCGGTGGCCGCGCGCCAGGTCGCGGGTGAAGACGCCGGCCGAGAGCCCGAAGGGCGTGGCGTTGGCGCGCGCGATCGCCTCGTCCTCGTCGGCGAAGGAGAGCAGCGACATCACCGGGCCGAAGATCTCCTCGCGCACGATGGCCATTTCGTCGTGGCAGCCGGCGAAGACCGTCGGCTGGACGAAGTTGCCACGGGCGAGGGCGGGGTCGTCGGGCCGGCCGCCGCCGACCGCCACCCCGGCACCCTCCTTGCGGCCGAGGTCGATGTAGCCCAGCACCTTCTCGCAGTGCTCCTTGGAAATGAGGGCGCCGATCTGGGTCGACGGATCCATCGGGTCGCCGATCTTCAGGCCCTTGGTCTTCTCCACCAGGCGGGCGAGGAAGGCGTCGTGCAGGCCCTTCTGCACGAACACGCGGGTGCCGTTGGAGCAGACCTCGCCCTGGGTGTAGAAGTTGGCCAGCAGGGCGCCGTTCACCGCGTTCTCCAGGTCGGCGTCGTCGAAGACGATGAGCGGCGACTTGCCGCCCAGTTCCAGGGTGACGTGCTTCAGCGACTGCGCCGCGTCGGCCATCACCTTCTTGCCGGTGCCGACCTCGCCGGTCAGCGACACCTTGGCGATGCCGGGGTGGCGGGTGAGGGCCTGGCCCGTCTCGGCGAAGCCCTGCACCACGTTGAACACGCCGTCGGGCAGGCCGGCCTCGGTGTAGATCTCGGCCAGCTTCAGCGCCGTCAGCGGCGTCAGCTCCGCCGGCTTGAAGATCATCGCGTTGCCGCAGGCCAGCGCCGGCGCCGACTTCCAGCAGGCGATCTGGATCGGGTAGTTCCAGGCGCCGATGCCCGCGCAGATGCCCAGCGGCTCGCGCCGGGTGTAGAAGAAGTCGCCGCCGAGGTCCATGTGCTCGCCGTGCAGCGAAGCGGCGAGGCCGGCGTAGTACTCGATGCAGTCGGCGCCGGAGATGACGTCGACCGCCACCGCCTCCTGGATCGGCTTGCCGGTGTCGACGACCTCGAGTTCCGCCAGCTCGCGGTTGCGGGCGCGCAGGATGCGCTGCGCCTCGTTCAGCACGCGGCCGCGCGCCGTGCCGCCCATGCGCGACCACACGGCGAAGCCCTCGCGGGCCGAGGTGACGGCGGCCTCGACGTCCTCGGCGCCGGCCAGCTGCACGCGGCAGATGACCTCGCCGGTGGCCGGGTTCACGGTCTCGAAGCTGCGGCCGGAGCGGGCGTCCTGCTGGCGCCCGTGGATGTAGAGCTTCTGCTCGGGCAGGTTGGTCGTCGCGGGGGAGGTCACTGGAGGGATCGTTCCTTGTGCAGCAGGCGGGCGACGTAGTCGCGGGCGATGGCGCGCGCCTGGTCGATGGTGAGCGGGCCGCTGGAAAGGGCACAGCGCAGCCACAGCCCCTCGATCATGGCGGCGAGGCCGGCGGCGGCCAGGGAGGCTTCCTCCGCCGGCAGCAGCTGCCGGAAGGCGTGGCGCAGGTTGGAGAGCAGGCGCCGCTCGTTGATCTTCTGGATGCGCCAGAGGGCGGGAGTCTTGCGCGCCTCCGACCAGAAGGCGAGCCAGGCGGACACCGTCTCCGGGTCGCTCTGCTCATCGGAGAAGTTGGCGAGGATCACCGCGTCGATGCGCTGTTCCGGCGTTTCGGCGGCCCCGAGGCGCTTCACTGTCTCGCGCAGCAGATCCTGCGCCAGCGAGCGCATGGTGGCGGCCAGCAGCCCCGCCTTGTCGTCGAAGTAGTGGGCGACGATGCCGCCGGAGAGGCCGGCGGTCCTGGAGATGCGCGAGATGGTGGCGTTGGCGAAGCCTTCCTCGTGGATCGAGGTGATGGTCGCCGCGATCAGCTGCCGGCGCCGCAGATCCTCCACTCCGACCTTGGGCATCCGCGCTGCGGCCTCCGTTCACGCGAGGTTAGGGGGCGAGGGGCGCCGCCGGCGCCGCCTCGCAGGTACAGAGGTATTTTATTTTGATTGAACGTTCAATCAATAAAAACTAGGCTCGCGCCACTGGCTTGCGAAAACCTTAGAGGCGCCCGGCGCAGGCGGTAAGCTGTCGCCTTGGCGCGGGGGCGGTCCCCTCCGGCGCAAGGCCGGAACGGGCAGGCAGAACGGCGGGACGCCCGCAAAAGGGCGCCCGGCAGCAAAGAAAACGGGAAGAGGAGGCAGAAACATGCAATCGACATTCCGCAGAAGCCACTCGTTCGGCGGCGCGGTGGCCGCGCTGGCCCTGGTGGCGGCCATGGGCGCCGCCCAGGCGGCCGATCCGGCGGCCTGCAAGAACGTGCGCTTCTCCGACGTCGGCTGGACCGACATCACGGCGACCACCGCTGCGACCTCGGTGGTGCTGGAAGGCCTCGGCTACGCGCCGCAGGCGGAGGTGCTCTCGGTGCCGGTGACCTACGCCAGCCTGAAGAACGGCGACATCGACGTCTTCCTCGGCAACTGGATGCCGACCATGGAAGGCGACATCGCCGCCTACCGCGACGACGGCTCGGTCGAGGTGCTCGGCGTCAACCTGGAGGGCGCCAAGTATACCCTGGCGGTGCCGAAGTACACCGCCGACGCCGGCATCAAGGACTTCGCCGACATCGCCAAGCTGCGCGACGAACTCGGCGGCAAGATCTACGGCATCGAGCCGGGCAACGACGGCAACCGCCTGATCCTCGACATGATCGAGGCCGACGCCTTCGGCCTGAAGGGCTTCGAGGTGGTGGAGTCCTCCGAGCAGGGCATGCTGGCCCAGGTCGACCGCGCCGTGCGGCGCAACGAGCACATCGTCTTCCTCGGCTGGGCGCCGCACCCGATGAACAACAACTTCGACCTGGTCTACCTCTCCGGCGGCGACGATTTCTTCGGCCCGGACTACGGCGGCGCCACGGTCTACACCAACGTGCGCAAGGGCTATGTCCAGGAGTGCCCGAACGTCGGCAAGCTGCTGACGAACCTCAAGTTCACGCTGGAGATGGAAGGCGCCATCATGGGCGCCATCCTGAACGACGGCAAGAACGAGAAGGTTGCCGCCACCGAGTGGCTGAAGGCCAATCCGGGCGCTCTCGACAGCTGGCTGGCCGGCGTGCAGACCCTCGACGGCAAGGACGGCCTGCCGGCGGTGAAGGCTCACCTCGGCCTGTAAACGGCGGCCGGTCTGCGTGTAAGCTGGAAACGGTCAGGCCGGGTGGCCTGACCGTTTCGCTTTGGGGGGACAGCAAGAGGTTCGGTCATGGACTTCATCGAAAGCCACAAGATCCCGGTCGGCCGCGTGATCGCGGACTTCATCACCTTCCTGCGGGACCATGCGGACTGGCTGTTCGATCTGGTCTCCGACGGCCTGCGCTTCCTCATCGACGGCCTGATCTACCTCCTGCTGTCGGTGCCGCCGCTGGCGCTGATCGCCATCATCGCCATCGGCGCCTTCTGGCTGCACCGCTCGCGCTGGCTGGTGGTCGGCATCGTCCTGTCGCTGCTGCTGATCATCAACCTCGGCTACTGGGCGGAGACCATCCAGACCCTGTCCCTGGTGATCTACGCCACGGCGTTCTGCATGGTGATCGGCGTGCCGGTCGGCATCGCCGCCGCGCACAGGCCCTGGCTCTACACCGCCATCCGGCCGGTGCTGGACCTCATGCAGACCATCCCGACCTTCGTCTATCTGGTGCCGACTCTCTTCCTGTTCGGCCTCGGCGTGGTGCCGGGCCTGATCTCCACGGTGATCTTCGCCATCCCGGCGCCGATCCGGCTGACCTATCTCGGCATCTCCTCGGTGCCGAAGAACCTGGTCGAGGCCGGCGAGGCCTTCGGCGCGACCAGAAGCCAGCTGCTGTGGAAGGTCGAGGTGCCGCACGCCCTGCCGACCATCATGGCCGGCCTCACCCAGTGCATCATGCTGTCGCTCTCCATGGTGGTGATCGCCGCCCTGGTGGGCGCCGGCGGCCTCGGCCGCCCGGTGGTGCGCGCCCTCAACACGGTGAACATCTCCCAGGGTTTCGAGGCCGGCATTGCCATCGTCATCATCGCCATCCTGCTGGACCGCATCTGCAAGCAGCGCGGACCGGCGCAGAAGGGGCGCTGAGCCATGACCGGCGAAGACACCAAGACCGTCGAGTTCCGCAACGTCGACATCATCTTCGGCAAGGAACCGCGGAAGGCGCTGGAACTGCTCGACCGCGGCGCCACCCGCGACGAAATCCTGGAGCAGACCAACAACGTGGTCGGCGTCGCCGGCGCTTCCCTCACCATCGAGAAGGGCGAGATCTGCGTGCTCATGGGGCTTTCCGGCTCCGGCAAGTCGACCCTGCTGCGCGCCGTCAACGGCCTCAACAAGGTGACCCGCGGCCAGGTCATGGTGCGCGACGGGCAGGATCACGGGGCGGGTCTGGTCGACGTCGCCTCCTGCGACCCCGCGACCCTCAGGCGCCTGCGCATGAACCGCGTCGCCATGGTGTTCCAGCAGTTCGCGCTGCTGCCCTGGCGCACGGTGGCGGAGAACGTCGGCCTCGGCCTGGAACTGCGCGGCATGGACCGCAGGGAACGCGAGGCCATCGTCGAGGACAAGCTGGCATTGGTCGGCCTCTCGCAGTGGAAGGACAAGTTCGCCCACGAACTCTCCGGCGGCATGCAGCAGCGCGTCGGCCTCGCCCGCGCCTTCGCCACCGACGCCGACATTCTGCTGATGGACGAACCGTTCTCGGCGCTCGACCCGCTGATCCGCGATCACCTGCAGGACGAGCTTCTGGAATTGCAGCAGCGCCTCAGGAAGACCATCATCTTCGTCAGCCACGACCTCGACGAGGCGCTGAAGCTCGGCAGCCACATCGCCATCATGGAGGGCGGGCGCATCGTGCAGTACGGCAAGCCGGAGTCCATCGTGCTGGAGCCTGCCAACGACTACGTCGCCGAGTTCGTCGCCCACATGAACCCGCTGAACGTGCTGCGTGGCGGTTCGCTGATGACGCCGGTCGACCGGTTGAAGCGGGAGGAGGACGCCGTGCTGCTCGATCGCGCAGGGCGCGTGCGGGTGAAGCTGGACGCCGCCGGGGCGCCGGAGTCGGTCACGCTGGACGGCTACCTTGGCCGTCTCCTGCCCTACGAGCCGGGCATGGACATCGCCGCGCTGCCCGCGACCGCCCTCATCACCGCGCCCTGCGACATGTCCATGCGCGTCGCCATCGAACTGCGCCAGGCCACCGGCCACCCGGTGGCGCTGGTCGAGGACGGCAGGCTGGTCGGCGTCTGCGGCGACGAGGAGATCTACGCCGGTATCCTGCGCCAGAGCAGCGCCGCGGACCGGCCGGAACAGAAGGCGGGAGAGACGGCTTTATGACGATTGCGGGAATTCTTTTCGACAAGGACGGCACGCTGCTGGACTACCAGGCGACCTGGATGCCGCTGAACAAGATGGCGGCGCTGGAGGTGGCCGGCGGCGACGCGGCGCTGGCCGAGCGGCTGCTGGTGGCCATCGGCTACGACCCGGCGACCGACTCCTGCCTGCCCAACTCGCCCATCGTGGCGGCCGGCAACGACGAGATCGGCGCGGCCTGGGCGGCGCTGACCGGCGGCGACCCGGAGGCGACCACCGCCCGGCTGACGGCGGTCTTCGAGGCCAACAGCGCCGAGAAGGCGGTGGCCGTGGCCGGCATGGAGGCGGTGCTGGCGGCGCTGCGCGCGCGCGGGCTGGTGCTCGGCATCGCCACCAACGACAGCGAGGACAGCGCCTACGCCAGCCTCACGCCCTTCGACGTGCTGGACCACTTCGCCTTCGTCGCCGGCTTCGACTCCGGCCATGGCGCCAAGCCGGCGCCGGGCATGATGACCGGCTTCTGCGCCGCCACCGGCCTCGATCCCGCCGCCGTCGCCGTGGTCGGCGACAGCCGCCACGACATGGAGATGGGCCGCGGCGCCGGCGCCGGCCTGCTGGTCGGCGTGCTCACCGGCACCGGCCTGCGCGAAGACCTGGAACCCCACGCCCACCACGTGCTGGAGAGCGTGCTCGAACTGGAAGCGCTGCTCGACGTCCTGGCGGAGAAGCTGCGAGCCTGACGAACTCCTCTTGCCACCGTCGGTCTGTTCACACTCCACCGTCGTCCCGGGGCTTGACCCCGGGACCCATTGACGTTTGCCAGTGGCGACACGCTACGACGTTTAAATCGATTGGGTGGCCAGGGAGTTGGGTCCCGGCAACAAGTGCCGGGACGACAGTCTTGAAGGTGGCAAGGGCAAACTCCTCCTGACGGAGAAGTGCGAAAGCTACAGCACTTCCCCACCAAGTTCCGGAAACACCTTCGATACCTTGCCCAGCAGGTAGTCGCCGTAGGTGCCGGTGAAGGCCTGCAGGTCGGCGTTGTCCCAGCGCGGTACGGCGGTGCCCCGGCCCCTCGCGGCCTCGGCCGGCAGCGGCACCATCTCGGCGGCGAAGTCGGGATCGAAGAAGAGAGGGAAGGAGAGGCGCTCCTCGCCGCTGTCGTTGCGCACGCGGTGCGGCGTCGAGAGGTACCAGCCGCCGGTGAGGCGGTCCAGCATGTCGCCGATGTTGCAGACGAGCGTGCCGGGCAGCGGCGGCGCGGCGACCCAGCCCTGCGGCGTCTTCACCTGCAGGCCGCCGTGCCGGTCCTGCGCCAGCAGGGTGAGCAGGCCGTAGTCGCTGTGCTCGCCGACGCCCCAGTTCTCCTGGCCGTCGGTCGACGGCGGAGTCGGCGGGTAGTGGAAGATGCGGAACAGGATCGTCGGCTCGGCGGTGTAGTGCGCCGCGAAGTAGTCGTCCTCGAGGCCGAGCGAGAGCGCCACGCCTTCCAGCAGGTGATGCGCCGCCCGCGTCGTCGCCGCCATGTAGGCCTCGACGGCGGGCCGCAGTTCGGGCATTGCCGCCGGCCAGAGGTTCGGGCCGTGCAGCGGCCATCCCGCCGCCACCCGCGGATGGTCGCGCGGCAGTTCGCTGCCGAAGTAGATGCCTTCCTTGCCGTCGGGCCGGCCCGAGGTGAGTTCGTCGCCGAGCGGGAAGAAGCCGCGCCAGGCGCGCCCGCCCCTGGCCATGGCGATCTCCATCTTGGTCGCTTCCGGCAGCGCGAAGAAGCCGCGCGCGGCGGTATCGAGCGCCGCGATGACGGCCTCGCCGACGCCGTGCCCGGTCACGTAGAAGAAGCCGCTGGCCCGGCAGGCCGCCTCGATCTCCCTGGCCACCTTCGAGCGTCCCGCCGCGTCGTCGCGCCGGAACAGCGGCGCCATGTCGATGACGGGCAGGCCGGTGGCGGCCATGGGCTCAGCTCTCCGACCGGCCGCGGCGTCCCTCGCGGCGCCCGCGCCGACCCTGGGGCGCTTCCGGCAGGGCGCCCAGCGGACCCGCCTGCTGCTGCACGGCGCCCTTGGAGATCTCGCCGAGCTTGGCGACCACCGTCGCCATCTCCGGCGGGCTGCCCTTCTCGTGGTGCTCCAGGGCGTGGCGCATGGCGCGGATGTGGTCCGGCGTGGTGCCGCAGCAGCCGCCGATGATGCGCACGCCGGCGTCGAGGGCAAGGCGCGCGTAGTCGGCCATCAGCTCCGGCGTGCCGCTGTACTCGATCTCGCCGTCGACGAACTGCGGGATGCCGCAGTTGCTCTTGGCGACCAGCACGTCGGTCGGCGCCTTGGCGCTTTCCAGGTTGAGGATCGCCGCCATCAGCTCCGAGGCGCCGGTGCCGCAGTTGCCGCCGAAGGCGATGGGCCGGGGGTCCAGCTCGTGGGCCAGTTGGGCGACCTGCGCCGGGGTCACCCCCATCATGGTGCGGCCGTTGGTGTCGAAGGAGAGGGTGACCACGTAGGGCAGGCCGGCGGCGGTGGCGCCGATGACGGCGGCCTTCACCTCGTCGACGGCGGACATGGTCTCGATCCAGGCGAGGTCGGCGCCGCCGGCGGCGAGGCCCCTGGCCTGTTCCTCGAAGGCCTTGGCGCCTTCTTCGACGGTCAGCGGTCCCAGCGGCACGAAGAGGTCGCCGGTCGGGCCGATGGATCCGGCGACGATGACGTCGTCGCGGCCGCTCTCGGCAATGGCGCGGCGGGCGAGTTCCGCCGCGGCCTTGTTGATCTCGAAGACCCGGTCGTCGGCCTTGTGCAGCTTCAGGCGGTTGGCGGTGCCGCCGAAGGAGTTGGTGAGGACGATG
The DNA here is from genome assembly GCA_050330205.1 of Kiloniellaceae bacterium. Taxonomy (GTDB): domain Bacteria; phylum Pseudomonadota; class Alphaproteobacteria; order Kiloniellales; family Kiloniellaceae; genus Pelagibius. The sequence goes on from JBHJOA010000029.1 coordinate 74,237, forward strand.
TCGGAGCCGGCGTCGATGAAGCTGCGGTAGTGCCGCACCACCTCGTCCGGACGCTCCAGGTTCCACAGCTCCGGCGCATCGCCGTGCTGCAGGCCCATGGCGAAGAAGTTGGTCCCGGTGGCCCCGTCGGCCAGCAGCCAGGGGCGGGTTTCGAGCAGGTCGGTCAGCCGGTCGGCCATGAGTTCGCTGCGGTCCTTATCTGGTAGGCGGAGGCCGGACGATAGGGCCTGCGCGGGTCATCGGCAAGAACCCGCCGCCACCCCCGTTCTCCAATGCTCGGGCTTGTCCCGAGCATCCAGGGCGGCTGTCCCTCCGGTGGCCCTGGGCCCTCGGCACGAGGCCGAGGGCGACGACCGGGTATAAGACTGCGCCCTTAGGATGGCGTTCTCCGCGCTACGACTTCATCCGCTCGTTGGTCGGGTCGTAGAGCGCCTTCATGCCGACGGCTTCGACCTGGACCGGGAACTTCTGATTGAAGTACTCGATCTCGAGCCGGCGGCCCTCCTCGCAGTAGGCCTCCGGGAGGTAGCCGAGCGCGATGTTCTTTCCGACCGACGGGCCGTAGGCCAGGCTGGTGGTGAAGGAGCGCCGGCCGAGCGAGTCGATCAGCACCTCGTTGGTCTTGGGATCGACGATCGGGCAGTTGCCCATCGGGAAGCGCGCCACGCCGTCCTTGTCGATGTTGTCCGTCACCGTGAGGGTGCAGAGCATCGCCGGCTGGTGCTTGCGCTCGCGCTGCTCGAGGTAGGCGGCCTTGCCGAGGAAGTCGACGGCCTTGACCTTCGGACGGGCGAGGCCGGCCTCGACCAGGTTGTAGTCGGTCAGCAGGTCGGCGTTCTGCAGGCGCAGGCTCTTTTCCAGGCGGCGGCTGTTGGCGTAGGTCTCGACGCCGATCGGCGTGATGCCGATTTCGAGGAACATGTCGTACAGCGCCAGGCCGTAGCTGAGCGGGAAGTGGAGCTCCCAGCCCTGCTCGCCGACATAGGAGATGCGGAAGCCCTTCACCGGAATGCCCCGCAGGGTGAAATCCTTGCTGGCCGCGAAGGGAAAGTTCTCCGGATCGAGTCCGGCCGGATCGTCGGCCAGCTTCTTCAGGTTCTCGCGGGCGTTCGGCCCCCAGACGCCGATGCAGCCGTAATGATCGGTGCGGTCCTCGACGAAGACCGACCATTCCTTGTCCTGCGTCATGCGGCGCAGGTAGGTGGCATCGCGGTTGCCGGCGTCGCCGCCGTCGATGACGCGGAAGCGGTCCTCGGCCAGGCGCAGGACGGTGAGGTCCGCCTGCACGCCGCCGGCGGAGTCGAGGAAGTTGGTGTAGACGCCCTTGCCGACCGGCGTGTCGCCGGCGACCTTCGAGGAGGAGACGTATTCCATCAGCCGTTCGGCGTCGCGGCCGGAGACGTCGTAGATCGCGAAGTGCGACAGGTTGACCATGCCGACGTTCTCGGAGAGCTCCAGGTGCTCGGCATTGGAGACGCGCCAGAAGTGGCGGTTGTCCCACTCGTTCAGGCGCTCCGGCACGCGGTCGGCGTACTTGGCCAGCAGCGTCTCCTCGTTGGAGGCGTAGCCGTGCGCCCGCTCCCAGCCGGCGATCTCCATGAAATAGCCGCCCAGCTCCTTCTCGCGCAGATAGAAGGGGCTGCACCGCAGGTTCCGGCCCTTGGAGTAGGGCTCGCGGTTGTGGACGGGAGGATTGTAGATCTTGAACGCCGTCTCGAAGCAGCGGTCGTAGATGTACCTTTCCGACTTCTGGATCGGATAGTAGCGGGCGTAGTCGATGCTGTGATGGTCGATCTCCGTGCGGCCGTCGGTCATCCAGTCGGCGATCAGCTTGCCGGTGCCCGGGCCGTCCTTGATCCAGACCGACACGCCGTACCACAGGCCGCGCACATCGGGCGACTCGCCGATGGAGGGCCCGCCGTCGGCGGTCACCTGAAGCAGCCCGTTGAAGGAATGCTTCTCGTTGTAGCCGAGCTCCCCGAGGATCGGGGTCAGCTCCATCGCGCGCTCCATGGGCTCGATGACCTGCTCCATGTCGAGGTCGCGCTGGGAGGGGGAGAGGCGGGCCTCCTCCTTTTCCAGAAGGTCGCGCGGATGGACCAGGCGCGGCGCCTTCTCTTCGTAGTAGCCCCATTCGATCTGGCCGCCTTCGGTGGACTTCGGATCGCCGGTGTCGCGCAGGTAGGCGGAGTTGCCCTGGTCGCGCAGCAGCGGATAGCCGATCTCCTTGCCGGTGCCCGCGAACTCCGTGAAGGGCCCGAAGAAGGTCAGCGGATGGTCGACCGGCATGACCGGCAGGTCCTCGCCCGCCATCTCCGCGATCAGGCGCCCCCAGAGGCCGGCGCAAACGACGACGTAGGGCGCTTCGATATAGCCGCGCGAGGTGTGGACGCCCTTGATGCGGCCGTTCTCGATCTCGAGACCGGTACAGGGCGTGTTGGCCAAAGTCTCCAGCTTGCCGGTTGCCTCGGCGTCGCGGATCATTTCACCGGCGACGACCTGGGAGCGCGGGATCACCAGGCCCGCGTCCGGATCCCAGAGGGCGCCCTGGATCATGTCCTCTTCGACCAGCGGCATCAATTCCTTCACCCTCTTCGGCGTGATCATCTCGACCCGGTTGCCGAAGGCGCGGCCGGAGCTGACCCGGCGTTCGAGTTCGCGCATCCGCTCGTCGTCGCCCTTGCGGGCGACCTCGATGCCGCCGATGCGCGCGTAGCGGCCGCGCTTTTCGAAGAAGTCGATGCTGTACTTGGTCGTGAAGATCGTTATCTGGTCGTGCATCGTATTGAAGCAGAAGTCCGACGCATGGCCGGTCGAGCCGATGTCGGTCGGGATGCCCGATTTGTCGATCCCGATGATGTTGTCCCAGCCCCGCTCGATCAGGTGATGGGCAACGGAGGCCCCGACGATGCCGCCCTGCCCGATGATCACGACCTTCGCGCTCTTGTGGAACTGCGCCATTCAAACTGTCTCCGCCCTCGGGGCCCTTGGGGGCCACTTTGCCATGCCTCATCCGGCGCGACGGTGGGGCCGTCCCGGAAGGCGCCTATTCTTTCCGAAGCCGGGCCGGGCGCTCCCCGTGCCCGCGACGGCATTTGTCGAATCTCCGACACCCCGCCAAGGCTCCGGCGGACAGGCCGCAAGGCAGCAGAATTGTTGGCTTTCGGCCGGGTCCTCCGGGGCCGGTTTGGCGCCGCAAAAACGCGGGTCGCCGTCGCCGTCGCGACAGAGGGCCCCCGGCGGCGGCACCGATAATTCCTGACTGCAGTGAGCAGGTTTTTTGGGGACCAGGACATGCCCGGGACAGCTGAAGCCGACGGCGCCACGACTAGCGATGGGGGCGGGCGCGGACGCCGTAGCCGCGGCGGTGGCGGCGGCGCCGAGGCGCGGCGGGCCCTGCGCGGCAGCGGCACGGTGGCCAAGAACCGCTATATCGAACGCCGGATTCCGCCCTACGAGCTGCTCTCGGAGGAGGGCCTCGCCCTGGTCGAGGCCAATGCCGAGACGGTGCTGGAGGAGATCGGCATCGAGTTCCGCGAGGATCCCGAATCGCTGGCCCTCTTCAAGCAGGCGGGCGCCGAGGTCGACGGCGAGCGCGTGCGCTTCCCCCGCGGGCTCTGCCGCAAGCTCTGCGAGACCATTCCCTCGAGCTTCACCCAGCACGCGCGCAATCCGGAACGCTCCGTCGTCATCGGCGGCAACACGACGGTCTTCGCGCCGGTCTACGGCCCGCCCTTCGTGCGCGACCTCGAGGGCGGCCGGCGCTACGCCACCATCGGCGACTTCCAGAACTTCGTGAAGCTGGCCTATATGTCGCCGTCGCTGCACCACTCCGGCGGCACGGTCTGCGAGCCGGTCGACATCCCGGTGAACAAGCGCCACCTCGACATGGTCTACGCCCACCTGCGCTACTCCGACATGCCCTTCATGGGCTCGGTGACGGCGCCGGAGCGCGCGGAGGACTCCGTCGCCATGGCCAAGCTGGCGTTCGGCGACGACTTCGTCGAGAACAACACGGTGATGATCAACCTGATCAACGCCAACTCGCCGATGACCTTCGACGCCACCATGCTGGGCGCCCTCAAGGTCTACGCACGCCACAACCAGGCCTGCATCGTCACCCCCTTCATCCTGGCCGGCGCGATGTCGCCGGTGACGCCGGTCGCCGTGATGACCCAGACCCTGGCCGAGGCCCTTGCCGGCCTCGCCTTGACCCAGCTGATCCGGCCCGGCGCGCCGGCGGTGCTCGGCAGCTTCGCCTCCTCGATGTCGATGCAGTCGGGCGCGCCGACCTTCGGCACGCCGGAGCCGGCGCTGGTGCTCTACGGCATGGCCGCCCTGGCGCGGCGCCTCGGCGTGCCGTTCCGCTCCGGCGGCTCGCTCTGCGGCTCCAAGCTGCCGGACGCCCAGGCCGCGCACGAGAGTTCCCAGACCCTGCTGCCGACGGTGCTGGGCGGCGTCAATTTCGTGCTGCACGCGGCCGGCTGGCTGGAGGGCGGCCTGGTGTCGTCCTACGAGAAGTTCGTCATCGACGCCGACCAGCTCGGCATGATGCAGACCTTCTGCGGCGGCTACGACCTCAGCGAGAACGGCCAGGCCATGGACGCCCTGCGCGAGGTCGGGCCGGGCAGCCACTTCCTCGGTTGCGCCCACACCCGCGCCAACTTCGAGACGGCTTTCTATCGCTCCTCCATCGCCGACAACAACTCCTTCGAGCAGTGGGAGGCGGAGGGCGCGCGCGACGCCTATGTGCGCGCCAACGGCATGTGGAAGAAGACCCTGGCCAGCTACGAAGCCCCGGCCCTCGACCCGGGCATCGACGAGGCCCTCAAGGCCTTCATCGCCGAGCGCAAGGACTCCATGCCCGACGCCTTCTCCTGACGGCAGTCAGGACGGTGGCAGGCCGTTCTCGGGCACCCACCAGAGAATCGAGTCCGGCGTGCAGCGGAAGGTGCTGAAGAACTCGGCGTAGCCGAGCAGAATTGCCGCCGATACGACACAGCCGACCAGCAGCCAACGCAGATTGCGCCCAGGGTTGGGCTTCATGCGGTCGTAGGCGGCGCCGGTGATGTTGGCCGCCTTCAAGGAGGCGAGGGCATCGCGGGCGCGCAGCAGCCTGCGACCGTGGTAGGCGATGAACAGGAGGCTGACGAGCCAGAGCGACAGCACGAAAAGCTGCCAGTATGCCGTCAGGCAACCATCCAGATAGTAGACGAACATCGCAAAGGCTGCTGTTTTCCCTGACGAAGAGTGTCACATCCCGGGCCGATCGGCGCAACTGGGCATTGATCATCGCGCCCCCTATTCGCGCGCGGCGGCCGCGCCCTGGGCGCTGCCCCCGGCTCCTACAGTAGCCGGCAGTCCGGCAGCAGCAGCCTGAGCGGTGTTCCCTGAGCGCGGGACAGGCCGAGAACTATCTGCGGCGCCGCCGTCGTCTCGATCTTGAGCCAGCCGCTCGCCAGCGCCTGCAGCGCCGGGTGCGGCGCTTGCGGCAGCCCCAGCGTCACCTCGACGATCTCCGTCAGGCCCGCCGCCGTCTGGCGGGCGCCGACGCGAGCGCCGGGCCAGCGCTCGGGCGGCCAGGCGTCGGGACGGCTGTCTCCCGGCGAGCGGAACACCAGCGGCTGGGCCGGGTCGTCGCTGAAGATGGCGACCGGGACCGACTGTCCGTCAGGCAGGTAGGAAGGGCGGTAGTCCCAGGTCGGAAAGGGCAGGGCGCCACGAGCCTCGCCGCCGCGCAGGGCAATACCGAAGGGCGAGGCGCCGTTCCGCCGCCAGCCGGCGCGCGCGGCGAGTTGCAGGCGGGCCGCCGCGGCGCCGCCGGCCTCGGCCGCATCGGTCAGCCACAGCAGTTCCAGGTAGGCATTGTCGAAGCAGTAGCAGGCGTTCGCCGTACCCTGGCCCGGGTGCGCGCGGCGGAAGCTCTCGTTGAGGCCGAGGGCCGCCAGGGCCGCCGGTTCCGGCCCGTCCGGATCGATGAAGACGAAGACGTGGTCGAGCTTCATGCCGCCCTTCATGCCGCCGTCAGGCGTCGACCACCGCGACCCCGTATTCCCCCGCGGCATCCTCTAACCAACGCCAGAGATAGTCGGCGAAGGATCGCCTAACGTAGAGATCGAAGGCCGGTCCGCCGTCGGCGTCGCCTTTCACCTGGTGCAGGATGATCGCCGCCTTGGCGAGGTGGCTCTGGGCGCAGTGGCCCACACCGCCGAAGGCGCGGGGGTGCAGGTCGAGCGGGCAACCCTTCATGATGACGTCGCGGGCCTTGGCGCCGGCCACGGAGATGCAGCAGTACTGCTCGCCGACCTCGACCACCGAGGCGTGCTGTCCGCCCACGGCGTCGCGCAGCCGCGCCGCCTGCTGGGCCTCGGCATCGGGCGCCGCGTCGTGCTGCACCAGCAGCCACTCGTCGGGCCCCAGCCACAGCAGGGCGAGGGAGTCGCCGGTCGTCACGGTGTTGGGGGCCGTCGGCAGGTCGAGGCCGATGGCCTGCCGCACCGCCTCGGCGAAGGCCGTGTCCTTGGCGTCGCCGCGCAGGTTGACGGCGGCAGGCATCGTCTTCTCGGCGAGCCGCACCGCGGCTCCTCCGCCGTCCGCCGTCGTCCGCCCGGCGAGGCCGAGGTGGTCGAGGGCGCTTTGCCGCAGATAGGGCTCGATCATTTCAGCCGCTCCCCCTCGGGATCGAAGAACACCGGTGACTCCGCGACCACGCAGGGCACCGTCCGGCCGTGGCCGAGCGGCGCGTAGAGCGTCTCGCCGATACGCGCGCGGCCGCCCTTCACCAGCGCCATGGCGATGGAGCGTCCGCAGTTGGGGCTGTAATAGCTGGAGGTGACATGGCCCAGCATCGGCATCGGCGGCTGCGCCAGCACCTTCTCGACCAGCTGCGCACCTTCCGGCAGCACCTCCTGCGGGTTCTTGGTGAGCAGGCCGACCAACTGCTTGCGGTCGGGCTTGTCCATGTCGGCGCGGCTCAGCGAGCGGCGGCCGACGAAGTCCTTGGTCTTGGAGACGATCCAGTCCATGCCGAGGTCCAGAGGCGTCACCGAGCCGTCGGTTTCCTGGCCGACGATGATGTAGCCCTTCTCGGCGCGCAGCACGTGCATCGCCTCGGTGCCGTAGGGGGTGATGCCGTAGCGCTCGCCCGCCGTCATCAGGGTCTGCCACGCCGCCATGCCGAACGAGGCCGGCACGTTGATCTCGTAGGACAGCTCGCCGGTGAAGGAGATACGGAAGATGCGCGCCGGCACGCCGGCGACCCTGCCCGGCGTGTAGCCCATGTGCGGCAGCGCCTCCGACGAGAGGTCGGCCTCGCAGACCTCGGCCAGCAGGCGCCGCGCGTTGGGGCCGGACAGCGTCATGGTGGCGAACTGCTCGGTGACCGAGGTGAGGTAGACCTCGAGGTCCGGCCACTCGGTCTGCAGGTAGTCCTCCATGTGACCGAGCACCGCTGCCGCGTTGCCGGTCGTGGTGGTCATCAGGTAGTGGTGCTCGCCGAGGCGCGTGGTGACGCCGTCGTCCATCACCATGCCGTCTTCCTTCAGCATCAGCCCGTAGCGGCAGCGCCCGATGCCGAGCTTCAGCCAGGCGTTGGTGTAGATGCGGTTGAGGAATTCGGCGGCGTCGCGGCCCTGGATGTCGATCTTGCCGAGGGTGGTGGCGTCGAGGATGCCGAGGGAGTCGCGGACCGCCTTCACCTCGCGGTTCACCGCGGCGTGCAGGTCCTCGCCGTGCTGCGGGTAGTACCAGGCGCGGCGCCACTGGCCGACGTCCTCGAAGAGGGCGCCGTTGCGCTCGTGCCAGGCGTGCATTGGCGTGCGGCGGACGGGGTCCAGCAGGTCGTCGACGTCGCGCCCGGCGAAGGCGCCGAAGGTGACCGGCGTGTAGGGTGGGCGGAAGGTGGTGACGCCGACCTCCGGCAGGTGGCGGCCGACCGCGTCGGCGACGATGCCGATGGCGTTCACGTTGCCCATCTTGCCCTGGTCGGTCGCCATGCCGGTGGTGGTGTAGCGCTTGACGTGCTCGATGGAGGTGTAGCCCTCGCGCAGCGCCAGCTTCAGGTCGGCGGCGGTGACGTCGTTCTGCTGGTCGACGAAGTGCTTGGCCTTGTGGCCGAGCGGCTGCTCGCCGGGTACCAGCCACAGCCAGCGCCCGGGCAGCAGGCCGTGGTCCTCCGCCGCCGGCGCCTCGGCGGCGCCGTTCGTGAAGCCGCAGTTGGCGGCGGCCGCGGCCCCGGCCTCGGTCCCCTCGGCCAGGCAGGCGCCGAGCCCGAAGCTGCCGTTGGCGGCGCCGGCCGAGCGCTGTCCGGCCTGCATGGCCGTGTCCGGCACGAAGCAGGCCTGCTCGTCGTCCCAGCGCAGCTTGCCCTTGGCCTGGCAGAACAGGTGCACCGTCGGGTTCCAGCCACCCGAGTTGGCCACCAGGTCGCAGTCGATGGCCTCCGGCTCGCCGGTCGCCGTCTTGCCGTCGAGGCTGAGTTCCGCCACCCGCACGCCCTTGACCCGCTTGGTCCCCTCGACGGCGATAATAGCGGAGTCGGCGACGATGCGCAGGCCCTGGGCCTCGGCGCGCTCGGTCAGCGGCCCGGCCGGCGCCGCGCGGGCGTCGACCACCGCGGCGACCTCGATGCCGGCGGCGGCCATGTCGAGCGCGGCGCCGTAGCCGCTGTCGTTGTTGGTGAAGACCACGGCGCGCCGGCCCGGGCGCAGGGCGTAGCGGTTCACGTAGGCCTGCACCGCCGAGGCCGTCATCACTCCCGGACGGTCGTTGTCGGCGAAGACCAGCGGGCGCTCGATGGCGCCGCTGCAGTAGACCACCTGCTTCGTGCGCAGCTTCCACAGGCGCTTGCGCGGCAGCTGCTTCGGTGGCGACGGCAGGTGGTCGGTCACGCTCTCCACCAGGCCGAAGAAGTTGTGGTCGAAGGCGGCGTAGCAGATCGTGCGCTTGAGGATCCGCACCTCGGGCAGGGCGGCCAGTTCGGCCTCGGCGGCCGCCACCCACTCCCGCGCCGGCTTGCCGTCGATGACCTCGCCCTGGGTGTTCAGCAGGGCGCCGCCCAGCAGGTGGTCCTGCTCGGCCAGCACCACGCGCGTGCCGGCCCGCCCGGCGGCCAGCGCGGCGGCGAGGCCGGCGGGTCCGCCGCCGACCACCAGCACGTCGCAGTGCGCGAAGGTCTTGTCGTAGCGGTCGGGGTCGCGCTCGCGCGGCGAGACGCCGAGGCCGGCGGCGCGGCGGATGAAGTGCTCGTAGGTTTTCCAGGCGCTCGCCGGCCACATGAAGGTCTTGTAGTAGAAGCCCGACGGCAGGAAGCGCGAGGCGAGGCTGTTCACCGCGCCGATGTCGAACTCCAGCGACGGCCAGGCGTTCTGCGAGCGCGCGGTCAGGCCGTCGACCAGCTCCACCTGGGTCGCCTTCAGGTTCGGCTCGCTGCGCGGTTCCTCGCCGAGCTGCACCAGGGCGTTGGGCTCCTCGGCGCCGGCGCTGACGATGCCGCGCGGGCGGTGGTACTTGAAGCTGCGGCCGACCAGGTGGACGCCGTTGGCGAGCAGGGCCGAGGCGAGGCTGTCGCCGGCGAGCCCCTTGTAGCTCTTGCCGTCGAAGGTGAAGGTCAGGGTCTGGTCCCGATCCACGAGACCGCCCTTGGGCAAGCGCATGCGTCCGGCCACGTCGGCTCTCCTCCTCAGACGTAGCGGCGCGGGTCGAGCGCCGGCGGCGGCGACCCCATGGGATAGACCGCGAGAATCTCGTAGGTCACCGAATCGCGGGCGGCGTTGAACCAGCGCCGGCAGCCCTGGGTGTGGTGCCAGCGCTCCAGCACCAGGCCCTTGATGTTGTCGCGCAGGAACACGAACTCGGCCCACTCGGCATCGCTCAAGGCCGCCGGGTCCTTCGGCCGCTCGATGTGGGCCTCGCCGCCGCAGTGGAACTCGGTCTCGGCGCGCGGGCCGCAGTGGGGACAGGCGATCAGCAGCATATCTTCTCAGGAACCTCTAGTGCGCCACGGCCGCCGCGCCGTGTTCGTCGATCAGGAATCCGCTGCGGAAGCGGTCGAGGGTGAAGGCCGCGTTCAGCTCGTGCGGCTCGTCCCTGGCGATGGTGTGGGCGAAGGCCCAGCCGGAGCCGGGCGTCGCCTTGAAGCCGCCGGTGCCCCAGCCGCAGTTGAGGTAGAGGTTCTGCACCGGCGTCTTGCCGAGGATCGGGCTGGCGTCGGGGCAGACGTCGACGATGCCGCCCCACTGGCGCAGCATGCGCATGCGGCGGAACAGCGGGAACAGCTCGCAGATCGCCGCCAGGGTCTCCTCGGTCACCTGCATGGAGCCGCGCTGGCCGTAGCCGATGTAGCCGTCGACGCCGGCGCCGATCACCAGCTCGCCCTTGTCGGACTGGCTGACGTAGGCGTGCACGGCGCCGGACATCACCACGGTGTCGAGGATCGGCTTCACCGGCTCCGACACCAGGGCCTGCAGCGGCACCGACTGCACCGGCAGGCGGAAGCCGGCCAGGTTGGCCATGACGCTGGAGTGGCCGGCGGTCACCAGGCCGACCTTGCCGGCCTCGATATAGCCCTTGGCGGTCTCGATGCCCTTGACCTGGCCGCCCTCGATGCGGAAGCCGTTGACCGGGCATTCCTGGATGATGTCGACGCCCAGCGCGTTGGCGGCGCGGGCATAGCCCCAGGCCACGGCATCGTGGCGGGCGGTGCCGCCGCGGCGCTGCAGGCTGGCGCCGAGCACCGGGTAGCGCCCGCCGCTGCGCAGGTCCATGATCGGCACCATCTCCTTCACCTGCCGCGCGGTCAGGAATTCGGAGTCGATGCCGTTCAGGCGGTTGGCGTGGATCCGCCGATGGGTCTCGCGCAGGTCGTGCTGGTTGTGCGCCAGGTTGAGCACCCCGCGCTGCGAGAACATGACGTTGTAGTTGAGGTCCTGGGACAGGCCTTCCCAGAGCTTAAGGGCGTGTTCGTAGAGCGCCGCCGACTGGTCCCAGAGATAGTTGGAGCGGACGATGGTGGTGTTGCGCCCGGTATTGCCGCCGCCCAGCCAGCCGCGCTCGACCACCGCGACGTTGCGGATGCCGTGCAGCTTGGCCAGGTAGTAGGCGGTGGCCAGGCCGTGGCCGCCGCCGCCGACGATGACCACGTCGTAGCGCGGCTTGGGCTCGGCGCTCTTCCAGGCCTGCTGCCAGTTCTCATGGTAGCTGAAGGCGTTGCGCAGCAGGCTGAAGACTGAGTAACGCGGCGTCATGCGCGAAACGGTTCCCCCTGGGTGACCTGGCCTTCCGGGTGACCTGGCCTTGCGGTCATTGTTGTCCGGTCCGCGCCCCACGGGGCCCGGCCGGCGCCATGCTGACACCCGCTTTCCCGCTTGGCAACGGCACCCCGATCCCGGGGCCGCGGGGCCCCTTTCCGTCAGGCGCCAGGGCACTCGATCGGGGGCTCTCGGGCTCGCGGTTTCCCGGCGGAAATTTATCTGTTCGCGACACCGGCAGATATGCCAAAGTCGCGGAATCGGCAATTCAGAGGGTGCTAAAGGGCAGCCACATTCCCATGTTCGGAAACGTTCCCAGAGAGCTGCCCCAGCAGATCGCCCTCGTCCTCCTGCCCCGGTTTTCCTTCCTGCCGTTTTCCGGCCTCGTGGAGTCCTTCCGCCTCGCCAACCGGATGGGCGGGCGCGAGCTCTACCGCTGGAAGCTGGTTTCCATGGACGGCCAGGCGGTGGCCGCCTCCAACGGCGTCGAGTTGAACGTGGCCGGCGACCTCTCGCTGGCGGAGGGCTGCGACACCGTGGTGATCTGCAGCGGCATCGACGTCCACACCGTCAACGCGCGCGGGTTGACCGGCTGGCTGCGCAAGGCCGACCGCCGCGGCGCCGACATCGGCGCCATCTGCACCGGCAGCTACGTCCTGGCCAAGGCCGGCCTGCTCGACGGCTACCGCTGCACCATCCACTGGGAGAACCTTGCCGGCTTCTGCGAGGACTTCCCGGAGATCGAGGTCACCAGCGAACTCTTCGAGATCGACCGCAACCGCTTCACCTGCTCCGGCGGCACCGCGGCCATCGACATGATGCTGAACGTCATCGCCCGCCAGCACGGCCACGAGCTGGCGGCCAGCGTCGCCGACCAGTTCATGCACGAGCGCATCCGCGACCAGCACGACCGCCAGCGCATCTCGCTGCCGGCCCGCCTCGGCGTGCGCCATCCCAAGCTGCTGGCGGTGATCGGCACCATGGAGCAGAACCTGGAGGAGCCGCTCAGCCGCAGCGAGCTGGCGCGCGGCGCCGATCTGTCGACGCGGCAGTTGGAACGGCTGTTCCGCAAATACCTCAACCGCTCGCCGGCGCGCTACTACCTGGAACTGCGGCTCAACAAGGCGCGCCTGCTGCTGCTGCAGACCAACATGTCGGTGATCGACGTGGCGCTGGCCTGCGGCTTCGTCTCGGCCTCTCACTTCTCCAAGTGCTACCGTGACTTCTTCGGCCGCACCCCGCGTAAGGAGCGCGGCCTGCCGCTGAAGGGCGAGGCCGAGGAAGAGGAAGCGGCGGCGCTGCGCTGAGGCGTCCGGGGGAGCTTTTCCGATCATGAAGGTCATCGTTCTCGGCAGCGGGGTGGTCGGCGTTTCGACGGCCTACTATCTCGCCAAGTCCGGCCACGAGGTGGTGGTCCTCGACCGCCAGCCGTCTCCGGCCATGGAGACCAGCTTCGCCAACGCCGGCGAGGTGTCGCCCGGCTACTCCTCGCCCTGGGCCGGGCCCGGTATGCCGCTGAAGGCGATCAAGTGGATGCTGCACAGGCATTCGCCCCTGGTCATCCGCCCGCGCATCGACATCTACATGATCCGCTGGCTCTACCGCATGCTGAAGAACTGCAACCTGCAGTCCTACCGCGTGAACAAGTCCCGCATGCTGCGGATCGCCACCTACAGCCGCGATGTGCTGGAGGAACTGCGCCGCGACACCGGGATCTCCTATGACGAGCGCTGCCGCGGCCTGTTGCAGATGTTCCGCGACCAGAAGGGACTCGACGATGCCGCCAAGGATGTCGAGATTCTGAAGGAGTTCGGCATCGACCACGCGGTCCTCGACCGGGCGGGATGCGTCCGGCAGGAACCAGGACTGAAGCACGTGTCCCACAAAGTCGCCGGCGGCCTGCTGCTGAAAGGCGACGAGACGGGCGATTGCTTTCTCTTCACCAACCGTCTCGCCGAGATGGCCCGCGACCTGGGCGTCACCTTCAAGTACGACACCCGGATCGAGCGCCTGGCCGTGGAGGGCACGCGGGTCCACCACGTCGACACCAGTGCCGGCCAGGAAACCGCGGATGCCTACGTCGCCGCCCTCGGCAGCTACACGCCGCACCTGGTCCGTCCGCATGGCATCCGCACCCAGGTCTACCCGGTGAAGGGCTATTCGGTGACGGTGCCGATCGTCGACGAGGACGGCGCGCCGGTTTCCACCATGATGGACGAGAAGTCGAAGGTGGCGATCACCCGGCTCGGCGACCGCATCCGCGCCGCCGGCACCGCGGAGCTGACGGGCTACAACCTCGACCTCTCGCATGGCCGCTGCGCCATGCTGTTCCACATCGTCCAGGATCTCTTCCCGAAAGGCGGCGACCTCTCCGACGTGAAGTTCTGGACCGGCTTGCGGCCGATGATCCCCGACGGCGGGCCGCTCATCGGCCCGACCCGGCTGGCGAATCTCTACCTCAACACCGGCCACGGCACGCTCGGCTGGACCATGGGCCCGGGGTCCGGAAAGCTGCTGGCCGACCTGCTGTCGGGCCGCGCGACCGACATCCCGCTCGACGGCCTCACCATCGACCGCTTCCCGCAAGGGCAGGGGATCTGAAATTCCTCCCTCTCCACCCGCTTGCGGGGGGAGAGGGTCGGGGTGAGGGGGGTGTTGGCGGCATGCACGCCGAATGCGGAGGGGCCGCTTCCCCCTCACCCAGCTCCGGCGAAGCTCGCTCCGCTCGCCAAGACTACGCAACCCTCTCCGCGCCGGGGCTACCGGAGTCACACATCCTACGCAGCGGTTACGCGACCGCCCGGCCTCCTGCTCAAACTGTCCTTGCCGGGCTTGTCCCGGCAATCCATGCGGACAACAGGCTCCGGACCTGTCCGGAGAGGCTTGGTGCCGCGGCAAAGTGGGCCCTCGGGACAAGCCCGAGGGTGACAGCCGGAGTGGTCGGCGGCACTGGTGCGATGGCCGCAAACGATGCGTGAATCCGGTAGCGCCGGGGCGAGGGGTGGTGGCCTCAGCCGCGCCGGCGTCGGCGCCGGCCGCCGGCTTCGCCGCCGTTGTCTGCCCCGGGCTCGCTGCGCGGCTTGCGGGCGGGCAGGGTCACCACCTTGGACAGGCAGGGGAAGCTGGCGGTGGAGTGGGGGATGCCCATGGCCGCCACGAAGTGGGACTGGAACTTCGGCTCCACGGCGGTCTCGATCTTCTCGACCTTGCGGATGACCTGCTCGATCTCGTCGCGCGCCACCTGGTTGAGCAGGGCGATGCGCGCGCCGGTGCCGGCGGCGTTGCCGGCCGAATAGACGTGCTCCAGGGTGCAGTCGGGGATCATGCCGAGCACCATGGCGTACTTGGTGTCGATGTGGCTGCCGAAGGCGCCGGCCAGCATGATCTGGTCCAGCTGCTCGACGCCGAGGCGGTCCATCAGCAGGCGGATGCCGGCGTAGAGCGCCGCCTTGGCGAGCTGGATGGCGCGCACGTCGGTCTGCACGATGCGGAGCTCCTGCCCGCCTCCCTCCCTGCCGTCGTGCAGCAGGTAGGAGAAAGTGCGCCCGTCGGGCTGCACGCGCGGGCTGCGGGCCGCCGCCGCGCCGTCGATGGTGCCGTCCTGGGCGAGGATGCCGGTCAGGTACATCTCCGCCAGCACCTCGATGATGCCGGAGCCGCAGATGCCGGTGACGCCGATCTTCCTGGTTTCCTCGGCGAAGCCCTCCTCGTTGGACCAGAGGTCGCTGCCGATCACCTTGAAGCGCGGCTCCAGGGTATCCGGGTCGATGCGCACCCGCTCGATGGCGCCGGGCGCGGCGCGCTGGCCGCAGGAGATCTGCGCGCCTTCGAAGGCCGGGCCGGTCGGTGAGGAGCAGGCCAGCAGGCGGTCGCGGTTGCCGAGCACGATCTCGGCGTTGGTGCCGACATCGACCACCAGGGTCATCTTGTCGGTCTTGTGCGGCGATTCCGAGAGAATCACCCCGGCGGTATCGGCGCCGACGTGGCCGGCGATGCAGGGCAGCACGTAGGCCCGGGCGTTGGGATGGAAGCGCAGGTCGAGCTGGCTGGCCCAGAGGGTGATGCCCGAATTCGCCGCCAGCGCGAAGGGCGCGCCGCCGAGTTCCGTCGGGTCGATGCCCAGCAGCAGGTGATGCATCACCGGGTTGCCGACGAAGGTGGCGTTGAGGATCTCCTCGCGCTCGATACCGCCTTCCTTACAGACCTCCTCGGTCAGGTCGTTGATGGCGCGGCGCACGGCGGCGGTCATCTCGTGGTCGCCGCCGGGGTTCATCATCACGTAGGACACCCGGCTCATGAGGTCTTCGCCGAAGCGGATCTGCGGGTTCATGACGCCGGACGAGGCGATCACCTCGCCGCTGGTCAGGTTGCAGAGATGGGCGGCGATGGTGGTCGAGCCGACGTCGACGGCGAGGCCATAGCTGCGGTCGTGGAAGCCGGGCCAGATGGCGGTGATCACCTGGCCGCGGTGCACGGCGACGGTGACATGCCAGTTGCCGGCGCGCAGGGTCGGCTGCAGGTTCTGCAGGATGCGCAGGTCGGTTTCCAGCCCGGTGAGGCCCCACTGGTCCTCCAGGGCCGCCAGCAGGCGCTCCAGGTCGCCGCTGGGATTGTGCATGTCCGGCGCCTGCACCACGACGTAGTGCAGGCGGATGGCGGGATCGAGCTCGATGGCGCGCGCCTCGGCGCGCTTGCGCACCACCTGCTTGTGGACCTGGCTCTCCGCCGGCACGTCGATGACGACGTCCTGCTGCAGCAGGGCCTGGCAGGACAGGCGGCGCCCCTCGGCCATGCCGCGCTTTTCCTGGTAGCGCGCCTCGATGGGATTCCAGGGGGAAACATGGGTCGGGCGGCTGGTGATGCCGTGCTTGGCGAATTCGCCGTTGCCGACCTCCACCTGGCAGCGTCCGCAGAGGCCGCGCCCGCCGCAGACGGAATCGATGTCGACGCCCAGGCTGCGTGCCGCCTTCAGGATCGGCGTGCCGACGGGAAAGCGCCCGCGCCGCCCGGAGGGCGTGAAGACGACGAGAGCGTCCTTGATGGCGGTCCTGGAAGCGTCGTCGGGCAAGGGCGGCCGGCCTCCTCTGTTATCCCCGGCGTCGGCGGCGCTCGCGGCGCCCGCCTTCGCCCTCACCCTCGGCGCCGGCGGCCGAGGGCTCGCGGAACTTGCGGATCCAGGCGCGGCAATCCTTGTCGTTGTTCAGCAGCACGTCGGCGGCCATGATGCCGGCCATCTCCTCCTCGTGCAGCGGGTTCATGATCGCCGAGGTCATGCCGGCGCCGGCGGCCATGGCCAGGAAGAAGGAGTTCATGGCATGGCGGTTGGGCAGGCCGAAGGAGACGTTGGAGGCGCCGCAGGTGGTGTTGACGCCGAGCTCCTCGCGCAGCTTGCGGACGATGGAGAAGGCCTGGCGGCCGGCGGTGCCCAGGGCGCCGATCGGCATCACCAGCGGGTCGACCACCACGTCCTCCTTGGGGATGCCGTAGTCGGCGGCGCGCTCGACGATCTTCTTGGCGACGGCGTAGCGCACGTCCGGGTCCATGGAGATGCCGGTCTCGTCGTTGGAGATGGCGACCACGGCGGCGCCGTGCTTCTTCACCAGCGGCAGCACGCGCTCCATCTGCTCGTCCTCGCCGGTCACCGAGTTCACCAGGGCCTTGCCCTGATAGACCGAGAGGCCGGCTTCCAGCGCCTCGACGATGGAGGAGTCGATGGACAGCGGCAGGTCGGTCAGCGACTGCACCAGCTGCACGGTCTTGGCCAGGATGGCCGGCTCGTCGGCCAGCGGGATGCCGGCGTTGACGTCCAGCATGTGGGCGCCGGCGGCGACCTGGGCCAGGCAGTCGGCCTCGACGCGGCTGAAGTCGCCGGCGGCCATCTCGGCGGCCAGCAGCTTGCGTCCGGTCGGGTTGATGCGCTCGCCGATGATGCAGAAGGGCTGGTCGAAGCCGATGACCAGTTCCTTCGAATGCGAGCTGACAACCGTGCGTGACATGGTCCGGTTACTCCTTTCCAGCCCGGCGTGGCGAGCCCGCCGGGGCGCCCAAGATGATGGGGCGCATTTGTCCTCTTTCCGACACCCGGGGCTGGCGCAGGGACGACCAGCAGTGGCCTGTTCGCGCTGCCGCCGCCGCTTCGGGGCCGCGCCGGCCCGGGGCTAGTCGATCTCGCGGCTTACCTTGAAGCCGCCGCCCTTGGCGTTGATCTCGAAGTCGCCGTCGGCCACCGCGTAGGTCCAGGCCGCCGAACGCTTGAGGCCGCCGAGCGGATAGATATGGACGCGGGCGATGCCGCAGTCCGGGTCGTAGGCCTTGTAGCGGGCGAGGTCGAGCAGCAGGCGGTCGGGCGCGTTGACCGTCATCAGCTTGGCGACATTGCGCGCCTGGCGGGTCAGGAAGCGCATCGAGGGGCCGACGCCGCAGGCCTTGGCATGGTTGATCAGCGTCTTGATGGTGGCCAGGCCGGGCACGCCGATGTGGATCGGCAGGCGGTTGCCCTCGGCCTGCATGGCCTTGTCCCAGGCGATGATCGGCGCCGCCTCGAAGCAGAACTGGGTGGCGATATAGAGCCGTGCGTCGCTGCGCTCGGCGAAGGCGTTCTTCCAGGCCAGCGCCTCGCTGAGGGCGGCCGGGGAGATGTCGGGACTGCCCTCCGGGTGGCCGGCGACGCCGATGGTCTGCACGCCGTACTTGTCGAAGAGGCCGGTCTCGAGGATCGCCATGGAGCTCTCGAAGGGGCCGAGCGGCTGGTCGACGGCGCCGGCCAGCGCCACCACGTGGCGCAGGTCGGTGACGTCGGCCAGCGCCTTCAGGTAGTCCTCCAGCGCCTCGCGGCTGGGGATCGAGCGCGCCGCGAAGTGCGGCATCGGCTCGAAGCCCTCTTCCTGCAGGCGCTTGGCGGTCGCCACGGTATCGGCGAAGTCGGAGCCGGGCAGGAAGGTCACGGCGACGCGGCAGCCGGGGCGCAGGTGCTCGCGGTAGTCGGGAATCTTGGCGGCCGATCCGGGCGTCGTCTCGACGGTGAAGTCCCGCACCAGATCGAGGATCTGCTGCTTGGTCTGCCGCTTGAACTCTTCGGAGGTCTGGTCGACCGGCATGGCCTTGCTCACCGCATACATTCCAGGGTTCCTTCTGCGCGCATCATGACGCGGCGTATCACGCGGGTTCCTGCCCGCCGGCTGCCACCAGTCGGGTCAGGCGGGCATCGTCGTAGTCGGCTTCCAGGCGGCTTGCGGCGGCTCCCGCCTCGCTTTCCAGGTCGTCGCCGCAGTCGGCGGGCGCGCCGCGGCGCCAGTGTTCCAGGTAGGCGTCGGTGCCGGTCAGCTTGGCGCGCATGGCGGCGCGGTCGATGGCCTTCTCGAAGCGCTCGCTGAGCTGCACCTTGGCGTTCTTGCGTCCGGCCTTGACGATCACCTGGGCCGGGATGTCGCGCCAGTAGACGACCGTCAGCTGCGCCATGCCGCGCCCTCCCGGCTGCGGGCGTCCAGGAAGTCGCCGAGGCCGCCGTAGCCGGTGAAGTGGCGCTCGAAGGCGAGGCCGAGGCGTGCGGCGGCCGCTTCGGCCCGCGCGGTCAGCTCTTCGTCTTCGGTCTGCGCCAGGTAGACCAGCTTCCTGTAGTTGCCGAAGTAGATGTCGCGCAGCTGCGGATGGCGGTCGAGGCCGAGACCCTGGATGATCAGGCGCTCGAAGTGGCGCACCAGGTAGTCGGTCAGGTAGAAGCTGCCGATCTCCGCCTCGGTCAGGGCCTCGAAGGCCTCGCCGCCGGCGAAGAAGGAGTAGCAGTGCGGCCCCTCGATACGCTCGACGCCCTCCTCGGCCAGCACGGCGTCCAGCGCGCCGCCGGTGCCGCAGTCGCCGTAGAGCACCAGGATGCGCTCGTAGTGCCCGCGCGCCGCGCGGATGCGCCCGCGCACGCCTTCGGGAATGCGCTCGGGCGTGTTGTGCCAGGCCGCCGGCAGGCAGCTCACCGTCATGTGGTGCCAGTCGTTCAAGCGGATCATCTCGACAATCTCGCGGGCCAGCGCTCCGCAGGCGATCAGCAGCGTGCGCCCAGACGCGTCGGCAAGCTGCGCGTCGGCGGGCTGCGCGCCGGCGGGCTGCACGTCGACGGCCTTGGGAAGTGCCGCCATGGCTCCGGTCGCTCCTGTTGCCCGGCGGCGCCTAGGCGGCGCCCTTCTGGTTGTGGCGGCGCATCATGAACTCCTTGGCCGTCTCCACCGCCACCGCCGCGTCGCGGCAGTAGGCATCGGCGCCGACGGCTTCGGCGAAGGCCTCGTTCAGCGGCGCGCCGCCGACCAGCACCACGTAGTTGTCGCGGATGCCCTTCTCCTTCATCGTGTCGATGACCACCTTCATGTAGGGCATGGTGGTGGTGAGCAGCGCCGACATGCCGAGGATGTCGGGCTTGTGCTCCTCCAGCGCCGCCAGGTATTTCTCGACCGGGTTGTTGATGCCGAGGTCGATGACGTCGAAGCCGGCGCCCTCCATCATCATGGAGACCAGGTTCTTGCCGATGTCGTGGATGTCGCCCTTGACGGTGCCGATCACCATGGTGCCGAGCTTGGGGGCGCCGGTCTCGGCCAGCAGCGGGCGCAGGATGAACATGCCGCCCTTCATGGCGTTGGCGGCCAGCAGCACTTCCGGCACGAAGAGGATGCCGTCGCGGAAGTCGATGCCGACGATGCGCATGCCCTCGACCAGCGCCTCGGTCAGGATCTTGTAGGGCGTCCAGCCGCGCTTCAGCAGAATGTTGACGGCATCCTCGATCTCTTCCTTGAGGCCGTCGTAGAGGTCGTCGTGCATCTGCTTGACGAGTTCGTCGTCGTCAAGGCTGTTGAGATCGAGATCGTCGTCTTCCGCCATCGTGTTCCTCACGGCAAAAACGGCCCGGCCGGGTCGTGCTGATCCGGGGGTCCCGGGCGGTAGTGGTCCCCGCGATCATTTCTCTTAAGCGGGGCCCCGGCGGCTACACCTGCGGCGACTGATCGTGTCTGAATCGCGACAAAGCCGGAATCCCCCCGGAACTCAAGCGTTTGCGCGCCGCTCCGCGGGTCGCGGCACCGGGTGATTGTGGCCCCGGGGGTGTTGGTTTTCGGTAAACGGCCGGGCCCGTACCAGGTGAGGAAAGAAACGGCTCCGGTACGGGCCGCGGACCAAAATACACACAATTATTTTGTGATTGGAATCTATTTAACAAGAAACTAAGTAGATTTATGAACTGCCGCATTGGCAAGGCGGACCAAGAGGGCCATATTCACGCCCAGCGAGGCAGGTCGACGAGGGTCCGCCCATGGTTTCTGCCGGAATTCAGCGAAAGGTTCTTGAGGTATGGAAGGTTCGACGGCGGTAGTGGCCGACCCCTCCGGCCGCCGGGTGATCGACTCCGCGGTGGTGCGCTTTGCCGGCGATTCCGGCGACGGCATGCAGCTGACCGGCAGCCAGTTCACGCTCTCCACGGCCCTTGCCGGCAACGACCTGGCGACCTTCCCGGACTTTCCGGCGGAAATCCGCGCGCCGGTCGGCACCACCTTCGGAGTCTCCGCGTTCCAGATCAACTTCGGTGCCCGCGTCATCAAGACCTCGGGCGACGAACTCGACGTGCTGGTGGCGATGAACCCGGCGGCGCTCAAGGTGGACCTCGTCGACGTCAAGCCGGGCGGCCTGTTGATCCTCGATTCCGGCGCCTTCAACGAGCGCAACCTGACCAAGGCCGGCTACGCCGCCGACCCGCGCAGCGACGGCAGCCTGAAGGGCTACCGCGTCTTCGAGGTCGACATGTCGCAGCTGACGCAGGATGCCCTCAAGGACTCCGGCCTCGGCAAGAAGGAGGCGCTGCGCTGCAAGAACATGTGGGCGCTGGGCCTGGTCACCTGGATGTTCGGCCGCGAGCGCCAGGCGACGATCGATTGGCTGAACGCCAAGTTCGCCGCTCGCCCGGATATCGCCGCTGCCAACGTCGCCGCGCTGAACGCCGGCCATGCCTTCGGCGAGACCGCCGAGGTGGGCGCCGACCTCGCCGCCTTCTCGGTGCCGCCGGCGGAGATTCCGCCGGGGCTCTACCGCAACGTGACCGGTTCCGAGGCGCTGTCCTGGGGCCTGCTCGCCGGTGCCCAGGGCGCCGGGCTGAAGCTGGTATTCTGCTCCTATCCCATCACCCCGGCCTCCTCGATCCTGCATTCCCTCGCCGGTCTCAAGGACCACGGCGTTGTAACCTTCCAGGCCGAGGACGAGATCGCCGCCGTCTGCGCGGCCATCGGCGCCTCCTATGCCGGCGGCATGGGCGTCACCTCCAGCTCCGGCCCCGGCGTGGCGCTGAAGATGGAGGCCCTGGGCCTCGCCATCTCCGCCGAGCTGCCGCTGGTGGTCGTCAACTCGCAGCGCGCCGGCCCTTCGACCGGCATGCCGACCAAGACCGAACAGTCCGACCTCTACCAGTCGGTCTTCGGGCGCAACGGCGACAGCCCCTTGGTGGTGCTGGCGGCGCGTTCGCCGGCCGACTGCTTCGAGACCGCCATCGAGGCGATCCGCATCGCCACCAAATTCATGACGCCGGTGATCCTGCTGAGCGACGGCTACATCGCCAACGCGGCGGAGCCCTGGCGGCTGCCCGACGCCGACAGCCTGCCGCGCTTCCCGGTCGCCTTCGAGACCGACCCCGAGGGCTTCCATCCCTTCAAGCGCGACCCCGAGACCCTGGCGCGGACCTGGGCGGTGCCGGGCACGCCGGGCCTCGAGCACCGCATCGGCGGCATCGAGAAGTCCAGCGACAGCGGCAACATCTCCTATGATCCCGCCAACCACCAGCGGATGACCGACCTGCGCCGCGACAAGGTGCTGCGAGTCGCCGGCGACGTGCCGCCGCAGGGCTTCGAGGCCGGCGGCACCGGCGACGACATCGTGGTGGTCGGCTGGGGCTCCACCTACGGACCGATCAGCCGCGCCGTCGACAACCTGCGCAAGGAAGGCGCGTCGGTCGCCCACCTGCACCTGCGCCACATCTGGCCGCTGCCGCGCAACCTCGGCGACCTGCTGGCCGGCTTCGACCGCATCCTGGTGCCGGAGATGAACGACGGCCAGCTGGTCACGCTGCTGCGCAGCGAGTACCTGGTGCCGGCGGAAGGCCTCGACAAGGTGACCGGCAAGCCCTTCAAGATTTCCGAGATCGAGGCGGCCGTGCGCGCCCGCCTGTCGGCCTGATTTGGGAGGCCCGAGCATGAACATCGCGACCCCAGCGGCGAAGGCCGCCAAAGATTATGCCTCCGACCAGGAAGTGCGCTGGTGCCCGGGCTGCGGCGACTACGCCATCCTGAAGGCGGTGCAGAAGACCCTGGCCGACCTCGGCGCCGATACCGCGAAGACCGTTTTCATCTCCGGCATCGGCTGCGCCGCGCGCTTTCCCTACTACATGTCGACCTACGGCTTCCACACCATCCATGGCCGCGCGCCGGCCTTTGCGACCGGCGTGAAGCTCACCAACCCGGAGCTCGATGTCTGGGTGGCGTCCGGCGACGGCGACGCGCTGTCGATCGGCGGCAACCACCTGATGCACCTGCTGCGGCGCAACGTCGACCTGCAGCTGCTGCTGTTCAACAACGAGATCTACGGCCTCACCAAGGGCCAGTACTCGCCGACCTCGCGCGTGGGCACCCGCTCGCCCTCGACACCGGGCGGCTCGCTGGAAACGCCGATCTCGGCCGGGGCGTTGGCGCTGGGCGCTGGCGCGCGCTTCTTCGCGCGCTCGGTCGACACCCAGCAGAAGCACCTGCCGGAGGTGCTGAAGCGCGCCCGCGAGCACCGCGGCACCTCGCTGGTGGAGATCTTCCAGAACTGCATCGTCTACAACGACGGCGCCTTCGACGCCTTCACCGATCGTAGCGTCGCCGCCGACCGCCAGATCCTGCTGGAGCACGGCAAGCCGATGATCTTCGGCAAGGACGCCGACAAGGGCCTGCGCCTGGCGCCCAGAGGAGAGAAGGGGGGAAAGCTCGCGCTGGAGGTCGTGACCCTCGGCGCGAACGGCGTCACCGAGGCCAACGTTCTCGTGCATGACGAGACCGACCGTGCCATGGCCGGCCTGCTGGCGGCCATGCAGCCGCCGCAGCTGCCGGTGGCCCTCGGCGTGCTCTACTGCGATCCGGCGCCCAGCTACGAGTCGGGCGTCGTCGCGGAGGTGGACCGGGCGCGCCACACCCACCCGGCGAGCCTCGCCGAACTGCTGCACAGCGGCCACACCTGGACGGTTTCCTGAGCCCCGCCCACACCGCGTCCTGAAGCGGGCCGCGTCTAAATCGCGCAGAAATACACTTATAAGAAGAAATCCGCGCCCGGATGCTTTCCGCTGCGTGCGGGTAGCTCTTGCGCAAGGCCATCGAACTAGGACATGCTACCCAGAGGGAGCAATCAATTTCGCTAGCTTGCGCCCGGCAGCTTGCCCGGTCGCGGAGACGCGATGATCCGTTTCATTGTCGGGAAGGACAAGGAAACGCCATGGGTAGGAATCGCTTCCAGGACTCGGAGATCGCTTTCGACGGGTCCTCCTTCGTTCGCCGGCTGCTGAACGAGCTGGTCGACGTGCTGCAGGACGTCGTCGGCTCTCAGGAGGCGCGCGGCTTCATCGCCATCGTCGGTGCGCGTATCGGCGACAGTTTCAACGCTGCCTATCGTCTGGCGGTCGGCGATCGCGACCTCGAGGAATCCGAGGTCGCCGACGCCATGGTCGATCTCAAGCGGCGCATCGGCGGCGACTTCTACGTCATGCAGCTGGGTGAGGATGAAATCCTGCTGGGCAACCGGCGCTGCCCTTTCGGCGACAGCGTGCGCGGCCGGCCCGCCCTCTGCATGATGACGTCGAACGTCTTTGGGCGCATCGCCGCCGAGAACCTCGGCTACGCGAAGGTTTCCGTGGAGGAGGCCTTCGCCACCGGGGAACAGCGCTGCATCGTCCGCGTGATGCTCGAAGGCTCCGCGAAGACCGACACCTCTCCCGGCCGCGAATACTTCCGCGTCGGCGCCGCGTCGGAGGCGGACAGCCGGCCGGCCGGTCCGGTCGACCCATGAGCGGCGAGATCTCCCGCGCGTCCCTGGAGGTTTTTCCCGACCCCCTCCTGCTGGTGACGCCACTGGGAAGGGTCGTGGCCGCGAACCGCGCGGCGGCTGAGGCGCTGCGGCTGCCCCAAGGCGACCCGGAGGTTACGCTGCGGGAGATTGCCGGCCTCGCGGCGTCGGAACTGGAGAGCCTGCTGCGCTTCTGCCTCGCCACCAGCGCGCCGGTGCCGCTGCGGCTGGTGTTCTTCACCGCCGGCGGTGCGCCGCTGAACACGCGCTGCGAGGGCTGGCGCTGCGAGTTCGGCGGTCAGGGAGCGGCGGTCATCCGACTCTGCGGCGACGACGAGGCCGCGACGCGTTTCGGCGAGCTGTCGCGTCTGGTGGACGAGCTGAACCGCGAGTGCATGGCGCGCCGCAACTCCGAGGGCCGGCTGCGCCGGGCGCTGGTCCAGCTTCAGGACGTCAACGGCATCAGGGATCACATGCTGGCACAGGTCAGCCACGACCTGCGCACGCCGCTGAATGCGATCCTCGGCATGACCGAGTTCATGAAGCGGCAACCCTTCGGCCCGCTGGGGCCGAAGTACGCCGAGTACGTTGACGACATCCATGTCAGCGGGGAGACGCTGCTCGAGCTGGTCGATCAGGTGCTGCACCTCGCCTGGGACGAGGCGCGGGGCCGCGAGGCCAGTTCCGAGGCGCTGGCCGACCTCAGCGAATGCCTCGAAAACTGCCGCCAGGTGGTGGAGCCCATCGCGCGGATGCGCGGCCTCGAGATCATGATTCCGGAGGACATGGCGCTGCCCAGGCTGCGCGCCGACCACCTGCTGCTGAAGCAGATCCTGATGAACCTGCTCGGCAACGCCGCCAAGTACGTGCCGCGCGGCGGACACATCGAGGTCGTCGTCGAGTGGCGCCCCGGCAAGGATCTTGCCATACAGGTGCATGATGACGGCCCCGGCATCTCCGAGGAAAAGCTCGACGCCATCAACCACGGTGCCCTGGCGCGCAGTGCCTACGTGACCGACGTCGGCTTCGGCCTCGCCCTCAGCCGGCGCACCGCCAGCGCCATCGGCGCGCGCCTGGACATTCAGTCGGCCCAGGGGAGGGGCACGATCGCCTCGCTGGTCCTGCCGCACAGTCTCGTCGAGATGGACGCTGCCGCGCCCTAAGCTTTGGCGGTCGCCTCAGACCAGGCGCTTCAGCAGGCCGAGGAAGAGGCCGCGCTCCTCGGGAAGCAGCGGCGCCATGATCTCTTCGCCGACCCCGTTGGCATTCTTCAGCAGCCGCACCACCGTCTCGCGGCCGAGCGGCGAGAGGCTCAGCACCATGCGCCGGCGGTCGGTCGGGTCGGCCAGGCGCTCGATGAAACCGCGCTCGTGCAGGCGGCGGATCACTCCCTGGATGGTGGCCGGATCCATCGCTGCGAGGCGGCCGAGGCGGTTCTGCGACAGCTTGCCCATCTCGTGCAGCCGGGCCATGGCGAAGAACTGCGTCGGCGTCAGTTGGGCCTCGGTCAGCACCGAGAGAAACAGCGCCGAGGCGCGCTGGTGGGCCCGCCGCAGCAGGTGCGCGACCTGCTCGTCCAGGACGAAGCCGTCCGGCTCCGGCGCAGTGCCGGACTCGGGGCGGGCGGGGGCGATCTTGGGAATAGTGGACAAGTCGGTCACCTCAAGGTGTTCAAAAAGCGTTTTGAATCAACCCTCTGACCGTCTTGAGCGGTTCGTTGAGGGCCAACCAGTCCTCTGCCGGGTGAGACTATATCGCAGCCCCGCTCCGGACGTCCAGGCCGCGATGCTGCACCTGCTCACAAATTCTCGGCGAGCCAGTCTTTCTCCAGGAAATCCGCGCTAAACCAGCCCTCGAGGACGAGGCCGGCGAGGGCGGCGATGTCGCCGGACAGCACCCGGTCGTTGGCGAGGAAGGCGGCCCGGTCGCGGATGGCGTCGAGCGCCTGCTGCAGGCGCGGCGAGGTGGTCAGCGGCCGGCGCAGGTCGATG
Organism: Kiloniellaceae bacterium; assembly: GCA_050330205.1. Lineage (GTDB taxonomy): Bacteria > Pseudomonadota > Alphaproteobacteria > Kiloniellales > Kiloniellaceae > Pelagibius. Next base: position 100,527 of record JBHJOA010000029.1, read on the forward strand.
CCCTGGGCGGCGGCCAGCAGTTCGATGGCGACGATGTGGGCGGTGTTCTCGACCATGTCGGAGAGCCGCCGCGCGCCGTGGGTCGCCATCGACACGTGGTCTTCCTGGTTGGCCGAGGTCGGCAGGCTGTCGACGCTGGCCGGGTGGCTCAGCTGCTTGTTCTCGGAAGCCAGGGCGGCGGCCGTCACGTGGGCGATCATGAAGCCGGAGTTCAGCCCCGGTTCGGCCACCAGGAACGGCGGCAGGGTGCTCATGGCGGCGTCGGTCAGCAGGGCGATGCGGCGCTCGGCGAGGGCGCCGACCTCGGCCAGCGCGATGGCGGTCATGTCGGCGGCGAAGGCGACCGGCTCGGCGTGGAAGTTGCCGCCGGACAGCACCTCGCCCCCCTCCGGCCCGCCCCCGGGTCCGCCCTCGGGCCGGTCGTCCGGGAACACCAGCGGGTTGTCGGAGACCGCATTGGCCTCGCGCTCCAGGGTCGTGGCGGCGGTGCGGAAGACATCGAGCGCGGCGCCCATGACCTGCGGCTGGCAGCGCAGCGAATAGGGGTCCTGGACGCGGTCGCAGTCGACGTGGGAGCGGCGGATGCTGCTGTCCGCCAGCAGCTCGCGCAGCCAGCGCGCCACGGCGATCTGCCCGGGATGGCCGCGCAGCTCCTGGATGCGCGGGTCGAAGGGGGTGTCGCTGCCGAGCGCGGCGTCCACCGACATGGCGCCGGCGGCGACGGCGGCGGCGAAGCAGTCGAGCGCGCCGAACAGGCCGTGCAGGGCCAGCGCCGTCGAGACCTGGGTGCCGTTCAGCAGGGCGAGGCCCTCCTTGGCGGCCAGCTCGATGGGGGCGACGCCGTATTCGGGCAGCACCTCGGCGGCCGGGCGGCGCTGTCCCTGGTGACTGATCTCGCCGTGGCCGAGCAGCACGGCGGAGAGGTGCGCCAGCGGCGCCAGGTCGCCCGAGGCGCCGACCGAGCCCTTGGCCGGGATCACCGGATAGAGCTCCTCGTTCAGCAGCTGCACCAGGCGGTCGACCACCTCGCCGCGGATGCCGGAGTGGCCGCGCGACAGGGCGTTGATCTTCAGCAGCAGGACGAGGCGCACCACCCGGTCGTCCAGCGGCGCCCCGACGCCGACGCTGTGGGACAGCACCAGGCGGGTCTGCAGTTCCGCCACCTGGTCGCTGGAGATGGTCTGGCGCGCCAGGCTGCCGAAGCCGGTGTTGATGCCGTAGACCCGGCGGCCCTCGGCGACCACCGCCGCCACCGTCGCGGCGGAGCGCTCCAGCGCCGCGTAGGCGGCGGGCTCGAGGGCGATCCGCGCCGGGCTGCGCCAGAAGCGGTGGAGGTCGGCCAGCGTCAGCCGTCCGGCTTGCAATACGAAGGGTCTGTCGGTCACGCGCGCCTCCCGGGGGAAGTTGTATATACAACTTGGCTGCTCTCTGTAGCACCCTTTGCGGCACCCCGGAAGGGGCTGTTGTGCGCCGGGCGGCGCGCAGCGTCCGCTGCGGCGACCGGCAGGCGCCCGGTAGCGAATGCCGAATTGCTTTCAACCTTTGCGCTCAAGTTGTCGGCGATCCAGGCGCGAAGCGGGCCGGAGAGCCGGAAACTCACCATTAATTAAAGAATGTTCTTTAGCAGTCGCTGCTAGGTCCAGCTAACCAAGTCGACTACGAGGAAACTATGCCCCTGTCCAGGAAAGTGTCTCTCAGGATTGCGCACCGGGTTTTCGCCCTCATCGTGCTGATGGCAGCGAGCATGATCGCGATCACCGGCATCCGGCTCTACCAGTTGGATAGCGAACTGGTCGGCCAGAAGCGCAACGAGCTGCGCCAGCTGGTGGAATCCACGGTCGCCTTGGCCGCGTCCTACCACGCGCGGGCCGAGGCCGGCGAGATGACCATGCAGGAGGCGCAGCAGGCGGCCCTCATGGACATCGGCGCCATGCGCTACAACGAGTCCGACTACTTCTGGATCAACGACATGCATCCGACGATGGTGATGCATCCGATCAATCCGAAGCTCGATGGCCAGGATCTCTCGGGCTACAAGGACCCGGAAGGTTTCGAACTTTTCAATGAGTTCGTGAAGGCGGTACGGGCCGAGGGCGCCGGCTTCGTTCCCTATCTCTGGCCGAAGCCCGGCCATGAGCTGCCGGTCCGCAAGGAGTCCTACGTGAAGGGCTTCGCGCCCTGGGGCTGGGTGATCGGCACCGGCGTGTACATCGACGATCTCGAGGCGGCGTTCTGGCAGCGGGCCAAGTTCGAAAGCGGCATGGTCGCGCTCATCCTGCTGGTCATCGGCGCCATTTCGCTGTTGGTGGCGCGCAGCATCACCAAGCCGATCAACGGCATGAGTTCGAGCATGCGCGAGTTGGCCGGCGGCAATCTGCAGGTGGCGGTGCCGGGCATCGGGCGCAGCGACGAGATCGGTGATATGGCCGATGCCGTCGAGGTCTTCCGCGCCAATGCCATCGAGCAGAAGCGCCTCGAGGAGGAGAACCGCCTGACCGCCGCGCGCGCCGAGGAAGAAAAGCGCCGCACCATGCAGAAGGTGGCCGACGACTTCGAGGCCAGCGTGAAATCGGTGGTGGAGATCGTCTCGCAGACCGCCGGGCAGATGCAGACGACGGCCAGGTCGATGACCTCGGCCGCCGGCGAGACCGAGGTGCAGGCCGCCTCCGCCGCCAGTGCCTCGGAGGAAGCCTCCAGCAACGTGCAGACCGTGGCCGTGGCGACCGAGGAGCTCTCCTCCTCGATCGAGGAGATCGGCCGCCAGGTGAACCGTTCGCTGGAGACGGCGAACAAGGCCGTCAACAATGCCCGCAGCACCAACGCAAAGGTCGAGGGCCTGGTCGACGCGGCGCAGAAGGTCGGCGCCGTGGTGAAGCTGATCCAGGACATCGCCGAGCAGACCAACCTGCTGGCGCTGAACGCCACCATCGAGGCGGCGCGCGCGGGCGAGGCCGGCAAGGGCTTCGCCGTGGTCGCCAACGAGGTGAAGAGCCTCGCCACGCAGACCGCCAAGGCGACCGAGGAGATCTCCCAGCAGATCGGCGAGATCCAGGGCGCGACCACCGATGCCGCCTCGGCGATCCGCTCGATCGGCGAGACCGTCGAGCAGATCAACGAGATCGCCGCCAACATCTCCGCCGCCGTGGAGGAGCAGGGGGCGGCGACGCAGGAGATCGCGCGCAACGTCCAGGAAGCCTCCGCCGGCACCCAGCAGGTCGCCGGCAACGTCACCGCGGTGTCGAAGACCGCCGCCGAGACCGGTGGGTCGGCAAAGCAAGTGCTCGAGGCCGCCGGCCACCTCTCCGAGCAGTCCGAGAGCCTGCGCCGGGAGGTCGACAAGTTCATCTCCCAGATTCGGGCGGCCTGATTCGGGCAGCCTGAACCGGGCGGCCTGATCCGCTTCGTCTGAACCACCGGCGCAAGGGCGGGGGCGAGCCTTCCCGCCGCGACACTTTTCGTCGGATGCTGGACAGCCCGCGGGGGCCGGCCGGGCAAGCTTGTGGCTGTTCCGGCCGGCCGCTGCGCCCGCCGCACGACCAGCGAGAGAAGGCTCTTCCCGATGGCAGCGAACCGGCGGGGGCGCGACCGCGCCGCCCAGCGTCCCAAGACCTCGGTGGCCCCGGCGGGGCTCTGCGGCGGCAGCTACCGCCCCCTGAAGGACAGCGACCTGCCGCGCATCGTCGGCGCCGCCAAGGAGGTGCTGGAGCGCACCGGTATCCAGGTCGCGGCGAGCCCCTGCCGCGAGGTCTTCCGCGCCGCCGGCTGCCGCGTCGACGACGATGCCGACCGCGTCTACATCCCCGCGAAGCTGGTGGAATCGGCGCTGCGCACGGCGGCCCGCGAGGTGCTGCTGGCCGGCCGCAGCGCGCGGCACGACCTCAACCTCGGCGGCTCGCGGGTCTACATGGGCACCGGCGGCCAGGCGGTGAAGATCCTCGACCTCGACGGCAAGGTGCGCGAGACGCGCCTCAGCGACAACTACGACATCGGCCGGCTCTGCGACACCCTGGATCACATCCACTTCTACATGCGCCCGGTGGTCGCCCGCGACCTCGCCAACGAGCAGATCGACGTGAACCAGTTCTACGCCTGCCTGGCGGCGACCGAGAAGCACGTCATGGCCAACGCCTACCTGCCGGAGAAGGTCGCCGAGCAGCGCGCCCTGGCGGAGATGCTGGCCGGCGGCGCGGAGTCCCTCGACCGTCGCCCGCTGATCTCCTACACCGCCTGCTGGACCGTCAGCCCGCTGCGCTACGCCATGGAGACGGTGGAGATCCTCGACCGCATCGTCGAGCAGCGCCTGCCGGTGGTGATCTCCTCGGCGCCGCAGGCCGGCGCCACCTCGCCGGCGGCGCTGGCGGGGACCCTGGTGCAGATCACCGCCGAGCAGCTTTCCGGCTTCGTCTATGTGAACCTGCTGAACCCCGGCCATCCGCTGATCATGGGCTGCGTGCCGGCCCAGGCCGACCTGCGCAGCGGCGCCTTTGTCGGCGGTTCGGCGGAGTTCGCCCTGCTGAACGCCGCCTGCGCCCAGATCGCCCAGTACCTGGAGGTGCCGCTCTACAACTCCTCCGGCATCTCCGACGCCAAGGTCCCCGACGCCCAGGCCGGCGCCGAAAAGGGCATCACCGGGCTGGCCGCCGCGCTGGCGGGCTCCAACTACATCCACCACTCCGCCGGCTTCCTGGAGAGCCTGCTGACCGTCGCCTACGAGCAGTACGTCATCGACAACGACGTCAACGGCGAGATCATGCGCATGCTGAAGGGCATCGAGGTGACCGAGGAGTCGCTCTCCCTCGACGTCATCGACGAGGTCTGCAAGGGTCCCGGACACTTCCTCGGCCACGCCCAGACCCTGGCGCTGATGAACAGCGAGTACCTCTATCCGGTGCTGCTCGACCGCGACAGCCGCGACGATTGGGAGCGCAAGGGGGCCCGCGACATCCGCGAGGCCGCCCGCGACCATGCCCGCAAGGTGCTGGCCGAACACTGGCCGGAGGTCATTCCCGACGACCTCGATGCGGAAATCCGCCGCCGCTTCGACATCCTGTTGCCACGCCAGGCCATGCGCCCCGCGGCGTGACGGCGGCGCGTCCGGCGACAGGATCGCCGGCTCGAGACCTGAATTTCCAGCATTTCGTTAACTCTTAAGTCAGTGATCCGGCCTTAGGTTAAACTATTCGAGTAACCCTATCCGAGCGTGGATCACGTCTTGCCCCTGCAGTTCTTCGCGTCCATCGGCTTGGCCGTGCTCCTGGTGCTGGGGGCGGGCGAGGCGAGATCGGAGGTATCGCTCAACGACGACGAGGCGGCGTGGCGGCGGGATCATCCGACCATGACCCTGGGCATGGACAGCGGTTACGCACCGATCGCTTTCCTCGACCAGGGCCGGCCGGCGGGCCTTGCCGTCGACCTGCTGCGCCTCATTGCGGCCAAGAGCGGCCTCGACGTCGAGTGGGTGGCCGATCGTTGGCCGGTGGTCATCGACCTCGCGCTGGACCACGGTGTCGATGGCGTGATCAACGCCGGCAAGACCGAGATGCGGCAGACCCGCCTGGTCTATACCCGTCCCTACTACCAGATGCCGCAGGCCATCGTCGTCCGTGACGACGCGCAGGCTGTCGCCACGCCGGAAGGGCTGGCGACGCAAAGGGTCGCGGTGATCGCGGAGACCGCCCAGGTCGACTACCTGAGGCGCAACCATCCCCACGTCCGGATGATCGAGGTGGAGACGATGATCGCGCAGATGTCGGCCGTCCTTTCGGGCGAGGCCGACATGCTGATCGCGGCACTGCCGGTCGTGCACCACTTCATGTCCGAAAACCTGATTGCAGGCCTGCGGATATCCGGTGTCTTCCAGACGAACGAGATCGACAGCCTGCATATCGCCGTGCGCAACGATGCGCCGCAACTGCGCGCGATTCTCGACAAGGCAATCGCCGAAATCACCATGGAAGAACGCCAGGCAGTCGTGGCGCGTTGGTTGCCGACCGGCATCGACGGCCTGAGGGACCACGAGCGGTCGTCCGGCGTGGAACTGAGCCAGGCGGAAAAGGACTGGATCGCCGCGCATCCGGTCATCCGGGTCGCCGGGGACCGTGCCTGGCCGCCGATCGAATCCATCGGCGCGGCGGGCAACTTCGAGGGCCTGTCCGTGGATTACCTGCGGCTGATCGAGGGGCTCGTCGGCCTGCGCTTCGAGTTCGACCGGCAGTCCGGTTGGGCCGAGGCGGTCGACAAGCTGCGCAATCGTGAACTCGATATGTTCTCCGCTGCGGCGGCGACGCCGGAGCGCCTGGAGTACGCTCTCTTCACCCAGCCGTATCTGACCCTTCCGGCGATGATCTTCGCACGCGACAGCGAGTCCTTCGTCAACGGGCTGCCCGGACTTGCGGGCCGCCGCGTCGCTTCGGTCGAGGGCTACGCGGTGACGGAGTTTCTGCGTAGCGAGGGCAAGGACTTCGAACTTGTCGAGGTGGCGGACGGCGGAGCCGGCCTGAAGGCGCTAGCGGCGGGCGAAGTCGATGTCTATATCGGCAGCATCCTGGTTACCGGCTACTACATGCGCCGGGAAGCGGTATCGCACGTCGCGGTGGTCGGCGAGATTCCCTTCCGTATCGATGTCGCGATGGCGGCGCGCAGCGACTGGCCGGAGCTTCAGTCGATTCTGATCAAGGCGCTGAATGCCATCACGCAGCAGGAACGCAATGCCATCAATGACCGCTGGATGGGCCTGCGCATCAGCCGCTCGATCGATTACGAAATGGTCTGGCGCTGGGCGGCGGTCGCCGCCGCGGTGCTGCTCCTCTTTGCGGCTTGGAACTGGTACCTGCAGCGCAAGACCTCGCAGCAAAGCGCGGAGCTCCGCCGCAAGAACGAGGAGCTGGAGACCGAGGTCGCGGTGCGCCGCCGGGCCGAGAAGGAAGCCCTCAGCGCCACCCGGTCGAAGAGCCGCCTGCTGGCCAATATGAGCCACGAATTGCGCACGCCGCTGAATGCGATCATCGGTTTTTCCGACCTGCTGCACAGCGGGAACCTGGCGGACTTCGCCGAGAAGCGCCGCATCGAGTACGCGGGGCACATTCACAGCGCCGGCCGGCACCTGCTGAACCTGGTCAATGACACGCTGGACCTCTCCGCGGTCGAGGCCGGCCACATGGCGCTCAACGAGGAAACCTTCGCCTTGAGCGGGCTGCTCGAAGAGGTCATGCCGATGCTGGAGCGGCGTGCCAAGGATGCCGGGATCGAACTTTTCCGCCGGGACGATGCGGCGGGCATCCAGGTTCATGCCGACAAGCGGCGTCTGCGGCAGGTGGTTATCAATCTCATCGACAATGCGATCAAGTTTACCCCGGCCGGCGGCCGGGTCGCGGTCAGCTTGGCTTCCGACGAGGGAGGCCGCGCCGGCATTGTCATCGCCGACAACGGGATCGGCATGTCGCCCGCCCAGGTGAGATCGGCATTCAAGGCCTTCGAGCGGGGCAGCGACCCCTTTGTTCGCGCTTCCGAGGGCGTCGGTCTCGGCTTGGCGCTTTCCAGTGAAATTCTGAAGGCGCACGGCGGCGAGATCGAGATGGCCAGCCGGCCCGGAGAGGGGACGGTTGCAACCGTCTGGCTGCCCCCTGAGCGCGTGCTGGTCCAGGCCGTCCGCTGCGCCTGACAGGCGGCCGCCCCGGCGCCGTTGTGCCGGCCTTCGCGGCGGTTCTCTTCGCGGCGCGAAAAGGTTAGCCTGGGCGATGGCCAAGCGACCCTTCTGGCAACGCAAGACCCTCACGGAGATGAGCCCGGCGGAGTGGGAATCCCTCTGCGACGGCTGCGGACGCTGTTGCCTGCTGAAGCTGGAGGACCCCGACGACGGCTCGCTCGCGCACACCGACGTCGCCTGCCATCTGCTCGACCTGCAGAGCTGCCGCTGCGGCGACTACGCGCGGCGCTGCGAGCTGGTGCCGGACTGCGTGCAGCTCTCGCCGGAGAACATCGGCCAGCTCAATTTCATGCCGGTGAGCTGCGCCTACCGGCGTCTCGCCGAGGGGCGTGGCCTCGCCTGGTGGCATCCGCTTGTGTCCGGCGATCCGGAGAGTGTCCACCGCGCCGGCATCTCGGTGCGCGGCCGTGCCGTCTCCGAGGCCGGTGTCGCCGACGCCGACCTCGAGGACCACATCGTCGACTGGCCGACCGCCGAGGAAGTCTGCTGGGACGGCGAGGTCGACGCTTGAGCGCTGCGGCGGAGGCGGGCGGCGGCCTGCTGGCCCGGGCCGCGGCGGGTTTCGAGGCCGAGGGCCTGGTGCTGCTCGGCGCCTTCCACCCCGCGCCCGGCGACGGCGTGCCGGGACTGGCGGATGGCCGGCCGGCCGCTACGCTGCTGATCGCCGGCAATGCCGGCGGCAGCCTCTGGCCGGCCTTCTCCCGCGCCCCGGAGGCGCGCGACGGCCGGCCCGACCCGCTCGACCGCTGGAGCGCGCGGGTGATCGGCGCCCTCGCCGAGGATCTCGGCGGGCGGGCGGTATTTCCCTTCGGCGGGCCGCCCTACCACCCCTTCCAGCGCTGGGCCGCCCGCGCGGCGCCGCTGGGCCGCTCGCCGCTCGGCATGCTGATCCATCCCGACTACGGCCTCTGGCACGCCTTCCGCGGCGCCGTCGCGTTGCCCGGGCGTCTCGACCTGCCGCCGCCGGACAGGCGGCCGAGCCCCTGCGAGAGCTGTGCCGACAAGCCCTGCCTCGCGGCCTGCCCGGTGGACGCCTTCTCCGCGACCGGCTATGACGTGGCGGCCTGCGCCGGCCACCTGGCGGTGCCGGCCGGCGGCGACTGCCTGGGGCGCGGCTGCCTGGCGCGGCGGGCCTGCCCGGTCGGACGGGCCTGGCACTACCCCGATGACCAGGCGCGATTGCACATGGCGGCTTTTCTCGCCGCGCGCCCTGCCTAGATAATCGGGGGCCTAGACAATCGGGGGCCTGGATGATCGGGCGGTCCCGTCACCGCCGATGCTGTTGATGCTGTTGGAGTTGCCATGCGTTCGACGATTCTGCTGATCGATCACCCGGTGGGCCTGCGCGACGACCGCGCCTCGGCGCAGCTGCGCGAGATGGGCTACCGCCTGGAATGGTGCTCGCCCGGCAAGGGCGACAGCCTGCCGCCGGTCGACAGCGACTATGCCGGGGTGGTCTGCTTCGGCGGCGCCGAGAGCGTCAACGACGCCGGCAGCAAGCCCTACATCCGCCAGGAGATCGACTGGATCGGCCAGTGGGTGGACAGCGGGCGGCCCTACTTCGGCATCTGCCTCGGCAGCCAGCTTCTCGCCAGCGCGCTGGGTGGCCGCGTCGCCCGGCACCGGGACGGCCTGCACGAGATCGGCTACGTCGAGATCGCGCCGACAGCGGCCGCCAACGGCTTCCTCGGCGCGCCGATGCACGTCTACCACTGGCACAACGAGGGTTTCGAGGTGCCCGACAGCGCCGAACTGCTGGCCTCCGGGCCGGTGTTTCCGAACCAGGCTTTCCGCTACGGCGACAAGGCCTACGGCATCCAGTTCCATCCCGAGGTGGGACGCGAGGTGATGCAGCGCTGGATGCGCGAGGCCGGGCACATGCTGCAGGAGCCGGGTGCCCAGTCGAGCGAGCAGCAGCTGGCCGGCTGCGCCCGCCACGATGCCGAGATGGCGGCCTGGCTGCGCGACTTCCTCAACCGCTGGCTGGCGTGAAAAGGAAGGGCCGGCGTCCCCGTGGGAGGCCGGCCCTGAAGGACGCAGGGAGCGCGGGCGTCGGACTCACTCGCCGACCAGTGCCAGCGGCCGGCCGCCGGTCGCGCAGGCCGGCGGCGCCCAGCGCCGTCCCCAGCGGGTCAGCGCCTGGCCGAGGCGGATCAGCGTCTGGCCGCTGCGCTGGCGCAGGGCGGCAAGCCGGCGGTGGTCCCGGCGGCGGTCGCGCCGCAGGGCGCGATGGCGGTTGAAGCGGTGGTCGGGCGGATGGGAGACCGCCTCGACGCCCATCAGGAGGTCGATTCCGCCGGCCCGGGCGATGGAGCTGTGGAGGATGTATGACATAGTTCTGGTAATCCTCGTTCGGGGTGGATGTTGCGTCGCGGCTTGAATTCACCGCCGATATGTTCAAGATACGGATATCCGGGCGGCGGACAAACGACGCTTTCTCATCCCATGGATTAGTTGTGCTAGGGTATTCGCGATGCAGAAGAAACTCCCGCCGCTGAACGCCCTGCGCGCCTTCGAGGCCGGTGCCCGCCATCTCTCCTTCACCCGGGCGGCCGAGGAACTGCATGTCACCCAGGCCGCCGTCAGCCACCAGGTGAAGGCGCTGGAGGCCCATCTCGGCTACCCGCTGTTCAAGCGCATGACCCGCAAGCTCGGCCTCACCGAGCAGGGGCGGGTGCTGTTCCCGGTGGTGAGCGAGGCCTTCCTGCGCATCGCCGAGGCCGCCGACGACCTGCGCAGCAGCGGCGACTCCCGCACCCTCTCGGTCTCGGTCACCCCCGCCTTCGGGGCCAAGTGGCTGGTCTACCGCCTGCCCAAGTTCTGGCAGAAGCATCCGGACATCGACCTCAAGGTGCATCACTCGATCGCCTGCGCCGACCTGCGCTACGACGACGTCGACATCGCCATCCGCTTCGGCGCCGGCCGCTGGGACGGTGTCGAGAGCGAGTTCGTGGTGCGCGTCGACTACACGCCGGTGTGCAGCCCGGCGCTGCTGGAGGGCGAGCATCCGCTGACCTGCCCGGGCGACCTCAGCCACCACACCCTGCTGCACGAGGACGACTACGACGGCTGGACCCAGTGGCTGGCGGTGGCGGGCGCGAGCGACGTCGACCCGCGGCGCGGGCCGGTGATGGACGACATGACGGTGATCCTGCAGACCGCTGTCGACGGCGGCGGCGTCGCCCTCGGCAAGCTGACCATGGTGGAGCGCGACCTCGCCGCCGGCACCCTGGTAAAGCCCTTCGACATCACCGTGCTGACCGACCTCGGCTACCACCTAGTCTACCTGCCCGGCGCCCTCGAGCGCGAGAAGGTCAGGGTATTCCGCGATTTCATCATGGAGGAGATCGGCGCCGAGGCGGCCTGAGAGTCAGCGCCGTTCGCCGGTCACCGCGCGTCCGACAGCCGCAGCGGCCGGCGCCCCGGCGGCCCCGGCGCCTTGGCCACCGGCGCGCCGACGATCTCGAAGTAGAGCTTGCGGCGCATGGCGGCGGCGAAGTCCTCGAAGCTCGCGGTGGTGAGCAGGAAGGCGCCGGGCCCGCCGACCACCCCGGCCAGGTAATAGCGGCCGAGGTCCGGTTCCTGGTTGAGGATCGCCAGGCCGTTGACGGTGATGCCGGCGGCGTTGGCGGCGGCGCGCGCCAGGGCCGGCGAGCCGCCTTCGTTGGAGCGGCCGTCGCCGGAGACGTCGATGATCGCCCGTTCGCCGCGATAGCCGTTGCCGAGGATCCACAGCACCGCCGCGTCGATGGCGTTGCCGATGGCGGTCGCGCCGCCGGGGACCAGGCGGGCGGTGCCGCGCAGGCGCCCGGCGAAGTCGAGGGCGTCGGCACGGCCGCGGATGCGGGTCCAGGGAATCGCCTCGGCCCGCGCGCCGGCGCTCGACCACTGCAGCAGGGCGACGGCGATGCCGCGCTCGCCGGTCTGCTCGATCGCCGTCAGCACCTCGGGATCCTCGAAGGCGGCGGCGATGCCGCCCATCTGCAGGGCGAACTCCTCGGCGTTGACGCTGGACGAGCAGTCGACCGCCAGCACCAGCTCCAGGTGGACCGGCTCCGCCGCCGTCGCGACGCCCGCCAGCAGCCAGCCGGCGGCGATGGCCGAAACGGCGGAGGCGGGGTGCAGAAGCAGGCTGCCGGGACGTGCCATGCGGCAAGTCTAGCGGGCTTTGCGGGGTTCCGGTAGCGAGGCGGCGGCGGCGCTCGCGGCCTGGCGCCTCAGAACCTTGGCGAGAACGGCAGCTGGCGCAGCATGTCGGTGGTCTCGCGGCGCCAGGCGATGTCGCTGTTGATCTGCTCGAGGGTGATCGCCGTGTCGTCTTGCCCGCCGACCTCGCCGCTGGGCCGCCCGTTCTCGACGACGTGGAAGGTCGGCGCGGCCGCCGGCACGACCTCCGAGAGCGTCGGGGCCGAGAGCGTCGGGGCCGAGAGCGTGGTGGCGGAGAGCGTGGTGGCCGGCAGCGGCAGGATGCCGTAGCTGCCTTCGGCGCTGCGGGCGGGCGGCGGCGGCAGGGATACCGGCCGGATCCGCGGCGGCGGCAGGGCGGAGGCCGGCATCACCACGGTGCCCAGCACCTTGGGCGCCCGCGAGGGCACCACGGTACCGGCCTGCGGCACCGGGAGGGCGGAGATGGGCGGCGGGGCGACCACCGCCGGCGCCGAGGCCTTGGGAACTTCCAGCTTATAGACGACCAGCGGGCCATGCTCGCCCTGCTGAACCGTGAACACCGTCGCCAGAACGCTCACGGCGCAGGCGGAAAGCACTTCGATCGGCCGCAAACCATTCTCCCCGATAGTTCGCCGGTCGGCCCCGGCGCATCGGGTCCAACAACCACCGGGCAAAATAGGGAGCGGTGGACTCGCGGGGGTGAGTCATTTCTGTGACTCAACCCATTGAATCATTAGCCAGATTCACACAACTTCAGAGTGCGGGGTCTTTCGCGCCGCGGCTGTATCGCTCTATGAGGGTTCCGCTCAGCGGAGGTCACGCAGCTTGCGCGCGGTCTCGCGGTGCCACTCGACGTCCGACTGGACCGCCTCCAGGGTCAGCGGCTCGCCGCTGCGGGCGTTCACCAGGCTGCCGCTGCGATCGTTGCCGGCATTGAGGGCGATGACGAATACCAGGGCCAGCAGGCCGAAGGCCGCGAGGGCGGTCAGACTACGCTGCGTCATGCCGTGGTTCTCTCCCGAAATTGTCTAAAACCGATCCGCAGGGGAACGCCGGCAGCATGGAAAGGTTCCCGCCGCGGCGGCGTGCGAAAACTGTGACCTTCCCGGGGCCGTCGCGGGGTCGCCGGCGCCCTCGGGGCCGCCCTCAGAACAGCCAGCGCGGCATCGCCGTGGCCAGCGGCTGCCACAGCCACAGCAGGCTCATGCCGAGGATCTGCAGGCCGATGAAAGGCATCACCCCGGCGTAGATCTGCCCGGTGGTGATCTCCTTCGGCGCCGCGCCGCGCAGGTAGAACAGCGAGAAGCCGAAGGGCGGCGTCAGGAAGCTGGTCTGCAGGTTGATGGCGATGAGGATCGACAGCCACACCGGGTCGTGGCCCATGACGATCAGGATCGGCGCCACCAGCGGCAGCACGATCACCGAGATCTCCACGAAGTCGAGGAAGAAGCCGAGCACGAAGATCAGCGCCATGACGAACAGCAGCGCGCCGTCGGCGCCGCCGGGCATGGCGGCGATGATCGCCTCCAGGTGCTCGTCGCCGCCGAGGCCGCGGAACACCAGGGCGAAGACGCTGGCGGTGAGGATGGTGGCGAAGATCATGGCGGTGATGGTGAGGGTGGAGGTCATCACCGGCTTTAGCAGGTCGCTGCGCCAGGCTCGCCACAGCGCCTGGCCGATCGCCGCCGCCGCGACCGCCACCAGCGCCATCGCGAAGGCGCCGACCGCCCAGTCGCCGGGGCCGACGTCGCCGCGCTGCAGGCGTATCGGGGCGAGGTGGGCGAGGATCGCCAGCGCCAGCAGCGCCGCGCCGCCGGCGAGGATCAGCTTCGGCGAACGTCGTCCCCGGCCCTCCTGCTGGCGGGTGGCCGCCAGCAGCAGCGCGCCGACGGCGCCCACCGAGGCCGCCTCGGTGGGGGTGGCGATGCCGCCGAGGATGGAGCCCAGCACGGCGACGATGAGCAGCAGCGGCGGCAGCAGCGCGTGCAGCACGGTCGCGGTGTCCGGGCGCTCCAGCGCCACCGCCAGCGCCGGCGCCGACTTCGGCGAGATCCAGGCCTTGGCCAGCATGTAGCCGGTGTAGATGACCACCAGCAGCAGCCCGGGGACCAGCGCGGCGGCGAAGGTCTGGCCGACCGAGATGGTGTCGATGGTGAACAGCCCCTGGCGGAACTGCGCCTGCTGGTAGGCGTTCGACATCACGTCGGAGAGGATGATCAGCAGCGTCGACGGCGGGATGATCTGGCCCAGCGTGCCGGCGGTGCAGACCACGCCGGAGGCGAGCTTCGGGTTGTAGCCGTTGCGCAGCATGGTCGGCAGGGCGATCATGCCCATGGCCACCACCGTGGCGCCGACGATGCCGGTGGAGGCGGCGAGCAGCGCGCCGACCAGGATCACCGAGACGCCGAGGCCGCCGCGCAGGCTGCCGAACAGGCGCCCCATGGTCTCCAGCAGCTCCTCGGCGATGCGGCTCTGCTGCAGCACCACGCCCATGAACACGAACAGCGGGATGGCGATCAGCACGTCGTTGGTGATGAGGCCGAAGATGCGCTGGCCGAGGGCGCCGAGCAGCGACAGGTCGAAGACGCCGAGCGCCCAGCCGAGGCCGGCGAAGACCACGGCGATGCCGGTCAGCGTGAAGGAAACCGGGTAGCCCAGCAGGATGGCGGCGATCAGCGCCGCGAACATCAGCAGGTCGAGGTATTCGGTCATGCCGCTTTGCCGCCTTGGCGCAGGCGCAGCAGGTCGCGCAGCGCCGCGGCGACGCCCTGGACGATGAGCAGCGCGCAGAACGCCGGGATCAGCGACTTCAGCAGGAAGGAGGCGGGGATGCCGCCGACCGAGATCGGGCCTTCCAGCACGTTCCAGGAGTTGCGCACCGACGGCCAGGTGAACCAGGCGACGACCAGCATCGACGGCAGCAGGAAGGCGAGGCCGCCGGCGAGGTCGACGAGGCTGCGCCCGCGCGCGGAAAGCCGGCTGTAGAATATGTCGACCCGCACGTGGGCGTCGACCAGCAGGGTATAGCCGGCCCCCAGCATGAACAGCGCCGCGTGCATGTAGAGCACGCCCTCGTTCAGGAAGATGTAGCTGATGCCGAAGACGTAGCGCAGCACCACCACGGCGAACTGCAGCAGCACCATGGCCAGCGCGAGCCAGCGCACCGCCGCCCCGACGGCGGCGTTCACGGCCTCGAGCCGGGAAATCCACTGCTGCATTCGTTAGCCCCCGA
>JBHJOA010000030.1:0-8140 GCA_050330205.1 Kiloniellaceae bacterium
AGCGGCGATGCCCAGATCGTCTTCAACCTCGACCCGGCGAGCCTCCGGCGCCTGTCGGCCAACGACAGGCTCGAGGTCCGCGCGGTGCCGCTGCCGCGCGTCATCAACATCAAGGTCAACGCGGCGCTCGAGCCGCTGGCCGACCCGCGGGCGCGCCAGGCCCTCAGCCTCGCCATCGACCGCGCGGGCATCGCCACGGTCCTGCTGCGCCAGCCGGAAGTCGCCGCGACGCAGCTGTTCCCGCCCGGCATGGGCGCCTGGCACAACGGCGACCTCGAGCCGCTCGGCCAGGACATCGACGCGGCCAAGGCGATCCTCGCCGAGCTCGGCTGGCAGGCCGGCAGCGACGGAATCCTGGAACGGAACGGCACCCGCTTCGCCCTGACCCTGCGCACCTACCCCGACCGGCCGGAGCTGCCGCTGGTCGCCACCGCCCTCGAGGACCAGCTTCGCGCCATCGGCGTCGACCTCAAGATCGCCATCGGCAACTCGAGCGACGTGCCCGCCGGACACCAGGACGGAACGCTCGAACTCGCCCTGGTCGCACGCAACTACTCCCTGGTCCCCGACCCGCTGGGGACGCTGATCCAGGACTTCAGGCCACAAGGCGGCGACTGGGGAGCGATGAACTGGTCGAACGGCACGCTGAGCGAGGCGCTGGACGCCATCCTCGCCACGACCGATGCCGCCGTGGCGCAATCCAATCGCGACCGCATCACGGCCATCCTTCAGGAAGAGCTGCCGATCATCCCGGTGGTCTGGTACGTGCAGACGGCCGCCATCGCCAAGACGGTCGAGAATGTCTCGATCGATCCTTTCGAGCGCTCCTACCGCATCTCCCGGATGAGGTGGGTCCAATGATCCACATCGCCGCCTACCGCCTCCTCCAGGCCGGCCTGGTGGCGCTGATGGTCGGCGCCTTGACCTTCATCCTGGTCCGCAGCCTGCCCGGCGACATGGCCTACCGCATCGCGGCGGGCCGCTACGGCTACGACCTCGTCGACACGGCCGCCGCCGAGCTGGTCCGCCAGCAGCTCGGGCTCGGCCAGCCGGTGCTGATCGCGCTCGGCCAGTGGATCTGGGACCTGGTCCGCTTCGACCTCGGCGTCTCGCTGGTGTCCGGCGCGCCCGTCGTCGAAGAGATCCGCCACCAGCTCGGCCACTCGCTGGACCTCGCCATGACCGCCGTGGCGCTGTCGCTGCTGATCGGCCCGCCGATCGGCATCCTGGCCGGCCTGCGGCCCGGCAGCATCTTCGACCGGATCGCCTTCATCGCCTCGGTCGGCCTGCGGGCCTTGCCGCAGTTCGTCATCGGCCTGCTGCTGATCTACGCGCTCTCGGTCTGGGCGGGCCTGCTGCCGGCGGCCGGGCACGGCGGCGCCCGCCACGCGCTGCTGCCCGCACTCACCTTGGCGCTCGGGCTCGCGGCGGTGTCGAGCCGCGTCGCCCGCAACGCCACGATCGCGGTGACGGAGTCCGCCTACTACCGCTTCGGCCGCAGCAAGGGCCTGAGTGCGGCCGAGAACTTCCGGCTGCACGGGCTACGCAACGTTGCCGTTCCGGTGGTCACCTATCTGGGCGTGCAGCTCGTCTACCTGATCGAAGGCGTCGTCGTCGTCGAGACGCTGTTCGCCTGGCCCGGTATCGGCCATGCGCTGGTTCACGCCGTCGTCGCCCGCGACGTGACGATGATCCAGGGAACGGCCCTGGTCATGGGGTTGATGTTCGTCGTCCTCAACGCCGCCGTCGACTTCGCCTGCTTCCTGATCGATCCCCGGAGGAAATCCGCATGAACGCCTCCAGCGAAACGGCCCAGGCGGCGATACTCTCGACCGGCGCGCCCCGCCGTCGACTGTCGATGCGCCGCGGCGCGGTCGCTGGCACGACGATCCTCGCCGTGCTGACGCTCTTCGCGGTCGCCGCGCCGCTGCTCGTCGAGGGGAGTCCGACCCGGCAGAACCTGATGCAGACGTTGCAGCCGCCCGGCGGCAGCCACCTCTTCGGCACCGACCACCTGGGCCGCGACATGGCCCTCCGGCTGGCCGCCGCCATCCGGGTCTCGCTCGGCATCGCCGTGGTCACCACGGCTTTCGCCGCCGTCCTGGGGATGTGCCTCGGCATGCTGGCCGGCGTGCGCGGCGGCCTCGTCGACCGCTTGCTGTCGACGGTGGCGGACATGGTGCTGGCCTTGCCCGGGCTGCTGCTCGTCCTGCTGCTGGTGGCGATCGCGCCCGGCAAGTTCTGGCCGCTCTATCTGGGCATCTCGCTGGTCTTGTGGATCGAGTATTTCCGCATGGTGCGTTCGGCGGCGATCCGCATTGCCGCGGCGCCGGCGGTGGAAGCGTCGCGCCTGCTGGGCTTCGGCCCGCTCTACATCTTCCGGCGTCATTTCTGGCCGGAGATCGCCCCGATGATTCTCACCATCGGCGCTTTCGGCTCGGCCGTCGCGATCCTCTCGGTGGCGGCGCTCGGGTTCGTCAACGTGGGCGTCCGTCCGCCGACGCCGGAACTCGGCCAGATGATGATCGAGCTGCTGCCGTACTACCACGAGGCGCCCTTGGCGCTGCTGCAGCCCATCGCCGTCGTCTTCCTCCTCGTGCTGTCCCTGAACCTGATCGCAGGCGGTAAAGCCCGATGACCGTTCTCATCGAAACGCGCGACCTATCGATCGCGAGCACCGAAGCCATCGTCCACCCGACCTCGATCGAGGTGCGCGCCGGCATCCCCTTCACCATCCTGGGAGAGACCGGCTCCGGAAAGAGCCTGCTGGTTCAGGCCATCGCCGACATGCTGCCGCCGGGGGTCAACGCCGAGGGCCGCGTCGTCATCAACGGCCGCGAAACGCGCAGTCTCCCGGCGCGCCAGCGCCAGGCGATGTGGGGGCGGGAGATCGCGGTGCTGCCGCAGGAGCCGTGGCTGGCGCTGGACCCGACGGCCCGCTCCATCGGCCAGATCGCCGAAGGCTACAGCCGCGTGCGCGGCCTGCCCGCCGCGGCGGCGCTGCAGGCGGCCGAGGCGGCGACACGCGGGCTTGGCCTCGCGGGGGCCGGGCGCAAGCTGCCGCACCAGCTTTCGGGAGGGATGGCGCAGCGCGTCGCCTTTCTGGCGGCACGGGCCGGCGGCGCGCCGATCGTCATCGTCGACGAGCCGACCAAGGGCCTCGATGCCGCCCTGCGCGACAGCGCCGTCGAGCTGCTGCGCCGCGAGATGGGCCAGGACGGCGGCCTGCTGACCATCACCCACGACATTGCCGTGCCGCGACGCCTCGGCGGCGAGGTCGCGATCATGCTGGAAGGCCGCATCGTCGAGGCAGGGCCGGTCGAGCGGGTTCTGGCCACGCCGCAACACGACTATACCCGCAAGCTGATCGCCGCCGATCCGGCCGCCTGGCCCCGCAGGGCGGGCGCCGCGTCGGCAGGCGCCCCGGTGCTGGAAGCCCCGGTGCTGGAAGCCCCGGTGCTGGACGCCCAGGGGGTCGGCAAGGCCCGCGGCGGCAACCTGCTGTTCCGAGACTGGTCGTTCGAGATCGCCCGCGGCGAGATCGTCGGCATCGTCGGGCCGAGCGGCTGCGGCAAGAGCAGCTTCGGCGACCTGCTGCTGGGACTCCTGGCGCCCGACAGCGGGACAGTGCGCCGCCACCCGGATTTCCCGGCGCGGCGCTTCCAGAAGATCTACCAGGATCCGCCGTCGGCCTTCGCGCCGCAGCTCACCTTCCGCGAGACTCTCGCCGACCTCTGCCGCCTGCACCGCCTGCCGGAGGAGCGGGTCGGCGACCTGATGCAACGGCTCCGCCTGCATCGCAGCTTCCTCGACAGGCGCCCCGGCGAGATCTCCGGCGGCGAGCTGCAGCGCCTGGCGCTGCTGCGCGTGCTGCTTCTCGACCCGGTCTTCCTCTTCGCGGACGAGCCCACCTCGCGTCTCGACCTCATCACCCAGAAGGAAATGACCGACCTGCTGGTGGCCTTGGCACGCGAACAGGACTGCGCCTTGCTGCTCGTCAGCCATGATCTGGAACTTGTCGCCAAGACGGCGGACAGGGTCGTCGAGATGCGGTCACCGGCCGCCGCCGCGGCGGCGGCCTGACGCGGCCCGCAGCCGCCGGTTCGCGAGGATATCCGCTTCACCGGCGGCAGGGAGTTCCGCGCGGTTTGCGAGGCCGACAGCGGCGGCGGCCGGCAGCCGGTCACGGAGCGGTGTTGCAGGCGGGGATCTAGCGTGAGCTTGGAGGCCTAGTCTCGCTCGACTCCATTGCTTGAGGTACACTGTCCACTTCAGTCGCTAGCGGTCCTCGGTCCGGCTCTCGCTGCAGGAATCGTGGTATCTCAAGCAACGCTGCATGCTGATTTCCCGCGTTCAGACGGGGGGGGTCCTTGGGCCCTGCTTCCTCGCCAACCTTAGTTGCCGGATCGCCGCGCGCAACTCCATCGTCCTGTTCAATTTGGCTGACAGCTACAGGTTTTGGAGGTTTCGCGATCCAACGTTCAAGATTCTGACCAACGTTGTCGTAAAACCTCGGCACCGCCCTTTCCAGATCTTCAATGAACGTCTTTCGCCCTGGGAATCTTCGACCATCATCCACCAGGAGGAACACTTCGAAGCTCTTAGGCGGATACGGTGCATTTCCTACAATCTGGTCAGCATTCTCACGCAGATCAGCGAGTCGACACACAGTATCTTGGGCCTTAGAAGGCCAGATAATCCGAACGAATAGAGCCGGATCTTCCACTCCTCGGATTTGCCTCAGCAACCAATTGACTCTCGCTACGCTTCTTTTCCTGTCCTGCGGAGCATCCAACTCCATTCCAACTCTAATCGTCTGCCTTGTGAGATCTGCGGTGACACGAAGCGTAGAAGCGGCGTTCGGGACGTCGAGCTCTGCTTCAAGTCTCTTGTGCACAGCAAGTATACCAACATCATCACTGAGAAATTGGTCAGCGCTTGCGGCCTGAGCTCGAGAGAGCTTCAAATTCACATTGGATGCAAGATGCTGGCTAATCCGGAGTGCCAGATCGCGCATCTCTTGATGCCACGCCGCAACCACCGACTGAGCCTCTCGCGACCCCTTGGCGATGGTCCCGCCACTCTTAACCAACGTCACCAGGTCCTTCCATTCTTTCGGCATCTGATCAAATCCGGTGATGCCAATCGAATCATGGGAGAGAAAGCGAATAAATTCGCGAAGCAGAAACGCTTGATCCGGATCGGTGACTACGCCTCTCGTTTGTAAAAGCACAGCCTCGGTAAGAATCATTTTCCATGACCAGTGGAAAAGATCCACCCTTCTCGTCAGAACTTTGTTGACCTTCACCGGGCTGTGCGTGGGCCGAACCGCAAACTGATTTGAAATGGAAATGACCGCATCGATACCACAGTCCCGTGAGATTTGGAGATAGCGCTGAACCTGATCATCATCCAGCGAAGCGTTACCAATTTTTGCCTCTACAAGCGCCTTCCACGTGTTCTTCCCGGAGGAAACGACGATGAGGCCATCGGGCCTATCTTTTGTGTCCTTATGACCTTTGAGAACCACCTCAGTATATGTATCAATGAATGCGCGCTTCCCGAGACGAACGCCGAGAGTCGACAGCAGCACTTGAGCGAAATCAGGTACTGCTGAGAGCGTCGCCAAAAAAACCGACGCGACACGTTGCTCTCGGCGGCTGTCCGCTATGACGGGAATGAGTCGGGCAACTTCACCAGACTCGATGATTTCTGAGATTGCTTCCATTATACCTGCCTCCCCTTTTCTCAATTTTTGCGGGAAGGATATCAGTATTCCATTCTGAAAACGAGCATGCTGTGACGATTAGTACTTAACGCTAGCGATTGAGCCTAAGCATCTCGCCCTTAGCCCACTCGACTCCCCGATCCAAGTTGTATATACAACTTTCCTCTGCCTTCCGGAGGAGAGCCGCCATGCCCGAACCCAGCGCCGACCCGCGGCGGGACAATGCCCGCACGATCCGCAGCCCGCAGGGGCCGGAGATCTCGGCCCGTTCCTGGCTGACCGAGGCGCCGCTTCGCATGCTGATGAACAACCTCGACCCCGACGTCGCCGAGAAGCCGGAGGAACTGGTGGTCTACGGCGGCATCGGCCGGGCGGCGCGCGACTGGAAGTGCTTCGACAGGATCGTCGCCTGCCTGCGCGAGCTGGGCGACGACGAGACCCTGCTGGTGCAGTCGGGCAAGCCGGTCGGGGTGTTCCGCACCCACGCCGACGCGCCGCGGGTGCTGATCGCCAACTCCAACCTGGTGCCGCACTGGGCGACCTGGGAGCACTTCAACAAGCTCGATAAGGCCGGCCTGATGATGTACGGCCAGATGACCGCCGGCTCGTGGATCTACATCGGCAGCCAGGGCATCGTGCAGGGCACCTACGAGACCTTCGTGGAGATGGGCCGCCAGCACTACGGCGGCGAGCTGAAGGGGCGCTGGATCCTGACCGGCGGCCTCGGCGGCATGGGCGGCGCGCAGCCGCTGGCCGCCACCATGGCCGGCGCCTCGATGCTGGCCGTCGAGTGCCAGCCCTCGCGCATCGACATGCGCCTGAGGACCGGCTACCTGGACCGCAGGTGCGAGACACTCGACGAGGCGCTGGCGATCCTGGACGACGCCAAGGCGAAGGGCGAGGCGGTCTCCGTCGGCCTGCTCGGCAACTGCGCCGAGATCCTGCCGGAGATGGTGAAGCGCGGCGTAAAGCCCGATGCCGTGACCGACCAGACCTCCGCGCACGACCCGCTGAACGGCTACCTGCCGGCCGGCTGGACCCTGGAGCAGTGGGAGCGCGAGCGCACCGCCAGCCCGGAGAAGGTGATCGCCGCCGCCAAGGCCTCCATGGCGGTGCACGTGCGCGCCATGCTGGAGTTCCAGGCCCAGGGCATCCCGACCTTCGACTACGGCAACAACATCCGCCAGGTGGCGCTCGACGAGGGCGTCGCCAATGCCTTCGACTTCCCGGGCTTCGTGCCGGCCTATATCCGCCCGCTGTTCTGCCGCGGCGTCGGCCCGTTCCGCTGGGCGGCGCTGTCCGGCGATCCGGAGGACATCTATCGCACCGACGCCAAGGTGAAGGAACTGATCCCCGACGACCCTCACCTGCACAACTGGCTCGACATGGCGCGCGAGCGCATCCACTTCCAGGGCCTGCCGGCGCGCATCTGCTGGGTCGGCCTGGGGCAGCGCCACCGCCTCGGCCTCGCCTTCAACGAGATGGTCGCCAGCGGCGAGCTGAAGGCGCCGGTGGTGATCGGCCGCGACCACCTGGACTCCGGCTCGGTCGCCAGCCCCAACCGCGAGACCGAGGCGATGCGCGACGGCTCCGACGCCGTGTCCGACTGGCCGCTGCTGAACGCCCTGCTGAACACCGCCAGCGGCGCCACCTGGGTGTCGCTGCACCACGGCGGCGGCGTCGGCATGGGCTATTCGCAGCACGCCGGCATGGTAATCTGCTGCGACGGCAGCGCAGCGGCGGCCCGGCGCATCGAACGTGTACTGTGGAACGACCCGGCCAGCGGCGTCATGCGCCACGCCGACGCCGGCTACGAGATCGCCATCGACTGCGCGCGCGAGCAGGGACTCAACCTGCCGATGCTGGACGGAGGGAATCGCTTTGGGTGAAACTGCGGGTCGGATCGTGCATCCGCGCCAACAGACTTCGAAACGCTTCTTGCCCGCCGATCAGGGTTCCCGCGTAGGGCGCCGTGGATTGCCGGGACAAGCCCGGCAATGACAGGAATGGGTGTGGCCAGCGCGCCGCGACCGCTCCAGCCGTCACCCTCGTGCTTGTCACGCGTGCTTGTCACGAGGGTCCATTTCCCGGCGCGCAACTTGTTTGGGGTAGTCAACAGGGAGAATACGAAATGAAAAGACGTCAGTTTTTGAAGGCCGGCGGCAGTGCCGCCGTCGGCGCCGCCGCGGCCGGCACGCTTGCCGCACCGGCCATCGCCCAGGGCACCCTGCAGTGGAAGATGGTCACGGCCTGGCCGAAGAACCTGCCGGGGCCGGGCGTCGCCGCGCAGCTCCTGGCCGACCGCATCACCGCGCTGTCGGGCGGGCGCATCGAGGTGCGGCTCTACGCCGCCGGCGAACTGGTGCCGGGGCCGGGCGTGTTCGACGCCGTCTCCGAAGGCACCGCCGAGCT
>JBHJOA010000031.1:0-11186 GCA_050330205.1 Kiloniellaceae bacterium
TTCTATACAACAAAATGGCGATTCAATGCTGTGGCGGCTGAATGTCCCTTTCGCGGCATGGATGTGATCAATAACAATCAGCTTTGTGATTTCGTGATTTCCTTCACGTCTCGTTAACCGACTCCGAGTGCGGGGCGGGCGAGCGACCCGGTAAGAATCGAAAAGCCCCGCCGTTGGCGCGCCGGCGGGGCTTCTGCGACAGGTAAAAGGCACCGCCCCCGGGGTCCGGGGGCGGTGCCGGCCGTTACGAAGAGTAGTACATCTTGAACTCGATCGGGTGCGGCGCCTGTTCGAAGGCGTAGATCTCCTCCCACTTCAGGTCCATGTAGGCGTCGATCTGGTCGCGGGTGAAGACGTCGCCGGCGAGCAGGAACTCGTGGTCGGCTTCCAGCGCCTCCATGGCCTCGCGCAGCGAACCGCAGACCGTCGGCACGCCGGCCAGTTCCTCCGGCGGCAGGTCGTAGAGGTCCTTGTCCATCGGGTCGCCCGGATGGATGCGGTTCTTGATGCCGTCGAGGCCGGCCATCAGCATCGCCGCGAAGGCGAGGTAGGGGTTGGCCGTCGGATCGGGGAAACGCACCTCGACGCGCTTGGCCTTGGGGCTCTCGCCGTAGGGAATGCGGCAGGAGGCCGAGCGGTTGCGCGCCGAATAGGCGAGCAGCACCGGCGCCTCGAAGCCCGGGACCAGGCGCTTGTAGCTGTTGGTCGAGGGGTTGGTGAAGGCGTTCAGTGCCTTGGCGTGCTTGATGATGCCGCCGATGTAATAGAGACACATCTCCGACAGCCCGGCGTAGCCGTCACCGGCGAACAGCGGCTTGCCGTCCTTCCAGATCGACTGGTGGGTGTGCATGCCCGAGCCGTTGTCGCCGGCGATCGGCTTCGGCATGAAGGTCGCCGTCTTGCCGTACTGGTGGGCGACCTGCTGGACCACGTACTTGTAGATCTGCATGCCGTCGGCGGCCTGCACCAGCGGCGCGAACTTGATGCCGAGCTCGTGCTGCGAGGGCGCCACCTCGTGGTGATGCTTCTCGACGGCGAGGCCCATCTCGCCCATCACCTTCAGCATCTCGCCGCGCAGGTCCATCGCCGAGTCGACCGGCGGCACCGGGAAGTAGCCGCCCTTGATGCCCGGGCGGTGGCCCAGGTTGCCGTCCTCGAAGACCGAGCCCGTGTTGTAGGGGCCCTCGTCGGAATCGAGGAAGTAGAAGGTCTGGTGCTGGGCGACGTCGTAACGTACGTCGTCGAAGACGAAGAACTCGGCCTCGGGTCCCCAGAAGGACATGTCGCCGACGCCGGTCGCCTTCAGGTGCTCCACCGCCAGCACCGCCGTCGAGCGCGGATCGCGGTTGTAGAACTGCCCGGTCGAGGGTTCGACGATGTTGCAGAACAGGATCAGCTGCGGAAGGTTGCAGAAGGGATCAATGACCGCGGAGCTGAGGTCCGGCCGCAGGATCATGTCGGACTCGTTGATCGCCTTCCAGCCGGCGATCGACGAACCGTCGAACATGATGCCTTCGGTGAGCGCGTCTTCGTCGACGGCATCGACGTGCATCGCCAGGTGCTGCCACTTGCCGCGCGGGTCGGTAAAGCGGTAGTCGACGTAGACGATGTTCTTCTCTTTGATCATCTCGAGGATGGTTTTGGCGTCTGACATGGATGCTGTTTCCGTTTTCTCGAACTGTGATTGACCTCGACCGGCGCCTCCGCCGGCGATAACCCCGCGGCGCGGAGAGCCGTGCTACACCGCGGCGGCGCCGCGCTCCCCGGTGCGGATGCGGATGGACTCTTCGATCGCGCTGACGAAGATCTTGCCGTCGCCGATACGCCCGGTATGGGCGGCCTGCTGGATCGCCTCCACGGCGCGCTCGACGAGGTCGTCCTCCAGCACCACCTCGACCTTCACCTTGGGCAGAAAGTCGACGACGTACTCGGCGCCGCGGTAAAGCTCGGTGTGGCCTTTCTGGCGGCCAAAGCCCTTGGCCTCGGTCACGGTGATGCCTTTGATGCCGACCTCGTGCAGCGCTTCCTTCACTTCGTCCAGCTTGAACGGCTTGATGATCGCTTCGATCTTTTTCATCTCGTCTATGGGCCCCGTATTACGTGGTGAGTGGTTGCCGGCGGGGTCTGCCCGCGGCGCGAGCCTACGCCCCCGGAACCGGCCGGCCAACCCGTCTCGCCCAGGGCATAAGCACGAGACGTGCCAACCCGCCGGAAGCTTGGGATTCCTTAGGATTTACACCCCATAGCGGGGCCGCGCGGCGCGGCGGTCTCCGCGGCTGCACAACAAATATGCAGTTTGCATGCAAACTAATCAGGCGGAGCGGGCCTCGCGCTGCGCCAGATGCGCGGCGATGCGGTCGAGGGCGGTGCGGATGTTTTCCTGCGAGTTGGCGTAGGAGAGCCGCAGGAAGCCTTCACCGTGGCGGCCGAAGGAGGTGCCGGCGATGGTCGCCACGCCGGCCTCTTCCAGCAGTTCGACCTCGAGTGTCTTGGCCGGGATGCCGGTGCCGGAGATGTTGGGGAAGGCGTAGAAGGCGCCCGCCGGCTCGACGCAGGAGACGCCGGGGATCTGGTTGAGGGCGCGGTGGATGGTGCGCCGGCGCATGTCGAACGCGGTCATCATCTCCGCCACCGCGTCCTGCGGGCCGCGCAGGGCGGCAATCCCGGCATGCTGGGCGGCGGCGTTGACGCAGGAATGGCAGTTGATGGCGAGCCGCGTCGCCGCCTCGACCAGCGACTTCGGCCATACCGCGAAGCCGAGCCGCCAGCCGGTCATCGCATAGGTCTTGCTCCAGCCGTCGAGCATGATGACGCGGTCGCGGATCTCCGGGTACTGCAGCAGGCTGACGTGCTCGCGCCCGTCGTAGAGCATCTGGCTGTAGATCTCGTCGGAGAGGATGGCGACCTGCGGGTGGGCGGCGAGGCCCTCGACCAGGCGGTCGACCTCATCGCGCGGGGTGACGCCGCCGGTCGGGTTGGCCGGGCTGTTGAGGATCAGCAGGCGGGTGCGCGGGGTGATCAGCCCCAGCACTTCCTCGGCGGAGAAGGCGAAGCCGTTGTCCTCGCGCAGCGGCACCGGCACCGCGGTGGCACCGGAGAAGTTGATCACCGACTCGTAGATCGGAAAGCCGGGGTTGGGGTAGAGGATCTCGGCGCCGGGCTCGCCGAACATCAGCACGGCGAAGAACATGGTGACCTTGCCGCCCGGCACCACGACGATACCGGCGGGATCGACGCTGACGCGGTGGCGCAGTTCCAGGTCCTCGGCGACCGCCTCGCGCAGCGCCGGAATGCCGTTAGCCGGGGTGTAGCCGTGGTGGCCGTCACGCAGCGCCTTCACCGCCGCCTCGACGATGTGCTCCGGGGTCTGGAAATCGGGCTGGCCGATCCCGAGATTGACGATGTCGCGGCCGCCCGCCTCGAGCTGCTTGGCTCGCGCCAGTACCTCGAAGGCGCTCTCCGTTCCCAGCCGCGCCACCGCGGCCGCGGTCTTGAGCATTGCCGCCCCTCCTGCCTTGTCCCTGTTACCGGAAGCCGGCGGGCAGACTAGGGCAGGGGAGGCGCCGGCGGCAAGGCGCTCGCGCGCCACCGGCGCGCGCCCGGCGGGCATTGGGAGCGCGCTCTTGACGCCCGCCGGGCGGAGGTCTAAACACGCCCATCCGGCCCGCCTGCCAGCCCGATTTCGGGCGCGGGACACGGCATTCTCCGGCATGGTGGCTGTAGCTCAGTTGGTTAGAGCGCCTGGTTGTGGTCCAGGAGGTCGTGGGTTCAAATCCCATCAGCCACCCCAAGCCCATCATGGCCGGCCGGGCACGACGCTCCCCGGTACCCTGCGGTCCATCCGGTTGACAAACCGGTCCTTGCGCCTATGGTCGAAGCACACCCGAAAACGCCGCCATCGGCGCCCGCGGCCGGCCTGATATGCCTGCTCGCCGGCTGCCGCCGAAATGTTTTGTGCCGTTCGCGGGCGCTTTGCCCTGCGGACCCAGCAGGAGGACCGAACCATAGCCAGCGAATTCTTGACCGCAGATCCCCTCGACCAGTCCGACACCATCGGCGGGCGCATCGCCCGGGCGCGGGAGGCCGCCGGCCTGACGGTCGCGCAGGCCGCGCGCCGGCTCGGCGTGAAGACCGCTACCTGGCAAGGCTGGGAGAACGACCGCGCCGAACCGCGCTCCAACAAGCTCCTGATGATGGCCGGCTCCTTTAACGTCAGCCCGACCTGGCTGCTGAACGGCCACGGCGACGGGCCGACCGAGGTCATCGAGGACGAGGTGCAGATCCTTCGCCAGGAACTGAAATCGGTGGCCCAGGACGTCGCCTCGGCGCAGACGCGCCTGACCGCGGTCATGGAGCGGCTCGAGACCTTCCATACTTACCATCACGTCGAGCGTAGCTGAGGGCCATCACGTCGAGCGTAGCTGAGGGAGTAGCGGGAAGTCCGGGCCGCTTCGGCGGCCTCAGTAGCCGCTGCCGAGCAGCGGCGTGTCGCCCTCGGTCGGCAGCGCCGGCCGGCGCTCGGCACGCAGCGCCGAGACCAGCCCCGAGAGACTCCAGCTTTCACGCTGCGGCGCCGGCCCCAGCGGCAGCGCGAAGCGCACCCCCACCGCATAGCCACCGGCGTTGTCGGCCACCATGTCGGTGGTGACCTCGAAGGCGCCGACCGGCTGGCGGAAGCCGAGGCGGGCCTCGGAGATCCCCTCCAGCGGCCGGTGCGCGAGGCCGACCACGGCGGCGGCGCCGCCGTCGAAGCGCCACTGCGAATTGATCCCGAGATCGCTCACCTGGGCGAGCGGCGTGGCGTCGTAGTTCACGACACCCTCCTGCCGGCCGCCGAAGAGGTCGAAGCCGAGCGCCAGCCGCCCGGCGGCGCGCCGGGTTTCGCTGCCGTCGGCGGCGTAGCTGGTGGTGGCTGTCAGACGGTGCTCGACCTGCAGAAACGGAAGTTCCAGGCCATTGCGGAGGACCAGACGCAGGTCGTGGTTGCCGCGGTCCCATTCGTCGAACCCCAGCGAGACGCCGAGCGGCATCGCCACCTGCGCGCCGAGGTCGAGCCGCGTGCCGCCGTCGAGCAGGCTGCTGCGGACCAGCGGATTGTCCTGCGGGCGACCGTAGAGGTAGGGCCGCCCCATGCCACCCAGGAATTCGAGGTGGTGCAGGTTCATCTGCACCGGGCCGACGGCGACGTTGGCGACCAGTTCGCCGACCGGTTCGCTGCCGGGCTGGAGGGCGAGGTCGATGTTTTCGCCGAGCCGGGCGAAATCGAGTTCCGCCGCTGCAACCGGTTGCGCTGCTGCCAGCCCGGCCAGGACGGCAAACAACGCGATGGCCTGGACGGCAAGGTGGGGCGGGCGGAGCCTGCGGGCCGTAGAGCGCAAGGGCTGGCTGGCTTTCTCGATGGATTAACGTCTCGTTAAGAAAAACTACAATAAATAACTTAATATTATGTAAACCATGTTTGATCGCGGGCGTTTCACGTGAAACACGTTACTTCATCTCCTAGGTTGATGAGTTCATATTCTAAAGCAGGCGAAATAATAGTAAGTAAAGGTGAATAACGACGGACCGGGATCCCGCCATTCCCAAGATCCACAGAGGGTCGTTGGCCCCTGTGGCAGGATTGTGGCCAGCGTTTCATTTCAGTTTGTTGTCGGCGCCAGGCATTCTTGTTTCGCGAGCATTGCGGCGCCGGCGCGGCGCCCTCTGTGACCGCGAAAGGGCGAAGAAAAGCGCGATTCGATTGTCGCTATCGCTCGCCTTTACTGGCCGGCGAGGCCCCTATCGTCGCCGCCGCGGAAGCGGCTAAGCTGTGCCGCGCGGCGCCCGCAAGGGCGGGCATCGAGGAACGGCACGGCGAGAGGGGGCGGGCGGTGATCCAGGGGTTGAAGGCACGTATGCGGGCGGGGGAGGCCGCGAACGGCTTCTGGGTCGAGCTGTTCAGCCCGGCCGCGGCCGAGGTCATGTCGGCGGCCGGCTACGACTGCGCCATGATCGACCTCGAGCACGGGGCCGCCGACCTTGCCGACGCCGTGACGGTGATGCGGGCGTTGCAGGGCAGCGGCTGTACTCCCCTGGTGCGCGTACCCGCCAACGACGCCGCCTGGGTGAAGCGGGTGCTGGATGCCGGCGCCGAGGGCGTCATGATACCGGCGGTGAACACCGCCGCGGAGGCCGAGGCCGCGGTGGCCGCATGCCACTATCCGCCGCGCGGCATCCGCGGCATGGCGGCGCCGATCGTACGTGCCAGCGGCTATGGCCGCGACTGGCGCGGCTACGTGGCCGAGATCGAGCGGTCGGTGCTGGCGATCTGCCAGGTGGAAACCCGCACGGCCGTGGACAACGTGGCGGAGATCGCCGCGGTCGACGGCCTCGACATGATCCTCCTCGGCCCCTTCGACCTCTCCGCCAGCCTGGGGTTCATGGGCGAGCCCGACCATCCGGAGGTACGTGCCGCCATTGCCGCCGTGGAGGCCGCCGCCAAGGCCGCAGGCTGCCTGCTGGGCGGCATCCCGACCCCGGAACGCCCGCCCGCCGCGCTCTACCACGACGGCTATGACCTGGTGCTGGCCGAAATCGACCTCGTGCTGCTGCGCGAGGGCGCGCAGGCGGGAGTCGCCGCGCTCCGGAAAGCCGCCGGCCGGAACCCCCTGGAACCGTGACCATGGCCCCCGGCGGCCCGGCCGACCTCGCGGTCCTCACCACCGAGCAGATGTACGCGGCCGACCGCCTGGCGGTGGCGGCGGGCGTGCCCGGCGCGGCGCTGATGGAGGCCGCCGGCCGCGCCGTCGCCGGCGCCGTCATGGACCGCCGCCGCGCGGGGCCGGTCCTGGTGCTCTGCGGGCCTGGCAACAACGGCGGCGACGGCTTTGTTGCGGCTCGACATTTGGCCGCCGCCGGCTGGCCGGTGCGGGTCGCGTTGCTGGGCGAGCGGGCGGCCCTGACGGGCGATGCCGCCGGCGCCGCCGCGGCCTGGAGCGGCCCGGTCGCGCGCCTGGACGTCGGCCCCCTGGAAGACGTCGCGCCGGCGCCGGGCGAGGTGGTGGTCGACGCCCTCTTCGGGGCCGGGCTGACGCGGCCGCTGGAGGGGCGGTCGGCCGAGCTGGCCCGGCACTGCGCCGAAATGGGCGCCACGGTGGTCGCCGTCGACGTGCCGAGCGGCTTGCCGGGCGACGGTGCCGCGCCGCTGGGAGAGGTCGCCTTTCGAGCCGCCAGGACGGTCACCTTTTTTCGCAAGAAACCCGCGCATCTGCTTCATCCCGCACGCGAATTCTGCGGCGAGGTGGTGCTGGCGCAGATCGGCATCCCGGCGGCGGTGCTGGCGGAGATCGCGCCGCGGACCTTCGAGAACGGTCCCGCTCTCTGGCTGGCCGGCTATCCCTGGCGGGCGCCGGGCGGCCACAAGTACCGGGCCGGGCAGCTGCTGGTCGCCGGCGGCGCCACCATGACCGGCGCCGCCCAGCTGGCCTGCCGCTCCGGGCTCCGGATCGGCGCCGGCCTGGTCGCCGTCGCCTGCGACGCCGCCAGCCTGCCGGTCTACGCCCTGGCCAACCCCTCGGTGATCACCCTGGTGCTGCCGGGGCCGGCCGATTTCGCCGCCGCCCTCGAGGATCCGCGGCGCAACGCCGTGCTGGTGGGCCCCGGCAACGGGGTCACCGCGGCGACCCGCGCGCGGGCCGAGGCGGCGATCCGCGCCGGGCGGCGGGTGGTGCTGGACGCCGATGCCCTGACGGTGTTCCAGGACGCCCCCGAGGCACTCTGGGAGCTGGCCGCCGCGGTGCCTCAGAGCGAGGTGGTGTTGACGCCCCACGACGGCGAGTTCGCCCGCCTGTTCGCCGATATCGGGGGCGACCGCCTGGCGCGGGCGCGGGCCGCCGCCGCGCGCAGCGGGTGCACCATCGTATTCAAGGGGCCCGACAGCGTGGTGGCGTCTCCGGACGGCCGCGCCGCCGTCAACGGCAACGCGCCGCCGTGGCTGGCGACCGGCGGTACCGGCGACGTGCTGGCCGGCATGATCGGCGGCCTGCTGGCACAGGGGATGACCCCCTTCGAGGCGGCGGCGGCGGCGGTCTGGCTGCACGGCCGGGCGGCGTCCGGCCTGGGGCCGGGCATGATCGCCGAGGATCTTCCCGAGGCCCTACCGCAGGTTTTGCGGTCCCTGCACGCAATCACCCAAGGTTCTGTGGGCAATGGGAATTTGTCCAATAGTTTTAGATAGTTCCGTGGTAATCATTAACGAAAGCTTCACTCCTGCGGCTGTAAGATGGCAGTCGGTGCAGTCGGTGGCTGTGCCGGCGGGGGCAGACCTTGATTGAAAAGGTATTGAGATCATGCTCGCAGGACACTGGTTTAAACCGTCGCTGAAGGCGGATAGCGTAAAGGTCGGATCTGTCTACAAGTTGGCCCACCAGGGCAACATTGTGGAGATCGCCAAGGTGGTCGACGTCGGCCCCGATGCCCTCGGTATTCCCCACGTCACCTATGACGTCTCGGTCGAGCGCGCGCGGCTGGCGAAGTACGAGGAGCGGCGCACCCTGGGCCTGCAAAGCTTCGCCGAGCGGTTCCGCGAAGCGCTGATGCCGGAGAAGCAGGACGCCTGACAAGCCGTTGATCGCGGCTGTTGTGACGTGCTGCGGCGAAGTTAATCCTACATCAAAGATTTGCCGCTAATGTCTCCGGTATGACGTTCGAGACCACCCACCCCGAAACCGACGCCAGCGAGCGGCCCGCCGCGCGCGCCCCGCGATTCTGGCAGAGCCTTTCCGGCGCCCTGACCGGCCATGGCGAGCGCCGCAGCCTGTTCGGCCGCCGCGGCCTCGACACCAGCCAGGTGAAGGCCGGGCGGATGTTCCGCCACCGCGACGCCAAGGGGCGCCTGGAGACGGCCAAGGTGATCGGCTTCTGCGAGATCCTCGGCCTTACCCACGTGCGCTACGACCTGCGCATCGACCAGCCCGGCCACCGGCCCTTCGAGGACGGCCCGCGGGTGCTCGGCCTCAAGACCTTCCTCGAGCATTTCAGCGAGCCGGTCGGCTCCTGACCGCCCCGCCGGGATAGCGGGCCTCCCCACCCGGCCCCGATCCGACGATTTTCCAGAAATTTCCGCGCCGCCGCCGGGGCTCCCGGGCGGCCCGTCGCTATTGCACGACCGGCTATGATGTTATACATCGGCCCTCCGCGACTAGCGCGGGCGTGGCGGAACTGGCAGACGCGCTGGTTTTAGGTACCAGTGGAGCAATCCGTGGGGGTTCAAGTCCCTCCGCCCGCACCAGCGTTGCGCGGTCGAGACGAGTTTCTACTGCGGAGAGTTTCTCCGTCCGGGCGGCCCCGGGCGCCGGAATTTCCCCACGGACCATCACCGGAATACGAGGCTGAGAAAGGCCTAGCCCACCATGCAGGTCACTGAAGTGAACAGCGATGGCTTGAAGCGCGACTTTAAGGTCGTCATCGAAGCCAAGGAAATCAATGAGAAAGTCGAGGACAGGCTCCGGGAGCTGAGCGCCCGCGTGAAGGTCCCCGGCTTCCGTCCGGGCAAGGCGCCGATCAAGCTGCTGAAGCAGCGCTACGGCCCTTCGGTGATGGGCGAGGTGCTGGAGCGCGCGGTGACCGATTCCTCGGCCCAGGCGCTCAACGAGCGCGGCCTCAGGCCGGCGGTGCAGCCGAAGATCGAGATCGACTCCTTCGCCGACGGCCAGGACCTCGAGTACTCCATGGCCATCGAGCTGCTGCCGGAGATCCAGCCGATGGACTTCGCCACCCTCGAGCTGGAGCGGGTGAAGATCCAGCTGCCCGAGGAGGAGGTGACCTCCGCCCTGGAGCGCCTGGCGGCCAGCCGCAAGGAGACCAGGATGCTGGAGACGCCGCGCCCGGCGCAGACCGGCGACGTCCTGGTGATCGACTTCAAGGGCACGGTGCACGGCGAGGCCCTGCCGGGCATGGCCGGCGAGGACCACCACCTGGAACTCGGCTCCAACAGCTTCATCGCCGGCTTCGAGGACCAGCTCGTCGGCGCCGAGGTGGGCGAGGCGCGCACGGTGAACATCACCTTCCCGGACGGCTACGGCAACGAGAAGCTGTCCGGCCAGCCGGCGGTCTTCGAGTGCGCCGTGAAGGAGATCCGCGAATCGGTGCCGGCCGAGCTGAACGACGAGCTGGCCAAGTCGATGGGTACCGAAGGGCTCGACGACCTCCGTACCAAGGTGAAGGAGCGTCTGGCCCAGGACTACGACGGGCTGGCCCGCATGCGCCTCAAGCGCGCGATCCTCGACCGTCTCTCGGACGCGCACGACTTCGAGGTGCCGGAGAGCATGGTCGACCTCGAGTTCGAGGCCATCTGGCGCCAGGTCGAGCAGGACCGCGAGCAAGGCAAGGTCGACCCCGACGACGAGGGCAAGGACGACGAGGACATCAAGGCGGAGTACCGCGCCATCGCCGAGCGCCGGGTGCGCCTCGGCCTGCTGCTTTCCGAGGTCGGCCGCCTCAACCAGATCGAGGTCAACCAGGACGAGGTCAACAAGGCCCTGTTCATGGAGGCCCAGCGCTACCCCGGCCAGGAGCAGCAGGTGGTCGAGTTCTACCGCAACAACCCGGAGGCCCAGGCCCAGCTGCGCGCGCCGATCTTCGAGGACAAGGTGATCGACTTCATCATCGACCTCGCCAAGGTCACCGAGCGCGAGGTCTCGGTGGACCAGCTGCGCGAGGAAGAGGAGAAGGAGGCCAAGGCCGCCGCCGACAAGCCGAAGAAGACGGCGAAGAAGAAGCCGGCCAAGAAGGCCGCCGCCAAGGACGACACGGCCAAGGACGCCGGGGCCAAAGACGCCGGGGCCAAAGACACCAAGGCGAAGGGCGGCAAGGCCAAGGCGGCCGAGGGCGAGGACGGCGGCTGACGGCGGGGCAGGGACCGCGCGGGGGCGGCGACTCCACGGGGGGCTTTCCCTGGCGGCCGGCAGGCCTTACATCTGCTCTCCCACTTCTCCCGAGGGTACTATGAATCAAGGAATGTCCATGAGCGATCTGCCGGAAACGGTCATGAATACCCTGGTCCCCATGGTGGTCGAGCAGACCAGCCGGGGCGAGCGCGCCTACGACATCTACTCGCGCCTGCTCAAGGAGCGCATCATCTTCCTGACCGGCCCGGTGCACGACGCGGTGGCCAGCCTGATCTGCGCCCAGCTGCTGTACCTGGAATC
>JBHJOA010000032.1:0-204868 GCA_050330205.1 Kiloniellaceae bacterium
GCGCATAGCTGCCCGGCAGGAATCGGATATCCCACGGGCGGCGTTCCGTGGCATCTTCCCGGCGCCATGGAAGCCTCTCTGCCCGACGCCCAAGCCGCGGAACGCCCCACCGACTGGGCCTGCGTGACGGCGCTGATCACCTGCATCGGCGTTTTCGGCCTGGCGCTCGGCCTGACCTATCCGCTGCTCTCGATCATGATGATCGAGGCCGGCTTCAGCGACTTCATGATCGGCGTCAACGGCACCATGACCTGCGTCGGCGTCCTCCTCGCCCTCGTCGTCCTGCCGCGCCTCATGGCCAGCATCGGCGCCTTCGTTGTGGTGGTGCTGGGCCTCGCCGGCGCGGCGGCCTGTCTCGTCGCCTTCCCCTTTACCGACCCGGAGGTGACATGGCTGGTCCTCCGCATCGTGCTCGGCGGCTGCCTCAACGTCATCTTCGTGGTCTCTGAGGCCTGGCTGAACACGGTGACGGCCGAGCGGTTCCGCGGCCGCGTCATCGGTGTCTACACCACCGTCATGGCCGGCGGCTTCGCGCTCGGCCCGTTGCTGCTGGTGGCCCTCGGCGGCGCCGGTCTCAAACCCTTCGTCGTCTGCGCCGGCATTACCTTCGCCTCCATACTGATGATTCTGCCGCTGCGCCGGCGCAGCAGCGCCGAGCTCGCCGGCATGAACCTCCGTGCGATGCGCCGCTTCCTCGGCCTCGGCGGCTTGCTTGCCGCTGTGGTCGCGGTCTTCGCGTTCTTCGATGCCGCGGTGTTGACCCTGATACCGGTCTATCTGCTGCGCTCGGGCTTTACCGCCGATTTCGGTGCGGCAGCGCTCTCTGCCATGATGGTCGGCATGGTCCTTGCCCAATTCCCCGTCGGCTGGCTGCTCGATCACTTCCGCCGCGCGACGGTGATCGCCGGATGCAGCCTCGCCGCCGCCCTCTGCTGTGTCCTGCTGCCATGGTCGCTCGCGGTGCCGGCGGCGTTCTGGCCGCTTCTGCTGCTGCTCGGCGGTGCCTCCTTCGCGATCTACACCGGCGCGTTGACGGTGCTCGGCGAGCGTTTCCGCGGCACCCTGCTGGTCGCCGGCAGTGCCTGCTTCGCGCTGGCCTACGGCAGCGGCGGCGCCGTGGGGCCGCTCGCCGGCGGCACCGTGCTGCAAGCCTTCGGCCCCGACGCCATGCCGGCACTCTTCGCGGCGGTATTCCTGCTGCTGGCGGTGTTCATCGCCCGGCGTCCGCTGACGCGCGGACCCGCCATTCCCGGGGATGGCGCCGCCGAGACGGCCTGATCGCCGCCATTTCCGTCATCGTACGATTAACTGCGAGCGAGCAGTGCCACCGCCGGGACATTCCCGATCTTGTCTTATATCAATGTCGGCGCCGCAGGCGCCGTCTACCGTCACAGGCTTTCCAAGCGCCCGAATGCCACGGGCGTCCCACTGCGTGGAGGCCTTGCTATGCGAATTTCTTCCTCGATCGCGACATCGATGTTGCGCCATGGGCTGCTCGTTGCAGGGGTTTGCCTTGTCACCGTCACCGGCGAGGCCATGGCTCAGGGCCGACCCATGATGCAGGACCAGGATATGATGCGCCTGCAGGACCAGTTGCGCGACTGCCGCGGCGACGACTGCGTGCCGATCCGCGAGCGGATGATGACCCAACTGCAGGAGCGCCTGCAGAACTGCGCCGGCGGCGACTGCGACGAAATGCGCGATCGCCTGCGGCTGCACGAGCGGGTGCGCGACTGCCACATGTCAGACCGCAGCTGTCGCGAGTTGCGCATGCAGGAGCGTGAACGCGTCCGCCCGCGCTACCACTACGGCGATGGCATGGGTGGTGGCATGGGTCGTGGCATGGGCGGCGGCATGCGCAACTGAAGCCTAAAGACTCGACGCTGACCTTGCCGCCTGGTCGTAGAGGCCGGAAAGGGCGCGCAGCAGGTCGGCGGCCTCGCCGATCTGCTCGTTCAGTTCACCCGCCCCACCTTCACGAGTAGGGTCGCCGCCGAAGGCGCTGAAGGCGGCGATCAGGCAATCCTCGCGCACCTCACGATATTTCACGCAGGCGGACTGGCCCTCCTGCGTGGTCGCGTAGAAAATCTCCTTGCCGCGCTTGTCGCCGGCGACGAGGCCGAGGCGCGTGAGCTTTTTCAGCGCGTAGTTCACCGTATGGCTGTCCTCGATGTTGAGGACGAAGCAGATGTCGGCCAGCTTCTTGTCCTTGGCCCGGTGGTTCACCGTGTGCAGAACCATGACGTCGAGGGCGCCCAAGTCCGGATAGCCGGCCGCCGCCATGCAGCGCACGATCCAACGGTTGAAGGCATTGGAGGCGATGTAGAGGCCGTACTCAAAGGCGCTGGTCTCGGCCGCGCGCTCGGAGACCAGGTGTGCCGAGGAGACGATGGACCGCTTGCCGGCGGCCTTGGCCGGGCCTTCCCCTGTACCGCTCATTCCGCCGCCTCCCGCCGCCCGACGGTCCGTTCGTCCGCCTTCCCATAGCCGCCGCCGCCGGGCGTCTCGATGAGGAAGACATCGCCGGCCGTCATCTCGGTCTCGTCGCTGCCCTTCATCTCCTCGGGCGTGCCGTCGGCGCGAATCACCGTGTTACGGCCGCGCTTGCCGGGCGCGCCGCCGGCCAACCCGTAGGGATCGGTGGTGCGGTGCAGGGAGAGGATGGTGGCCGTCATCGGCTCCAGGAAACGCATGCGCCTGACGACACCGTCGCCGCCGCGGTACTTGCCCGCCCCGCCGGAGCCGGGACGAATCCGGAATTCCTCGAGCCGCACCGGGAAACGCCACTCCAGCACTTCCGGATCGGTCATGCGGGTATTGGTCATGTGCGAGTGCACGGCAGAGGTGCCGTCGTGGTCCGGACCGGCCCCGGTGCCGCCGCAGATGGTCTCGTAGTTCTGGTAGCGGTCGTTGCCGTAGACGAAGTTGTTCATGGTCCCCTGGGCCGAGGCCAGCACGCCGAGCGCGCCATAGAGCGCGTCGGTGATGCACTGCGAGACCTCGGTGTTGCCGGCGATGACCGCGGCCGGATATTCGGGGCTGATCATCGAGCGCTCGGGGATGATGAGCTTCAGGGGCTTCAGGCAGCCCTCGTTCAGCGGAATCTCGTCCTCCACCAGGGTGCGGAAGACATAGAGCACCGCCGCCTTGCAGACGGCTGTCGGCGCGTTGAAGTTGCCCTTGTCCTGCGGCGAGGTGCCGGTGAAGTCGACGGTCGCCTCGCGCGCCGACTTGTCCACCGTGATCTTCACCTCGATGCGGCTGCCGTTGTCGAGCGGGTAGCTGAACTGGCCGTCCTTCAGCACGTCGAGCACGCGGCGCACCGACTCCTCTGCGTTGTCCTGCACGTGGCGCATGTAGGCCTGCACAACATCAAGGCCGAAGTGCGCGACCATCTTGCGCACCTCCTGCACGCCGGTCTCGTTGGCGGCGATCTGCGCGGCGAGGTCGGCCAGGTTCTGTTGCGGGTTGCGGCAGGGATAGCGCCCCGAGGACAGCAACTCCAGGGTTTCCTTCTCGCGGAAACGACCCTCCTCGACCAGCAGGAAGTTGTCGATGAGGACGCCCTCTTCCTCGATGCGGGTGGAGTCCGGCGGCGAGGAGCCCGGCGTGCGCCCGCCGATGTCGGCGTGGTGGCCGCGCGAGCCGACATAGAATAGCAACTCCGCGCCGGCATCGTCGAACACCGGCGTGATGACCGTCACGTCCGGCAGGTGGGTGCCGCCGTTGTAGGGGGCGTTCAGGGCGTAGACGTTGCCCGGACGCATGCTGTCCTTGTTCTCGCGGATCACCGTCTTGATCGACTCGCCCATGGAGCCGAGGTGGACGGGCATATGCGGCGCGTTGGCCACCAGGTTGCCGTCGGGATCGAAGATGGCGCAGGAGAAGTCCAGCCGCTCCTTGATGTTCACCGAATAGGCGGTGTTGGCGAGCGTCGCACCCATCTGCTCGGCGATCGACATGTAGAGGTTGTTGAAGACCTCCAGCATCACCGGATCGGCCTCGGTGCCGACCGCCTCGGTCTTGGGACGCGGCTTGACCCGGGTCAGCACCAGATGGCCGCGCCGGGTGAGTTCGGCCTGCCAGCCCGGCTCCACCACCGTGGTGGCGGTGGCCTCGCGGATAATGGCGGGACCGTCGATCTTCTGGCCCGGCAGCAGGGCGTCGCGGTCGTAGAGCGGTGCATCCTGGGCGGCGCCCCCGGAATACATGGCGACCCGCGTCAGCGGCGCGGCTTCCGTGGCCCCGGGCTCAACCGGACGCTCGGGGTCGGCGACCTCCTCGGTGGCGCCGATCACCTCGACGGCGACGGCCTCCACCACCAGCTTGCGCTCGACCGCGACGAAGCCGAAGCGCTGCCTGTGCGCCGCCTCGAAGGCCTCCTGCATCTCGTCCAGGGTGCCGAAGTCGATGGGCAGCGGACTGTCGGTGCCCTCGTAGCGCAGCTGCGCCTTCTTCACGCGGGCGATCCGCGCCGAGCTGACGCCCTGGTCGCGCACTTCCTTCTCCGCGTCGGCCAGCAGCTCGGCGTAGGCCGCTTCCATGGCGACCGGCGCGTTGGCGTCGAAGGGCACCTCGACCTGGCGCTCGCGCAGGGCCCGCACGTCGGCGAGGCCCATGCCGTAGGCCGAGAGCACGCCGGCGAAGGGATGCAGGAAGACCTTGGTCATGCCGAGGGCGTCGGCCACCAGGCAGGCATGCTGGCCGCCGGCGCCGCCGAAGCAGTTGAGGGTATATTCGGTGACGTCGTAGCCGCGCTGCACGGAGATCTTCTTGATGGCGTTGGCCATGTTCTCAACGGCGATGCGCAGGAAGCCCTCGGCGATCTCCTCGGGGCGCTGCCGCGGCTTGCCGGTGGCCGCGGCGATCTCCTCGGCCAGCGCGGCGAACTTCTCGCGCACCACCTCGGCGTCGAGCGGCTGGTCGGCATCGGGGCCGAACACCTTGGGAAACTGTTCCGGCTGGATCTTGCCGAGCATGACGTTGCAGTCGGTCACCGCCAGCGGTCCGCCGCGGCGGTAGCAGGCCGGCCCGGGATCGGCGCCGGCGGAATCCGGACCGACCCGGAAGCGCGCGCCGTCGAAGTGGAGGATCGAGCCGCCGCCGGCCGCCACGGTGTGGATGTGCATCATCGGCGCACGCATGCGCACGCCGGCCACCAGGGTATCGAAGGTGCGCTCGTACTCGCCGTCGTAGTGCGACACGTCGGTCGAGGTGCCGCCCATGTCGAAGCCGATGAGCCTGCGGAAACCGCCCATGGCCGCCGTCCGCACCATGCCGACCACCCCGCCGGCCGGGCCGGAGAGGATGGCGTCCTTGCCTTGGAACAGGCGGGCATCGGTCAGGCCGCCGTTCGACTGCATGAACATGAGGCGCGGGCCGGCCTTGGCATCGTCCTCGACAGGCGCGTCCAACTGCCCCGCCACGCGGTCGACATAGCGCCGGAGGATCGGCGAGAGATAGGCGTCGACCACCGTGGTGTCGCCGCGGCTCACCAGTTTCATCAGCGGACTCACCTCGTGGCTCACCGAGACCTGGGTAAAGCCGATCTCCCGCGCCACGGCGGCCACCCTGCGCTCGTGATCGGGAAAGCGGTAGCCGTGCATGAAGGCGATGGCGACGGCGCGGATGCCGTCGTCGTAGGCGCACTTCAGGGCCGCGCGCGCGGCCTCGAGGTCGAGCGGCGCGATGATCTCGCCCTCGGCGCTGACCCGCTCCGGCACCTCGATCGCGCGCTCGTAGAGCATCTCCGGCAACACGATGTGGCGGTCGAACAGCCGCGGGCGGTTCTGGTAGCCGATGCGCAGGACGTCGCCGAAGCCTTCGGTGGTGACGAAGAGGGTACGGTCGCCCTTGCGCTCCAGCAGCGCGTTGGTCGCCACGGTGGTGCCCATCTTAACGGCGTCCACGGTGCCCGGCGGCAGGGGCTCGCCCTTCTTCAGGCCCAGCAGGCGGCGGATGCCCTCGACGGCGGCGTCGCTGTAGTGCTCGGCGTTCTCCGACAGCAGCTTGTGGGTCACCAGGCCGCCGTCTGGCTTGCGCGCCACCACGTCGGTGAAGGTGCCGCCGCGGTCGATCCAGAACTGCCAGCCGGCCGCCTGCCTGTCGTGATCCATCGGGTATTTCCGCTTGTCGGAGAGCAAAGGAAGCGCCTCGCGCGCGGCAGAACAATCACATTTTATCGATAAATTGTCAACGTTGGCTCAGAGCCAACGCTCGCTTGGCCGCAGTCGGCCGCCCGGGAGGCCGGTTTGACTGCCCTCAGCCCGGGTCGGTCTCGCGCATGGAAGGGCGGGCGTTGAATTCGCCGAACCAGGCGGCGAGGTCGTCGCGGCCCTTGCGCCACTCCAGGGCGCCGTGGCGCAGGTCGAGATAGCCGAGCGCGCTGCCGCAGGCGATGTGTGCCATGGTGAGGTCGCCCGGCAGCGTCTCGAGGTGATCCCACATCCGGTCGAGGCCGCGGAGGATGGAGGCACGCCAGCGGGCGATGGCCTGCGGCGACTGCTGAGCCTCCGGGCGGCGGCTTTCCATGGTCATGTTGAAGGCGGCGTCGGTCATGCCCTGGCCCAGCGCCGCCGCCACCAGCACCTTGAAACGCGCCGTGCCGGCGGCGGGGATCAGCGCCGGCGCGGTGCCGAGGCCGTCGAGGTATTCGGCGATCACCGGGCTGTCGAAGATCGCCATGGCGTCGTCAAGCACGAGGCAGGGCACCTTGCCCAGCGGATTGCTTGCGTGCAGCGCCGCCGGGTCTTCCATCGGATTGCAGGCGACCTCCTCGAGATCCGCCATCAGTCCGCGCTCGCGCGCGACGACGCGGCACTTGCGGGCATAGGGCGACGTGGGGGAATGGAAGAGCTGCATACCTGCCTCCGGGAACGACGAGAGAATCCGCGTGCGGCGCCGCGACTCGGCGCCGGCGCCAATCGGCGGAGACAGTAGGGGATTGTTCGTAGAGGGTCGATAGGCAAGCGCGGCGCAGGTGCCCTGCGCGCAGATCAGACCTTGTAGGCCAGGCGCACGCCGCCCCAGTGCTTGCCGCCGATGACGATGGGTGCCGAGACGTCCTTCATCATGGCGAAATTGCCGCCGCCCATGTCGCGACGGTAGGTCTGCAGCAGGAAGGATTCGGTGTTGCGGCCGGCGGCAAGCCCCACGCGGTCGTTGAACATGCGCCGGTTGCGGCAGTTGGCGGCATTCCACACCGGATCGCTGCCCTGCGGCTGCCCGAATTTCAGGTTGTGGGTCGGCAGGTAGCCGTTGACGTCGACGCAGGCGCAGAACACCACCCGCTGGTCGAAGTCCAGCAGGGGCTCCTGGATCGGCGGCAGCACTTCGTCAGTGAGCGCCACGCAGCCGGCCATGAACTGCTGCGGATCGCTGCCCGGGATTGGCTTGTAGTCGCGGTCGAAGATCTGCGCCTCGGTGATGCGGCCGTCGCGCAGGGCCTGCTCGAAGGCCGCGGTCACCTCCGCCGCCACGGCCTGGACCTTGCGGATGAAGGGGCCGTCGACGGAGTTCAGGGAGCTTTGGGCGGTCAGGCGGATGACCCGCTCGCTGACGTCGATCAGCCGGTTCACCCGGTCGCGCGCCTCGCCCAGGGTGGTGCTGGAGCCCTCGACCTCGCTGTTCATCACCTCCAGCGTGGAGACGAAGCTGCCGCACTGCTGGTCGATGCGCGCGGCGCTCTCGGCGATGGCGGCGGTGTTCTCCTCGATGCCGCTGACCGCCTCGCCGACGACGCTCATGACCTCGCCGATGGTCTGGGTGCCACTGCGAACCGACTCGGCGCGGCCGGTGGTCTCGTTGCCCTGGGTGATCAGCTGCTCGGCCTGTTCGGTGAGTTTCCTCAGAGTCTCGTCGATCTGCGCCGTGGCGCTGGACGTCTGGGTCGCCAGGGCCTTCACCTCGCCGGCCACCACGGCGAAGCCCTTGCCGGCCTCGCCGGCGCGGGCCGCCTCGATGGTGGCGTTGAGGGCCAGCAGGTTGGTCTGCTTGGCGATGGCGTCGATGCCCTTGGCCACCTGGGCGACCTGGGAGAGGGCCTCCTGCAGGCCGGTCAGCTGTCCTTCGATGACCGACACCGCCTCGACGAGGGCGTGGATGTCGCTGACGGCATTGCGCACGGTATCTTCGGAGTTGCGCACGCTGGCCGCCGTTTCCGATGCCTTTTCACGGGCGTGGCCGGCCGCCGATGCGATGCGGCTATTGCTCTCGTTGACATCGCCGGCGCTGGCGACGAGGTCGCGGAAGGCCTTCGCCTGCTGCTCGACCCTGGTCGACACCTCCTCGATGTTGCCCGCAACATCGACGATCTCGACGCCGAGGCCGGCGGCCTCGCGCGCGAGCCCTTCGATAATGCCCGCTTCGGCCGCTGCATCACCCGACATTTACTTTCCCCAGATTCTCTTCGTCCCAGCTCTGGCATTGGCGCCAGTCCAATTGAGAGCAAATGTGCGAGAATAGCGTTAAGAAAGCCTTATATGAGTGAAAGCTTATGCCGAATGACGCCACATCCGTGCCACAATAGGGACTTAGCTTCCGGCGCTCTTGGCTGAAACAGCACGACGGCTCGATCCCATGGCAGTTCTGGCGCTGAACCTGAGGCGGTTGCTGATGTTCCTCGGCGTGCTCCTGGCCGGCCCGGCGCTTGCCCTGGCGACCGGCGCGGCTTCGCTGGAGCGCAACTGGGCCACCGCCAGCCGCGCCAGCGCCGGCCTCGCGCCGCCCGCCGATACCACGCCCGAGGCCGTCGTCCAGGTCTACGGCGCTCGCACCGTCGGCTGGCGCGGCGCCTTCGCCGTGCACACCTGGATCGCCGTGAAGCCCGCCGGTGCCCAGACCTATGCGACCTACGAGGTCATCGGCTGGCAATACTGGCGCCGTGGCAACGG
This sequence comes from Kiloniellaceae bacterium, assembly GCA_050330205.1. Taxonomy (GTDB): domain Bacteria; phylum Pseudomonadota; class Alphaproteobacteria; order Kiloniellales; family Kiloniellaceae; genus Pelagibius. The sequence continues at coordinate 8,892 of JBHJOA010000032.1, forward strand.
CCTGACGCGGCGCGAGGGGCCGCCCGACCGGCAGTGGTTCGGCGCCGCCCCGGAGATCTATGCCGAGCTGCGCGGCGAGGCCGCCGCCGCGGCGATTCCGCAGATCGAAGCGGCCGCGAACGGCTATCCCTTCGCGCAGGCCTACCGCACCTGGCCAGGCCCCAATTCCAACACCTTCACCGCCTACATCGGGCGCCAGGTCCCGGCGCTGAAGCTCGATCTGCCGCCGACCGCCGTCGGCAAGGACTACCTGGGGGCCGACGCGGTCTTCGCCGCCGCCCCCAGCGGCACCGGCTACCAGGTCTCGCTGTTCGGCCTGCTCGGCCTGCTGGCCGCCTGGGAGGAAGGCCTCGAGATCTCAATCCTCGGTCTCACCTTTGGGATCGATCCCCTTGATCTCGCTGTAAAAGTGCCAGGCCTTGGCCGGCTGGGGCCGGATTAGCCTTCCCGTCCGACACGCCGCCGCGCCGCGCAATGCTGCCTTGCAGCGGCGCGACTTGACGCAGCCCGGGAGGCGCCGTCATGCTGCCGGCCTCCACCCTTTCCTTCCTTCTTCCAATACAGCGACGACATGAGCGTTTGGGGCAAGATTCTCGGAGGCGCCGCGGGCTTTGCGCTGGGCGGTCCGATCGGCGCTCTGATCGGCGCCCTCGCCGGTCATGCCGTCGACCGCATGCAGGCCAGCGCCGCCGGCGGCCCCGGTGCGCCGGAGGCCACCAAGCAGATCGCCTTCACCATCGGTGTCATCGTGCTGGGCGCCAAGCTCGCCAAGGCCGACGGCACGGTGACCCGCGACGAGGTCGACGCCTTCAAGCAGGTCTTCCACATCCCCGCCGACGAGATGAAGAATGTCGGGCGGGTGTTCGACCAGGCGCGTAAGGACTCGCGCGGCTTCGAGCCCTATGCCCACCAGCTCGCCCGCATGTTCGCCGACAATCCCGCCGTGCTGGAGGAACTGCTGCACGGCCTGTTCCACATCGCCCGCGCCGATGGCCGGGTGAGCGCCGAGGAACTGGCCTACCTGGAGCAGCTGGCCGGCATCTTCGGCTTCGACGCCCGCTGCTGGGACCGCATCCGCGCCGCCAACGTCAAGGCCGAGCAGAGCGATCCCTTCCGCATCCTCGGCGTCGACCGCGCGGCAAGCGACCGCGAGATTCGCGATGCCCACCGGCGGCTGGTGGTGGAGAACCATCCCGACCGCCTGGTGGCGCAGGGCCTGCCGCAGGAGTTCGTCGACATGGCCAACGAGAAGCTCGCCACCATCAACGCCGCCTACGACGAGATCAAGAAGCTGCGCGGTATCAGGTAGGCATGGCTCCTCCCCTCATCGCCCTCAAGGACGCGCGTCTCTCCTTCGGCACGACGCCGCTGTTCAGCGGCCTGTCGCTGACCCTGGCGGGCGGCGAGCGCGCCGGCCTGGTCGGCCGCAACGGCACCGGCAAGTCGACCCTGCTGAAGGTGATCGCCGGCCTGCAGGACCTCGACGGCGGCGAGCGCTTCCTGCAACCGGGCACCCGCGTCGCCTACCTGCCGCAGGACCCGCGCTTCGAGCCCGACGACCTGGTCGCCGACTACGTCGCGCGCGGCCCGCGAAACGAAGCCGCGACGGCCGGCGAGGAGGCACCCCGCCATGCCGTCGACGCCATGCTGGTGCGCCTCGACCTCGACGGCCGGCGCCGGCTGGGCGGACTGTCCGGCGGCGAAGGCCGCCGCGTGGCGCTGGCCCGCTGCCTCGTCAGCGACCCCGAGGTGCTGCTGCTCGACGAGCCGACCAACCACCTGGACCTGCCGACCATCGACTGGCTGGAAGGCGAACTGCAGCGCTTCCGCGGCGCCCTGCTGACGATCAGCCACGACCGCACCTTCCTCGCCAACCTGACCAACACCACGCTGTGGCTCGACCGCGGCCGCCTGCTGCGCCTCGACAGGTCCTTCGCCGCCTTCGACGACTGGGCCGACGGCCTGCGCCAGCAGGAGGCCGAGGCGCAGCACAAGCTGGAGCGCCAGATCGTGCGCGAGGAGCGCTGGCTGCAGCGCGGCGTCACGGCCCGGCGCAAGCGCAACCAGGGGCGCCTCAGCCGGCTGCAGGGACTGCGCCAGGCGCGCGCTGAATGGCTGAGCCAGGTCGGAACCGCCAAGCTGGAGACCGCCAGCAGCGGGCGCAGCGGCGACACCGTGATCGAGGCGGAGAACCTGTCCAAGAGCTTCGCGGGCGCCGACGGCCCGGTCGTGGTGCTGAAGGACTTCTCGACCCGCATCCGCCGCGGCGACCGCCTCGGCATCATCGGCCCCAACGGCGCCGGCAAGTCGACCCTGGTGAAGATCCTGATGGGGGCGCTGGCACCCGACGCCGGCAAGCTGCGCCTCGGCAGCAACGTTGTGCCGCTCTACTTCGACCAGCGCCGCGAGAGCCTCGACCCCGAGGCCACCCTGTGGCAGGTGCTGGCGCCGGACGGTGGCGACACCCTCATCGTGCGCGACCGCCAGCGCCACGTAGTCTCCTACCTGAAGGACTTCCTGTTCGACGAGAGCCAGGCGCGCCAGCCGGTGAAGGCGCTGTCCGGCGGCGAGAAGGCGCGGCTGCTGCTGGCCCGCCTCTTCGCCAGGCCGAGCAACCTGCTGGTGCTCGACGAGCCCACCAACGACCTCGACATGGAAACCCTCGACCTGCTGCAGGAGGTGCTCGACGACCACGAGGGCACGCTGATCCTGGTCAGCCACGACCGCGATTTCCTCGACCGCCTGGTCACCTCGGTGATCGCCATGGAGGGCGGCGGCCGCACCCTGGAGGTGACCGGCGGCTACAGCGACTACCAGCGCTACAGGCGCAGCCAGGCGGCGGCCGGCGCAAGGCCGGCAGCGGGAAAGCCGCGCGCAGCGTCTGAGAAAGCCAGAGAGAATGTTCCAACAAGGCCGCGCCGGGCCGCAAAGCTGAGCTACAAGGACCAGCGCGAACTGGACGGCCTGCCGGCCCGGATCGACGCCCTGGCCGCCGAGGTCCGGAAACTGGAGTCGAAGCTGGCGGACCCGACCTTGTACAAAAAGGACCCGGCCGATTTCGCCGAGACCACCAAGGCACTGTCCACCCGCCGCACGGAGCTGAGCGCCGCCGAGGAGCGCTGGCTGGAACTGGAAGCCGAGCGAGAGGCGCTCGATGCCGGCAAGGCCAGCAACGGCGAGCTGACCTCTTGAGCAGCGGCGCGCCCGCCGCCGAAAGCCATATCGGCCCGCTGCACCTGCTGCTGATCCTCGGCATCATGCTGGTGTGGGGCATCAACTTCGCGATCGCCAAGATCGGCCTGGAGCAACTGCCGCCGATCTTCCTGGTCGCCTGCCGCTTCCTGCTGGTGGCAGCCCTGCTGCTGCCCTTCGCGAAGCCGCCGAAGGGCCAGTGGGGCGCCATCGTCACCATCGCCTTTACCCTCGGCCTGCTGCATTTCTCCTTCATGTTCACCGGGCTGAATACAGTGGACGCGGCCACCGCGTCGATCGCCATCCAGCTGCAGGTGCCCTTCGCCTCGTTGCTCGCGGCCCTGTTCTTCGACGACAGGCTCGGCTGGCGGCGGGCGCTGGGCATGGCCATCGCCTTCCTCGGCGTCGCCGTGGTCGCCGGCGAGCCGCGGCTCGACGGCCAGTACCTGGCCCTGGGGTTCATCGTCACCGCCTCCTTCATCTGGTCGATCGCCAACGTGCAGATCAAGCGGCTCGACCCCATCGACGGCGTGTCGCTCAACGCCTGGGTGGCGCTCTTTTCCACGCCGCTGCTGTTCGCGGCCTCGGCGATCCTCGAGGACGGCCAGGTCGAGGCGGTACGCCAGGCCGACTTCTGGGCCTATTTCGCGGTGGTCTACCAGGCGGTGGCGGTGGTGGTGATCGGCTACGGCTGCTGGTACTGGCTGATGCGCCGCTACCAGATCAACCAGATCATGCCGGCCACGCTGCTGGTGCCGCCCATCGGCGTACTCTCCGGCATCCTGCTGCTGAACGAGAGCCTGACGCTCAACCTTATTGTCGGCGGCCTGATGACCATCGTCGGGGTCGCCATCATTATCATCCGGCGGCCGCGCATCGCCGCGCCGGAGGCCGAGCGCCTGTAGACCGCGAGGAGACCGATGCTGCTGACACCGGACGCCGCCCTGATCCCCATCGACGTGCAACGGGCCTTCGACGACCCGTCCTGGGGCCGCCGCAACAACCCCGGGATGGAGGCGCAGGGCTTGCGCCTGCTCGCCGCCTGGCGCCAGGCGGGGCGGCCGGTCATCAACGTGAAGCACGACTCGACCGAGCCGGCATCGACGCTGCGCCCGGGACAGCCCGGCAACGACTTCAAGCCGGGCTTCGCGCCACAACCCGGAGAAGCGCTGATCGCCAAGACCGTGAATGCGGCCTTCATCGGCACCTCGCTGGAGTCCGACCTCAGGGCCCGCGGCATCGGCCAGATCGTGCTGTTCGGCTTGACCACGGACATGTGCGTCTCGACCACGGCGCGGGTCGGCGCCAACCTCGGTTTCTCGGTCGTGGTGGTCGCCGACGCCTGCGCCGCCTTCGACCAGCGCGCGCCGGACGGCGAGACCGTCGCCGCCGAGCTGCTGCATCGCGTCCACCTCACCACGCTGCACAGCGAGTTCGCCCGGGTGATGAACACGGATGAGACGATCGGCACTCTGGGCTAGATTGAGTGCCAATGGCGCTCTGGGCTGGATTGAGCGCCATAGGCGCTCTGGGCTAGATTGATCGCCCATGACCGGATTCCAGATCATCGACCATCCCTCGCCCAACCACGACGCCCGGCCCGACGGCCAGGCGGTCGACATCCTGCTGCTGCACTACACCGGCATGGAAAGCGGCGGCGCCGCGCTGGCGCGGCTCTGCGATCCGGCGGCCAGGGTCAGCGCCCACTACATGATCGAGGAGGACGGGCGCGTCTTCCAACTGGTCCCGGAGGAGCGCCGCGCCTGGCACGCCGGGGTCGCGCAGTGGCGGGGAGCCGACGACATCAACGCCCGCTCTATCGGCATCGAGCTGGTCAACCCGGGCCACGAGTTCGGCTACCGCCCCTTTCACCCGCAGCAGATGGCGGCGCTGAAGCGCCTCGCCCTCGACATCCTGGCGCGCCACCCGGTCCCGGCGGCCCGCGTGCTGGGCCATTCCGACGTGGCACCGCTGCGCAAGGAAGACCCCGGCGAGCTGTTCGACTGGCGTGACCTGGCCGCGGCCGGCATCGGCCTGTGGCCGGCGGCCAGCAGCGTCGCGGTGCTGGAGAGCGCCGTGGCGAAGGCGCTGGCGCGCGTCGGCTACGGCTATACCGAGGAAGACCCCGAGGCGGTGCTGCGCGCCTTCCAGCGTCACTACCGGCCCGCCGCCGTGACCGGCGTCGCCGACGCCGAGACCCGCCGGCGGCTCGCCGACCTGCTCGCCGCGATTGACTGAAGGCCACGCGAACCCTACCTAAGAGGTCGCCAGACGGTCGGATGGCCGCCTTCGGCACTTTATGGTGCCGGGGGAGGAAAGTCCGGGCTCCACGGAAACAGGGTGCCGGGTAACGCCCGGCGGGGGCGACCCCAGGGAAAGTGCCACAGAAAGCAAACCGCCCGCCAAAGCGGCCGCAAGGCCTGCGAACGCGGGTAAGGGTGAAAGGGTGCGGTAAGAGCGCACCGCGCGCCCGGCAACGGGAGCGGCACGGCAAACCCCACCCGGAGCAAGATCAAGTAGGGACGGCCGGCCGGTTCTTCGGAATGCGGCCACGCGGGTTTCCGCGCCGCTGTCCGGGTCGATCGCGCGAGGCGCCGGGCAACCGGCGTCCCAGATGAATGGCCATCTCCATGGTTTCCCACTCCGGGGAACCATGGGACAGAACCCGGCTTACAGGCCGTCTGGCGTTTTATTTCCCACTGCCTTGCCCCGCGACTCCGTCGACCGCGACCCGGCACCGGCCTGTGAGCCGCCGCCTGCCCGGCATTGGCCGCATTTTTGTCCTATAAAGAACAAAGAACGAACAAACAACGCGGGCAGATTCCATTGCCTGTTGATTGTGGTTTTTCTGATTTGACCCACAAGGGGTGCCACGACTACATGCCAGACCCCGAAATGAACACTTTAAGCTCTTGTTAACCCGCAATAATTACTTGTTGCCGGCATTGACACCCATGAAATCCCATGATATCCCAAATCATACCATGATGCGGGTAGGCTACGGCAAGCTTTGCCACGACGCGGATCACGGGATGGCAAGGGGTATCTGGCAGCGGGGAAGGAGCCGCGGGGGATCACAGTGGCGATGTTCATGGGCACCTACGAGAACAAGGTGGACCAGAAGGGGCGCGTCTCCCTTCCGGCCGCGTTCCGTACTGCCCTCGCCGGCCTTTCCTTCCAGGGCATCGTCGCCTTCCCGTCGCACCGCGCCGACGCGATCGAGGGCTGCGGCATCGACTTCATGGAGCAGCTGAACGCCCGCGTGCAGGAATTCGCGCTGTTCTCGGAGACCCACGACGACCTGGCGACGACGATCTTCGCGGAGTCCCACCAGCTTCCTTTCGACAGCACCGGGCGCATCATCCTGCCCGAAGACTTCCGCGTGCACGCCGGCATCGCCGACAAGGCCGCTTTCGTCGGCATGGGCGATCTGTTCCAGATCTGGGAGCCCGGCAGGCTGGCCGTCCACAAGGCGGCCGCACGGCAGCGTGCCCGCGAGCAGCGCCTGACCCTGCCCCACCCGGGCAATGTCCCCTCGCGAGGTGGCGGCTGATGCACGCGCGCCCCGAAAGCCAAGGGCAGCCCGGCAGCGGGCATCGCCCGGTGCTGCTGAAGGAAGTGTTGGAAGCCCTGGCGCCGCGCGACGGCGCCATTTACGTTGACGGCACCTTCGGCGCCGGCGGCTACAGCCGGGCCATCCTGGACGCCGCCGACTGCACCGTCTGGGGCATCGACCGCGACAAGGCCGCGGTCGCGCGCGGCCGTGCGCTGGCCGAAGCGTTCCCCGGCCGCCTGCAGGTGATCGAAGGGTGCTTCGGCGAGATGGCCAGCCTGCTCGCCGACCTGACCGGCGAGGTCGACGGCCTGGCCCTCGATCTCGGCGTCTCCTCGATGCAGCTGGACGAAGCCGAGCGCGGATTCTCGTTCCGCGCCGACGGGCCGCTCGACATGCGCATGGAAGGCCCCGAGGCCGCCGGCCGGCCGAGCGCCGCCGAGGTGGTGAATTCCCTGCCGGAAGCCGAGCTGGCCGACATCATCTACGAGTACGGCGAGGAGCGCCGCGCCCGCCAGGTGGCGCGCGCCATCGTCGCCGCCCGCGCAGAGAAGCCGATCGCCCGCACTTTCGAGCTGGCCGAGCTGGTGCGCGGCGTGGTGAAGCCGGCCCGGACACAGAAGGGCGGCGCCAAGGCCATCGACCCGGCGACCCGCACCTTCCAGGCCCTGCGCATCTACGTGAACGACGAGCTGGGCGAGCTGCGGCGCGGCCTCGAAGCCGCCGAAGCCCTGCTCGGCCCCGGCGGGCGCCTCGCCGTGGTTTCCTTCCACTCGCTGGAAGACCGCATCGTCAAGCAGTTCCTGCGCGAGCGCAGCGGCCGCGACGCCGCCGGCTCGCGCCACGCGCCGGCGGCCATCGCCGGCAGGGACGGCGACGCCAAAGCCGCCACCTTCACCCTGCTGTTCCGCGGCACCCGGCGCCCGGGAGAGGACGAGTACCGCGCCAATCCCCGCGCCCGCTCCGCCCAGCTGCGCGCCGCCGAGCGCACCGCGGCACCGGCCCGCGGACCGCTCGGGAGGCAGGCGGCATGAAGCGCTTCGTCATCTTCTGCTGGCTGCTCGCCGGCTCGGCCACCGCCCTCACCCTGTTCCAGATCAAGCAGGAGGTGCGCACCCTGGAGCAGGAGATCGCCGAGACCCAGCGCGGCATCCTGCGCGACCAGGAGGCCGTGCACGTCCTCGAGGCGGAGTGGAGCTATCTCAACAGCCCGGCGCGCATTGCCGCGCTGGCGGAGCGCCACCTCGGCCTCGCGCCGATTCCGGCCGAGCGCGTCGTCGGCTTCGAGGACCTGCCGCTGCCCGGCGCGCCCGAGGACCGGGAAGACGACACCCCGTCCAGCCAGACGCCGCCACGCAAGCCTTCCGCAACGCTCGTCAACGCACCGGCTGCCGGAGGCTTTGGTCAATGATCCGCCGCTTCATCAGCAAACAGCTGCGCCAGCCGCTGCCGCCGGCCCTGCCGCAGGAGCCGCAGCCGCGCGACCTGCCCCATTGCGACCTGCCCCGTTGCGACCTGATGGGCGGCCGCCCGGCGACGATCCGGCTCGAAGGCTCGCGCAAGCAGGCCCTGGAAACCGGGCGTACCCGGCTGCTGGTGGCCGCCGCCAGCTTCACGCTGGCCTTCGCGCTGATCGGCTGGCGCCTCGTCGATCTCGGCCTGATGGCCGGCCAGCACGAACCGTCGCTGGCCCGCAGCCTGTCGTCGGACGCGCTGGAGACCGGCCGCGCCGACATCGTCGACCGCAACGGCGTGGTGCTGGCCACCACCATGCCGACGGCCTCGCTCTACGCCAATCCGCAGCACCTGCGCGACCCCGAGGGCGCCGCCGAGCAGCTTGCCCGGGTCCTGCCCGGTCTCAGTTCCGCCCAGCTGCACGCCCGGCTGGCGAGCGGGCGCAGCTTCGTCTGGCTGCAGCGCAACCTGACGCCGCGCCAGCAGTACGAGGTGAACCGCCTTGGCATTCCCGGCCTCTACTTCCAGCGCGAGCAGCGCCGCTTCTATCCGCACGGCACGCTGACGCCGCACGTCGTCGGCTTCACCGGCGTCGACAACCAGGGCCTCGCCGGTATCGAGCAGTCTTTCGACGGCACGCTGCGCGCCTCGGCGCAGCCGCTGCGCCTCAGCATCGACCTGCGCATCCAGCACCTGCTGGCCGAGGAACTGGCCGCTGCCATGCAGACCTTCAGCGCCATTGGCGCCGCCGGCGTGGTGATGGACGCCAAGACCGGCGAGATGCTCGCCATGGTCTCGCTGCCGAGCTTCGACCCGGAGAAGCCCGCCGCGGCGCTCGACGATGCCCGCTTCAACCGCGCCAGTCTCGGCATCTACGAGATGGGTTCGGTGTTCAAGATCTTCACCACCGCCATGGCCCTCGACTCCGGCGTGGTGACCCTCAACGACGGCTACGACGTGCGCCAGCCGATCCGCGTGTCGCGCTTCACCATCCGCGATTTCCACCCCAAGAACCGGTGGCTCTCGGTGCCGGAAATCTTCATGTATTCCAGCAACATCGGCACCGTCCACATGGTCATGGACGCGGGCACGCCGGTGCAGCAGGACTTCCTCAAGCGTCTCGGCCTGCTGCAGCCCGCGGCGGTCGAACTGAGCGAGGTCGGCCAGCCCCTGGTGCCCTCGCCCTGGCGCGAGATCAACACCATGACGATCTCCTACGGCCACGGCCTGGCGGTGTCGCCGCTGCAGCTCGCCGGCGCGGTGGCGACGGTCGTCAACGGCGGCCGCGAAGTGCGCCCCACCCTGCTGCGGCAGGACGCGGCCCAGCCGCCGCAGGGCGAGCAGGTCATTTCGCCGGCGACCTCGCAGGTCATGCGCCAGCTGATGCGCCTCGTCGTCGTCAAGGGAACCGGCCGCAAGGCCGACGCCACCGGCTACCTGGTCGGCGGCAAGACCGGCACCGCCGACAAGGCCGTCGGCCGCGGCTACGCGCGCAACGCCCGCATCGCCTCCTTCGTCGGCGCCTTCCCCATGGACGATCCGCGCTACGTGATCTTCGCCATGGTCGACGAGCCGAAGCCGACCAAGGAGACCTACGGCTACGCCACCGGCGGCTGGGTCGCGGCGCCGCTGGCCGGACGGCTGGTGGAGCGCATGGCGCCGCTGCTCGGCATCGCGCCGCGCGAGGACGGCTCGGCGATGATCGAGGAGATGATCGCCGACATCGAGTCGAGAGCGGAAGGACGCCAACTTGCGTCTAACTGACCTGTTGAAGGGGGACGAGCAGAGCATGCAGCCGGGCGCAGCCCAGACGGAGGTGGAGATCAGCGGACTGACGGCGGACAGCCGTCGGGTGGCCGCCGGCTACCTCTTCGCGGCGCTGCCGGGCAGCCGCGCCGACGGGCGCGACTTCATTCCCCAGGCCATCGAGAAGGGCGCCGCGGCTATCCTGGCGCCGGAGGGCACGGTGCTGCCGGCCCCCAAAGTCCCCGGCGCACAGCCGGTCGCCCTCATCCTCGACAGCAATCCGCGGCGTCGGCTGGCCCTGCTGGCCGCCCGCTTCTACGGACGCCAGCCGGCGACGGTCGCCGCCGTCACCGGTACCAACGGCAAAACCTCGGTCGCAAGTTTCACCCGGCAGATCTGGGAACAACTGGGTCACGAGTCCGCCAGCCTCGGGACGCTCGGCCTCCAGCCGCCGCGCCCCGACGCCCCGGCCTCGCTGACCACACCGGACCCGGTGGAACTGCACCGCTGCCTTGCGACGCTGGCCCGCGATCACATCAATCACGTTGTGCTGGAAGCCTCAAGCCACGGCCTTTACCAGTCTCGCCTTGATGGGATCCGGGCCAGTGCCGCAGCCTTCACCAACCTGACGCGCGATCACCTCGACTACCACGGCACCATGGAGGCCTACCTGCAGGCCAAGCTGCGGCTCTTCACGGAGCTGCTGCAGCCCAACGGGACGGCCGTGGTGAACGTCGACGATCCGGCCGGCGCCGCGGTGATCGCCGCCTGCCGCGCGCGCGGGGTGAGGCTCATCACCTACGGCCGGGGCGACGCGGACCTGCGGCTGCTCGACCAGCAGCCGACCGCCACCGGCCAGGATCTGCGGCTGCAGATCTTCGGCAAGCGCCACGACGTCGCGCTGCCGGTCGCCGGCTCGTTCCAGGCCGGCAATGCGCTGGCCGCCCTCGGCCTGGTGCTGGCCGGCGGCGCCGACACCGGCAAGGCGGTGGCCGCCCTGGGCCGCCTCTCCGGCGTGCCGGGCCGCGTCGAACTGGCCGGCGCGACCCCCGCCGGCGGCCACGTCTATGTCGACTACGCGCATACTCCCGATGCCCTGGAGACCGTGCTGCGGGCGCTACGCCCGCACACGGCCGGGCGTCTCTTCGTCATTATCGGCTGCGGCGGCGACCGCGACCGCGGCAAGCGCCCGCTGATGGGCCGCATCGCCGTGACCCTCGCCGACAAAGCCATCATCACCGACGACAACCCGCGCAGCGAGGATCCCGCCGCCATCCGCCAGGAAATGCTGGCCGAGGCCCCGGGCGCGGAGGAGATCGGCGATCGGGGGGCGGCCATCGCCACCGCGGTGGCCGCTTTGGGTCCGGGCGACGTACTGGTCATTGCCGGCAAGGGCCATGAATCTGGCCAAATTGTTGGGGGACAAGTCTTGCCGTTCGACGACCGTGACGTCGCCCGGACCGCAATTTCAAAGCTCGCCGGAGGCGCCGCGTGACCGCAGCCGCCGCCAGCGAGATCCTGTGGAGCGCCGAGGAGGCCCGCCAGGCGACCGGCGGGCGCAATACCCGCGACTGGCAGGCGACCGGCGTCTCCATCGACTCCCGCACCCTGGAGCCCGGCGACCTCTTCATCGCCCTCAAGGGCCCCAGCTTCGACGGCCACGACTTCGCCGGCAAGGCGATCAAGGCAGGTGCCGCCGCCTCGATGGTGCACCGCCGCGCCGACGGCATCGACGAGTCGATGCCGCTGATCATCGTCGACGACACCTTCGCCGCCCTCTGGCGCCTCGGCACCGCGGCGCGCGAGCGCAGCAGCGCCCGCCTCATCGCCGTCACCGGCTCGGTCGGCAAGACCGGCACCAAGGAGGCCCTGCGCCTCTGCCTGTCGCCGCAGGGCCTGACCGCCGCCAGCATCGGCAGCTTCAACAATCACTGGGGCGTGCCGCTCAGCCTCGCACGCATGCAGCGCAAGGCGGTCTACGGGATCTTCGAGCTCGGCATGAATCACCCCGGCGAGATCCGCGAGCTGGCCGCCCTGGTGCGCCCGCAGGTGTCGATCATCACCAACATCGAGCCTGCGCATATCGGCAACTTCGCGTCGATCACCGACATCGCCGACGCCAAGGCGGAGATCTTCGAGGGCATGGGCGCCAACGGCACCGCCGTGCTGAACCGCGACAACGCCCTCTTCCACCACCTCTGCACCCGCGCCGAGGATGCCGGGGTCACCCGCATCCTCTCCTTCGGCCGTCACAAGGAGGCCGACGCGCGGCTGCTCGACTGCTCGCTGCACGCCACCTGCAGCGCGGTGACGGCGAGCATCCGCGGACAGGAGATCGACTACTGCCTGGCCATGCCCGGCTCGCACTGGGTGATGAACTCGCTGGCCGTGCTGGCCGCGGTGAGCGCGGCCGGGGCTGACGTGGTGAAGGCGGCGGCGGAGTTCGCCAGGCTGCAGCCGCTGAAGGGCCGCGGCGAGCGCCACAGCGTCGCGGCGCCGGCCGGCGCCTTCAAGGTGACCGACGACAGCTACAACGCCAACCCGACCTCCATGCGCGCCGCTTTCGAGGTGCTGGGCCGCGCCGACGTCGGCGAGGGCGGGCGGCGCATCGCCGTGCTCGGCGACATGCTGGAAATGGGCGAGCGGTCGGAGGAGATGCACGCCGGGCTCGCCGGCCCGCTGCAGGACGCCGGCATCGACCTGGTCTTCACCTGCGGCAGTGCCATGGCGGCGCTGCACGCGGCGCTGCCGGCGGCACGGCGCGGCGGCCACGCCGAAGACTCCAAGGCGCTGGCGGTGCTGGTCGCCGAAGCGGTGCGGCCCGGCGACAGCCTGCTGGTCAAGGGCTCGCTCGGCAGCCGCATGGCGGTGGTAGTGGAAACCCTGCTCGCCCTCGGCGAGCGCGCGCCCAAAGCCGCGAACGGACAGTAGGAAACCGATACGGATGCTTTACAACCTGCTCGTCCCCCTCGCCGAAGAGTTCACCGTCTTCAACCTGTTCCGCTATCTGACCTTCCGCAGCGGCGGCGCGGTGATCACGGCGCTGACCATCTGCTTCCTCATCGGTCCGCGGGTGATCGCCTGGCTGCGCGCCAAGCAGGGCGAAGGCCAGCCGATCCGCGAGGACGGCCCCGAAGGCCACCTGCTGACCAAGAAGGGGACGCCGACCATGGGCGGCTTCCTCATCCTCATCGCGCTGACCGTCTCGACACTGCTCTGGGCGGACCTCACCAACCGCTACGTCTGGTGCGTGCTGATCGTCACCACCGGCTTCGGCGCGGTCGGCTTCGTCGACGACTACCTGAAGCTCACCAAGCGTTCGAGCGACGGCCTGCCCGGCCGCCTCAAGATGCTGGTCCAGGTGCTGATCGCCACCGGCGTGGCGCTGTGGATCTCCTTCATCGCGCCGCCGGAGATGGACACCCACCTGGCGGTGCCCTTCCTCAAGAGCCTGCTGATCAACCTCGGCGTCTTCTTCATCCCCTTCGCCGTGTTCGTCATGGTCGGCGCCTCCAACGCGGTGAACCTGACCGACGGCCTCGACGGCCTGGCCATCGTGCCGGTGATGATCGCGGCAAGCTGCTTCGCGCTGATCTCCTATCTGGTCGGCAACATCTTCTTCGCCGAGTACCTGCAGGTGCACTACGTGCCCGGCACCGGCGAACTGGCGGTGTTCTGCGGCGCCCTGGTCGGATCCAGCCTCGGATTCCTGTGGTTCAACGCGCCGCCGGCGATGGTCTTCATGGGCGACACCGGGTCGCTGTCCTGCGGCGGCGCGCTGGGCTCGATCGCCGTGGTCACCAAGCACGAGCTGGTGCTCGGCATCATCGGCGGCCTCTTCGTGCTGGAGACTGTCTCGGTGATCGTTCAGGTCGCCTCCTTCAAGCTGACCGGCAAGCGCGTCTTCCGCATGGCGCCGCTGCACCACCACTTCGAGAAGAAGGGCTGGGCCGAACCGACCATCGTGATCCGCTTCTGGATCATCGCCTCTATCCTGGCCCTCGCCGGCCTCGCCACCCTCAAGCTGAGATAAGGAGGCCCAGCGTCCCCGTGCCCGCTCCCTCCATCGACCTCAGCTTCTTCGGCGGTTTGCCCGTGGCCGTGCTCGGCCTCGGCAAGTCGGGACTGGCCGCCGCGCGGGCGCTGCATGCCTCCGGCGCCGAGGTCTGGGCCTGGGACGACAGCGAGGACCAGCGCGCCAAGGCGCGCGCCGCGGGGATTCCGCTGGTCGACCTGAACCAGGTCAACTGGCAGGAGGTCACCAGCCTGATCCTCTCGCCGGGCATCCCGCACAGCTTCCCGCAGCCGCACCCGGTCGTCGCCGCGGCGAAGCGGCACGGCGTCGAGATCATCGGCGACATCGAGCTGCTGGCCCGCTCCCAGCGCAACGCCAGCTACCTCGGCATCACCGGCACCAACGGCAAGTCGACCACCACCGCCCTGATCGGCCACATCCTGAAGCTCTCCGCCCGGCCGGTACAAATCGGCGGCAACCTCGGCACCCCGGCACTGACCCTGGAACCCCTGGACAGCGGCGGCATCTACGTGCTGGAGATGTCGTCCTACCAGCTCGAGCTGACCCTATCGATCACCTTCGACGTGGCGGTGCTGCTCAACATCACGCCCGACCACCTCGACCGCCACGGCGGCTTCGACGGCTACGTGAAGGCCAAGCGCCTGATCTTCCACCGCCAGACCAGGCCGCGGACCGCCATCGTCGGCGTCGACGACGATACCTGCCGCGGTATCTACGAGGAACTGAAGGCTGCCGGCGAGCAGATCGTCGTCGGCATCTCCGGCGACCGTCCGGTGCCCGGCGGCGTCTATGTCGAGAACGGGGTACTGATCGACGACAGCGACGGCAAGCGAACCGCCGCAATCGACCTGAAGGAGGTCGCCAGCCTGCCCGGCAGCCACAACGGCCAGAACGCCGCGGCGGCCTACGCCGCCTGCAAGGCGGTCGGTGTCGACCCGGCGGTGATCTGCGCCTGCCTGCGCAGCTTTCCGGGCCTCGCGCACCGCCAGCAGATCGTCGCCGTCATCGACGGCGTGCCCTACGTCAACGACTCGAAGGCCACCAATGCCGATGCCGCCGCCAAGGCGCTGGCCTGCTACGACCACATCCTGTGGATCGCCGGCGGGCGCGCCAAGGAAGGGGGCCTGGAAGGCCTGGAGCCGTACTTCGGCCGCATTGCCCAGGCTTTCCTGATCGGCGAAGCCGCCGAAGACTTCGCCCGAACGCTCGAAGGACACGTGCCGGTTTCCCTGTCCGGCACCATTGCGCAGGCCGTGACGGCTGCAAGGGACGTTGCCTCCCGCCTCCCGGGCAGCGTCGTACTGCTGTCACCGGCCTGCGCCTCTTTCGACCAGTTTCCGAATTTCGAGAAGCGCGGCGAGGCCTTCGTCGAAGCCGTCGCGGCGCTGCCCGGTACGCGCGGCGAGATTTCGCCCGCGGCCCTTCAGGGCGCCTCGCTGCGGCCGGAGGGCGCGGCATGAGCAGCTTCGCGCGCACCGATACCAGCCTGCTGGGCCGCTGGTGGTGGACCGTCGACCGCTGGACCCTGATCTCGCTGGTCGCCCTCATGGGCTTCGGCGCCGTGCTGATGCTGGCCGCCTCGCCGGCCGCGGCCGAGCGCATCGGTCTGCAGTCGTTCCAGCTGGCGAGCCGTCAGATCGTGCTGCTGCCCTTCGCCGCGGCGCTGCTGATCGCCATGTCGCTGGCGCCGCCGCGCTGGGTGCGCCGCCTCGCCTGCCTGGGCCTGCTGGCGTCGATCCTGCTGCTGGTTCTCACCCTGGTGGCCGGCCCCGAGATCAAGGGCGCGACCCGCTGGATCAACCTCGGCGGCTTCTCCCTGCAGCCTTCGGAGTTCGCCAAGCCCTGCTTCGCCGTGGCCTCCGCCTGGCTGTTCTCCCTCGACCGCGAGGAGACCGGCATCCCGGGCGCGCGCATCGCCGTCGCCCTCTGGATCGTGGTGGTGTCGCTGCTGCTGATGCAGCCGGACCTCGGCCAGGCGGTGCTGGTGACCGCCATCTGGGGCACTCAGCTGTTCCTCGCCGGCCTGCCGCTGGCCTGGATCGCCGTGGTCGCGGTGGTCGGCGCCGGCGGCCTGGTCGCCGCCTACTTCGCGCTGCCGCACGTCACCGCGCGGATCGATTCCTTCTTCGACCCGGCCGCCGGCGACCGCTACCAGGTCAGCCGCTCGCTGGAAGCCTTCGTGAACGGCGGGCTGCTCGGCCGCGGCCCGGGCGAGGGCACGGTGAAGGCACAGCTTCCCGACGCCCACTCCGACTTCATCTTCGCCGTCGCCGGCGAGGAGATGGGACTCATCGCCTGCCTCATCATCCTCGGGCTGTTCGCCTTCGTGGTGCTGCGCGGCTTCGCGCGCCTGATGCAGGAGAACTCGCTGTTCGTGCTGCTGGCGGCCAGCGGCCTGCTTGTTCAGTTCGGCCTGCAGGCCTTCATCAACATGGCCTCCACCCTTCACCTCATGCCGACCAAGGGCATGACGCTGCCGTTCCTCAGCTACGGCGGCTCCTCCCTCATGGCGCTGGCGCTCGGCATGGGCATGCTGCTGGCCCTGACGCGCCGGCGCGTAAGTGGGGAGGCGCTGTGATGGCCAAGGGCGCATCGAACCCGACGTCGCCGCATCCCGGCAAGGTGGTGCTCGCCGCCGGCGGCACCGGGGGGCACATCTTCCCGGCGCAGGCGCTGGCGCGCGAATTGATTTCACGCGGCGTCGGCGTGGCGCTGATCACCGACGCACGCGGCGGCGGCTTCGGCGGCGACCTCGCCGAGGTGGAGACCTACCGCATCGCCGCCGGCGCCATGGCCGGCGCCGGCATCGTCAAGCAGTTGCGCTCGGTCGCCGCCCTTGGCCTCGGCTACCTGCAGGCACGCGGGCACCTCAAGCGCTGCGGCGCCGAGGTGGCGGTCGGCTTCGGCGGCTATCCCTCGGTGCCGACGGTCCTGGCCGCCGCCCACCGCGGCCTGCGCGTGGTGCTGCACGAGCAGAACTCCGTGCTCGGCCGTGCCAACCGGCTGCTCGCCGGCCGCGCCGAGATCATCGCCACCTGCTTCGAGAAGGTCGAAGGCGTGGCGCCGGACGACCGCGCCAAGCTGCGCCTGACCGGCAACCCGGTGCGCGAGGCCGTCGCCGCCGTCGGCCTGCGTTCCTATCCGCAGCCCGTCGCGGACGGCCCGCTGCACCTGCTGGTGGTCGGCGGCAGCCAGGGCGCCCGGGTGTTCAATGAAGTGGTGCCCGCCGCCGTCGCCAAGCTGCCGGAAGCCCTTCGCCGCCGCCTGATCGTGCATCAGCAGGTGCCCGGCGACGCCGGTCAGTCGATCGCGCGGGTCTACGACGACTGCGGCGTGACGCATCACCTGGCCCCCTTCTTCACCGACGTGCCGGAGCGCCTGGCCATGGCCCAGCTCGTGATCGGCCGCGCCGGCGCCTCGACGGTGGCCGAACTGGCGGCCGCGGGGCGGCCCGCTATCCTGGTCCCCTACCCTTCCGCGACCGACGACCACCAGACCGGCAACGCGCAGGCGCTGGTGGAAGCCGGCGGCGGCTGGATGATGCCGCAGGCCGGCTTCGACGCCCACAGCCTCACGGAACGCCTCGCGTCGCTTCTGGCCAACCCCGCGGCCCTGGCACGCGCCGCCGCCTGCGCCCGCGCCGTGGCGCGCCCCGACGCGGCCCGCGACCTTGCCGACCTGGTCTGCGGGACCAGCAACGGCAACGGCCAGTCGCTTCGCAGCGGCGACGGCAAGGAGGCGGCGGCATGAGGGGACTGCCTCTCGATCTCGGCATGATCCATTTCGTCGGCATCGGCGGAATCGGCATGAGCGGCATCGCCGAGGTGCTCGCCAACCTGGGCTACCAGGTCCAGGGCAGCGACATGTCCGACAACGCCAATGTGCAGCGCCTGCGCAAGATGGGGGTCAAGGTCGCCATCGGCCACAAGGCGGAGAACCTGGGCGAAGCGCAGGTCGTCGTGGTGTCCTCGGCGATCAAGGCCGGCAACCCGGAAGTCGACGCGGCGCGCCAGCGCTTCATTCCGATCGTGCGCCGCGCCGAGATGCTAGGCGAGCTGATGCGCCTCAAGTGGTCCATCGCCGTCGGCGGCACCCACGGCAAGACCACCACCACCTCGATGGTCGCGACCCTGCTGGACGGCGCCGGGCTCGACCCGACGGTAATCAACGGCGGCATCATCAACGCCTACGGTACCAACGCGCGTCTCGGCGCCGGCGACTGGATGGTGGTCGAGGCCGACGAAAGCGACGGCAGCTTCACCAAGCTGCCCGCCACCATCGCCGTGGTCACCAACATCGACCCGGAACACATGGAGTTCTACGGCAGCGAGGAAGCGCTGCACCGCGCCTTCGAGACCTTCGTCGAGAACATCCCTTTCTACGGTTTTGCCGTACTCTGCATCGACCACCCGGCAGTGCAGAACCTGATCGGCCGCATCGAGGATCGCCGCATCGTCACCTACGGGGTGAGCCCGCAGGCCGACTACCGCGTCGACGATATCCGCGTCGCCGGCGCCGGGCTGACCTTCGAGGTCGAGGTGACCGACCGCAGCGGCGCCGTGGATGCGCGACTGGAAGACATGCATCTGCCGATGCTCGGCCGCCACAACGCCCTGAACGCCGTGGCGGCCATCGCCGTGGCGCGCGAAATGGGCCTTGACGAGGATCTCATTCGCAAGGCGCTGGCCGGCTTCGGCGGCGTGAAGCGGCGCTTCACGCGCACCGGCGAGGCCGGCGGCATCACGGTCATCGACGACTACGGCCACCACCCGGTGGAGATCGCCGCGGTGCTGGCCGCCGCGCGCCAGGCCTCCAGCGGCAAGGTCGTCGCGGTCATGCAGCCGCACCGCTATTCCCGCCTGTACGATCTCTTCGAGCAGTTCTGCACCTGCTTCAACGACGCCGACACCGTGATCATCGCCGACGTCTATGCCGCCGGCGAGCAGCCCATCGAAGGCGCCGACCGCGATCACCTGGTCGAGGGCCTGCGCGCGCGCGGCCATCGCCAGGCGCTCGCCCTGCCGGCGCCGGAAGAGCTTGCCGGCATGATCATCGACCTCGCCGGGCCGGGCGACCTGGTGGTCTGCCTCGGTGCCGGCAACATCACGGCCTGGGCCAACGCACTGCCGGCAGAACTGCAGGCCCTGCAGGCCGCCGGCGGAGGGGGGCGATGAGCGCCATGGCCGCCCGTCAAGACACCCCCCTCATCGACCGCCTGCCCGCCGTGCGCGGCCGCTTGACGGCGGATGCGCCGCTTGCCGGCATCACCTGGTTCCGCGTCGGCGGGCCCGCCGAGGTGATGTTCCGCCCGACCGACCGCGACGACCTGCTGAACTTCCTGAAGGCCAAGCCGGCGGACGTACCGGTGACCGTGCTGGGCGTCGCCTCCAACGTGCTCATCCGCGACGGCGGCCTGCCCGGCGTCGCCCTGCGCCTCGGCCGCGGCTTCGCCGACATCGCGGCGGAGGGCAGCGACATCCTCAGCGGCGCGGCGGCGCTCGACGTCAACGTCGCGCGCAGCGCCCGCCAGGCAGGCATCGCCGGACTGGAGTTCCTTTCCGGCGTGCCGGGCACCATCGGCGGCGCCGTGCGCATGAACGCCGGCGCCTACGGCAAGGAGATCAAGGACGTCCTGGTGTGGGCCGAAGCCGCCGACCCGCAGGGGCAGATCCATCGCCTGAGCAACAGCGACCTGAAGTTCGAGTACCGCCGCTCGGCCCTGCCGGAGGACTGGATCTGCCTCGGCGTCCGCCTCGCCGGCGTTCCCGGCGACCCGGCGGAAATCGACGCGCGCATGAAGGAGATCCAGGACCAGCGCGCCGACAGCCAGCCGCTGCGCAGCCGCACCGGGGGCAGCACCTTCAAGAACCCGCCGGGGCAGAAAGCCTGGCAGCTGATCGACGCGGCCGGCTGCCGCGGCCTCAAGGTCGGCGGCGCCATGGTGTCGGAAAAGCACTGCAACTTCCTGATCAACACCGGCGAAGCGACAGCTGCCGACCTGGAGAACCTCGGCGAAGAGGTGCGGCGCCGCGTGAAGGCCCATGCCGGCGTCGAGCTGGAGTGGGAGATCAAGCGTCTCGGCATTCCCGCCGCGGGAAGCGGCGCACCGGGAGGAAGCGCATGAGCACGCGCGTCGCGGTTCTGAAGGGCGGGCTCTCGGCCGAGCGCGAGGTGTCGTTGAACTCCGGGCGTGCCTGCGCCGCCGCGCTGCGTGAGAGCGGCTATGAGGTGACGGAGATCGACGTCAGCCGCGACCTCGCGGCCCTGGTAAAGGCGCTGACGCCGAAGCCCGACGCGGTGTTCAACGCCCTGCATGGCCGCTGGGGCGAAGACGGCTGCATCCAGGGCCTGCTCGAGCTGCTGCAGATTCCCTACACCCACTCCGGCGTGCTGGCCTCTGCCCTGGCCATGGACAAGCAGATGGCCAAGACCGTGGTCGCCACCGCCGGCGTCACCAGCCCCGAGGGCGTCGTCGTCAAAGCGAAGAACCTGGGCGGCCGCGACCCGATGCCGCGCCCCTACGTGGTGAAGCCGGTGCGCGAAGGCTCCAGCGTCGGCGTGCGCATCGTGCGCCAAGGCGACAACCAGCCGCCGATCACCGTGCACGGCTGGGAGCCGGAGACCGATTTGCTGGTCGAGCCCTTCATCGCCGGGCGCGAACTGACCGTAGGCGTGATGGGCGACAAGCCGCTGGCGGTGACGGAAATCCGCCCGCTCGGCGAGGGCTTCTACGACTACGACGCCAAGTACTCCGAGGACGCGAAGGTCGCCGCGGTGCACGTGGTGCCCGCCGAGGTGCCGGAGGCCATCTACGCCCAGGCGATGGATGCCTCGGTGGCGGCGCACAAGGCGCTCGGCTGCCGCGGCGTCAGTCGCTCCGACTTCCGCTACGACGATACCGCCGGCGAGCCCGGCCGCCTCTTCTACCTGGAAACCAACACCCAGCCAGGCATGACCTCGACCAGCCTGGTGCCCGAGCAGGCCCGCTACCTGGGCATGTCCTTTCCCGATCTCTGTGCCTGGATGGTGGAGAACGCCGCATGCGATTCCTGAACCCCTTCAACCGGTCGCCCGCTAGCCGTATGGGCGGCAAGCGCGTTGCGCGCGGCGGCAGCAAGCGCAAGGTGAAGAGATCGGCGCGGCGGCGCACGGGGACCGGCCTCAGCTGGCGCCTGGTCCGCCGGGCGGCTCCGGCCGGGGCCCTGCTGGCGGCCGCCGGCGGCCTGTTCTGGCTGTACCAGGACGGCTGGTTCGGCCGCCAGGCAGATGCACTGCAGCAGGCAGCGCTCGAGGCCTCCGCCGACGTCGGCCTGCGCATCGAGGAAGTGCTGGTCGAAGGCCGCGCACGCACCGACGGCGAAGACATCCTGTCGCGCCTGGACCTCGCCCTCGGCAAGCCGATCCTGGCGGTCGATCCCGCCGCCGCGCGCGCCGAACTGGAAGCCCTGCCCTGGGTCGGGGCGGCCAGTGTCGAGCGCCAGCTGCCCGGCACCATCTACATCCGCCTGACCGAACGCAGCCCGCTCGCCCTCTGGCAGGAGCGGGGCGTGATCCGCGTCATCGACCGCGACGGCGAGGTCATCCCCGGCGTCGAGGCGCGCCGCTTCGCTCACCTGCCCCTGGTGGTCGGCCCGGACGCGCCGGCCCACGCCGAGCGGCTGATCGCCGTGATGAACAGCGAACCCGACCTGCGCGACCGAGTCACCGCGGCGGTCCGCGTCAGCGGGCGGCGCTGGAACGTGCAGATCGAGGGCCGCATCGACGTGCGCCTGCCGGAGGACGACGCGGCAGCCGCATGGTCTCAGCTGGCCCGCATCGAGCGCCAGCAGGGCCTGCTGTCGCGCGACGTCATCGTCATCGACCTGCGCCTGCCGGATCGCCTCGTGGTGCGCACCGATCCCGACAAGGGACCCATCGGCCAGGAAGACATCAAGGGGGAAAGCACGTGAGCGACCGTCACACACCGCGGATCGCAGGAGGAGTCAACTGCGCGACATGAGGAAGGGTCTGGTGAAAGGCGGGATCGCCGCCGCACTCGATATCGGCAGCAGCAAGATCTGCTGCTTTATCGCGCGCGTCGGCGACGGCGGCCAGCCGCGGGTGATCGGCATCGGCCAGCAGGCCAGCCGCGGCATCAAGGGCGGCGCCATCGTCGACATGGAGCAGGCGGAAACCGCCGTGCTCAACGCGGTCCATGCCGCCGAGCAGATGGCCGGCGAAACCATCGACCGCGTGGTGGTCAACCTATCGGGCGGCTATCCCGCCTCCTCCACCGTCGGTGTCGAGGTATCCCTCAACGGCCACGAAGTCGGCGAGTCCGACCTGCGGCGGGCGCTGGCCTATGGCCACCAGACCCAGCTGCAGCGCCAGGACGACGATCACGGCCGGCAGATGATCCATTCGATCCCGACCGGCTATTCCATCGACGGCAATCGCGGCATTCGCGACCCGCGCGGCATGTTCGGCGACCAGTTGGGCGTGCACATGCACATCATCACCGCCTCGGCCGGCGCGGTGCGCAACGTCAGCACCTGCATCCAGCGCTGCCACCTGGAACCGGCGGCCTTCGTGGTTTCGCCCTATGCCTCCGGGCTCTCTTCCCTGGTCGACGACGAGATGGAACTGGGCGCCACGGTGATCGACATGGGCGGCGGCACCACGACCATCGCCGTGTTCTACGAGCACAACGTGATCTTCACCGACGTCATCCCGGTCGGCGGCAACCATGTCACCAGCGACATCGCCCGCGGCCTGTCGACGCCGCTCGCCCATGCCGAGCGCATGAAGACCCTCTACGGGCACGTCAATGCGACACCGAGCGACGAGCGCGACCTGATCGACGTGCCCCAGGTGGGCGAGGACGAGACGGGCGGATCGCAGCAGATTCCGCGCTCGCTCCTGGTCGGCATCATCCAGCCGCGGGTGGAGGAGACGCTGGAGCTGGTGCGCTCGCGCCTCGAACTCAGCGGCTTCGACAAGATCGCCGGGCGCCGGGTGGTGCTGACCGGCGGCGCGGCGCAGTTGCCGGGGACTCGCGACCTGGCCTCGACGGTGCTCGACAAGCAGGTGCGGATCGGCCGCCCGACGCATGTCGCCGGCCTGGCCGAGGCGACCTCGGGGCCGGCCTACGCGACCTGCGCCGGACTGTTGAACTACGCCGTCACGGCGGCGGTGGCGATGCCCGGAGAGGCCGCCACGGAAGAGACGGAGCCGGGCGGCCTGGTCGGCCGCCTAGGGCATTGGCTGCGTGTGCATTTTTGAGAGGGCAGTTAACGGACGTCCCGGCCGGATCGGGACAAGGGAGCCGGCACAGCCGGCTAGGGAATTCTTTAGGATCTAGAGGCGACTGGAGGCAGACATGACTCTCAACCTGAACGTACCTTCCACTACACCGGACCTGTCTCCGCGGATCACCGTGATCGGCGTGGGCGGTGCCGGCGGCAATGCCGTCAACAACATGATCCAGACCAGCCTGGATGGTGTCGAGTTCCTCATCACCAACACCGATGCCCAGGCGCTGAGCCAGTCGCTCTGCGACCGGCGCATCCAGCTCGGCCGCAACATCACCCAGGGCCTCGGCGCCGGCTCGCGGCCCGACATCGGCCGCGCGGCGGCGGAGGAGGCTCTCGACGAGATCCTCACCGACATCGAGGGCCAGCACATGGTCTTCATCACCGCCGGGATGGGCGGCGGCACGGGGACCGGAGCGGCGCCGGTGATCGCCCGCGCGGCCCGCGAAGCCGGGATCCTGACGGTCGGCGTGGTGACCAAGCCCTTCCATTTCGAAGGCGTGCACCGCATGCGCCTGGCCGAGACCGGCATCAACGAACTGACCCAGTACGTCGACACGCTGATCATCATTCCGAACCAGAACCTGTTCCGCGTCGCCAATGAGAAGACGACCTTCGCCGACGCCTTCAAGATGGCCGACGACGTGCTGAACTCCGGCGTGCGGGGGGTCACCGACCTGATGGTCAATCCGGGCATGATCAACCTCGACTTCGCCGACATCCGCGCGGTGATGTCGGAGATGGGCAAGGCCATGATGGGCACCGGCGAGGCCGAAGGCGAAGGCCGCGCCGTCGCCGCCGCCGAGGCGGCGATCTCCAACCCGCTGCTCGACGATGTCTCGATGAAGGGCGCCCGCGGCGTGCTCATCAACATCACCGGCGGCATGGACCTCACCCTCTTCGAGGTCGACGAGGCGGCCAACCGCATCCGCGACGAGGTCGATCCGGAAGCCAACATCATCTTCGGCTCCACCTTCGACCAGGCGCTGGAGGGCCGCATGCGGGTCTCCGTCGTGGCCACCGGGATCGACGTCGACGCTGAGACGCGGCCGAAGCCGATCACCCTCAGCGTCGTCGGCGGCCAGAAGGCACGCCACATCGAAAGCAGCAGCCCGGCCGGCACCGGTGCCGGTGCCGCCACGGCGGCTGCCGCGGTGGCGAGCGCGCCGGTCGCCCGCGAGGCCGGCCTCTTCGGCCAGCCCTCGGCCGGCTTCCCGCCGACCAAATACCCGGTGACCGGCGCGGCGCACGCCATGAGCGCCGAGCCCTATGCCGCCGCCAGCGGCCACGGAGCCTCCTCGGCGGCCGTCGCCATGGCCGAGCCAGAGCCCGAGCTACAGCCGGTCCCCGAAGCCCGTGCCGAGGAGGACAGCTTCTTCGCCCCACGGCCGGCGGAGCCGGAAGCGGCAGGCAGCGACGACGGCGCGGAGTTCCACGCCGAACCCGACCCCTTCGCCGAAGCGGCTCTCGCCAATGCCGCGCGCCGCGAGTCGGAGCACCGTTCGCCGGCTCCTGAACCGACGTCGGCCCGCCCGGTCATGGAGGCCCGGCCGGGCCCCGAGCCGCGGCAGGCGGCCCAGGTGCCGAAGCGTGGCGGCCAGAGCCTCTTTGCCAAGGTGACCGGGGCGGCCCGCGCCCTGGCGGCGAGCCAGGGCGGCGAGACCACCGCCCGCGCGGCCCGCGGCGAGCCGGCGCAGCCGGTCGCAAGGCCGATGCCCACGCGCGGCGCCTCACCGGCACAGCCGGAGCGTCAGGCGGCGGCTCAGCCGGCGTCGGCACCGGCCGGCGGCACGGCCCAGCCGCGGCTCTCCGGGCTCGACCCGGCTGAGCGGATCGGACACAGCCAGGCCGAGGAGGATCTGCTCGACATTCCCGCCTTCCTGCGCCGCCAGGCGAATTGATGGAGCCGCGCTGCAACGGGGCCGCGAGGCTTCTTTGCAGCGCGGTAACATACTGTAACAAAGAGTGATTTGAGTGCTTGAGGGGGGCTTCTTATAGTCCCCCTACTTGTTAGTGGGTTCTCGATCGGGGGATCACGGTCAGACTGTCGCCGGCGTTCGGAGCTGAGGCAATCCCAGCTCTGCGACAAAACGGGCGCGGCCGCTTGGCGGGATCGGAACCTTGCGCGTTGGCTTAGCGGTCGATCACATTTCGGATTGAGACGGATATCATGGCAGCAGACAGCGTTTCGGCAGGAAGAGTCGTTCGCCAGCAGACACTCAAGAACTCGATCCACTGCTCCGGCGTGGCGCTGCACAGCGGCGCCAAGGTCAATATGACCCTGCACCCCGCCGAAGCGGATACCGGTATCGTGTTCCGGCGCAGCGACGCGGCTGGCGGCACCGAGGTGCAGGCGCTGTGGCACAACGCCGTCGAAACCGCGCTTTGCACCACCCTCATCGACGCCAAGGGCAACCAGGTGGCCACCATCGAGCACCTGATGTCGGCCCTCAGCGCCTGCGGCATCGACAACGCGGTGATCGAGCTGAACGGCCCCGAAGTGCCGATCATGGACGGCAGCGCCGCCCCCTTCGTGTTCCTTATCGAGTGCGCCGGCGTCGAAGTGCAGAACAGCCCGCGCCGGGCCCTGCGGATTCTCAGCGAGGTCTCCGTCGCCGAGCCGCACCGCAGCGCCTCGTTGTCGCCGGGCGGCGGCTTCACCGTCGGCTTCGAAATCGACTTCTGCGACAGCCTGATCGGCCGCCAGGAGTGGTTCACCGAGGTGAACGAGAGCAGCTTCAAGCGCGACGTCGCGCGGGCGCGCACCTTCGGGTTCCTCAAGGACATCGAGCGGCTGCGTGCCGCCGGCCTCGCCCGCGGCGGTTCCCTGGAAAACGCCATCGTCGTCAACGGCCAGGAGATCCTCAACGAAGAGGGCCTGCGCTTCAGCAACGAGTTCGTGCGCCACAAGGTGCTCGATTCCATCGGCGACCTCTATCTCGTCGGCGCGCCCATCATCGGTCATTTCCAGGGCGACCGCGCCGGCCACGCCCTCACCCTGCGCCTGCTGCAGGCGCTGTTCGCCGAAGAGGGTGCCTGGGAGTGGACCGAACTGACCGCCGCCCCGGTCCCCGGCGCCCAGAGCCAGCCGGCCCGCGCCGTCGCCGCCCGCGCCTGACCCCGCCCGCGCCTGACCCCGCCCGCACCGTTCCCTGAAGCCCCCGAAAGCCCGGGTTTCCCCGCGGACGTGGCCGCTTGAGGCCGCCGCCGCTTGGACCTATAGTCGGCGGCAGGACGGATACCACACGACAGCCGATTCGACGGCTTGCCGGAAGCAGCGGGGGCGCGCCCAGAGGGCGCCGGGCACCTCGGGGACGCGAAGAAGCATGAGCTCACCACATCACAGCCACCGCGGGCCAGGCCGCCTCCGCGGGATTGCCGCCGCGGCACTGGTCGTTCTCGCCCTGGCCGGCTGCAGCTCCGACGGGCCGCCGGCCTATGTCGAGCGCCCGGTCGAGGAACTCTACAACGGCGCCATGGATGCCATGCAGGCCGGCGACTACGCCGAGGCCGCGCGCCTCTTCGACGAGGTCGAGCGCCAGCACCCCTACTCCGAATGGGCCTCCAAGGCCCAGCTCATGGCCGCCTACGCGTTCTACCTGCGGAACTCGTACGACGAGGCGATCAACGCTCTCGACCGCTTCATCGAGCTGCACCCCGGCAGCCCCGACGTGGCCTATGCCTACTACCTGAAGGCGATCAGCTACTACGAGCAGATCTCCGACGTGCGGCGCGACCAGAAGATGACGCGCGAATCGCTCTTCGCCCTCGAGGAACTCGTGCGGCGGTTTCCGACCAGCTCGTATGCCCGCGACGCCCAGTTGAAGATCGATCTCGCCCTCGACCACCTGGCCGGCAAGCACATGGAGATCGGCCGCTTCTACCAGAGCCGCAGCGAGTACCTCGCCGCCATCAACCGCTTCCGCACGGTGATCGAGAGCTACCAGACCACCACCCACACTCCGGAGGCCCTGCATCGGCTGGTCGAGTGCTACCTCGCCATGGGCATCGTCGACGAGGCCCAGTCGACCGCCGCGGTGCTCGGCCACAACTTCCCGGGCAGCGAGTGGTACATCGACAGCTATGCCCTGCTTACCGGCGTGAATCTCTATCCGGAAGAGAGCGAAGGCTCCTGGATTTCGAACCTCTTCTAGCCTCGGCACAGGATCGGTGAATGCTGGTCAGCCTGTCGATCCGCAACATCGTCATTATCGAGAAGCTCGACCTCACCTTCGATCGCGGCCTCGGCGTGTTGACGGGGGAAACCGGCGCGGGAAAGTCGATCCTGCTCGATTCCCTGGGATTCGCGCTGGGCAATCGCGCCGACCAGCGCCTGCTGCGGCCCGGCGCCGACCAGGCCAGCGTCACCGCGGCCTTCGAAATCGCCCCCTCCGACACTACCGGCGAGCATCCGGCCCGCGCCCTGCTCGCCGAACAAGGCATCGAGATCGAGGACCTGCTGCTGCTGCGCCGCGTGCTGACCCAGGACGGGCGCAGCCGTGCCTTCGTCAACGATCAGGCGGCCTCGGCCGGCCTGCTGCGGCAACTGTCGGACTCGCTGATCGAGATCCAGGGCCAGTTCGACCAGCGCGGCCTGATGGACCCCGCCACCCACCGCGGCCTGCTGGACGCCTACGGCCGGCTGAAGCCCGAAGCGCGCGCGCTGCGCGATCTCTGGCGCGCCTGGCAGGAGGCCCTGGCGGCGCGCGAAGCCGCCGCCCGGCGCCTCGCCGATGCGCAGCGCGACGAGGCCTTCCTGCGCCATGCGGTGGAAGAGCTCGACGCCCTCGACCCCCGTCCCGGCGAGGAGGCCGACCTGGCCGACAAGCGCAACCGCATGATCCATCGCGAAAAGCTGGTGGAGGGCGTCAATGCCGCCCTGTCGGAGATCGACGGCGGTGCCGAGCCTGCCCTCGGCCGCGCGCTGCGGGCGCTGGAGCGCATCGCCCCGACCGCCGGCGCCGCCCTGTCCCCGGCCCTTGAGGCGCTGCAGCGCGCCGCCCTGGAGACCGAGGAGGCCCTGGCCCAGTTGAATTCCTTCGCCGGCGACATGGAACTGGACGCCGACAGCCTGGAGGCGGTCGAGGAGCGTTACTTCGCCCTGCAGGACATGGCGCGCAAGCATCACGCGCCGGTCGAGGCGCTGGCAGAGCTGCGCGAAGACCTCGCGCGGCGGCTCGCCGCCATCGACGGCGGCGACGCCGAGTTGACGCGGCTGGCCGAGGCCGCCGCCGCGGCGCGGCGCGCGTACCTGGCCGCCGCCGAGACGCTGTCCAAGAAGCGCGCCAAGGCCGCCGCCGCCCTGGACAAGGCGGTGATGGCCGAGCTGCCGCCGCTGAAGCTTGAGCGCGCCCTGTTCCGCACCTCGCTCGAACGCCTCGACGAGAACGACTGGTCGGCACAGGGCATCGACCGCATCGCCTTCGAGGTGGCGACCAATCCCGGCAGTGCGCCGGGCCCCCTGGGCCGCATCGCCTCGGGCGGCGAACTGGCGCGCTTCCTGCTCGCCATCAAGGTGGTGCTGGCGAGCATCAATCCGGAACGCAGCCTGGTGTTCGACGAGGTCGACAGCGGCGTCGGCGGCGCCACCGCGCACGCGGTCGGCGAGCGCCTGGAACGCCTCGCCAGGGACCGGCAGGTCCTGGTCATCACCCACAGCCCGCAGGTGGCCGCGCGCGGCGCCCATCATTGGCAGGTCCTGAAGCGCACCGCCGGCCAGCAGGTGGCGACCCAGGTCAGCCAGCTGAGCGCCGGCGACCGCCGCGAGGAGATCGCCCGCATGCTGTCCGGCGCCGAGATCACCGAGGAGGCGCGCGCCGCCGCCGAGCGCCTGATCGGCGCCGGCTGAGCCCGAACCCCACTGACAGGAAGCTTGCCGCCCCATGCCGGGAAAGCCCGCCGCTGACAGAACCGCCGAGACGCCGGCCGACGCCCTTACCGAAGCGCAAGCGGCGGCCGAGCTGGAACGCCTGGCCAGGCTCATCGCCCACCACGACAGGCTCTACCACGCACAGGACGCCCCGGAAATCAGCGACGCCGACTACGACGCGCTGCGCCGACGCAACGAGGCCATCGAAGCCACCTTCCCGGAACTGATCCGGGCCGACAGCCCCACGCAGCGGGTCGGTGCCGAGCCTGCCGCCGGGTTCGGCAAAGTGCGGCACGAGGTGCCGATGCTCTCCCTCGGCAACGCCTTCGAGACCGGGGACGTCGAGGAGTTCCTGGCCCGCATCGCCCGCTTTCTAGGCCTCGGCACGGACGAGGCGGTGGAAATCATGGCCGAGCCCAAGATCGACGGGCTGTCCTGCGCCCTGCGCTACGAGCACGGCAAGCTGATCCGTGGCGCCACTCGCGGCGACGGCACCACCGGCGAGGACATCACCGCCAACGTGCGCACCATCGCCGACCTGCCGAAGACGCTGAAGGGCAAGGGCTGGCCGGACCTGCTGGAGGTGCGCGGCGAGGTCTACATGTCGCGCCGCGCCTTCATGGAGATGAACGAGCGGCAGGCCGAGGCCGGCGAGAAGATCTTCGCCAATCCGCGCAATGCCGCCGCCGGCTCCCTGCGCCAATTGAACCCGGAGGTCACGGCTTCACGGCCGCTGCATTTCTTCGCCTATTCCTGGGGAGCGCTCTCCGCGGAAGCCCCCAGGGCCCTGGGGGCGACCATGGCGGAGGTGCGCGACAGGTTCCGCCGCTGGGGCTTCACGCTCAACGAGCCCTCGCGGCTGTGCCGCGGGCTCGACGAACTGTTCACCTTCTACCGCGAGATCATGGCGCAGCGGCCGGAACTGCCGTTCGACATCGACGGCGTGGTCTACAAGGTCAACCGCCTCGACCTGCAGCAGCGCCTCGGCTTCGTCAGCCGCGCCCCGCGCTGGGCGATCGCCCACAAGTTTCCGGCCGAGCAGGCGCAGACCATCCTGAAGGAGATCACCATCCAGGTCGGGCGCACCGGCGCCCTCACCCCCGTCGCCAACCTGGAGCCGATCTCGGTCGGCGGCGTGGTGGTCTCCCGCGCCACGCTCCACAATGAAGACGAGATCGCCCGAAAGGACATTCGCGAGGGCGACCTCGTGGTCATCCAACGCGCCGGCGACGTCATTCCCCAGGTCGTGGAGGTGGTGAAGGAGAAGCGACCGAAGGGGAGCAAGCCTTACGTATTCCCGGACCACTGCCCGATCTGCGGCAGCAAGGCGGAGCGCGAGGAGGGTGAGGTGGTCCGGCGCTGCACCGGCGGCCTCATCTGCAAGGCGCAGAACTACGAGCGCCTGCGCCATTTCGTCTCGCGCGACGCCTTCGACATCGAGGGCCTCGGCGGCAAGCACATCCAGGCATTCCTCGACGATGACCTCATTACGACGCCGGGCGACATTTTCCGCCTTCACACCAAAGAAAACGAGATCAGCGAACGCGAGGGCTGGGGCAAGCAGTCGGCCGCGAAGCTGGTAAAGGCCATCGAGGACCGGCGCTCTATCGGCCTCGACCGCTTCATCTATGCCCTCGGCATCCGCCAGGTCGGTCAGGCCACGGCCAAACTGCTGGCGCGCAACTACGCTACATTCGACGCCTGGCGTGAGGCGATGATCGAGGCCTTCGAGGAGCGTAAGAACGCGCGGGAGAGCCGCAAGCCCGAAGAGGTCGGCGAGCACTATGCCGAGCTGTGCAATATCGAGGGCATCGGCACGAGCGTGGCGGACGACCTGGTGTTCTTCTTCGAGGAGCCGCGCAACCTCGAAGTCCTCGATGACCTGAAGCAGGAACTTACAATCGAGGCGGTGGCGGCGGCGGCCACCGCCAATTCGCCGGTGGCCGGCAAAACGGTGGTCTTCACCGGGACCCTGGAAACCATGACCCGCAGCGAGGCCAAGGCCAGGGCGGAGGCCCTCGGCGCCAAGGTCGCCGGCTCGGTCTCCAAGAAGACCGACTACGTGGTGGTCGGCGCCGATGCCGGCTCCAAGGCCAAGAAGGCCGAGGAACTCGGCGTCACCACCCTGAGCGAGCAGGCGTGGCGAGAGCTCGTCGGCGGCTGAATACCGCCATCCTGATCCCCTTGGTTCAGTGGCTCTCGTCCCCGTCGCGCTTGACTCAGGTCAAGGCAGCTTCTGGAGGACGGAGCCAGTCTTTGGCCAAACGGAGGAGATTCCCCAATGGCGAAAGAGAGCGTGCGTGAAACGCGGACAGAGGCCGTCGCTGTGTTCGATGATGCCGACAGCCTGGAAGCGGCCATCGACGAACTGATGAGCCACGGCTTCGACCGCGCCGACATCAGCCTGCTGACCAGCGAGACGGCGGTCGAGGAGAAGCTGGGCCACCGCTTCGAGAAAGTCAGCGAACTGGAGGACGACGATCGCGTGCCACGCTCGGCGTACGTCTCCACCGAGTCGCGTGGAGACGCCGAAGGCGGGCTGATCGGAGGGCTGATGTATATCGGCGCCCTTGCCGCCGCCGGCGCCACCGTCGCCTCCGGCGGCACCCTGGGAGCGGCCATCGCCGGAGCGGCAGCCATGGGCGGGGCCGGCGGGCTGATCGGCGCGGTGCTGGCAAAGTACATCGAAGACCAGCATGCCGTCCATCTGGAGGAGCAGATCGATCGCGGCGGTCTGCTGCTTTGGGTACACACCCGCGACAGCGCGCACGAGACCAAGGCCAAGCAAATTCTGAAGAAGCATTCGGCCCACGACGTGCACCTGCACGAACTGCGCGACCCCCAGGCAGCCTGACCGGCAAAGAAAACCCCTCCTCGGCGGACCGCCGAGGAGGGGTGCGGCAGCGGCCGAAGGCCTGGGGGAAACCTAGGCCGCGCTCAAACCGTGCAGGGCGAATGGCAGGCTGCGGATGCGCCGGCCCGTGGCCCTGTATACGGCATTGGCCACAGCGGGGCCGATCGGCGGCACGCCGGGCTCGCCGACGCCGGTGGGGGCCTCCGACGACGGCATCACGTGGACCTCCACTGCCGGCATCTCGTCCATGCGCAGCGGCAGGTAGTCGTGGAAGTTGGACTGCTCGACGCGGCCCTGCTTCAGGGTGACGGCGTTGTGCAGCACGGCGCCGAGTCCGTAGCCGATGCCGCCTTCCATCTGCGCCTTCACCTGGTCCGGATTTACCGCAAGGCCGCAATCGACGGCGCAGACCACCTTCTCCACCTTGATGGTGCCGTCGTCGGCAACGGAGACCTCCGCCACCTCGGCAACAAAGGTATTGAAGGACTCGTGCACAGCGATGCCGCGGGCCCGGCCCGCCGGCAGCGCGGAACCCCAGCCGGCCTTCTCAGCCGCCAGCTTCAGCACGCCGGCGTGGCGCGGATGGCCGGCCAGCAATTCCAGCCGGAAGTCGACCGGGTCGCGGCCGGCGGCCTCCGCCAGTTCGTCGATGAATGCCTCAGTCGAATAGGCCGTATGAGTGCTACCGACGGCGCGCCACCACAGCACCGGCACCCCCACGTCGGTAGTGTGCAGATCAACGGTAACGTGGGGGACTGCATAAGGCAGGGTATTGGCTCCCTCAACGGAGGTCTGGTCGACTCCGTTCCGGATGAGAGCATCGGCGAAGGGCGTGTCCCGCACGATGGACTGGCCGACGATGCGGTGCTGCCACGCCACCAGCCTGCCATCGGTGTCGAGGCCTGCACGCAGGCGGTGGAAGTACATCGGGCGATAGCGGCCGCCCTGGATGTCGTCCTCGCGGGTCCACACCAGCTTGACCGGCGCGCGACCGCCGATCGCCTGGGCGATACCGACAGCCTCGCCGATCACGTCCGAGTTGGGTGTAGCCCGGCGGCCGAAGCTGCCGCCGGCGAGCTCGGTGTGGATGCGCACCTGCCCCGGTTCGAGGCCGAGAATGGCTGCCGCCACCCCCTGGTCCACCGTCGGGATCTGCGAGCCCGCCCAGATGTCGCAGCCGTCCTCGCCGATCTGCACCACGCAGTCGAGCGGCTCCATCGGCGTATGAGCGAGATAGGGAAACTCGTAGTCCGCCTCGAGCACTCTGGCTGCGCCTGCCATGGCCGCCGCCGCATCACCTTCCTGTCGGGCGATATCGCCCGGCTGCTCCGCCAATACCTTGTATTCTGTCATGATTTCGGCGCTGTCGCGGGTTTCGCCACCCGACTCGTCCCAGGTGATCTCCAGTGCGTCGCGGCCGGACTTGGCGGCCCAGAAGCCGCGGCCCAGCACAGCCACACCCTGTGGGACGGCAACCACGTCGGTCACACCTTCGACCGCCTTGGCGGCAGTGTCGTCGTATGTCACCAGGGTGGCGCCGAAAACCGGTGGACGGGCGACGACCGCGGTCAGCATGCCGGGCAGCGACCTGTCCAGGGTGTAGCGCGCTTCGCCGCGCACCTTGGCCCGGCTGTCGAGGCGTGGCACCGCCGTACCGATGAGCGTGAAGTCCTTGGGATCCTTCAAGGTCACCTCGAGCGGTGCCTCGAGCATGGAGGCCGCTTCGGCAAGGTCGCCTAAGAGCGCCTGCCGGCCGCTTGCCGCATGGACCACAACACCCTTCGTCACCGAGATTTCATCGACCGGCACGCCCCAGGCCTCCGCGGCTGCCTGCACCAGCAGGGCGCGAGCCGTGGCGCCGGCACGGCGCAACTGCTCGTAGGAGTTGGCGATGCTGGAACTTCCGCCTGTGCCCTGAACAGGGCCCCAGTGCAGGTTGTTGTAGAGGGCGGCGTCAGCCGGAGCGTGTTCCGCGCGGACCTGTGACCAGTCGGCGTCCAATTCCTCGGCGACCAGCGTCGCCAAGCCGGTGAAGGTGCCCTGGCCAAACTCAATGTGCTTGATCAACACGGTGACCGTGTTGTCGGGAGCCACGCGGACGAAGGCGTTGGGCGCAAAGCCTTCCGCCGTCTCGGTCGCGGCAGCCGCTGCCATCTTGTTGCCGCCGGCGAAGGCGAAGCCGATGACGAGGCCGGCGCCGGTCACCGCCGAGGCCTTGAGGAACTGCCGCCGGCTGGCCGGCAGAGCCACCGCGGCGGAAGCGGAGGCGGGAGTGAGGAGCGCCGGCTTGGCGCTGTCGAGATAGTTGGCCAGCATGTTCTTAAGCCTCCATCAGGTCGGCCGCTTCGTGGATGGCGGCGCGGATTCGGACGTAGGTGGCGCAGCGGCAGACGTTGCCGCTCATGGCGTCGTCGATGTCCTGGTCGCTGGGCTTGGGGTTCTCGCTGAGCAGGGCGACCGCCGACATCACCTGACCGGACTGGCAGTAACCGCACTGCACGACGTCGAGCTTTTCCCAGGCGGCCTGCACCGCTTCGGCGGCCTTGCCAGCGACCGCCTCGATAGTGGTAACCGAACTGCCTGCGACATCGCCGAGCGCAGTGACGCAGGAGCGCGCTGCCACGCCATCGATATGCACGGTGCAGGCACCGCAGAGCGACAGGCCGCAACCGTACTTGGTCCCCGTCAGACCCAGTTCGTCGCGGATAACCCAGAGCAGCGGCGTGTCCTCGGCGACATCGAGTTCACGTTCCTCGCCGTTGATTTGAAGCTTCACCATTGTGAATGGCTCCCTGTTTCGTGTGGGTGGTTCGTATGGGGGGCGGTCCATGCGCCCATGAGACCAGCGCAACACGCGATTGCCCGGTCGGCCGGAAAACTATGGGAATGAAGAAAGGTAGACTTGCCAGTTTACCACTTAGGGGCACCAAGCCGGCCTGGCAAGGTATGCGCGAATATTTCTACCTTTGAGGGATTCTTATGGAGACTACGCGCGATATTGGAGAGCAAAGCGGCGAAAGACCAAGCCCGAACGGCGACCTAAACCGTCTCTTTACCGGAGATGGCGTAGCTTCTCGTCACCTTCAGTCTAGACGGGCAGGACCATGCTGACGGCCGACGACAGCCTCGAATTCATCCTCGACCAGGTGCAGAACCTCGGCCGCGGCCACAAGTCGCACGAGAAGGCGGCTTATCGCGCGCTGATCCACATGACGCAGCGCTGGGCCGAGCCGACCGATCTCTACATCAGCCAAGACCTGGAAATGGCCGAGCGCATCGGCCAGGACCTGGCGGACATCGCCCGTCACATCCAGGACATCCAGCACGCCTACATGAAGGCGCTGTTCGAAAACCCCGCCGACAAGGCCGACTGAAGCCGCCCGCTCAGGACCCGAGAGGGGCGGTCGCCCCTTCCAACCAATCGCGTGCCGTGCCGTCCAACTGCGGGCTGATCTCCGCGCGCACCCGGGCGTGGTAGCTGTCGAGCCAGGCCACCTCGTCGTCGCTGAGCAGTTCCCGCTCGACCAGGCGCAGGTCGACCGGCGCCAGGGTCAGTGTCTCGAAGGCCAGCATCTCACGCTCGTCCCCCTCGCGCGGCGCGCTTTGGGTTACCGCCACCAGGTTCTCGATGCGGATGCCGTAGGCCCCGGTCTTGTAATAGCCCGGCTCGTTGGAAACGATCATACCCGGCTCCAGGGCCACCGAATTCGGCAGCTTCGAGATGCGCTGCGGCCCTTCGTGGACGTTGAGATAGCTGCCGACGCCGTGGCCGGTCCCATGATCGTAGTCGAGGCCCTCCTGCCAGAGGGCGTAGCGGGCCACGGTGTCGAGCTGGCTGCCGGTCGTGCCCTTCGGAAACCGCGCCCGGGCCAGGGCGATGTGGCCCTTCAGCACCAGGGTGAAGCGCCGCCGCATCTCCGCGCTGGGCTCGCCGATGGCGACCGTGCGCGTCACGTCGGTGGTGCCGTCGGGATACTGGCCGCCTGAATCGCAGAGAAACAGCTCGCCGCTGCCCAGGGTCCGGTTGGTGGTAGCGTTCACCCGGTAGTGCACGATGGCGCCGTTGGGGCCGGCCCCGGCGATGGTATCGAAGGAGAGGTCGCGAAGTTCGCCGGTGTCGGCGCGGAAGCCGGCCAGGCGTTCGGCCGCTTCCAGTTCGCTGACGGCGTCGTTGCCGCCGGCGCGCGCCTCGGCCTCGCTGGCCACCCAGTGCAGGAAGCGGCTGAGTGCGGCACCGTCGCGCCGGTGCGCTCGGCGCATGCCGTCCAGCTCGGCTGTGTTCTTACAGGCCTTGGGCAGCAGGCAGGGATCGGCACCGTTGACCACCTCCGCCCCGGCTGCACGCAACCGGTCGAAGATCCAGCGCGCCGCGGTCGCGGGGTCGGCCATCACCTTGGCACCCGCCTTGCCGAGACGGTCCAGGCTGTCGGCGAGGCGCGCCGGCGGCTCCACCGAGACCGCGTTGCCGAGGCCGGCGGTCACCTCCGGCGTCAGCTTGTCGGGATCGACGAACCACTCGACGCCGCCATCGGTGTGCAACAGCGCGAAGGACAGCGGCAACGGCGAATGTTCCACATCGCCGCCACGCACATTGAGCAGCCAGGCGATGGAATCCGGCAGCGTGAGCACGGCCGCCGCGACGCCCGCCTTGGCCAGCCCGGCGCCCAATCCCTCACGCTTTTCCGCGCTGCTCTGCCCGGCCAGCGCCAGGTCGTGGGGTCGAATCTTTGCCTTGGGCGGCTCCGGCCGGTCGGCCCAGACGGCATCGATGGGATTGCCGTCGAGCGCGGCCAGGGAAGCCCCAAGGGCGGTCACCGTCTTTTCCAGCCGGCGCACCTGCTCCTCGGTGTGCAGCCAGGGGTCGTAGGCCAGGCGCTGTCCCGGCTTGAGGCGGCCCTCCAGCCAGACCGACAGCGGCTCCTCGGTGACGTGCCGGGGCGTGAAGAGGCCAGCGTCGACCTCCTGGCCGACCTGCAGGGTATAGCGGCCGTCGACGAAGATCGCCGCCTCGCCGGTCAGCACGCAGGCGAAGCCCGCCGACCCCCTAAACCCGGTCAGCCAGGCCAGCCGTTCGGCGGCCGCCGGCACGTATTCGCCCTGATGCTCGTCGCCCCGTGGCACCAGGAAGCCGTCCACGCCCCTGCGGGCCAGCTCCTGCCGGAGCGCGGCCAGGCGGTCGGCGGCGCTCGGCAGGGCGGCGTTGCGGGCACCCGATTCGGCTGTCGCCATGGGCTAAGGCCTTTCTGTTTCTATCGTTTCACTCATGCAAGGGCTGCAATGCTGCGGTGCAATAAGAGCCCTTTCAACTGGGCGCTGAACCCCTCATTTGTCTTCCTGAAAGTCATGGCTTCGGGGCCGCTTGGCAAGGCCCTTGGCGCCGCTATTTTTTCTGGAGACTATCCTATGATCCGCCTAACTGAACTGGCCGGCAGCCCCGCCGGCACCACGGCAGAGCGGTGGGATCAGCGATCCGTTGACGTGTTTTCCGCCGTCCAGACAGCCCGGACCCTGAGGGCCGAGTTCATCGCCGATCACCTGCAGCGCGCCACCACCGGCTTCGGCCGCTGGTCGGGGCTGACCGCCCTCTTCGCCGGGCTGCGCCAGCGCATCCGGCACCGCCGCACCCTGAAGGCCCTGCAGAGCCTCGACGACCGCCTGCTGAGCGACATCGGCGTCAGCCGCTTCGACATCGAGGCGACCGCCGCCTTCTGCTGCGAGAACAAGACGCCAGCCGACCTGTCGGTCTGGCAGAAGATCGGCGGCTGGCTGCGCCTGGAGCGCCGCCGCCGCCAAACCATCCGCGAGCTCTCCGCCATGTCGGACGAGATCCTGGCCGACATCGGCATCGCGCGGGCAGACATCCCCGCCGTTGCCGCGGCGCTCGTCGACGAGCAGCCGGCCAAGACGTCGACCGACCCGGCTGCGGCGCCGGAAGCGACCATCCCGGTCACCGCGCAGGTGCTCGCCTTCATCGAGGTGCGACGCAGCCTGCAGCAGGCGGCCAACCAGAACGTCGACCGGCCGGCCGCGTAACCGCGGCAGGCCGTTCGGCCACAACAAAGCTCGTCCACTCCAAAGCAAGCCACGGGACGGGCCCGACCGCCAGGACGGTGGTGCCCGGCGGCGCTTCCAAGCAGGAGGCGCCGCCGTTTTGCCGTCTAAGCGCCCCTCAGCACCAGGGTCGACCACTCGGCGAGACGGTAGCGGCGGACCAGCACGAGGCCGGCGGCGCGGTAGCGCGCCAGCACCTGGCGCTCCTGCGTGGTGAGCAGGCCCGACAGCACCACGAGTCCTCCCGGCGCCAGGTGGCGCTTCACGTCCTCGGCCATGCCGCACAGCGGCTCGGCCAGGATGTTGGCGAGGATGAGCGCGTAGGGCCCGCCCTTGCGCACGCGGGCATCGCGGAATCCGTCGCCGCACAGCAGGGTGACCGCGTCTGCGACGCCATTGGCCTTGAGGTTATCCGCCGCGACACGGATCGAGGGCGCGTCGTTGTCGACCCCCAACACCCGGCAGGGCCACAGCTTGGCGGCCGCCATGGCGAGCACTCCGGATCCGCAGCCCATGTCGAGAACAGGCGTCACCGGGCGGCCGGCAGGACGTCGCCGGGCAATGTCCTGCAGCGCCAGGAGGCAGCCCCGCGTCGTCTCATGGCGCCCCGTGCCGAAGGCGGCGTTGGCGTCGATCAGCAGATCGATTGCGCCCGGCGGCGCCGGCTCGGTGACGTGGGAGCCCCGGATCCGGAAGCGCCCGGCGACGATTGGCGGCAGCGCCTTCTGGCTCTCGGCCACCCAGTCGACGTCGGGCAGTCGCTCGCGGCTGTAGAGCAAAGGCATGTGGACGCCGGAAACCTCGCCCGCGATCTCGACCAGGCGCTGAAGCTCCGCGTCATCGGGTTCTTCGGCGAGAAAGAGTTGCCATGGCACCAGCCCCTCGGCGTCCGGAGCACCGGTGACGATGGCCCCCTCCAGCGGTTCGAACACCGCTTCGAAGGCCGGCAGCGCGGACTCCGGCAGGCTGAGGGTCAGGCGCCAGGTGGTCAAGCGGACATCATCCGGCTTGGTCGGCCGGCACCACGAAGCTGGCGATCACCTTCTTCTCGCCGGCCTTGTCGAAGCGGATGTTGAGGCGTTCGCCCTCCACCGAGGCGATGTTGCCGTAGCCGAACTTCTGGTGGAATACCCTGTCGCCGCGCTGGAAAGCGCCGCTCTCGAGGCGCTCGACACGGGTCGGCGTCACGTCGATGAAGGGCGCCGAGCTCTGGCCGCGCCGCGCCTGGGCGCGCTGCAGGCCGGGGCTGACCCGCGCCTCGCTCCAGGAATTCCTGCCCCAGCCGTCGCCCATCCCGCCGAAGGGGCCGCCGAAGCTCGCCGCCGCGGCGCCATAGACGCCGGTGTCGCTCTCCACCTCGACATGCTCCTTGGGAAGTTCGTCGACGAAACGCGACGGGATGGCCGCGGCCCAGGAGCCGTGCATGCGCCGATTGGCAGCGAAGGAGACGATCACCCGCTTGCGGGCCCGCGTCAGGCCGACATAGGCGAGGCGGCGCTCCTCCTCCAGGCCGCGGCGCCCGGTTTCGTCGAGGGCGCGCTGGTTGGGGAACAGCCCTTCCTCCCAGCCCGGCAGGAAGACGGTATCGAACTCCAGGCCCTTGGCGGCGTGCAGGGTCATGATGGTGACCACGTCGTTGCCCTCCTGGGATACCGCTTCCATGACCAGGGAGATATGCTCCAGGAACCCGGCGAGGTTTTCGAACTCGCCCATGGCGTTGACCAGCTCTTTCAGGTTCTCCAGCCGCCCCGGCGCCTCCAAGGACTTGTCGTTCTGCCACATTTCCACGTAGCCGGAGTCTTCCAGCAGCATCTCCGCCAGCTCCGGATGCGGCGTGGTGTCGATGAGTGAGCGCCAGCGGTCGAAGCTGTCGAGCAGGCCGGCGAGGCTGCGGCGGGCTGCCGGGCGCAGTTCGTCGGTGTCGACGAGGCGACGCGCGGCCAGGGTCAGCGGCACATTGCCGGCACGCGCGGTGCGATAGAGCAGCTGCAGGGTTGCCTCGCCGAGGCCGCGCTTCGGCTTGTTCATGACGCGCTCGAAGGCGAGGTCGTCGGCCGGCTGCACGAGGACGCGCAGGTAGGCCAGGGCGTCGCGGATTTCCATGCGCTCGTAGAAGCGCGGCCCGCCAACCACGCGGTAGGGCAGGCCGAGGGTGATGAAGCGCTCCTCGAACTCTCGGGTCTGCGCGCCGGTGCGCACCAGGATGGCGATCTGCTTGAGGTCGTGGTTGCGGTCGCGGGCGATCAGCGCCTCGATCTCCTCGCCGACGAAGCGCGCTTCGGCCTCGCCGTCCCAGAGGCCCCGCAGGCGGATCTTTTCGCCTTCGTCGTCCTCGGTCCACAGGGTCTTGCCGAGACGGCCTTCGTTGTGGGCGATGAGGCCCGAGGCTGCCGCCAGGATGCGCCCTGTCGAGCGGTAGTTGCGCTCCAGCCGGATCACCTTGGCGCCGGGGAAGTCGTCCTCGAAGCGCAGGATGTTGCCGACCTCGGCCCCGCGCCAGCCGTAGATCGACTGGTCGTCGTCGCCGACGCAGCAGATGTTCCTGTGCCCCTGCGCCAGGAGGCGCAGCCAGAGGTACTGCGACACGTTGGTGTCCTGGTACTCGTCGACCAGGATGTAGCGGAAGCGCCGGTGGTAGTCGGCAAGCACCTCCGGCTGGGTCTGGAAAAGCGTCAGGTTGTGCAGCAGCAGGTCGCCGAAGTCGCAGGCGTTCAGGGTTCTCAGGCGCTCCTGGTAGGCCTTGTAGAGCTCGACGGCGCGGCCGCGGGCGAAATCGCCCGCCTCGCCCGCCGAGACGCGCTCCGGCGTCAGGCCGCGGTCCTTCCAGCGCTCGATGATCGCCAGCATGGCCCGCGCCGGCCATTTCTTCTCGTCGACGTTCTCGGCTTGCAGCACCTGCTTGACCAGGCGGACCTGGTCGTCGGTGTCGAGGATGGTGAAGTTGCTCTTGAGGCCGACCGCCTCGGCATGACGCCTGAGGATGCGCACGGCAATGGCGTGGAAGGTGCCGAGCCACCAGCCCTCCACCGAGGGCCGGTCGAGGAGGGCCGCCACTCGGTCCTTCATCTCGCGCGCCGCCTTGTTGGTGAAGGTCACCGCCAGGATTTCCCCCGGCGCACGCGCCTTACCGGTCGTCAGCAGGTGAGCGAGCCGGGTGGTCAGCACGCGGGTCTTGCCGGTGCCGGCGCCGGCCAGCACCAGGACCGGGCCGTCGAGGGCCTCGACCGCCGTGCGCTGGCCCTCGTTGAGGGCGCTTAGGTACGGATAGGGTTCTGCCGGCCGCTGGGCCGCGAAGAGATCGGACATGCCCCCTATATAGCGCAGCCGGCCGGCAGGCTCACGCGGTAAGGCGGCAATCTTCGCACCGCGGGAGGCGGCTTGACCTCGCCGGGGCCGCAGCCTTTCATGCGTGTTTCCCAGACCCTACAGGACTCCCGAGATGCCCGTGCGCTGCGACCGCCTGCCCCTCCTCACCGTCAGCCCGGGCACCGCCCGCGAACTGACCGTCCACCGCTTCGGCCGCGAGGGCGCGCGGCCCAAGATCTACCTGCAGGCGGCCCTGCATGCCGACGAGACGCCGGGCCTGCTGGTCCAGCACCACCTCTACGGCCTGCTGGAAGAAGCGGCACGGCGCGGCGCCATCGTCGGCGAAGTCGTCATGGTTCCCTATGCCAATCCGATCGGCCTTTCCCAGTTCACCAACGGCGAGAACATGGGCCGCTACGAGCAGGGCGGCGGCGGCAACTTCAACCGCAACTGGCCGGACCTCGCGGCAGCCGTCGCCGACAAGGTGGCCGAGAAGCTGACCGACGACGAGGCCGGCAACGTGGCGGTCATCCGCCGCGCGATGCTGGACCATCTGGCCGCACAGACGCCCGCGAGCGAACTCCATTCCCTGCGCCTCGCCCTCGCCCATCTCGCCGCCGACGCCGACGTGGTGCTCGACCTGCACTGCGACGACCAGGCGCTGATGCATCTCTTCCTGATCCCGGCGCACTGGCCGCAGGCGACCGACCTCGCCGCCGACCTCGGCTGCCGCGCGGTGCTGCTGGCCGAGGACTCCGGCGGCAGCTCCTTCGACGAGACCTTCTCGACGCCTTGGACGCGGTTGGCCGAGCGCTTTCCGCAGCACCCGATCCCGGCCGCCTGCCTAGCCGGCACGGTGGAACTGCGAGGCCGCGCCGACGTCGACGACGCCACCGCCCGGGCAGATGCGCAGGCTCTATTCCACAGCCTGCAGCGATTCGGCGCCGTAAAGGGTAATCCACCGGCGCCGCCGGCACCGAAATGCGAAGCCACGCGCCTCGACGCCACCGACACGGTGCGCAGCCCGGTCGCCGGCGTGGTCGCCTACGCTGTCGACCTCGGCCAGGAGGTGAAGGCGGGCGACGTCATCGCCTGGGTGGTCGATCCGACCCAGCCGCCCGCCGCCGCGCGCACCGCCGTCACCTCCCAGGCCAGCGGCCTGGTGCTGTCCCGCCGCAGCCATCGCTACGTGCGCCCTGGCATGGTGCTGGTGAAGGTGGTCGGCAAAACGCCGCTGCCGCACCGCCAGGGCGGCAACCTGCTGGAGGACTAGGAGTCGCTGGACAAGCCGGCGCCGCGCGCTATCTCCGAAAGCGTGGTATAGTCTGCCAAGACGAAGGGGAGACGCCGCAACAGCAAGGAGAGCGGCATGGCGAAGGATACTCCGGCCCCTCGAGGGGCTCAGCATTCCAAAGCGAGAACTCTCGTTGCTTTGACTGTCGGCGGCCTGATCGCGCTGGCAACGGCAGCCCAGCCGGTGTCCGCCCAGTCGGGCTCGGGTGAAACGCAGACGCGGTCGAGCCCGCTGAACGCCGTGGTCGGCGTGCGCGCCATGGTCCCCGCCTCGGCGCGCTCGGCCCAGACCCTCGGCTCGGAGCGCGAGGGTGGCGGCGTGGTGATCGGGCCGGACGGCCTCGTTCTGACCATCGGCTACCTCATCATGGAAGCGGCCCAGACCGAGATCGTCGAGCAGAACGGCCGCGTCGTGCCGGCCGACATCGTTGCCTACGACTACGACACCGGATTCGGGCTGCTGCGCCCGCTGGCGCGACTCGGCTCACCGCCGATCGAACTCGGCGACTCGACGGACCTGTCCGAGAGTACCAGGGTACTGGTCGCCGGACCGGACGGACCGAGCCCAGCCGTGGTGGTCTCGCGGCGCGAGTTCGCCGGCTACTGGGAATACCTGCTGCCCGACGCCATCTTCACCTCGCCCCCCTACCGCAGCTTCGGCGGCGCCGCGCTGATCGGCGCCGACGGAAAACTGCTGGGGATCGGCTCGCTGATCGTCGCCGACGCTGCCGGACCCGGCCAGCAGTTGCCCGGCAACATGTTCGTGCCGATCTCGGCCCTGCCTCCGATCTTCGACGACCTGCTGCGCGACGGACGTGCGGCCAAGCCGGCACGACCCTGGCTCGGCCTCTACACCCAGGAACTGCGCGGCCATGTCTTCATCAACCGGGTGGCACCCGGCGGCCCGGCCGACAGGGCGGGAGTCACCGCCAACGCCATCGTCACGGCGGTCGGCGGCAAGAGCGTCTCGAACCTGTCAGAGTTCTACCGGGCGATCTGGGCGCTGGGCGACGCGGGGGTGGAGGTACCCCTCACCCTGCTCGGCTCGGGCCAGACCTCCCGCCAGGTAACGGTCACCTCCGGCAACCGCTACGACTATCTGCAGATGAACCCGACTTACTGAGAAGGTCGGCTGACAAGACCGGCAGAGAAGGCCGGCCTAGCGGGGCCGGCGCAGCGAGCGCGACGAAGCCTCGCCGCGCTCCTCCGCACGGGCTTGGTTGAGCGCCCGCTGGTAGGCCAACATGACCTCGTGTTCATGGGCCAGACCCCGCATCACCAGGGATTTCTTGTCGGCCACCACGGGAATGTGCGGCTCGCCGGTGAGGTTGAAGGCCTTCACCGCGGTTTCCAGATCATCGCTCAGTACCAGCACCGCCGGCACGTCGCGGGCCACGTTGTCGGCTATCAGCTCGGAATCGTGGCTGGTGTCGAAGGCGGCCTCATGGAGGTCGGCATAGGCGATCACGCCGCAGAGGCTGCCGTCCTCGTCCAGGACGTAGAGTTCTCCCCAGGGCGCCGCCTGCAGCTTCAGGCGCACCTGGGCGATGGGTGTCTCCGGGGACACCGACGAGAAGCGGTGATCCATGACCGACGCCACCTTGACCCGCCGCAGGAGACCGGTCTGATGGCCGCCGCGGATGGTGACGCCGCGGCGCTCCAGCTGCCAGGTGAAGAACGACTGCTTGTGCACCTGCTGGGTCACCACGCTGGCGATCACCGTGGCCAGCATGACGGCGATGGTGAGCTCATAGTCGTTGGTCAGCTCGAAGATCATCAGGATGGTGGAGATCGGCGCGCCCAGCACCGCGCCGGCGACTGCCCCCATGCCGATCATGGTGTAGGCGCCGTGGCCGGAAGACAGCTCCGGAAATGCCTGGGTGGCGATGATCCCGTAGGCGCCGCCCACCATGGCGCCGATGAAGAGGGCAGGCGAGAACACACCGCCGGCGAATCCGCAGCCCAGG
The DNA here is from genome assembly GCA_050330205.1 of Kiloniellaceae bacterium. Classification (GTDB taxonomy): domain Bacteria; phylum Pseudomonadota; class Alphaproteobacteria; order Kiloniellales; family Kiloniellaceae; genus Pelagibius. Next base: position 53,504 of record JBHJOA010000032.1, read on the forward strand.
GAGATCGCGGTAGCCGCGGTCTTCGCCACGATCAGCGCCAGCAGCAGCCACAGCGGGTAGCTGTCCGAGAGCGCCGCATCTGTCGCCTCGTAGCCAACGCCCAGCACCTGCGGAAAGACCAGCGCGATAAGGCCGACCAGCAGCCCGGCCATTGCCGGGCGTGCCCAGGTGGGCACCGGCAGCTTGGCGACGGTGTCCTCGGTGAAGATGATCGACCACATGAAGATGATCGCCGCCAGCGCCGATACCAGGCCCAGGATGGCGAAGCCGGGAAACTCCCAGAATGACGCGATGGTCCAGGTGTCGGGCAGGATAAAGGCAGGGTAGTCGCCGTAGCGCGCCCGGCTGATCAGCGTGCCGGTCACCGAGGCGATGACGATGGGAGCGAAGGCGGACAGCGCATAGTGGCCGACCACCACCTCAAGCGCGAAGAACGTGCCGGCGATGGGAGCATTGAACGAAGCCGCAATGCCCGCGGCGACGCCGCAGCCCAGCAAGGTCCGGGCCAGGACACGGCCGAGGTGCAGGCGCTTGGCGACCCAGGAACCGAGCGAGGCGCCGAGGTGGACGACCGGCCCCTCGCGGCCGACGGAAGCGCCGACACCGATCGATGCGGCACTGGCCAGGGCGGCCCGAATGCCGACCGTTAGCGACATGCGCGCATCGTGCAGGGCCGAAGCCTCAATGACATGTGCCACCGAATGCGGCCGCCCGCCGGGCATGAAGTAGCGGATAAAGAGCCCGATCAGCAGGCCGCCGGCGGTCGGCACCAGGAGCAGCTGCCACCACGGCAGCGCAGCCGCCATGGAGGCCACGTTTTCACCACTGAAGCCGTAGGCCAGCCACTGAATTCCTCCGATGGCGTCGCGGAAAGCAATCGCGGCGCCGCCGGCGGCGGCGCCGATCACCACGGCCAGGATCGACAACACGACCTGATCGTTGCGGCCAAAGCGCAACAGAGAGACACGGACGCGCCGTTTGAGGCTGTGCGTCCGCATCATGCGGGGACCCGATCAGCTCTCGCGGTGCCTGGCGGGCGCCGCTTGTCGGAGAAGATGGCAAGGCGCTTCATCGCAATCCCAAGTTCCCAATCCCCGCAACCCTCCAAGCCTGCGCAGCGGCACCGCCGGGTCGCGGCAAGTACGCGACTCGACCCGGCCACTATAGACGGGGAAACCCCGTAAAGTCCGCAAAGATGCAGCAAAGTTCCGACCGCGAATTCCGCTAGTTGCAGCGGCCGATCGAGCCTTCCCGGCACACCTGGGTGCCATTGATCCAGGTGGCGCCGGTGAGATTGGCGCCGGCCAGATCGGCCCCCCCGAGCTTGGCCCCGGTCAAGTCGGCGCCGCGCAGGTCGGCGTCGAAGAGGCGCGTCCGTCTGAGATCGGCAGCGACAAGGTCGGCGTCGCTGAGATTGGCCTTGGTCATATCGGCTTCCCGCAGGTCGGCCTCACGGAAACTGGCACCCACGAGCACGGCATTGAAGAACTTGGCACGGAAGGCCTTCACTTCTGCCAAGTTGCTGCCACTTAGATCGGTGCGAAAAAAGCTGGCGTCGCGCAGCTCTGCGCCGGTCAGGTCCACCTCCCTGAAATCCAGCCTGTCGAAGACGCAGCGCCGCCAGTTGACGCCCGGCCCGGGCGGGTCCGTGCAGTCAGCAAGGGCCTCGGGAATCGGGGCCAGGCACAACAGGAGGAGGGCCAGGAGCCAGGAACGCATGGGAATCATGGGCTAAGCATCACCATCGAGGCGGCAAGAGCAACGGAAAAGTCGACAAGGGAGTCACCCGGGCCGGACCTCACGGCGGGGTCAGTGGCGGCTTTGCGATGACCCGGCCCGCCTCCGCCGGCAGCGGCAGGCCGCGGTGGGCCGCAAAAACGGACTCGAGCCGCGCGCGCACCGGTGTCGGAAACACGCTGACCCGGCGCCGGTCGAGGTCAACATAGAGGCTGAGGCACTCCATCGTCGCCGAGAGAAAGCCCGCCTCCGCGTGGTACATCCGCTGGAAAAAGCGCAGCCTCTTGTCGTCGAATCCCAGCAGCTGGGTGGTGATGCGCAGCGGGTCACCCCGCTTCACCTCGCGCTGATAGGTCAGATGAATGTCGCCGGCAAAGGTGGTGCCACTGGTGGCCTCACGATGGGCGGCGTCGAGACCGAGGTAGTCGAAGAAGGTATCGGTCGCCTGGTCGAAGGCCAACAGGTAGTAGGCCACGTTCATGTGACCGTTGTAGTCGATCCACTCCGGCAGGACGACGGCACGATAGCGGTCGAACGGCGCTTCGCTCATGCCGCAGGCTCCCATACCGACAGACGGACTCAATTGACAAGGCGCTGCACGATAGAGCATTGGCCGCGGCGGTCAATCTCGCTACCGTCTCGGTCCGATATCGAACCGGACAAGGAGCTTCATGAGCCGCCTGCTCGCGTTTCTCGGCGGCCACGCCACCTGGGTGTTGTTCATCGGGGTGTTCCTCGGCCTCGCCCTGCCGTCCCTGTCGACTCTTGCCCGGCCGCTGCTCGCCCCCGCGGTGGCGGTACTGCTGACGGCAACGCTGGTGCGGGTCGACTGGCGAGTCATGCTCGGATACCTGAAGCGGCCCTGGATCTCGGCGGCAATCATCGCCTGGCTGCTGCTCGGGGCGCCCCTGGCCGTCGCCGCCGCACTCGCATTGCTGCCGCTGCCAGTGCCGCTGACCACGGCCCTGGTGCTGATGGCCGCCGCGCCGCCAATTCTCAGCGCGGCGCCGATCGCCATGATACTCGGGCTCGATGGCGCCCTCGCCCTCGTGGTCGGGCTGATCGCCACCCTGCTCACGCCGCTGACCGTACCGCCGCTCGCACTGGCCCTTCTCGGCCTGGAACTCGATATCGGCATCGGTGAGTTCATGACCCGCCTGGCCATGGTGGTTGCTATCGCCTTTGCCGCCGCCCTGGTCATCCGCCGCCTCATCGGCCGCGAACGCCTGCCCGGAGTCGCCAAGCATCTGGACGGCCTGGTCGTCGCCGTCATGCTGGTCTTTGCCGTGGCGATCATGGACGGCGTCACCGCCACCCTGACGGCACGGCCGGGAACGGTCGCCCTCTGGTTGATCGCTGCATTCATTGCCAACCCGGCGCTGCAAATCGCCGGGGCGTTGGCCTTCGGCTGGCTCGGCCGCCGGCGCGCCCTGACCGTCGGACTGGTCTCGGGCAACTGCAACATGGGCCTGCTGCTGGCAGCCTTCCCGCCCGGCACGGACACCGATGTGGTACTCTACTTCGCTGTTGCACAATTGCCCATGTACATGCTGCCGGCAATCCTATTGCCGATCTACCGGCGCCTTGTAGTCCCGGAGCCTGATCCGGAAAGTTCTTCCGTCAGAATGAGTTAAGCCCTGCACCTGAAGGGCGGCGCAGGCTTGCAGGGTTGAGGCTTTGCCTACGTCCATTCTGGTGTATTTTTGCAACAGCGATGTAACAGGATGACAGCCAGTCCGCCTGAGCACCTAGTCTTCGCGCGCCGGCTATGCTACGGGGACTATGGTTAGCGGGGCGGGGTTGCCTCTTGCATCAAAGGGTTCATTAACAGAATAGCGATAGCGTTCAATCGCCTGTTCATGCGGTCTTCTGGAACCTTCCGGACCTCGGTACTGTGCCGTTCACAGGAACCCGGGGCGGCCTGATCGATGGGACCTGGGACAGCTCGTTGGGCGATGAGGCGGCGTTTAGGCCTATTTTGTTTGGGGGTATGGTCTTGTTGAGCGGTATGGCGAGTTCGACGTTTTTGCAATCCTTGCGGTCTCTCCTGGGCACTGTAGCACTTGTGGTTTTCTTGGGAGCCTGTGCGGCAAGCCCGGAGACGGCCGACCAGCGCCCCGGCGATCCGGAGTTCACCCAGATCGCGCAGAGCGGTTCCGATGAGTGGGGGGAGAGCGACGCGGACGATTTCGGGCCCGAGCCCAGCGACAACGACCCGCTGGAGGTGCCCAACCGAATGTTCTTCGCCTTCAACGAGGCCCTCGACTTCGCAGTGATCCGCCCGATCGCGGTCACCTACCGCTACATAGTGCCCACCGGCGTGCGCAATTCGGTGCGCAACTTCCTGCGCAACCTGCGCAGCCCGGTAACCCTCGCCAACGACCTGCTTCAGGGCAACCTCGAACGGGCGGAGATCACTTTCACCCGCTTCTTCATCAACTCGACCATCGGCCTGCTCGGTGTCTTCGACATCGCCGCCGAATCGGGATTCCACTACCACGAAGAGGACTTTGGTCAGACCCTGGGCACCTATGGCGCTGGCGAAGGGTTCTACCTGGTGCTGCCGATTCTCGGTCCCTCCTCGCTGCGCGACGGCACCGGCCGTATCGTTGACATCTTTCTCGACCCCATGACCTACCTCGCGCCGCGTGAGATCAACCTCGGGCTGGCCGCGACCTCTGGAATCGACACGCGTTCGCGGAATATCGAGACGCTGGACGACCTGAAGGCCGACTCGCTAGACTTCTACGCACGGATCCGTTCCCTCTACCGCCAGTACCGGGAGAACGAGATCAACAACGGTGCACCAGTGGGCGATGCGCCCGGATTCACCGAGATTCCCGGACAGAGCACTACGTCGCTGGAGTAACGCCATGCGGTGCCGCCTCACGAGATCTCTCCTGATTCCCATGGTCGCCATTGTCGCGATCTGGCTGCAGCCAGCCGCGTCGGCTGCCCTCGACACCATGCAGGCCGCAAACTTCCTGGCCAACCTGCAGGAACAGGCGGCGTCGCGCCTCGGCGACGCGTCCGTCAGCGAAAAGGAAAAGGAAGAGCACTTCCGCAAGCTGTTCAATGAGAACTTCGACGTGCCTGCCATCGGCCGTTTCGTGATTGGCCGCTATTGGCGCGGAGCTTCGGAAGCGGACCGCGGCGCCTTTCTGAAGGTATTCGAGGACGCCATGGTACAGCGCTTTCTGCCGCTACTCGCAGAAAACAGCAGCGAGCGTTTCCAGATCGGCACCGTGACACGGGACAGCACAAACGAGGATACAGCGTTCATCGATTCCCGTATCGACCGCACCGAGGGAGAGCCCGTGAGGGTGAGCTGGCGGGTGCGCCTGACCGACGGCGAGTTCAAGATCCTGGACATCGTGGCGGAGGGCGTGAGCATGGCGATCACGCTGCGTTCGGAGTATGGGTCAGTGCTGAGGCAGAATGGCGGCAAGCTGCCGCCTCTGACCGAAGCGCTGCGCGAGAAGGTTGAACGCGGCGCATTCGCCCGTCAGGTGAACTAAGATCGGCTGACGACAGCGCATCGCTTCGCAAGGTGTTGCCACGGGCCACCGGCTTTGCGGTTCACGTGGCACGGAAGTACATGGAGTGGAGTCAACCTGGACTGTAGGCAGTTTCGGTAAGTTCCCGGGCACCTGTGAAGGGGGTTTCGGATCACAGGTGCCTTGCCCCCCGGAGAGGGGCTGCCCCGAGTTTAACCATGAGCCGCCGGCGCCGGTGAGAACCATCGCGCCGGCACGGTAGTTTGATTCCTTGGCGAGAATCGCATCGCGACCGGCGCCGGGAACCGCATGGGGGCAGAAGGGATGCGTATTTCGCTTGTGACCGGTGGCAGCGGCTTCGTCGGACAGCATCTGGTAGATCTGCTCTGCGCCCGCGGCGAGAGGGTGCGCGTATTCGACCGCCGCCCGCCCGCGCGTATTCACCAAAGTCGCGGCACGGACTTCGAGTTCCTCCAGGGCGACATCTCCGACAGCGATGCCGTGGACAGGGCCATGACCGGGGCCAACTCGGTGTTTCACCTCGCCGCCAATCCCAATCTCTGGGCGCGCGACAGCGAGGATTTCGCGCGGGTCAACTACGGCGGCACCCTGAACGTCCTGACCGCCGCCGAACGCCACCGGCCTGAGCGCGTGGTTTATACCTCTACCGAGTCCATCATTGCCGGTCTGCGCGGGCAGGTTGCCGGGTCCGGCATGATCGACGAATCAGCCGCACCGCGTGCGGAAGACATGCCGGGCCCCTACTGCCGCTCGAAGTTTCTCGCCGAGCGCGCCGCACTGGAAGCTGCCGAACGCGGGCTGCCGGTCGTGGTCGTCAATCCGACACTGCCGGTCGGGCCGGGCGACAGCCTGCAGACCCCGCCTACCCGCATGCTCCTGGATTTTCTCAATGGCCGCACGCCTGCATACCTGGAGGCTGAGATCAACATGATCGACGTGCGCGACGTGGCACTGGGCCATCTGCTGGCTGCCGAGCGAGGCCTCATCGGCCGCCGCTATATCCTTGGCGCCGAGAATCTCAAGGTGAGCGATCTGTTGGCCCTGCTGGAGGATATCACCGGACTGCCGATGCCGAAGCGGAGAATCCCCTACTGGCTGGCATATTCCTATGCCGCCGTCGATCAGTTCCTGGCGGACAACGTGACGCGGCGCCCGCCGCGGGCGCCGCTTACCGGCGTCAGGCTGGTCCGCCATCCCATGAACTTCGATAACCGCCGTGCGCTCGCGGAACTCGGATTGCGCCCGAGGCCGGTCCGGCACGCCCTGACGGATGCCATTGCATGGTTCCGCGAACAGGGGTTGCTGTCGGCCGCGGTGGCGACCGACAGCACGGTGAGCCGGCCGCTTCCAGATACCAGTTCCGCCGAATAAAGGTTCAGCGCGTCAGCGGCTTGTATTTGATGCGGTGAGGCTGATCGGCGGCGGCGCCGAGGCGGCGATGCCGGTCTTCCTCGTAGGCCTCGTAGTTGCCCTCGAACCATACCACCTGGCTGTCGCCCTCAAAGGCGAGGATATGGGTGGCGATGCGATCGAGGAACCAGCGGTCGTGCGAGGTCACCAGCACACAGCCGGCAAACTCGGTGATGGCTTCTTCGAGCGAGCGCAGGGTATCCACGTCGAGGTCGTTGGTCGGCTCGTCCAGCAACAGGACGTTGGCGCTTTCCTTCAACATCTTTGCCAGGTGGACGCGGTTGCGCTCGCCTCCCGAGAGTTGCCCTACCTTCTTTTGCTGGTCGCTGCCCCGGAAGTTAAAGGCACCGACGTAGGCGCGCGACTGGGTCTGGTGCTTGCCCAGCTGGATGACGTCGAGGCCGCCGGATATTTCCTCCCAGACCGTCTTGTTGCCCTCGAGCGTATCGCGACTCTGGTCGACGTAGCCCAGCTTCACGGTCTCACCGATACGCAGGCTGCCGCCGTCCGGCGCCTCCTGTCCCGTGATCATCCGGAACAAAGTAGTCTTGCCGGCACCATTGGGGCCGATGATGCCGACAATGGCGCCCGGCGGAATCTTGAAACTGAGGTCGTCGATCAAAAGCTTGTCGCCGAAGGCCTTGGAGATATGTTGCGCCTCGATCACCAGGTCGCCGAGGCGCGGGCCGGGTGGAACCGTGATGCTGCCCGGTTCCGGCGCCTTGTCGGCGGCCTCGGCCAGCAGTGTTTCATAGGCCTGCACGCGCGCCTTGGACTTGGCCTGGCGGGCGCGCGGGCTCTGTCGGATCCACTCCAGTTCCTGCTTGATGACGCGCTGGCGGCCGGACTCGGCCTTCTCTTCCAGTGCCAGCCGCTTCTCCTTCTGCTCCAGCCATGACGAGTAGTTGCCCTCGAAGGGCAGGCCCCGGCCACGGTCGAGTTCCAGGATCCAGCCGGCCACATTGTCGAGGAAGTAGCGGTCGTGGGTGACGGCCACGACCGTGCCGGGGTATTCCTCGAGGAAGCGTTCGAGCCAGGCGACGGACTCTGCGTCCAGGTGGTTGGTCGGCTCGTCGAGCAGCAGCATGTCGGGCTTCTGCAGCAGCAGCCGGCAGAGCGCCACGCGGCGGCGCTCACCACCGGAAAGCTTGGTCACCTCGGCCTCGCCCGGCGGACAGCGCAGCGCATCCATGGCAATCTCCACCTTGCGGTCGAGGTCCCAGGCGTCGGCGGCGTCGATCTTCTCCTGCAAGTCGGCCTGCTCGGCGATCAGCGCGTCCATCTGGTCGGGGTCGGCCTCGGCGAAGGCATTGCTGACCTCCTCGAAGCGGTCGAGCAGCGCCTTGGTTTCGGCCACGCCCTCGAAGACGTTGCCGGCGACGTCCTTGGCGGGGTCAAGCTGCGGCTCCTGCGGAAGGTAGCCGATCCTGATGCCTTCGGCCGGCCGCGCCTCGCCGTTGATCTCGGTATCGATGCCGGCCATGACCCTCATCAGCGTCGACTTGCCGGAGCCGTTCAGACCGAGCACACCGATCTTCGCCCCGGGCAGGAAGAACAGCCTGATGTCCTTCAGCACCTGCTTGCCGCCGGGATAGGTCTTGGAGACGCCGTCCATCTGATAGACGTACTGGTAGGAAGCCATGGTTACTCCGGCGCTGAGGGGATTGTCACTTCCGGTGGACAGATAGGGAGTTCAGGGCGCGGTTTCTAGCCCATCGGCCCGGCGCATGCAATGCGCCCGCCACGGTCGATCCCGGCGCCGGAGGAACGGCCCACTAGACCGCCCGCGGTACGGCGGCCTGTTTGCGCCGCGGCAGCATGACGCAGAAGCATGCCCCGCCGCCCGGGGCCGCCTCGACCCAGATGCTGCCGCCGAAATGCTCGACGATCTGGCGCGAGATGGTCAGGCCGAGACCGGTACCGTGTGGCTTGTCGGTGAGGTTGGAAGCGGCCTGCTGGAACTTCTCGAAGATCAGTTGGCGGTTCTCCGGCGGAATGCCGCGGCCGTTGTCGGCCACCGAGATCTGCAGGCCCTCCGGCCGGCTGCGCGCGGTGACCACGACGTGACCGGCCTTGGCGGCACAGAATTTGACCGCGTTGGAGAGCAGGTTGACGAGGACCTGGATCAGGCGGTCACGGTCGGCATAGACGGTCGGCAGGTCGTGGTCGATCCGCACTTCCAGCCGCGCCGACTTCTCGGTGAAGAGCGCCGAGGTGATGGCGATCGCCTCCTCGATCACCTCCCGCGGGGCGAGTGACTCCATCTCCCAATCGAGGCTTCCCGCCTCCATCTTGGCGAGGTCGAGGATCTGGTTTATGAGGCGAGTGAGGCGCTCGCTTTCCTTCACGATCACGGCGAGGAACTTGCGCCTGTCGTCGACTCCGAGGTCAGGGTTGTCGAACAGAATCTCGCTGAAGGAGCGGATCGAGGTAAGCGGCGTGCGCAGCTCGTGGCTGACCGTGGAGAGGAACTCGTCCTTCATGTGGTCGAGTTCTTGCAAGCGAGCATTGGCCTCCCGCAGCTCCGCGGTGAGTGCCTCCAGTTCGCGCGACTTCTGCTCCAGGCCATGGCTGTATTCGATCACCTGCGAGGTTTCCTCTAGGATCTCCAGCACCTCCTCGATCCCGAGCACCTCGCCCTTGGCGACCGAAGCCACCATCACGCGGGAGGAGGCCGCCCCGATGACGCCGGCCAGCAGACGCTCGGCATAGCTGACCAGCCCAGGGTCGGCCTCGCGCAGCTTGCCCACGTTGACGTCGTGGATGCGTCCGTAGTCGGCGAAGGCGCGATCGGCGCGGATCGGCCCGATGAAGCGCGCCACCAGGTTCTTGAGGTCCGGAACGGTGGCCGATCCGCGCCAGAAACGCGAACCGCTCTGCGCTCCGGAATGCCGGAAGACGTCGACGAAAAGGACCGCCTGGATGCGCTCGATGGCGCTCGGCCGGTCGAGCAGCGAAACCATCACATAGCCGCCGATGTTCGCCAGCATGCTCCAGAACATGGCGTGCGAAAGGCTGTCCAGCCCCTGCAGGCCGAACAGCGCATAGGGCCGGAGCAGTTCGATGCCGAGCGGTCCGTACTCGATGAAGGATGTCGGCAGCCAGCCGGGCCGCGCGAAGGACGGCAGCAACAGGGTGTAGCCCCATATCACGAAGCCGAGGGTCAGTCCCACCAGGGCGCCCAGCCGCGTCCCGCCTTTCCAGAAGATGCCACCGATGATGGCCGGGGCGAACTGGGCGGCCGCCGCGAAAGACACCAGGCCGATGGTGACCAGCGCCTCGGGCTGGCCGATGAAGCGGAAGTAAGCAAAGGAAAGCAGTAAAATCAGTATGATGGCACCGCGGCGGATGCGCAGCAGCAGACGTGAAAGGTCGCCGCGCTCCGTCATCCGCAGCCAGGAGATGCGGATCAGCGCCGGCATGATCAGGTCGTTGCAGATCATCGTCGACAGCGCGATGGCGGCGACGATGACCATGCCGGTCGCCGCCGAAAGCCCGCCGATGAAGGCCAGCATGGCAAGGCCCTCGGCCCGTTCCTGCATCGGGATGGTCAGCACGAAGGTATCCGCATCGACCGTACCGGCAGGAAACTGCAGCAATCCGCTGACGGCGATCGGCAACACGAAGATGTTGATCACCAGCATGTAGAGCGGAAACAGCCAGACCGCACGCGCCAGGTGCCGCTCGTTCACGTTCTCCACCACGGTCACCTGGAACTGACGCGGAAGGCAGATGATGGCCGCCATAGACAGCAGGGTCAGGGTGATCCACTGCAGGTAGCTGCCGCCTGAGTCGATGAAGAAGATCTGGACGATGGCCTCGTCGGCCGCCGCGCGCCTGAAGAGATCACCGAAACCGTCGTTGACGCCGAAGGTGACGAAGACCCCGACCGCCAGGAAGGCGATCAGCTTGACCAGCGATTCGAAAGCGACCGCGGCCACCATACCCTCGTGATGCTCCGAGGCGTCGATGTGGCGGGTACCGAAAAGGATGGCGAAGACCGCCATGACCAGGGCGACCCAGAACGCCGTGTCGGCCAGCAGCGGCACATTGGTCTGCAGTGGCATGGCGACCACCGGATATTGCCGCAGAACGTTGAAGGAGGTCGAAACGGCTTTCAGCTGCAGCGAGATATAGGGAATGATGCCAACCACCGCGATCACCGTGACCAGGGCGCCGAGGCTCGTCGACTTGCCGTAGCGCGACGAGATGAAATCGGCGATGGAGGTGATGCGATGAGCCTTGCTGATGCGAATGATCTTGCGGATCACGAACCACCAGAGCAGGAATACCAGCGTCGGCCCGAGATAGATCGGCAGGAAGTGAATGCCGCCGGAAGCGGCACGCCCGACCGATCCATAGAATGTCCAGGAAGTGCAGAAGACGGCGATCGAAAGAGCATAGATCCAGGGGCTTCGGATGACGCTGCGGCCCGCATCGGCGCGCTTGTCGGCGTAGTACGCGATCGCGAACAGCAAACAGAGATAGGCAAATGCGATGACAAGAATGCCCCAGGTCGAGAGCATGGCTAGCGCACCTCGCGCCCTTCGTCACTCCTGCCATCGTCAGCAGGGAGATTCTCGGCCCCCTCCGGCATGTTCTCCGGCATGGGGCCGTGAATGCGAAGGGGCGGCGAAGCATCGTCCTCCATCAGCCCCGATACGTTGATCGCCAGCAACACGATCGCCCCGCCCCAGGCGACGAAGATGTAGAGGTAGAGGGTGGGAATTCCGAAGACCAGATCCGGCACGGAGAAGATCGATAGGATCGGCGGATTGAAAGCCAGCAGCGCCACGACGAAAAGCACCACCGACCACTCGCCGCTGCGGCGAAGGCGTTTCATATCGGCGCGCTAGCCCGGCGACAATCCGAGCAGGCTGCGTGCCCGGTCGACCAGATCCCGTGTCGAGAAAGGTTTCGTCACGTAGTCGTCGGCGCCGAGCGCCATCCCCTTGTGGCGATCCATTTCGCGACCCTTGGCGGAAAGCATCATGATTCTGACGCCATCGTGCCGGCGGTTGGCGCGGATCGCCCGGCACACGTCATAGCCGTCGCGCCGCGGCAGCATGACGTCCAGCACCACGAGATCGGGATGCTCGCTCTCCACCAGTTGCAGCGCGGTGGCGCCGTCGCTCGCCACCCGCACGTCGAAGCCCTCCTGCTTCATCAGAAAGCTCAGGGACTCGACGATATTCGGCTCATCTTCGACGACAAGAACCAGTCTTGGCACCCTGCTCGCCTCCCCGCTTGTGCGGCTTCTTTCGGCAAGCATAGCATGAAGGAGGTATCCGGCGTCGCCCCCTTAAATTTCCCCCCGGCCCGGCGGCTCAGGCGCGGCGGCGGGTGCCGGCGGCCGCGGCGGGAACACCAGCCGCTGATAGAGGAAGGGGATCCCGAGCAGGCTGAAGCCGAGCGCCGCAAAGGAGAAGAAGCGGTGCAGGCTCTGGAGCGCCCCCCAGTCGAAAAGCAGCACCTTGGCCGTCGCCGCCGTCAGCACCGCCAGCGAGGCGTAGCGCAAGCTGGCGTAGCCGGTCCGGAGGCCGATGCCGAGCAACACCCAGGCATAGCCGAGCCAGACCAGCGAGTAGGTCAGCAGCTCGGCGTCGCTCGTGCGCCCGACGTCCAGGATCGGACCGTGGAAGGCGCGGCGGACCTCCAACGAGAGATAGACGAAGACCAGCAGCAAGGCGTAGATGGCAGCGGCGATTGCCGTCCTGCGGAAGCCGTCGGCCCGCAGTTCCCAGGCAAACAGCAGCGCGAAACCGGCCGGCACCAGATAGGCCAGGGCCAGCAGATTGACCAGGGGCCAGGCGCCCACTGCCTCGCCGCTCCACAACGGGTTGGAGCTAAGCAGCTGGAACAGCGGCGAGTGCACCGCGGCCAGGCCGGCCAGCAGGCGCCAGCCCCACAGCAGCGCCGGGCGGCCATGACGACGGTTGATCCGCAGACAGGCATAGGCAATGCCCAGCCAGGCCACGGTCTGCAAGGACTGCTCGGCAAGACCGTAGGTCCGGCTGGCGAGATCCCCGGCGACAAGACTGCGGATCTGGAAGGTGACCATCAGCCAGAACAGCACAAGTGCCCCGCCCTCGAGCAGGGTAACCAGGCGGCCGCCGGCCTGCTGCCGGAAGCGGCCAGCGGCCCACCAGAAGGCCAGCGCCGGCACACCATAACCGTAGAGGATCCAATTGATCCCCGGCAATCTGCCCAGGGGATAATCGAGGACGTTGTAGTTCAGCACCAGCCGGACCAGAACCACGGCAGCGACCGTCATGGCGACGGGCCGCAGACTGGTCAGGTTCAGGCGCGTCGAGATCCAGGCCGTTGCCGGCAACAACAGCGACAGCGCGACGGTGAGCCAGGCCTGCTCCAGAGCCATGGCGAAGGCCAGGCCGAAGGCGGCGACGCTACCGAGGGCATAGATGCCGAGCAGCAGGTCGTTGTGCGCCGGGCTGCCGGGGAGCGGCGGCCGGCTGCGGATCCAAGTGGCCGCGCCGAGACCGAGGACGGCCAGGGCGACCGCCGCGGCGGACCAGGCAAGATCGACACCCAGGCCAGTGACGCGCCAGTAGGCGACCGCCAGCAGCGGGACAGGCACCCCTGCGGAGATACCCGCCCAGACCGCCGGCCGGCGCGCCCGGGCGAGGGCGAGGAAGCCCGAGACCGCGAAGAGTGCGCCGAAGACCAGGGCGACCACGACGAAGATCGTGAGAGCCGGCGGTACTACCGGCCCCAGCGTGTCACCGTAACCCTCCCCACGGTAGCTGTGGGCGAACTCGGGCCAGTCGCCGATCGCCGGCAGGTGCCAGCAGGCGAAGAGGGCCACGGTGAGGGCGGCGGCGACCACGGCGAGCCCCTCGAAGACCGCCTCGCGCCAGGCGGCGGCGAGGAAGAGCGAAACGAGTAGGAAAGCCGCGACGAGCGAAGCCTGTCCGTAGCCGTCCATGCGCAGCAGGATGAAGCAGAGCACCGCCGTGGTCAGGGCACCGGCCCAGGCGATGCGGTCGGGCATGGCCGTGGGGAACAGACCGTCGGAGTCGTCGACGGCGTCGTAACGCACCGCGAGGAAGAGTGCCGCGAGCAGCACCAGGAAGCTGCCAAGGGCGGCCCCATCGCCGGTGGACCAGAGGGCGGCGAACCAGAACAGCGCCCAGAGGGACGCACCTGCGAGAACGCCCCAGGCGAGCCACCAGCAGGCCATGTAGCGGGTGATGGCGAGAGCGGCGGCCGTCAGTGCCAGCAGGTAGGCGAAGAGCCCCCAGGCGGAAGGCTCGCTGGTCGACACCAGCAAGGGTGTCAGAAAGCCGCCGAGCAGGGCCAGGACGGCGATGAAGGGCCCGTGCAGGATGGAGAGGCCGAAGGCGGCGAAGGCGACCAGCGCCAGCAGGGCAAAAGCGACCAGCGGCGAAAGCAGCTCGTAGAGGCCGTAGGCGGCATAGAGGCTGCCGAAAGCCGAGGCAAGCCCCGCCGCGGTAAGGGCCGGCGGTAGATAGTTGGGTCCGACGGCGGCAATGGCGCGCTGTAACGGGCGGCGGCGCAGCCATTCACCCCCGAGGGTGAGCGCGAGGCCGAAGAGGAAGCCGGCGGCGCAGCGCGCGCCCGGGCCCAGCGCCATCCAGCCGTGCTCGTAGCCGTACCTGGCGAGGAAGAGGCCAGCCAATGCCAGGGTCACGCCGCCGAGCCAGATCAGCCCGCGCGAGGTCAGCCACTGCTCGAGGTTGCGCTCGCGTGGCGTCGGACGCGGCGCGAGCTGCGGCGGCTCGGCCTCCGGCGCCGCCGCGGCCGGCGGCGCGGCAGGCTCCGGTGGGGCGGCCTCCCGCGGCGCTTCCGGGGCGGCTTCCGGCTGGGGCGGAGTCTCGGGAGCGGCCGTTTCGCCCCCTCGCCGGTAGAGGTGGCGCAGATCTCGCAACTCGGCGCTCAGCGCGTCGAGGCGGTTGTGCAGGGCCGCCACCTGGCTCGCCGAGGCCCCTTTGCCTCGGAAGAAGGCAGCAATTCCGAGACCCGGCCCGACCAGCAGGTAGAGCGCGGCGAGCACGCCCAGGAGTACCCAGAACCCCTCATCGTCCATGACACCACTCCTCAGGAAGCAGCGCCCGCCGTCAGGCGGCGCCCTGGGTTCCCATCAGTTGTTCCGCCAGGGCCTTGGCCCCTGGATGGTCGGCCTTGCCGCTGCCGAGCAACGGCAGCTTGTCGACGTGGAAGACCTGGCGCGGCACCATCAGTTCGCTTGCGCCCTCGGCGCGGGCCTGGACCGAGATTTCCTCGCGCGACGCCTGCGGGCGCTCGGTAAGCAGAACAAGCTGCTCGCCTTTGCGCGCATCCGGCAGCGCAACGATGGCATGCATTTCATCTGGCCAGAGGCTGCTTACCAGGTTCTCCACCGCACCCAACGAGACCATCTCGCCGGCGATCTTGGCGAATCGCTTGGCGCGGCCGAGGATGCGAATATATCCGTCGTCGTCGAGGGCGACGATATCGCCGGTGTCGTACCAGCCTTCGGGCGGCGGCTCCAGGGCGCCGGGATTGTCGGCCTTCAGGTAGCCCAGCATGATGTTGGGGCCTGCAACCATCAGCCGCCCCCCCTCCTCCACGCCCGGCACAGGCTCCAGGCGGTGGTCGACGCCGGGGAGCAGGCGACCCACGGTACCGGCCCGAAAGTGCATGGGAGAGTTCACCGCGATCACCGGCGCGCACTCGGTCGCGCCGTAGCCCTCCAGGATGCGCAGACCGAACTTCTCCATCCACACCCGGCGGGTTTCATCGCGCACGCGCTCGGCCCCGGCGAAGACGTAGCGCAAGGCATAGAAGTCATAGGGATGAGCCATGCGCGCGTAGCCGGCCAAAAAGGTGTCGGTCCCGAAGAGGATGGTGGCATTGGTGTCGTAGGCCAACACCGGCACGATGCGGTAGTGCAGCGGCGAGGGGTACATGAAGGTCTTCACGCCGGAAAACATCGGCAGCAGCATGCCGCCGGTCAGGCCGAAGGAGTGGAACACCGGCAGAGCGTTGAAGACGCTGTCGGTGGGATTGAAGTCGATGCGCGCGGCCAGTTGGCGGCAGTTGGCCAGCAGGTTGTCATGGCTCAGCACCACGCCCTTGGGCTGACCCTCCGAGCCGGAGGTGAACAGCACCAGGGCCGGCCCGTTGGGATCGAGGCCCCGGGCACCGCAGGCGCGCGCATGCAGCGTCCCGGCAAAGGGTGCCGCCAGCAGGCCGCGCAGCTTGGCGATGCTGCCGATCTCGCCGCGCAGATCTTCCAGGTAGACCAGCCTCACTGCACCCTCCAGGGCGGCGGCGACCTCTCCGAGCTTGGCCTGCTCGACGAAGCGCCGCGAGGTGTAGACGGTCCGTATCTCCGCCGTCTCGCAAGCCGACAGCAGGTTGGCGCTGCCCGCCGTGAAGTTCAGCATGGCCGGCACCCGCCCGAAGGCCTGCAACGCAAAGAAGGAAACCGCCGCGCCGGCGGCGCTCGGCAGCATCAGGCCGACGATTTCGCCGTGCCGGGTCTGCTGCGCCATCTTCGCCCCGAGTACCAGCGCGCCGGTGACCAGGCGATTGTAGGTCAGCGGCTTGCGCTCGATGTCCTCCACCGCCGGCTTGCCGCCGCCATGTATGGCACGCGCCTCCAGCAGGGCCTGGAACAGCGTGCGGGGCTCCTGATGGTGGATGCGGAACATCATGTCCGACATCACCTCGTAGAGAGCGTCGCCGGCCAGTTGGCGGCGGCGGCGGCCGCGCGCCTCCGCCGGAATCTCGAAACGTCGCGGCGCCAGCACGGTGATGGTGATCTTCGGGAAAAGGCGCAGGCGGAACTTGCCCTTCAGCCGCGAAAAGCGGCTGAACTGGGCGCCGTCGATACGCACGGGCAGGATCTGCGCGCCGGACTTGTCGGCGATCATTCCCGGCCCTTCATAGACCTTCATGAGGGCGCCGGTCACGGTGATGCGGCCTTCCGGGAAGATGACGCAGTGCTTGCCTTTCTCGACTTCACGGATGAGGGCACGGGTGGCCAGCGGTGAAGTCGGGTCCATCGGAAAGGCCTCGATCAGGGCCATAAAGGGTCGCACCCACCAGCGTGTCGCCATGTGGGTATCGATGGCGAACATCGGGCGGCCCGGCAGGAAGGCGGCGAGAAGGGCGCCGTCCAGAAACGACACGTGGTTGACGACCACGACGGCCTTGTCGCCGGCGGCCGCGATGTTGTCGCGGCCGTGCAACTCGACCCTGTAGAAGAGTCGCAGGAGGGCGGCGGCGAGTCCTTTCATCAGCTCGTGGGGCAGCAGCCGGCAAACATAGTATGCGGCAATGACATTCGCGGCGGCGATGACCAGGAAGATGCCCGTCACGCTCATGCCGACCGCGAAGAGCAATGCCGCCGCCGCTGCGCCGAGAACCATGAAGAGCGCGTTCATGACGTTGTTGGCGGCGATGGTGCGCGCCTTGTGGTCGACCTCGGCACGCTGCTGGACGATGGCGTAAAGCGGCACGATATAGAGGCCGCCGCAGATCGAGATCAGCAGCAGGTCGGCGAGGATGCGCCAATGGGCCGCCACGGCAAGGAAACCGCCCGCGCCCAAGGGGCCTTCGGCGGCAGCGAGCGGGTCCACGCCGAGGCTGGCGAAATACAGATCGATGGAGAAGACCGCCATGCCGAGCGCGCCGAAGGGGACCGTGCGCGCGGAAATCTCGCCTTTCAGCAGGCGGTCGCAGCCGATCGACCCGAGGCCTATACCGATGGAGAACACCGTGAGAAACAGTGTGACCACCGTCTCGTCGCCGCCCAGGACTTCCTTGGCGTAGGGCGGGAACAGCAGGATGAAGGTGGCGCCGACCAGCCAGAACCAGGAGATGCCGAGGATCGAGAGGAAGATATCGCGGCGGCGGGCCGCATGGGTCAGGATCGCGCGCGTCTCGGTGACAAAATTCCAGTTGACCCGAAGGCCGGGCGCGGTCGCCGGCGCCACAGGGATCGTCAGGCTCGCCGCACAGCCCAGGACGGCGACGGCGACCACCGCAATGGAAACGATGGTGGTCCCGCCCTCGGTGAGGATAATCAGGCCGCCGGCGATGGTGCCGAGCAGGATGGCCAGGAAGGTCGCCGCTTCGATGAGGGCATTGCCGCCGACCAGTTCCCGGGCTTCCAGGTGCTGCGGCAGGATGCCGTATTTCAGCGGCCCGAAGAAGGTCGATTGAACCCCCATGAGAAACAGCACGGCGATCAGGAAATCGGCACGCCCCCAGGCGAAACCGGCGGCCGCCATCGCCATGACCGCGATCTCGGCCGCTTTCACCACGCGGATCATGCGCGCCTTGTCGTACTTGTCAGCCAGCTGGCCTGCCGTGGCGGAGAACAGGAAGAACGGCAGGATGAAAACGCCGCCGGCCACCGCCACCAGCACCTCGCCGTCGGTTCCGCCGGCGTCCGCCAAGCGGAACAGGATCAGCATCACCAGCGCGTTCTTGAAGAGGTTGTCGTTGAAGGCGCCGAGGAACTGCGTGACGAAGAGCGGCAGGAAGCGGCGGCTTTTCAGGATATCCAAGGTTTGGTCCGACATGGTCAGGGTCCAGTCCGGGGTTGCCGGGAAATGCCAAAATCACGGCCGCCGCGCATCAGCGCAGCCGGCCACTATCCAGAAACTTCAAGGTGGCCGCGATGGCCTCGGGCGCCGCGGCGATAACCGTATGGAAAGCCGGCACCTTAAGCCGTTCGGTCGCTTCGGGAAGCTCCGTCTCCACCAGCGTCACGACGCCGTCGTCGTCGCCTCGCAGCAACGGGTTGAATCCCCACGCCCCGGTGCCGCCGGCGATGACCGCCACTTCGACACCTGCGGGCAGCGACGCGAAGGGTGGCCCGGCCGCGATCTCGCTGGCAGACGGCCCGCCGATCCAGTGGTAGGGCGGCAGCTGCGCCAGAGCGGCGGCCAACTCCGAGCCCTGGTTCGGCGGCGCCAGCATCACCACGCGGCCAAGCGCCAGACCGCTGCGCCAATCTGCGTCGCGGCTGAGCAGTTCGCGCACCACGAGGCCGCCGAGACTATGGGTGACGAAGGACACTCGCTCGACGTCTTCCGCAGATGCCAGCAGCGCCTCGATCTGGTCGGCGTGGCCGGCGATATCCCTCGTCAGGCTGGGGTAGCTGATCGCCACGGCCTCGTAGCCGGCGGCACGCAGCGCCAACTCCATGTCGCGAAAGAGGTAGGTCGACCGCCCCATGCCGTGGAGCAACAGCACAAGGTGCCGGCCCTGCGGTGCGATCAGTCCGTCCCTTCTGGCAAGTTCCAGCGCGTTCGCGCAGGTTCCCCCCCAGCCGCGTGCGCGGGTCGCGGCCTCGCGGTCCAGCAGACGGCAACTTTGGAGTACGACGTGTTGCTGCACGCGCCAGCCCGCGTGAACCTGGCGGTCTTCCCAGAGCTGCGTGCGGTTCAACTGCAATGCCAGCGCCGCCAGCACCACGACTGCCAGCAACGCGCCGATCCTGACTCGCATCCGGCGCATGGTCTCAGCCCTCCCGCGCGGCGTTGCCGCCGAGCGCCCGCCAGCAGGCGGCGGCAAGCCGTTCCGCGAAGTCGCCCAGCGGCTGGGGCACCCGCCCATAGATCTTGAATACCGCCACCTGCAGCACCATCCCGAGCACCATGGCGGTGGCGACCTCGGCGTCCTGCGGCGGAATCTCGCCGCGCGCGATGGCCTCCTCTATCGCCGCCTTCAGCACCTTCACCGGCGTCAGCATCTCGGCGGTAACCCGTTCCAGCTGGCCGTGCTGCACCAGCAGCAGAAAACGGAACATGTCCGGATCCTGTTCATAAAGGCTGCAGAACAGTCCGACCATGGCGGCCAGCTTGGCCGGCAGGCCCTGCCGGGCGGCCTGCAGCGAGTCGAGCCGGGCCGCGAGGTCCAGGTAGTTGCGCGAAAAGAGCTGCCAGATCAGCTCCTCCTTGCTGGGATAGTGGCGGTAGATCGTGCCCTCGGCGATACCGGCGGCACGCGCTATGTCGCCGATGGTCGTGCGGTCGACCCCCTTTTCGGCGAAGAGCGCCAGGGTCGCCTGCTCGATCCGCTGCTGAGTGCGGGCGCCGCGCGGCGCCTTGGCCGATACCATCCGTTTTGCCCGGTCAAAGGAATATGAGTGAACGTTCACTCACATATAGCCACTGAGGCATTGGAACGCAAGTCCTGTCCACGGCAATCATCCAAATGATTGATTTAAGGAGCCTGTAAATCCGCGAAGATTGTGCATTTCTGCCTGGATCGCGGACGCAACCCTCGGCCGCAGTCAGGCGTTTATCCGCCGATGCGACCGCGTCGCCGCAATCGATGATTCATCATTCGGCCCCAGGATAGCTGCCGCGCCTCCAACCGTCAGATTGTCCGCTTGCGGAGTCGCTCAGAAAATGTAAGATTTCTTACATCTGCTAAATCTCTGGAATCGCTTGGACTCTGCTTTGGAAATCCTGGTCAGTATCGTCGGCGGCGTGGCCCTCCTCCTCTGGGGGGTGCGCATGGTGCGCACCGGGGTCACCCGGTCCTTCGGCGCCGAACTCCGGCGCCTGCTGGCGCTGTCGGCCAAATCGCGGTTCACCGCTTTTCTTTCTGGACTGGCGGTCACCGGCGCCCTGCAGAGCGGCACCGCGACGACGCTGATCATCACCTCCTTCGCCGCCCAGGGGCTGGTAACCGGCGCCGTAGCCCTCGCCATCATTCTCGGAGCGGACGTCGGCACAACGATCGTCGTGCAGGTGCTGTCCTTCGGCCTCAGCTGGCTCTCGCCGGCGCTGATTGCCGTCGGCGTGTTCGGATTCCTCTCCGCCGGGCGCAGTCGCCACAAGAACCTCGCGCGCATCACGCTCGGACTCGGGCTGATGCTGCTGGCGCTGCACCTGATCGCCGAAGCGTCGGCGCCGCTGCGCGAATCGCAAGTATTCACCGTGCTGCTTGAGCCGCTCGCCCGCGAGCCGGTCCTGGCGGTGCTGATCGGTGCCGCGATCACCTGGATTTCCCACTCCAGCGTTGCCATGGTGCTGCTCATCATGTCACTGGCAGCCTCCGGCGTGTTCGCCGCGCCGCTCGCCCTGGCGCTGGTGCTCGGCGCCAATCTCGGTGCGGCCATCACGCCGGTCGGAATCACCTGGGGCTCGCCGGCGGCTGCGCGCCGCCCGCCGGTCGGCAACTTGATCATCCGCACCGCCGGCGTGCTCGCGGTTCTGCCCGTCCTGCACTGGCTGCTGCCGTATCTCTCGCTGTTAGGCGAGGCGCCGGAACGCATGGTCGCCAACTTCCACACCCTCTTCAACCTGGCGATCGCCGCGCTCTTCCTGCCCTTCGTCCACCAGGTGTCGGCCCTGACCGCACGCCTGTTGCCCGACGTCGCGGTGGCCGACGATCCGGGACGCCCGAGGTATCTCGACGACGGCACGCTGGAGACGCCTGCCGTGGCGCTGACCTGCGCCACCCGCGAGACGTTGCGCATGGGCGACGAGGTGAAGAAGATGCTGCAGGCGACCGGCAAGGTGCTGCGCAGCGACGACGAGACATTGAAGAAGGAAACCGAGGCTGCGGACGACATCGTCGATCGCCTGCACGAGGCCATCAAGCTCTACCTCACCAAGCTGAACAACGAGGAGCTGGATGCGCAGGAAAGCGCGCGCTGCGTGGAGATCCTGAACTTCACCACCAATCTCGAGCATATCGGCGATATCATCGACAAGAACCTGATGGAACTGGCCAGCAAGAAGATCAAGAACCACACGGCCTTCTCGCCCGCCGGCATGGCCGAACTGGAGAGTTTCCACTCTCGCATCGTCGGCAATCTGGACCTGGCGATGAACGTCTTCGCCTCCGGCGATATCGAGCTTGCTCGCCAGCTGCTCCGCCAGAAGACGCAGGTCCGCGAACTGGAACGCAAGTACATCGAGAACCACTATGAACGAATCGGCGCCCGGCGTCCGGAGTCGATCATTTCCTCTTCCCTGCACCTCGACGTGCTGCGCGACCTCAAGCGAATCAACGGCCACCTGACCTCTGCCGCCTACTCGATCCTGGAGCGGGCGGGCGAACTGTCGGAGAGCCGCCTGCTCGAGCAGACCAGCCCCCCCTCCCCTCAGGGTGTCACCAGCCCCGACATCTCATAGCGCCGGACGGACCAGCCAATGAGCGATGCCATTCAACGGCTCTACGCGAAGGTGACGCTGGAACGCGGCGGCAACCCCAAGACGTCGCGCACCGCAAAGCTCTTTGCGGACGGCCGCACGAAGATTGCCAAGAAGCTGGTCGAAGAGGCTTCCGAAGTGTCGCTCGAGTGCGTCACCAACAATCGCGACGAGGTGATCCACGAGTCGGTCGACCTGCTCTACAACTGGATTGTCCTCCTGTCGGAGATGGGCATCCGGCCGTCCGAGGTCTGGCACGAAATGGAGCGCCGCGAGGCCGAGTACGGCATCGCCGGGAAGCTGCCGAAAGCGGAGAACGGCGACGGCCGCAGCAGCGCCGGCAGGAAGAAGGCCGGCGGAGTGCTATGACACCGTTCGGCAACGGCGGTCCCGGCAACACGCGAGACGGCATCACCTCGCGTCACGAACGGATTCTGAGCCAGCTGGAAAGCCGGGGCTTCGTCTCCATCGGCAGTCTGGCGAAGACCTTTGCGGTATCGGAGCAGACCGTACGCCGCGACCTCAACGAGCTGGAAAGGCGTGGGCTGGTCACCCGCTATCACGGCGGCGCGGGTCTCCCCCCGGTCGCGGGCGACGTCGACTACGACAAGCGCAAGCGGCACCATGCAGACGAAAAGCGACGCATCGCAGCCATGGTAGCGGAGCAGATTCCGGAAGGGGCGACTGTGTTCATCGATATCGGCACCACCATGGAAGCGGTGGCCGAGGCCCTGTTGAACCACAATCGCCTGACCGTGGTCACCAACCATCTGACGGTGGCCATGATCCTCAACCGAAAGCGCGAGTTCCAAGTGATACTCGCCGGCGGGGTACTGAAGCACAGCGATCACGCGACTACCGGCGAGGCGACGCGGGAGTTCCTCGAGAAGTTCCGCGTCGGCTACGGCATCTTCGGGATCGGCGGCGTCAACGAGGAAGGAGACCTGGTCGATTTCGACTTCCGCGATATCGGTGTCTCGGCCACGGCGATGAAGATCTCACGCAAGCGCCTGATCGCCCTCGATCATTCCAAGTTCGCCTCCGAGGCGATGGTCCGGGTCGCCCATCTGCGCGACGTCGACATGATTTTCACCGATGCCTCGCCACCGCCGCACATGGTTCGCCTGATGCGCGAGAACCGCGTGCAGCTTTTCGTTCCCGGCCAGGTGGGCGACCTGGGCAAGGTCACCACCCTGCGACACTAAGTGTTTCAGATGATGGCGTGACGGACCTTTGCCGAGACCCATTCACTGACCAGGACTGTGGCGATGATCACCAGCAGAATCGTGGAAACCTGGGTCCAGGCGAGCGTGGTGATAGAGGCATTCAGCTGCAATCCGATGCCCCCGGCACCGACCAGTCCGAGCACGGTCGACTCCCGGATGTTGATGTCCCAGCGGAACACCGAAATGCCGGCAAAGGCCGGCATGATCTGCGGAACCACGCCATAGGCGAGGATCTGCGCACCGGAAGCGCCGGTGGCGCGGATAGCTTCCACCTGGTCCTCGTCGATCTCCTCGATCGCCTCGTAAAGAAGCTTCGCGCAGAACCCGATCGAGCGAAGGGCGATGGCGATGATCCCGGCAAGCACGCCGGGGCCGAGGATTGCCACCAGCATCAGCGCCCAGATCAGAGAGTTGATGGAGCGCGATGAAACGATGATAAAGAGGGCGATGGGCCGCAGAACGCTGCGGCTCGGCGTGGTGTTCCGCGCGGCGAAGAAGGCCACCGGCACGGCCATGGCGATCGCCAGCAAGGTCCCCAGGGTCGCGATATTGATGGTATCCCAGATCGCCCACCATAACCTGTCCATGTAGGCCCAGTTGGGCGGCACCATGCGGGCGGCGAGGTCGCTTGCCTGGGTGTGGGCATCCCAGACGAACATCCAGATGGTGTTCTCCGACATCAGGTTCCAGCAGTAGACGAAGATCATGCCGGTCACCAGATAGCCGGCCCAGATCATCAGTTGCCGGTTACGCTCCCGGCGCTGCCAGACCTTGGTCGCTCCGATCTCCCGTACCGGCATCTACTGAACCCACTTCCTGACGTAGCTGGAGGTGTATTCCACGACCATAACGATGGCGATGATGATCAACAGGATGGCCGCGGCTGAGCCGAATTCGTAACGGTCGAAGGCGGTGGTGAGCGTCGCCCCGATGCCCCCGGCGCCGACGATGCCGACCACGGCCGACTCGCGGAAGTTGATATCCAAACGATAGAGGCCGAGTCCGATCATGCGGGGCAGGACCTGCGGCTGCACGGCGTAGTTCAGCCACTGGAACCATGACGCGCCGGTCGCCCGCACCGCCTCGGCCTGGACCGGGTCCATGTCCTCGATGTCTTCGGCGAGCAGCTTGCCGTAGAAGCCGATGGTTGCGAAGCTCAGCGTCACGAATCCGGCAAACGGCCCGAAGCCGAACAGCTTCACGCAGAAGATGGCGATGATGATCTCCTGGAAGCTGCGCGAGACGGCCAGAATGCCGCGGCAGAAATAGTAGACCGGCTTCGGCGCCAGGTTGCGGGCGGCCCCCAGGCCGACAGGGATGGAAAGGGCGATGCCGACGACGGTGGAGGTCACGGTCATCCACAGGCTCTCGGCGATCCCCTCGGCAATGGCGTCCCAGCGCGTGACGAAGTCCGGCGGGAAGAAGGCCGAGATGAAGCGCAGGCCGCGCGGAACGCCTTCGGCGACGCGGCCCCAGTCGACTTCGGTGGTGCCGAAGGCGAGTGCCAGATAGAAAGCGAATCCAAGGCCGATGCTCCAGCGCAGCAGCGGGCTCTTGATGAAAGGCGGCTTGCTCCAGCGCCGCCCTACGGCGGCCATGTCAGTCACGACCGATGCCTTTCGCGGTCAACTTCACCTGCGCCACGTCACGTGCTCCCGGCCATGCGGTCACGGTCCAGCACCGCCGCGATGTGATCTTGCGCCGAAACCGCTTCGGGCTCGTCGCCCTCTTCGTCGTCGACTTTGCGGATGGTGGCTTCCCAATCTTCCTCACCGTAGATCTCGGTCAAGACCTCGGCGGTCAAACGGTCGGGAGGGCCGTCGTAGACGATGGCACCGAGCTTCAGCCCGACGATCCGCTCGGCGAACATCTGCGCCAACATGACGTCGTGGATGTTGATGATTGCCGAGAGGTTGCGCTCTTTGCAGAGTTCGCAGATCAGCCGCATGATCTGCCGCGAAGTCTTTGGGTCGAGGGACGCCGTCGGCTCGTCGACCAGCAGGAGCTCCGGATTCTGGGCGAGCGCGCGGCAGATGCCGACGCGCTGGCGCTGTCCGCCGGAAAGTTCGTCGGCGCGCTTGTCGACCATATGATCGAGGCCCACGCGACCCAGCAGGCGGAAGGCCTCGTCGACATCCGACTGCGGATACTTCCGGAAATAGCTGCGCCAGAATCCGACATAGCCCAGCCGTCCAGAGAGCACGTTCTCCATCACGGAGAGTCGTTCCACCAGAGCGTACTCCTGGAAGATCATGCCCATGCGCCGCCTGGCCCGGCGCAGCGGTCCCGCCCCCAGGGCAGACAGTTCAAGGTCGTTGAGGAAGACTCTGCCGCCGGTCGGCTCGACCAGACGGTTGATACAGCGAATCAGAGTCGACTTGCCGGCACCCGACGGGCCGATAAGGGCCATGATCTGGCCGTCAGGCACCTCCAGATCGACTCCCGTGAGGGCGCGATCGCCGGTCCTGTACTGCTTTTCGAGATTCTCGAGACGTAACATGGGCGTTCCGGGTAATCCGCTTGGCCGCGAAGCGAAGTCGGGGCGAGGAAAGGGAACGGGGCCGGTCTGGAACGACCGGCCCCGATATGCGGCCCTTCTTACTTGCAGGCGTAATCCACGCCGTTGGCAGCGTCGATCTTGCGGATGATGTCCCAGTCCGTCTTGTGGTAGATGGCGACGAACTTGTCCTCTGCTTTGAACTCCTCCTTCAGGGGAGAGCCTTCCCACTGATAGGTGAAGAACGCCTGTTTGATCTTGGCCACGAGCTCCGGGTGCAGATTGTGAGCGTGACCGTAGCCGGTGGTCGGGAAGCGCGCCGAGGTGTAGACCGTGCGGATCGCCGCGGGGTCGACCACGCCGCGGTCGAACATGCGCTTCATCACAGAGTTGGCGATCGCGGCAGCCTCGTAGTCCTTGTTGGCGACGCCGATGATCGAGTTGTCGTGCTTGCCCGAATAGGCGGTCTTATAGTCCTCGTCGACGATGAGGTTGAATTCCGCCTTCAGCAGGGCCTGCGGCGCCTTCGAGCCGGAGTTGGAAGTCGGCGAAGTGAAGGCCAGCGTCTTGCCCTTCAGGTCGGCGAGCGTCTGAATCGGGCTGTCGGCCGGAACGATGATCTCCATGTTGTAGCCGAAGGAGCCATCCGCTGCCGCCATCATGGCGAAAGGCACGAAGCCGGCGCAGGCAACGGCAATCGGGTTGCTGCCGGTATTCACGCCGGCGATGTGCAGGCGTCCGGAGCGCATGGCCTCGAGCTGCGCCGCGTTCGACTGCACCGGGAAGAAGGCCACCTTCTTGCCCGTGATCTTGCTCATATGATCGAGGAAACCCTGCCAGACCGACTGATAAACGGCCGGATCCTCCACGGGAGTGTAGGAAAAGATCAACGTGTCCGGGTCGGTCCACTCGGCAGGATCGAGCGGCAGATCCGCCGTCAGGTTGCCGTCACGGTCGCAGTACTGCTCGTCAAGAAAGCCACGCGGGCAGTCTTCGGCCACCGCCGGCGACGTCCAGGTCCCGGCGAAGGACAGAAGGCCGACGGCCAAGGCCAACGATAGAAAAGTGCGGAATTTAGGCATCCAGAGCCTCCCCTAGCGAATGTTCTCCATCCGCTGCACCGTAGCGATGCCGAATGGATGATTTATTACAATTATATGGAAGAAAAGTTACAGCCGCCTGCTACGGAGAATCAAATGAATTATGACTATGCCGGCAAATCGGCAGAGCGGGCTCACTCGGCGACCGCCACCTCGCGCGCGGTATCGAAGAAGGCACGGATAACCTTGCCGGCGGCGCGGTCGCGCAGGCAGACCAGCGCTTCGTCCATCAGCACATCGCTGTCGGCGAGGCGGATCGGCACCAGGCGCGGATCCTGGCCGAACTCCGCCGCCGAGACCACGCCGACTCCGCCGCCGGTAGCGACGATCTCCCGCACCGCCTCGCGGCCCTCGGCCTCGATGGACGGGCTGAGCGTGAGGCCCCGGGCCCGCGCTGCTGCTTCGATGCTCTGGCGCGTCTTGGAGCCGCGCTCGCGCAGGACCAGCATCTGATCCGCCAGTTCCGCGAGAGTGATGCTGTCGCGCCCGCTGAGGGGGTGGTCACGGTTGGTGAAGGCGATGAGCGGAGTTGAGCTCAGCTTGATGACTTCGAAATCCCGGCTTTTCGGCACCTCGCCCAGAATCCCGACCTCGGCCTCGTAGTCATAGAGCTGGGAAATCACCTCCTCGGAGTTCCCGGAACTCACGACCATCGCGACGCCGGGATAGCGCTCTCGGAATCGCCCGAGGATATGCAGCATATGGTGCGCCGAATCGGCCACCACCCGCAGCGACTCCGATCGCAGGGCCCGCGACTCCGAGAGCAGCTCCAGGGCTTGTTTTTCCACCTCGAACAGGCGGTGGGTGATCTCCAGCAGATGCTGTCCGGCCCGGGTGAGGCTCACCTGCTTCTTGTGCCGGTTGAAGAGGATGACGTCGTACTCCTCTTCCAGCTTGCGCACCTGGTCGGAGATCGCCGGCTGGGTGAGGCAGAGCGCCTCGGCGGCACGGGAAAACCCCCCGCAGACCGCAACATAGTGAAAAGCTCGCAACTGCACGTAGCGCAAGGTCTGCCTGCTCCTGTCAGCGCCCAAGAAGCGTCATGGATTTGTATTAGTAAAGCCTATCGAACATATACAAAATAACGATTTTACAGATATATCTGGAAACTCCAGGATGGCGTTTCCCCGACCGGCGAGCCCGGCCGACGCGCCTTTACAGGCACAATCTCGTGGAGACCGACGCCGATGACGAGGGACAGCGGAACGGCCGTGACCTTCGAGCCTCCCCTCGAGGGAGAACCCTACCTGCTGACACCGGGCCCGCTCACCACTTCGGCCGCGGTCAAGCGTGCCATGCTGCGCGACTGGGGGTCGTGGGACGGCGATTTCCGCGCCATGACGGCTGACCTGCGCCGACGCCTGCTGGCGATCGCAGGCGCCTTCGACAGCCATGGTGACAGTGCCTATGACTGCGTGCCGATGCAAGGCAGCGGCACCTTTGCCGTCGAGGCCATGCTGGGCAGCCTGCTGCCGCGGGACGGCAAGGCCCTGGTCCTGGTCAACGGCGCCTACGGGCAGCGCATCGCTCAGACCCTCGACTACCTCGGGCGGGCCTACCGGACCATCGACAAGGGCGACTACCTGCCGCCGCGAGGACCAGAGGTCGCCGCCGCCCTGGACTCCGACCCGGCAATCAGCCACGTGGTGCTTGTGCACTGCGAAACCTCCTCGGGCATCCTGAACCCGGTGGCCGAGATCGCCCAGGTCGTCGCCGCCAAGGGCCGCAAGCTGTTGATCGACTCCATGAGCGCCTTCGGCGCCCTGCCTCTCGATGTCCGCGAAATACCCTATGCGGCGATGGTGTCCTCGGCCAACAAGTGCATCGAAGGCGTGCCCGGGTTCGGATTCGTCATCGCGCGGAAAACCGAGCTCGAGGCCGCCGAGGGACGCAGCCACTCCCTGAGCCTCGACCTCCACGCCCAGTGGGCCTACATGGAAAAGACCGGGCAGTGGCGATACACGCCGCCGACCCATGTCGTCGCCGCCTTCCTGCAAGCGCTCGACGAGCACGCAGCCGAAGGAGGCGTCGCCGGGCGCGGCGCCCGCTACGCCGCGAACCGCGACGTCATGGTGTCGGGCATGCGCAAGCTCGGGTTCGAGGCATTGCTGCAGGACGGCTGGCTATCGCCGATCATCGTCACCTTCTTCAATCCCGCCCACCCCCGCTTCGACTTCCAGACCTTCTACGACCTGTTGAAGGCGCGGGGCTTCATCATCTATCCCGGCAAGCTGACGGTGGTCGACTCCTTCCGCATCGGCTGCATCGGCCGCATGGATGCCGCCGTCATGCGGCGCCTCGTCGCCGCCGTCGCCGAAGCACTGCTGGCGATGGGCGTCGACGACGCCACGCCACCGGCCGCGGCCATGGACGAGCGCGCCAAGCTGGTTGCCTGAGAACGAAAAGGACACCTTATGAAGAATCCCTCCTCCGTCACGGTCAACGAGCGCAGCTACGCCTTCCCCAAGGCACCGGTTGTCGTGGTCTGCATCGACGGCTCCGAACCCGACTACATGGAAGAGGCGATGGCCGCCGGGCGCATGCCCTGGCTGAAATCGGCGCTGCCGGGCGGCGCCGACCTGCGCGCCGACTGCGTGGTGCCCAGCTTCACCAATCCCAACAACCTCTCCATCGTCACCGGGCAGCCGCCGAAGGTGCACGGGATCTGCGGCAATTTCTTCTATGACCCCGCGAAGGACGAGGAGGTCATGATGAACGACCCGGCCTACCTGCGCGCGCCGACCCTCTTCGCCGCGTTCCAGAAGGCGGGCGCCACGGTCGCGGTGGTGACGGCCAAGGACAAGCTGCGGCGCCTGCTCGGCAACGGCCTGACCATGAAGCCGGGCGAAGCGGTGTGTTTCTCCGCCGAGAAGGCCGACGAAGCGACTCTCGCCGAGAACGGCATCGACGGCCTGTTGGAACTCGTCGGCATGCCGGTTCCCAGCGTGTACTCCGCCGAGCTTTCGGAGTTCGTCTTCGCCGCCGGCGTGAAGCTGATGGAGGCCATGCGGCCCGACCTCATGTATCTCTCGACCACCGACTACGTCCAGCACAAGCACGCCCCGGGAACCGAGGGGGCGAACGACTTCTACGCCATGATGGACATCTACTTCGCCCGGCTCGACGCCGCCGGCGCCGTCATCGTGCTGACGGCGGACCATGGCATGAACGCCAAACACAAGGCCGACGGCGGCCCCAACGTCCTTTACCTGCAGAGCGCCCTGGACGATCTCCTGGGCAAGGACAAGGCGCGCACCATCCTGCCGATTACCGACCCCTACGTCGTCCATCACGGGGCGCTGGGCTCCTACGCCACGGTCTACCTGCCGAAGGAGGCCGATTTCGGTGCGGTTGCCGAGTACATCGAGGGGCTGGAAGGTGTCGAGCGGGTGCTGACCCGCGAAGAAGCCGCTGCCGATTTCGAGTTGCCGGGCGACCGCATCGGCGAACTGGTGGTCGTCACCGAGAAGTCCCGCGCCGTCGGCACCCGCCCGGACAAGCACGACCTCTCCGGCCTCGAGGTGCCGCTCCGCTCCCATGGGGGCGTGAGCGAGCAGCGCGTGCCCCTCATCGTCAATCGCCCGGTGAAAGGCATCGAAGGACGGCGTCTGCGCAACTTCGACGCCTTCGACATCGCCCTCAACCATGTCGAAGCCCGCCAGTCGGCGGCCGCCGAGTGAAGGAACCTTCCGCAATGGCCATTGCCAAGTCAGCGTCCGCCCCTCACATCCGCCACGAGCCGATGCGCATCGCCGGCCGCAAGGTCGAGGCCGACGGCGTCGTCGAGGTGCGCTATCCCTACACCGACGAGGTGATCGGCACCGTGCCGGCGGGAACCGCGGCGCAGGCCCGCGAGGCTTTCGAGATCGCCGCCGCCTACCGGCCCAGGCTGACCCGCTACGAGCGCCAGCAGATTCTCCTGAAGACCGCCGAACTGCTGGTCGCCCGCAAGGACGAGATCTCCGACATCATCACCCTGGAGCTCGGCATCTCCAAGGCCGACTCCTTGTACGAGGTCGGTCGCGCCTACGACGTCTTCACGCTCTCGGGCCAGATGTGCATCCAGGACGACAGCGAGATCTTCTCCTGCGACCTCACCCCCCACGGCAAGGCACGCAAGATCTTCACCACCCGCGAGCCGCTGACGGCGATCTCCGCCATCACGCCCTTCAACCACCCGCTGAACATGGTGGCCCACAAGGTGGCCCCGGCGGTCGCCACCAACAACTGCATGGTGGTGAAGCCAACCGAACTGACCCCGATCACCGCCCTCATCCTGGCCGACGTGCTCTATGAGGCCGGTCTGCCGCCGGAGATGCTCTCGGTGGTTACCGGCTGGCCCAAGGACATCGGCCTGGAGATGATCCAGAACCCGAACATCGAGCTGATCACCTTCACCGGCGGCGTGCCGGTCGGCAAGATGATTGCCGACAAGGCAGGCTACAGGCGCACCGTGCTGGAGCTCGGCGGCAACGACCCGCTGATCATTCTCAACGATCTCTCCGACGACGACCTCGCCAAGGCGGCCGACCTGGCCGTGGCCGGCGCCACCAAGAACTCCGGCCAGCGCTGCACGGCGGTCAAGCGCATCCTCTGCCAGGAGAGCGTCGCCGACCGCTTCGTGCCCCTGGTGCTGGAGCGGGCGAAGAAAATCCGCTTCGGCGACCCTATGGCGGCGGATACCGACCTCGGCACCGTGGTACACGCCCAGGCGGCCGAGCTATTCGAGAATCGCGTCCACTTGGCCGCCGGACAGGGGGCCGAGATTCTCTACAATCCCGGCCGCCAGGGCGCGCTGCTGCCGCCCATCGTGGTCGACCGCGTGCCGCACGAATCGGAACTGGTGATGGAGGAGACCTTCGGCCCCATCGTCCCCATCGTGCGCGTGCCGGACGACGACGACGCGGTGATCAGGATCTCCAACTCGACGGCTTTCGGGCTCTCCTCCGGTGTCTGCACCAACGACTTCCGCCGCATGCAGGCCTATATCCGCAGCCTCAGGGTCGGCACGGTGAACATCTGGGAAGTGCCCGGCTATCGCATCGAGATGTCGCCCTTCGGCGGCATCAAGGACTCCGGCCTCGGCTACAAGGAGGGTGTCATCGAGGCAATGAAGAGCTATACCAACGTCAAGACCTTCTCGCTGCCCTGGGGGTGAGGACAGCGGGAGTCCCTACCGGCTCCAAGGGGCCGACAATCGATATTTTCTGAGCTAGGGGCCGGATTGTCAGAACTCGCTGTGGCGCTGGTGCTGAGCGCGGCCGTGCTCCATGCCACCTGGAACGCCATCGTCAAGGGCACGCGGGCGCGTGCCCTGGTCCTGGCGGCCGTCGCCGGCACCAACGCCACCGTCGGCCTGGTGCTGATCCTCTGGGCGGAGTCGCCGCTGCCGGCCTCCTGGCCTTACATCGCCGCCTCCTCGGTGGTTCACTACGGCTACTACTACTTCCTTTCGCTCGCCTACAAATGGGGCGACCTCTCTCGGGTCTACCCGATCTCCCGCGGTATCGCCCCCCTGCTGGTCTCCCTCGGCGCCCTCGTCTTCGCCGGCGAGCAGCTCTCGGCCTTCGGCTGGGGCGGCATCGTCCTGGTCTCCGCCGGCATCTCGATTCTCGCCTTCTTTTCCAGGGGGCCGAGCATTCCCGACCCACGCTCGACCTTCGCCGCGGTGGCCACAGGCCTCATCATCGCCACCTACAGCGTGATCGACGGCGTCGGGGTCAGGCTGTCCGGGAGCCCCTTCGGCTACATGGGCTGGCTGTTCTTCACCGAGTTCCTGGTCAGCCTCTTCGTCTACCTCCGCCTGCGCCCGCAGTTCACGCCCGAGGTCCGCGCCACCCTGCGGGTTGGCTACCTAGGCGGCTTCTGCGCGGTGGCCGCCTACGGCCTGGTGATCTATGCCAACACCCTGGCCCCGCTGGGCATGGTTTCGGCCCTGCGCGAGTCCAGCGTGATCATCGCCGCCCTATTCGGCGTTGTCATATTCCGCGAGCGCCCCTGGATTAGCCGTATCGCCGCCGCGATCACGGTGGGCGCGGGAATCCTGGTCCTGACGCTCGCCCCCTAGTTGGATTTACTATCGAAGAAATCTTTCATTTCATAAAAAGAATAGATTTCCCCTATTGAATGGCGCGATGCACTATGAATTCAGGGATAGGGAGCGGTGCCCACCGCAAGCGATCAATCGCAAAAGCGTAACAATGGCCTGATAAAGGGTCGTTGGGCCAGAAACAGGGGAGCTAACTCAAGATGACATTTCGCGACATCTGCCTGACCGCGGCCGCGGCCAGTCTGCTGGTCGCCGCGGCGGCGAAGGCGGAAACCGAGCTGACGGTCTATACGGCCGTCGAGGCGGAGGATCTGAAGCGCTACGCGGAGACCTTCAACCAGGACCATCCGGACATCAAGATCAACTGGGTCCGCGACTCGACCGGCGTGGTCACGGCCAAGCTGTTGGCCGAGAAGAACAACCCGCAAGCTGACGTGATCTGGGGACTGGCGGCGACCTCGCTGCTGCTGCTGAAGACCGAAGGCATGCTGGAGCCCTATGCCCCCAAGGGAGTGGAACTGCTCGACAAAAAGTTCGTCGACAGCAGCAATCCGCCGGCCTGGGTCGGCATGGACGCCTGGGTGGCCGCCATATGCTTCAATACCGTTGAGGCGGAGAAGCTCGGCCTGCCGGCGCCCAAGTCCTGGAAGGACCTGACCAATCCGGTCTATGCCGGGCAGGTCATCATGCCAAATCCGAACTCCTCGGGTACCGGCTTCCTGGACGTCTCCTCCTGGCTGCAGCTGTTCGGCGAGGAAGAAGGCTGGGCCTACATGGACGCCCTGCACAACAACATCGCCCGCTACACCCACTCCGGCTCGGCGCCCTGCAAGATGGCCGCTTCGGGCGAGGTCGCAGTCGGTATCTCCTTTGCCTTCCGCGGCGCCAAGTCCAAGGCCGAGGGCGCGCCCATCGATATCATCGTCCCGGAGGAAGGCGTGGGCTGGGACATGGAAGCGAGCGGAATCGTGGCCGGCACCTCCAAACTTGAGGCTGCCCAGACGCTGCTCGACTGGTCCATCTCCAAGAAGGCCAACGAGATGTACAACACCGGCTATGCCGTGGTCGCCATGCCTGGCGTCGCCCAGCCGGTGCCGTTCTTCCCGGAGAACCTTGTCGAAAAGATGATCGACAACGACTTCGAGTACGCCGCCAACAATCGCAAGGCGATCCTTGAGGAGTGGCAGAGGCGCTACGACTCCAAGAGCGAACCGAAGGGCTGACCGCTCGTCGGGTGAGTGCCGAAGAGGGCGTCGCGCAAGCGACGCCCTCTTTCGATCCTGCCGACCCTCACGCATACTGCGCCGTGACGCCCGCCCCGCGAAGGGCATGACACGGGCGGGGCACGGCAATCGAGCGAGGCATATCCTTGTCCAGCTATCTGCGCATCCGCGACCTGCACAAGAAGTTCGGGGACTTTACGGCTCTTAGGGACGTCTCTCTCGACGTCGCTGAAGGCGAGTTCGTCTGCTTCCTGGGGCCGTCCGGCTGCGGCAAAACCACCTTGCTGCGGGCCATTGCCGGACTTGACCTGCAAACCTATGGCACCATCGAGCAGGCCGGGCGCGACATCTCCACGCTGCCGATCACCGAGCGCGATTTCGGCATCGTATTTCAGTCCTATGCTCTCTTTCCCAATCTGACCATCGAGCGCAATATCGCCTTCGGCCTGGAGAACACCGGCCGCCCGAAGGCCGAGATCGCCGCGCGGGTCACCGAGCTCCTCGACCTGGTCGACCTTGCCGACCAGCGGAAGAAATACCCAGCGCAGTTGTCCGGCGGCCAGCAGCAGCGCATCGCGCTGGCCCGCGCCATCGCCACCTCGCCGGGCCTGCTGCTGCTCGACGAGCCACTGTCTGCCCTCGACGCCAAGGTGCGGGTCCGCCTGCGCCACCAGATCAAGGAACTGCAGCGCAAGCTGGGGGTCACGACCATCATGGTGACCCACGATCAGGAAGAGGCGCTGTCCATGGCCGACCGCATCGTGGTGATGAACCACGGTGTCATCGAGCAGATCGGCACACCGACGGAGATCTACCGCGAGCCCCGCTCTCTTTTCGTCGCCGATTTCATCGGCGAAACCAACCAGATCCGCTCGACGCTGCGCGAGCCCGGCCGCGTGAGTCTCGGCCGGACGATCCTGCAGGGTGTCACGGACGGTCTGACACCCGGTCAGGAGATTGTCGTCACCATCCGTCCCGAAGACATCGTGCCGCACGCACCAAGTGCGCAAACGACGGCCAGCGGCCAGGACCTGCTGCAGGTCACCATCGGCGAGATGGAGTTTCTGGGCTCGTTCTGGCGCTCGCGGCTGACCGGCGGTGCATTGGGCAACGAAGAACTCTACGCCGACTTCTCGATCAACGCAGTGCGCCGGCTCACCCTCAACGAAGGTGCCCCCCTCACAATCGAGCTGCCTGCCAATCGCTTGATCGCCTTTCCGGCGCAGGGCCCGGCCAATGCCGGCTGAAGGCACCGTAGCGGCGGACAGCGCACTTCCCCGAAGCGCCACGCAGCGCCGGCCGATCAAGGGGCGCCTGGGCCGCGACGACTTCGCCATGCGTGCCTTCATGGCGGTGATCGCCCTCTACCTCGTGGTGGCACTGGTGCTGCCGCTCTATGCCATGCTGTCGAAGTCCTTCTCGACCTACAGCTTCGACCTGACGGCCTACGAGTTCCAGGTTAGCGACGAGGAGGGCAATTTCGCGACGCCGCCGGTGAGCGCCGCGGAACTCAATGACGCGCTGCAGGTGGTGAAGCCGTCGGACTTCGCCACCAATGCCGACGGTCGACTGCCCGCGACCACGTTCTTTCCGGACTTCAGCTTCCGCAGCCCGATCCTCTACCGGATCCGCGGTACCGACGCTGACGCGGTTTACCTGATCGGCTCGGAGCGATTCGCCGGCACGCAATGGCAGGAGGTCGATTCCAACAACTTCCGGCGGGTGATGCTGCGCCCCGGGCGCGACGTCGGCCTGGCCAACTATGCCACCTATTTCTCGACGCCGTCGCTATTCCGCTCGATCGAGAACTCGCTGATCATTTCCGCGATCAGTACCGTCATCACGGTGATCCTCGCCTTCGGCTTTGCCTACGCGCTGAACCGAAGTTGCATGCGCTTCAAGGGCGTATTCCGACTGATCGCCATGGCGCCCATCCTGGTGCCGTCGCTGTTGCCCGGTATCGCCCTGGTCTACCTTTTCGGCAACCAGGGTCTCCTCAAATCGCTCCTGATGGGCGAGTCGATCTACGGTCCCATAGGGATCGTCATCGGGTCGGTATTCTTCACCTTCCCGCACGCGATGATCATCCTGACTACCGCCCTGGCGATCTCCGACGCCCGGCTCTACGAGGCGGCGGAATGCCTGAAGGCCAGCCGCTGGCGAACCTTCTGGACTGTGACCATCCCCGGCGCGCGCTACGGGCTGATCTCCGCCGCCTTCGTGGTTTTCAATCTGGTGATTACCGACTTCGGTCTGCCCAAGGTGATCGGCGGGCAATTCAACATGCTGGCCGTCGACATCTACAAGCAGGTGATCGGTCAGCAAAACTTCGAGATGGGCGCCGTGGTCTCGGTGGTGCTGCTGATCCCGGCGCTGGTTGCCTTTGCCGTCGACCGCGCCGTGCAGAAGCGCCAGGTCGCACAGCTTTCGGCCCGATCGGTACCCTACCAGCCCAAGCGTAACCCACGATTCGACGCCCTGGCCTTCGTCTACTGCACCCTTGTTGCAATCTTTATCGTCGGCCTCCTGGCGATCTGCCAGTTCGCCGCCCTGATCAAGTTCTGGCCCTACGACCTCAGCCTCAGCCTGAAGAACTACGCCTTCGACCTGATGGACGGCGGCGGCTGGGATTCCTACTACAACTCGATCAAGATGGCGCTTCTGACGGCCGGCTTTGGCACTCTGCTGGTCTTTATCGGCGCCTATATGGTGGAGAAGACCAAGGGCTTCGAAACCGGGCGGGCGGCATTCCAGATGCTTGCCATGATGCCGATGGCGATTCCCGGCATGGTGCTGGGCCTTGCCTACATCTTTTTCTTCAACGAGCCCAGCAATCCGCTCCACGCCTTCTACGGCACCATGGCGATCCTGGTGATTTGCACGGTCACCCACTTCTACACCGTCTCTCACCTCACGGCGATGACGGCCCTGAAGCAAATGGACCGGGAGTTCGAATCCGTCGCCGCCTCGCTGAAACAGCCCTTCCACAAGCTGTTCCGCGTGGTCACGGTACCCGTCTGCCTCCCGACCATCCTCGACATCTCGATCTATCTCTTCGTCAACGCGATGACGACGGTTTCGGCTGTGGTTTTCCTCTACTCACCTACCACCACGCTGGCCTCGGTCGCGGTGCTGAACATGGACGATGCCGGCGACATCGCGCCGGCGGCGGCCATGGGCATGATGATCTTCTACACCAATGCCGGCGCCCGCATTTTCCATCTGATCGTATCGAAGGGCATTCTGCGCCGCACGCAGGCCTGGCGCTTCCGCTGAGAGGACAACGCTACCGAATATGATGGCGGTCAGGCACTGCGCCTGGCTGTGACGGAGCGCTCCGGCGGGAAGGTGACGGTGGCTGTGGTCCCTTCCCCGAGGCGGCTTTGAATCTCCAGGGTGCCGCCGAAGAGCTTCATGAAGTTGTCGCAGAGGTGCAGGCCGAGACCGGTGCCTTTGTGCTCTCGGGAGCGGGCACTGTGCGCCTGTTCGAAGGGTCTGAGCGCCTTCGCAACACCCTCCTCGGTCATGCCGACGCCGTTGTCGGCGACGCTGAGAAGCAGGCAACCTCGGGCGTCGGTCCAGGCCTTGACCTCGATAGTCCCACCCTCGGGCGTAAACTTGACCGCATTGGACAACAGGTTGTTGAGGATCTGTACCAGCACACGCTCGTCGCCGAGCAGGTCGGGCAGATGGGCAGCAATATCCACCGTTACGCGTTGTCCCGCGCCCTCGGCAGCTGGTGCCACCTGACGCAGACAACCTCTGACCAACTGCTCGATGTCGACGATTTCCTCGCTCAGTTCGTATTTGCCGGCCTCCACCTTGGAGATGTCCAGCAAATCGTCGATCAGGGCAATCAACAGCGAACCGCTATGGTGGATGTCTTCAACATATTCGGCATAGCGGGGGTCGCCGAGCTCACCGAAGGCCCGCGCGCGCATGATCTCGCTGAAGCCGAGGATGGCGTTCAGTGGCGTCCGCAGGTCATGGCTCATATTGGCAAGAAACTCTGTCTTGGCGCGGTTGGCTTCCTCGGCCTGAAAGCGCGCATTTTCGAGTTCCGCCGTGCGCTCGGAGACCCGCTGTTCGAGGTAGGCATTGGCGCGCCGGAGGCCGCGCTCAGCCTGTTCGACCCTCAGGCCGTTCAGCCGTAGGTGTTCAAGTGCCGCGGCCATCCGGCTCACTTCGTCATTGCGGCTGCCGGAGGGTACCACGGTGTCGAGATCACCCTCGCCGATACGGATCATCGCGTCGGTCACCCGCGCCAGGGGACCTGTGATCAGGTTGACGCCGACGAAGACGATAACCGCAGTGACGATCGCGAGCACCGCTGCGGTTGCGGCGGCATCGCGCATCGCCTTGCGGACTTCGGTCTGAACGCCGGCGGTCGAGAACCAGAGCAGCAGCGTGCCGACCGCTTCGCCGGCTTCCGCAGTGATCTCGCGCTCGAATACCAGATGGTTTCCTTGGCCTGCCGGATCGAAGCCGCCGACCTGCACCTCCGCCAAGGTCGCACCCTGAGTGTCGAGAACTCGAGCACCGGCGATCGAGCCCGTGGCAGCCAGACGATCCAGCCGCTGCTGGACCATCTCGTAGTCGTAGTCCCACAGCGGATCCGAAAGGGTGTCGCCGAATACACTAGTGAAGACTTGAGACTCCGCCTTCAGGTCGCTCATCAGGCGTGCAGCGTGATCCTGCCCTGTGAGGACGGTGCTAATCGCCGAGACCGCCACGACAGTCACCAATACGGTGACGACGATACGGTTCCGGATCGAAGCGCCGGTAAACCTCGTACGTTTCTTTCCCATTCAGGGCGTGCTTCTCGACTAAAGCAGTATTCGTCGGCCGCGAAGGAATACTGACTGCCATTCATCCCGTCGCCGAATTAACCAGTCAAAGATAGTCGGCTCTCCTTAAACTAATCTTTACGGAGTTCCGGTTAACTGGATTGCAACATCGACGGATGTTGATGTTTCGTTTAGGCGCGAGACGATGGGATGGGCCCGACCGCAAGGCCCTGCGCCTCGATCCACTGGAACCGACGGAGATCCAGCATGTTTCGGATCGCTGACGCCACCGCCGCACTGTTTGCCGGCCTGCTCCTCCTCCCCGCCTGGCCCGCAGCCGCTGGGGAAACCCTGCATCTCACAACCGAGCAGTACGCACCGTTCAACTATGACGACGGTGGCGAGATTGCCGGCCTGGGGGCCGAGCAGGTACGTGAGATCATGCGGCGCAGCGGTATCGGGTTCGAGATGGAGTTGCTGCCCTGGTCCCGGGCAATCGGCCTGGCCCGCGAGAAGCCGATGACCTGCGTCTTCACGACGGCGCACACGGTGGACCGTGATGCGCACTTCAAATGGGTCGAGCCACTCCTTGTCGAACGCACGCTGCTGGTGCGGGCAACCGGATCCGGAGTCGAACCCGCAGACGTTGCGTCGGCGACCGACTACCGCACAGGCACACAAACCGGCGACTATACAGTAGAGCTCCTGCGCAATGCCGGCTTCACGAAGATCGACCTGGCACGCGACCTTGACCTCACTTTGAAAAAGCTGCTGAGTGGGCGCGTCGACCTGATGGCCGTGTCAGAGTCGTTTCTCCACCGATTGCAGGACCAGGGACTGCCCGTGGAAGAAGTCGCGGTGCTCCACGAACAGGTATTCTCCATCGCCTGCTCGCTGCAGACGCCGGACCAGATCGTCGCCCGTATGCAAAAGGCGCTGACGGCGATGATCGACGACGGCACCCAGGCGGAAATCCTGGCCCGATATGACTGACGCTGGACGGCACCCAGGCGAATTCAAGGCGTAACGATCTGCCGCACGGTATGGCCGTCGGCGAGACGGTCGAAACCCTCGTTGATCTGCTCCAGGCTCAACCGCTCGCTCATGAGACGGTCGACCGGAAGGCGCCCCTGGCGATAGAGAGCGACATAGCGCGGCACGTCACGCAGTGGCACGCAGCTGCCGATATAGCTCCCTTTCACCGTGCGCTCCTCGGCCACCAGACTTACGTGCTGCACCTCGAAGCGGTGGTCCGGGTGAGACAGGCCAGCGGTGACTGTAGTGCCTCCGCGCCGGGTTACGCGATAGGCCAGATCCATCGCCTTCACCGAGCCGGCCATTTCGAACGCATAATCGACCCCGCCTCTGGTGGCTTCCCTGATCTGCGCGACCGCATCCTGGTCCGCCGCGCTGAAGCTGTGGGAGGCGCCGAGCTGGCGGGCAAGCGCCAGCTTGTCGTCGAGCAAGTCCACGGCAACGATCTTCTCGGCCCCGGCGAGCCGCGCGCCCAGGACGGCGTTAAGGCCAACACCACCGAGACCGACGACCGCCACGCTGCTGCCGGGCATGACCCGGGCGGTATTGACCACGGCACCGACCCCGGTCAGCACGGCGCAACCGAAGAGGGCCGCCTCCTCCAGCGGCAGGTCCTTGTCGACCTTCACCAGGGAAGGACGGGCGCAGACGGCATACTCGGCGAAGGCCGAGACTCCCATGTGGTGATGAATCTCCCGGCCCTCGAGGTGCAGACGCCGCGCGCCCGACAGCAGGGTACCGGCACCATTGGCGGCGGCCCCGGGCTCGCAGAGCGCCGGCCTTCCTTCCATGCAGGGCAGGCAATGGCCGCAGCTCGGCACGAAGATCATGACGACATGGTCGCCGGGCACCAGGTCGGTGACACCGGGGCCGATCTCGACGACCTCGCCGGCCGCCTCGTGGCCGAGCGCCATGGGCACCGGGCGCGGCCGGTCGCCGTTCACCACGGAGAGGTCGGAGTGGCATAGGCCGGCGGCGCCGATGCGCAGCAACACCTCGCCCGCGCCCGGTGGGTCGATCTCGAGATCCTCGACCAGCAGCGGGCGGCTCTCCGCGTAGGGTCGGGAGCGGCCGACTTCATGCAGGACTGCAGCCTTGATTCTCATCGCTTCATCCCTGTGCCTGTTCGGAAGCATGGCGGCCCCCGCCTCGGATTCTTTTCTAGCACGAAACGCCCGTCCGGCAAGGCGGCGGGCCGAGGCAAGCGCAAGAAGAGACTCGACAGGTACCCCGCCCGACCGGCGAGAATGCGGGCCATGACCAGAAAATCGACAGCCATCCATGCCCGCCGAAGGTACATCGCAGCGCCCACGCTGTGGCTCGCCTTCGTTGCATTGCTGATCGGCTGCGTTTCAACGGAGAGCTGGGAAGCGACGCGATTGTTGCAGGACATCGACGCGGCGGGCGGCCCCTCGGAGCTGAAGAAGCTGACCCCGATGCCGCAACGGTCCACCGAGCGCTACCAGGTCGAAGGACGCGACAACGTCGCCGACTTCTATGACCCGCTGCAGCCGCTCGGAGGAGCGCTGGTCCTGGTGCCCGGTTTCACCCGAGATGGCAAGGACGACCTGCGTGTCCAGGAACTCGCCCGCTCGCTGGCCCGCGCACGCTTCCTGGTGATGGTGCCGGAGGTGCGCGGGTCGCGCGAATTGCGGGTGCGCCCGGAAGACGCCGACACCATCGCCGATGCCCTGCGGCACCTGCATCGCACGCGGGCGGAAGCCGCCGGGCGCAGCACCGGGGTGGTCGCCATTTCCTATGCCGTCGCCCTCGCCATCTTGGCCGGCCTGGAGGTGCGGGAGGCGTCAGTACCGCTTGATTTCGTGGTCGGAGTGGGCGGTTACTTCGACAGCGCAGCGGTGGTCACCTTCGCCACTACCGGCAGATACCGGCCGCCGGGCACGCGTAGTTGGGAGGTCGGGAGTCCGCTGCAGTACGCGAAGTGGGTCTTCCTCGCCAGCAACGCGGCCGTGCTGGATGACGCCCAGGACCGCGCCCGCCTCGAAGCGCTCGGCCGCGACTGCTTCGACGGCTGCGACCCGGACGTCGAGGCGCTCGCCGCCGAACTCGGGCCGCAGGGCCGGGCGCTGCTGGCACTGATGGTCAATCGGGAACCGGCGCAGGTGCCGTCGCTTATTGCGGCACTGCCGGAGGCTGTGAGGCAGCGGATGGAGACGCTCTCGCCCAGCCGCTACGACCTTTCATCCCTGGAGGGCAGGCTGATCCTGGTTCATGGCCGCCTCGACCCGCTGATCCCCTATAGCGAGAGCCTGGCCCTTGGGCGCGCCGTTCCAGGCAGCGAGGTGTTCCTGATCGACGGATTCTCGCACATCACGCCCCGAAGCGTTGGCTGGGGCGGGCAGCTGCAGCTCATATCGGCGATCCAGGCAGTGCTGGCCCGGCGCGACGGCACGCCGCCTTAGCCACGGCGGCAAGTCGTTGGGGCGGTCAGCTTACGATTTCGGCGACTTTTTCTCCGGCCCGCAGGCTTCCCGCGCGCCTTCGTCCAGCGCCTCCATCTCGGCAACTCCGGCCTCGGTCTCGATATCGGCCAGTTTGCCGGCTTCCTTCATATAGTCGACCAGTGCCCTCTGGAAGAACTCGCTCTGGACCTGCAGAAGCTCCTGCGGCGACCGACAGGACCAGATCTTCTCAAGCAGTTCGATATCCGTTTTCCATCGCCGGCCCAGGAAGCCAGCCGATTCGCCGGCCAGTTTGCTCCAGGACTCCAACCAGATCTCGGCAGCCTTGGCGTTCGACTGCAGCAGGCTTTCAAAGCCGCCGGGTGGCACAGCCCAAGCCATCGGGATTGCACCTTTCGCAGTTTCCTTAACGGACTTCGTCGGCATCGCAACCATCCTCCGGAACGAGGCGAGAGACGAGTACTGATGCCCCTTTTCCGCACCTTCCTCATTGATTTGGGTCAAGAACCTTGAACAGGATGGCATGGCAGGGTGACGCTTTAAACGAGCTCAGCCCCCGATACGCGCCACCAGGACCGGATTCCCTCCCCAGCATGAACGCCCCCCAGCATGAACGCCGCTGACGACGAGACGAAGCGAATCGTGCCGTTGATCGGCCTCCCCGCCGGGCCGCTGGCGTTCCTGCTGCTCCTGGTGCTGCCGGCACCGGCCGGCCTGACGCCCGCGGCCTGGGCGGTGGCGGCGACCGTCACCCTGATGGTCATCTGGTGGATTACCGAGGCATTGCCGGTGGCGGCCACCGCCCTGGTGCCCATCGTGATCTTTCCGCCGCTCGGCGTCGCCGGGATCGCCGATGCCACGGCACCCTATGCCAACCCATTGATCTTTCTCTTTCTCGGTGGGTTCCTGATCGCCAAGGCGGTCGAGCGCTGGAACCTGCACCGCCGCATCGCCCTGACGATCCTGAAGGCGGTCGGTTCCACGCCGGATATGCTGATCGGCGGCTTCATGATCGCCACTGCGGTGCTGTCCATGTGGCTCAGCAACACGGCGACCACGATCATGATGGTACCGATCGCTCTGGCGGTCGTGGCCCTCCTCGATCGAGGGGACGCCCGCACCTCCGACCGGTTCGCTCTGGCCCTGCTGCTCGGCATCGCCTATGCCGCCAGCATCGGCGGCCTGGGAACGCTGATCGGCACCCCGCCCAATGCGCTGCTGGCGGCGTTTCTATCGGAACGCTACGGCATCGCCATCGGCTTCGGCCGCTGGATGCTGTTCGGCGTGCCGCTGGCAGCGCTGCTGCTGGTGCTCGCCTGGCTGCTGCTGACTCGCATCTTCGTTTCGGTCGGCCATCACGCGGTTGCCGGTGCCGAGGAGGTCATCGCCGGCGAGCTGCGCGGACTTGGCCCTATCGGGCGCGAGGAGCGCATGGTCGCCGCTGTTTTCGCCACGGTAGCCGCGCTCTGGGTGCTGCGCCCTCTGCTGGAGGACCTGCTGCCAGGCACCGGGCTCAGCGATCCGGGAATCGCCTTGCTGGGCGGCCTGGCGCTCTTTGCCATTCCGGCAGACCTCAAGCAGCACCGCTTCCTGCTCGACTGGGAAGCGGCGAAGACGCTGCCCTGGGGCGTACTCATTCTCTTCGGCGGAGGACTGAGCCTCGCTTCGGCAATCCAGGCCAGCGGCCTGGCGGCCTGGATCGGCGACCTGCTGGCGGGATTTGCCGGCTGGCCGATCTTCGCCCTGATCCTGCTGGTCACCGGACTGGTGGTGTTTCTGACCGAGGTCACCAGCAACACCGCAACGGCCTCGGTCTTCATCCCCATCGCAGCCACGCTTGGCGCCAGTACTATCGGCGACCCCGCGCTCTACGCGGTGCCGGTGGCGATCGCCGCCAGCTGCGCGTTCATGATGCCCGTGGCGACGCCGCCGAACGCCATCGTCTACGCCAGCGGCAGGATCACCATTCCGCAGATGGCGAAAGCCGGCCTGCTGCTCAACGTCGTCTGCACCCTGGTCATCGGCGCCGCGGTCTACTGGGCCGCCGAGGCCTTGCTAGGCATCTCCGACGCCGGCTGATCTGCCGCCGCCGCAGCCTACTCGTAGGTCCGGGCTACTCGTAGGTCCGGGCGCTCAGCGGCTTGGCATCGATGGCCGCGCGCAGGGCGGCCAGCAGTCCCTCCTCCGCGCGATTCAGGTGGGTGTGCGGGTTCCACACCAGGTAGATGTCGATGGCCGGCGGCGACTCGTAGGGCGGCAGGCGCCACAGCAGGCCATCGCGCAGGTCGCGCGCCACCACATGGATCGGCAGCGGCCCGATGCCAAGCCCGGCGATGATCATGCGGCGCACCTCCTCCAGGTGCGAGGAATGCCCCACCACCCAGTCGTCGAGGTCGTGCTGGGCGCGCAGCAGCGCCACCGGCCTCAGCGCGTCCGCGAGCTGGTCGGTCTTGAAGGAAACCGACGCGTGGCCCCTGAGATCCTCGAGCTTCAACGGCTGCCGGCCGAACAGCGGGTGCGAAGGCCCGCAGAAGAAGCCGAAATACTCGCGGTAGATCATCTTGTACTCGAGCCGCAGCGAGCGCTTGTGCACCAGGCAGAGACCGAAGCTGGCGGACTTCTCAAGCACCGCCCGGGTCACCTCGGCGGAGGTGTCGACCTCAATCT
The DNA here is from genome assembly GCA_050330205.1 of Kiloniellaceae bacterium. Classification (GTDB taxonomy): domain Bacteria; phylum Pseudomonadota; class Alphaproteobacteria; order Kiloniellales; family Kiloniellaceae; genus Pelagibius. Next base: position 98,322 of record JBHJOA010000032.1, read on the forward strand.
CGTAAGTGGCCTTGGGATTTTCGATATGGAAGGCCGCCAGCACCTCGTCGAAGATCGGCGAGATGACATGGCTTGCCATGGCGATGCGCACATGGCCGGTGATCTCGTCCTTGATGTCGCGGGTCAGCACGGCGACCCTGGCGACGTTGCCGTAGATTTCGACGCATTCCCGATACAGCACCTCGCCGGCCGGGGTGACCCGGAAGGTCGCTGGCCCGCGGTCGATCAGGCGCTTGCCCAGGCGCGTCTCAAGGCGCTTCAGGGCGTGGCTGACGGTCGGCTGGCGCAGGTACAGCCGTTTGGCGGCGCCGGTGACGCTGCCCTCCTGCACCACCACCATGAAGGTTCGCAGCAGGTTCCAGTCCAGTTCCCGTGCCAGGCGCTCGCCACTGTCCTTGAGCATGGCCGATCCTCGTTAACTCATAGATTTGATCTATGACCAGTATAGGGCTTATCTATTTGCACAATAAAGGGGGAAGGAGAACACTGCCTTCCCATACCGGCAGACGATAAGGCCGGGCGTGCAGCGAGGATCAGGGAAAGATGACAGCCAGCGACTCCGAGGCGCCGGGCGCGCGCCCGTGGATCCTGATGTCGCCGGCGTTGGGCGCGGTTACCCTGCTGCTGGTGGTGCCGGTCTGCTTCATCGTCGTCTACTCGTTCTGGCTGCGCACCGCCACCGGCGCCGAACAGACGGGCTTCTATCTCGATAACTGGATCGAGGTGCTGACCGACGTCTTCTACCGCGACATCCTGGGCCAGACGCTGCGCATCGCCGCTACCTCGACCCTGCTCTGCATCCTGTTGGGCTATGTGCCGGCCTATTTCATCGCGCGCTCCACCACGCGCCACAAGACCGCTCTCATCCTGCTGCTGATGCTGCCGTTCTGGATCAGCTACATCATCCGCACGATGTCGTGGATCAACATCCTCGGCGTCAGCGGCGCGCTCAACGTCTTCCTCTTGTGGCTCGGCGTGATCTCGGAGCCGCTGCAGATCCTCTACAATGAAGGCACGGTGATTCTCGGGCTGGTGCACTTCCTGCTGCCCTTCATGATCCTCAACATCTACGTCAGCCTGGACGGCATCGACACCAATCTCGTCGATGCCGCACGCTCGCTGGGCTGCACCGGATGGCAAGCCTTTCGCGAGGTGACCCTGCCCCTCTCCCTGCCGGGCCTCGCCGCCGGCAGTCTGCTATGTTTCGTGCTCGGGGCCGGCACCTACATCACGCCGATGGTGCTGGGCGGGCCGCGCGACGCCATGTTCGCCAACCTCGTATTCGAGGCCATCATCACCCAGCTCAACTGGCCCCTCGGGTCGGCCCTGTCGCTCGCGCTCTTGATTGTCCTCGGATCTGTGGTCATGCTCTACACCCGTTATGCCGGCATCGGCCAACTGGCCAAGAGCTTCCGATGAGCGCGCTCGCCCGCGTGGTCTCCAGCTGGAGCCTGATCCGGGCCTTCACGGTCCTGGTCTATTTCTTCATGTTCCTGCCGGTTGCCGTGGTAGTGCTGTTGGCCTTCAATGCCAGCCAGTTCGGCAGCTTCCCCATGCAGGGCGTCAGTTTCCGCTGGTTCGTCGAGCTGTGGAACAACGACGCCATCGTGCGCGCCTTCCGAACCTCGGTGGTGCTGGGGGCGCTGACCGCCGTCATTTCCACTACCATAGGCGTGCTCGCGAGCCTCGCCCTGGTGCGCTACGACTTCCGCGGCAAGGGGCTGATCACCACCGCCCTGGTGGCGCCGATCCTGGTGCCCGAAGTGGTTCTTGCCGTCGCCCTGCTACTCTTCCTGCGCTGGCTGGAGATGCCGAAGAGCTTCACGCTGCTGCTGCTGGGCCACGTCATCTTCACCCTCCCCTTCGTGGTACTCATCGTTCAGGCAAGGCTCGTGGCCGTGCGCCGTGAGTATGAGGAGGCCGCGCTCAGCCTCGGCGCCAACGCATTTCACACATTCCGCGAAGTGACCCTGCCGCTGATCATGCCGGCGGTCTTTGCCGGAGTCATCTTCGCCTTCACGATCTCCTTCGACGATATCACCGGCACGCTGTTCTGGAAGCCGGGCGGCGTCGAGACCGTGCCGACGCAGATTTTCGCCATGCTGCGCCACTCGATCAGCCCGGAGATCAATGCACTGGGGGCGGTGATGGTGGTCGTCACCGTCGCGGTTCCGCTGCTCGGCGTGGCGATCGCCCGGCGCATGGCGGCCGCGCTCCGATGATCCGCAATGGAGAGTCCAAGGGAAAGTCCGAGACAATGGAAACGAACCTCAAACCAGGGAAAGGTATGGGAGATGGATGACACCACTCGCTATCAACGACTGCTTGAACGCTACCGCAACGGCGGCCTCGACCGCCGCACGTTCCTCACCCTTCTCGGCGCCGCGAGCCTCGGCGCCGGGCTGACCGGCGGACCGCTGAAGAGCCTGCAGCGCCAGGCGCTGGCGGCGACTCCCGAAAGCGTCCGCTTCGACGGCTGGGGCGGCGTGGTCTCGGAGGCGTTCCGCAAGTTCGCCTTCGATCCCTATACCGCCGAAACCGGCATCAAGGTCGTCGACGGCACCTTCGCCAGCGGTGATGAGTACCTGAACCGCGTCAAGGCGGGTCAGGAAGGCGAGTACAACATCTTCCACGCCAGCGGCGTGTTCGATTATGCGCGCTACGTCAACCTCGGCTACGACGTTGTCCTCAACGAGGACAACATCCCGAACCTGCAATATGTCATGTCGGCCCTGATGCAGCCGTTCCGCCGGGTCACCGCCGGCAAGCTCTCCGCGGCGCCCTACGACTACGGCACTACCGGCCTTGCCTACAACACCGACCGCATCAGCAAAGAAGAGATGCAGGAGAAGGGCGCCAAGATTCTTGTCGATCCCAAGTACAAGGGGAAGATCGGCGGCTGGGGCGACTGGCGTACCAGGATCTGGTACGGCGCTCTGGCCACAGATCAGAACCCGAACGATATCAAGGATATGGATGCCGTCTGGGACGCCATCCGAGCCCACCGCGACCTGGCCCTGAAATACTGGGGGTCCGGCGCCGAGCTGATGAGCCTGCTGGCCGAGGGTGAAATCTATGTCACCGAAGGCTGGTCGGGACGTATCGCGGCACTTCAGGAACAGGGTCACCCCATCGGCTACCACGACCCCGAAAACGGCTACGCCTGGCAGGAATGCCTCATGGTCCTCAAGGGCAGCCCGCTGGAGGCTTGCGAGGAATTGCTGAACTTCATGCTGGAACCGGAAGTGGCGATCGCCGTGGCCGAGGGGCAGAGCTACCCGCCCTCGCTCGATCCCACCAAGGTCGACCTCGGCGACAAGATTCCGACGCTGCCGGCCTTCGATCCGACCGGTACCTTGTCCCACCTCACCTTCGCCGATCCGGCCTACTGGAACGGCAATGAGGCCGAGTGGTCGAAGACCTTCGGCCGCGTGCAGAGGGGTTACTGAGGCGGATGCGGCGGGCCGTCGCCCTTCCCCGAGCGGGCCGGCCCGCCGCCTTCCTTCACGAGAACGGGAGTAGACCCCGATGAGCGATCGCCAGCCGGTCGTCGAACTGCGCGGCGTGATAAAGCGCTACGGAAGCTTCACCGCCGTGCAGCCGATGGACCTCGCCGTCGAAGCCGGCGCTTTCGTCACCCTGCTCGGGCCTTCGGGCTGTGGCAAGACCACCACGCTGCGCATGGTGGCGGGCTTGGCCGCGCCCAGCGCCGGCGACATTTTGATCAAGGGGTCGCGAGTCAACGACGTTCCCATTCACAAGCGCAACCTGGGAATCGTATTCCAGAACTATGCCCTCTTTCCCCACAAGACCGTGTTCGACAACGTCGCCTTCGGCCTCAAGTACAGAAGGGTGAGCAAGACGGACATCGTCACCCGCGTCAAGCGGGCGCTGGAACTGGTGCAGCTGCCGCAGATGGGCGATCGCTTTCCGAACCAGCTCTCCGGTGGCCAGCAGCAGCGCATCGCCCTGGCCCGTGCCGTCGTGGTGGAACCGGACGTGCTGCTGCTCGACGAGCCGCTCTCGGCCCTGGATGCAAACCTGCGCGAGGAGATGCGGGTCGAGTTGAAAAAGATCCAGCATCAACTCGGCATCACCACGATCTTCGTGACTCACGACCAGTCCGAGGCCCTGGCGATGTCCGACGAGATCATCGTGATGAACCAGGGACGCATCGAACAACAGGGTACGCCCGAAGACGTCTACATGCGGCCGCGTTCCGAGTTCGTCGCCCGCTTCCTCGGCAACTCGAACCTTCTCGACGGCCGTGTCCTCGACCGGGCCGATGGGCGGCTGCGCATCGCCGTACCCGATCTGGGCGATATTCTGGCCGAAGCGGACGGAACTGCGCCGGCAGACGGCAGCAGCGTCAGGCTCGTAGTCCGCGCAGAAAAGCTGCGACTATCCCTTGAGGCTAAATCGGACGCGAACAACACAAGTCTCACCGGCCGTATCGATGCGGTCGACTATCAGGGGCAGTCGGCCCGATACTTCGTCACTGTCGGCGGACATAGCCTGCAGGTGATCAATCCCATCGACCGGCGTCCCTTCGCAGAAGGCGCTGAGGTCGCGGTGCAGGTAAGGGCAAGCGATATCGTCCTGCTGCAGCCGGAATAGCCACACCATAGAGAATACCGAGATGACCGTCATCACCGCGACCGCCGCCGAAACGCGCGAGCCGTCGAACCTCTTCTACCAGACCCGCAGCCGGCGCCCCCTGGTGGCACGCGCTGAGGGCATCTACTTCTGGGATCGCGCCGGCAAGCGCTACATCGACGGCTCGAGCGGCGCCATGGTCGCCAACATCGGCCACGGCAATCCGCGGGTCCTGGCCGCCATGCGCCGACAGATGGAAGAGACCACCTTCGCCTACCGTCTGCATTTCGAGAACGAGGCGGCGGAGACGCTGGCACGCCGCATCGCGGGCCGCATGCCGGCCGGGCTGGACCGGGTGTTCTTCGTTTCCGGCGGCTCCGAGGCCGTCGAGTCCTGCCTGAAGCTCGCCCGCCAGCACGCTCTCGCCACCGGTCAGGCAACCCGCTACAAGGTGATTTCCCGCTACCCTTCCTACCACGGCGCCACGCTCGGCGCGCTGGCAGTCACCGGCTACACGCCGATGACTGCACCCTTTGCACCGATGATGCGGGAGATGCCGAAGATTCCCGCGCCGACCTGCTACCTCGACCGCGACGACCTCGATTGGGAAGCACGCGGCCTGCGCTACGCCGAGATGCTGCGCCAGGAAATTCGCCGTCAGGGAGCGGAAACGGTGCTGGCCTTCATCATGGAGCCGGTCGGTGGTGCCTCGACCGGTGCCCTGGTCGCCCCGGACAGCTACTATCGGCGTGTTCGCGAGATCTGCGACGAGTACGGCGTTCTGCTGATTCTCGACGAAGTGATGAGCGGCGTCGGGCGCACCGGCCGCTTCCTGGCCGCTGAGCACTGGAACCTGCGGCCCGATATCGTCGCCCTCTCCAAGGGATTCGCGGCCGGCTACGCGCCGCTTGGCGCCATGGTGGCGGATCGCCGCTTGGTCGACCCGGTGCTCGACCAGGGCGGCTTCATCCACGGCTACACCTATGCCGGCAACCCACTGGCCTGTGCCGCCGGCCTCGCCGTGCTGGAAGAGATCGAAAGCCGAGACCTGATGGGCAACGCGACGCGCATGGGCGCGCTGCTGAAGCAAGGGCTCAAAGGCCTGATGGCGCGCTTCCCCTTCATCGGCGACGTCCGCGGCCTCGGCCTGCTGCTGGCCTTCGAACTGGTCGCCGACCGCCGGTCTATGGAGCCGCTGCCGGCCGCGCTCAATGCGCACAGCCGCCTGGTCGATATTGCCTTTGACCGCGGCCTCATCATCTACTCGCGACGCACCCGCGGTGGCCTGGAGGGCGACCACTTCCTGGTCTGCCCACCGATGATCGCCGAGGAAGCCGAGATAACGGAGGTTCTCGCCCTGCTGGAAGCCAGTCTCGCCGAGTTCGCCGCCGCAGCCGGCCTCCCGGCAGGATGAGCGGAACCATGGCGCCAGGGAAGATCATCATCACCTGCGCGGTCACCGGCTCGATCCACACGCCGAGCATGAGTCCGCACCTGCCGGTCACCGCCGACGAGATCGCCGAGCAGGCGATCGCCGCCGCCGAGGCCGGCGCGGCGATCCTCCACCTGCACGCCCGCGACCCCAAGGACGGTCGGCCGACGGCGGATCCGGGCGCCTTCATGGCCTTCCTGCCGCGCATCAAGCAGGCCTGTGACGCCGTGGTGAACATCACCACCGGGGGCAGCGCACAGATGACCTTGGAAGAGCGCCTCGCCGCACCGCTGCAGGCGCAGCCCGAGATGTGCTCGCTGAACATGGGATCGATGAACTTCGGCATCTTCCCGCTGCAGCGCCGCTACAACGGCTGGCAGCACGACTGGGAGGCGGGTTTCCTGGAGGCCTCCAGGGACACCGTCTTCAAGAATACCTTCGCCGACATCGAGGCCGTGCTGGACCGCCTCGGCAACGGCTGCGGTACCCGCTTCGAGTTCGAGTGCTACGATGTCGGCCATCTTCAGACCGTGGCCTTCTACCTCGCGGAAGGACTTATCAGGCCGCCGGTGTTCCTGCAGTTCGTGCTTGGCGTACTCGGCGGGATCGACGCCGCGCCGGAGCAGCTGATGCACATGAAGGCGACGGCGGACCGCCTGCTGGGCGATGCGTACCGCTTCTCGGTTCTGGCCGCCGGACGCCACCAGATACCGCTCGGTACCCTGGGAGCCATTCTCGGCGGCAACGTGCGAGTCGGCCTGGAGGACAGCCTGACCATCGGCCGCGGCCGTCTCGCCGAGAGCAATGCCCAGCAGGTGACCAAGATCCGCCGCATTCTCGAGGAGCTGGGCTACGAGGCGGCTTCGCCGGCGGAGGTGCGCGACGCCCTGGCCCTTAAGGGCGGTGACAGGGTCGCGTTCTGATGAGCAGCGCCATGAGCCGACACGTTTCGCGCCGCCCGGAGGAGGTCACCATACGACGCGCCGAACGCAGGGACGCGGAGGCGATCTATGACCTCATCGTCGAATTGGCCCGCGCCCGCGATTCCATGGACAAGGTGATGTCAAGTGTAACCGACATCGCAGGTGACGGCTTCGGCGACGATCCCGCGTTCGAGGCGCTGATGGCAGAGATCGGTGGCGCGCCCGTCGGTCTGTGTCTCTACTTCAGCAGCTATTCCACCTGGCGCGGTGAACGCGGCATCTATATCCAGGACCTCGTCGTTACAAGACGGGCACGCGGGCTCGGCGTTGGCGCCCGCCTGTTGACTGCGGCCGCTGCCCTCGGCAAGGCCCGCGGCTGCGGCTATCTGCGCCTCTCGGTCGAAGCAGATAACCAGCGGGCACAGGCGTTCTACACCCGTCATGGCCTCAGCCACTCCGAGGCGGAGCACATCTATCTGCTGGACGACACGGGTTTTGCTGACCTGGCAGCCGGCGCGGAGGAATCACCGGCATGAAAGTTTTCTGTGCCGTCGGCCGGCAGAAGGTGCACTATCCGCGCAGCTTTCTCGTCAATGGCGCGCAGCAGCCCAACCCCGAAGTGCCCGACCGAGTCGACTGCCTGCTGGCCGCGGCCGGGGACGCCGGGCATGAGATCGTCGTGCCGGAGGATCACGGCCTCGGCCCCATCGCCGCCGTTCACACGCCGGAGTACATCCGCTTCCTGCAGCAGATCCATGAGCGCTGGGCGCGCATCCCCGGCGCCTCCGAGGAGGTCATCCCGAACATCCATCCTGATCGCCGCGAGGCGAGCTATCCGCTCTCCGCAGTCGGCCAGGCCGGCTACCACATGGCCGACACGGCCTGTCCGATCGGACCGGGCAGCTGGGAGTCGATCTATTGGAGCGCCAATACGGCGGCCTCCGCCGCGGCACTGGTGCGCGACGGGTCGTCATCGGCCTACGCTCTCTGCCGACCGCCGGGACACCACGCCTTCACCGACCTCGCCGGTGGCTTCTGCTTCGTCAACAACGCGGCCGTCTCCGCGGTGATCCTGCGCCGAAAGTACGCGCGCGTCGCCATCGTCGACGTCGACCTGCACCACGGCAACGGCACGCAGGGGATATTCTACCGCCGTGCCGATGTCTTCACGCTGTCGATCCACGCCGACCCGATCCGCTTCTATCCTTTTTTCTGGGGGCACGCCCATGAGCGCGGCGAGGGGGCCGGCCTGGGCTATAACCTCAACCTGCCCCTGCCGCGCGGATCCGAGGACGCCGCGTTCCTGGATGCTCTGGACCGCGGCCTGGAGCAGGTCGCGGCCTTTGCGCCCGGGGCATTGGTGGTGGCGCTGGGTCTGGATGCCTTCGAGGGCGACCCCCTCGGCGGGCTGGCTGTTTCGACAGGCGGCTTCGGGGAGATCGGCGGGCGCCTGCGGCGGCTCGGCCTGCCGACGGTCATCGTGCAGGAAGGCGGCTATCTCTGCGACGCCCTGGGAGACAACCTGGCCGCCTTTCTCACCGGGTTCGAAGCGGGCTGACTTCGAAGAAAACGGCCGCCGGGCTACCCGGCGGCCGCTCCTTACATCGACGCGAAGTGGAGGTCAGGAATAGCGATAGGGAACGCCGACCTGCTCCATGATCTGGTTGTAGTTCTTGAAGGTCTCGATGACACGCGCCGCGCGCGGGCTGACCGAGGCAAGCTCTTCCCAGAACTCCTCGGCATCCTTGACCACCTGGTCCCATTCGTTTGCCGGAATGGTGGTCAGCTCCATCTTCTTGCCGTTGACGCGAAGATCCGCTTCGCCGCCCCAGTACCAGACCTGCCGATAGTAGTGCGACTGGTCGATGGAGATCAGGAACAGTTCCTTCAGGTGGTCCGGCACCTTCGCCCAGGAGTCACTGTTGGCGAAGTAGGAACCGCACCAGGCGCCGGTCACGTTGTTCAGCAGCGCGTAGTTGCAGACATCGGCCCAGCCCACCTCGTAGGCTTCGGTGAATCCACACCAGGCGACACCGTCGAGTTCGCCGGTCTGGATCGCCACCTCGACGTCGTCCCAGGGAACCGTCACCGGGATGAGGCCGTAACGCGACAGGAAGCGGCCCGCAGTCGGGACGCCGAACACGCGCTTGCCGTTCATATCGGCCAGCGAGCGGATCGGGTCCTTGGTGAAGATGTGGCAGGGATCCCAGGCGCCGGCACTCAGCCATTCGACACCCTGGACCTCGCCATAGGCTTCGGCCCAGATCTCGTTGAGCCCGTACTGCTGGAACAGCACCGGCAGGTCCAGGCTGTAGCGGGTCGAGAAGGGGAAGTAGCCACCGAACACGGAGATGTCGACCGGCGAAGCCATGGTGGCGTCGTCGCTCTGCACCGCATCGATGGTGCCGTTCTGCAGGGCGCGGAACAATTCCGAGGTCGGGACCAGCTGGTCGGCGTAGTAGAGTTCGATCACCATCTCGCCGTTGGCCGCCTTGTTGAAGGCGTCGATCTGCGGCTTGATGACATGGGCGCCGAGCGGCGCGCCGGAGTAGGTCTGGAGGCGCCAGCGGATCGGGCTTTGCGCCTTCACGTAAGGTGCCGCAAGCGTCGAACCGGCGACCGCCGCCGCACCGCCGATGCCGGCATTCTTCAGAAACGACCGCCGGCCCTGACTGACCGCGGTACGGGTCGCCGCCTTGGCCCCTTTCCCTGCGTTTTTCGGTTGTTCTTTCTTAGACATGGCCTTCTCCTGTTGCACACGATTTCACTATTCAAGCCTCCCCCGAAGCCGAACGACCGTTCTCACCCGAAACCTTGGCTGCCGTCGACATGGCCCTGCGGCCAGGGACGGATCCAGGGAAGTCCTTCACACGTACCGCGCCTCCGATTGCCCTGTCGTCGCAGAGGGCGAAGTACCGGTAGATGCCTCTCTTGCTGCTACTGCCGGACATCAGTGCACCGTGACACCCGCCGCCGACAGCGCGGCCAATAGCGTACCCTGCGGCTCGCGATCGGTCACCAGCGCATTGATGCGCTCGAGCGGACAGACCGAGAACGCCGCCCTGCGCTGAAACTTCGAAGCATCCGCGACGACCACCAGATTGTCGGCATGCTCCAGCATGGCGCGGGCGACCTGGGCCTCGTCGAAATTGAAGTCCGTCACCCCGGCGGCGGCGTCGAGGGCGCCGACGGTGATCAGGGCATGATCCGCATGGAACGACTGGACCTCCGCGATGGCGGTCGGCCCCACGGTCTCCTGGTTGTCTCCATCGAAGCGCCCGCCGAGCAGGAACACCGAGGTCCGGTTGCCGCGCTCGGTGAGTACCGCCGCTATGCGTGTGGAGTTGGTGATCACCGTCAGTCCGCCGATCTTGCCGATCTCCTCCGCACACATCAGGGTCGTCGACCCGGTATCGATGAACAACGTCTCGCCCGGGGCGATCAGGCCGGCCACCTTCTCGGCGATGATTCGCTTGCCCACGGCGTTGAGCGCCATGCGCTCGCGGAACGGTCCCTCCTCCTGCCGCCGAGGCAGCTTGGCTCCGCCATGGACCTTGAGGACGGCACCCTCCTCTGCCAAGACCGTCAGGTCGCGCCGGATGGTTTCGTGGGACGTCTTGAAGCGCAGCGCCAAGTGCTCGACGCTCACCCGTCCCTGCCGGCGAACCGCCTCGGCTATCTTTTCCTGCCGCAGCTTCGGCCCGAAGGGGCGTGCCCGTCCCCTCAGCATTTCCGCCTTCCGAAGGCCACAAAAATTGACCGATCCCACAAATCAATCTCTATAATATTGAAATTATTCGTGTTTTCCAGGATCATCGCCAGCCGTTCGTTGACCGAAAGGGCATCCATGGGTACGGTATGCGGGTGCTCTTTTCGGGGCAAGTCAAAAACTCAAAGAGTTTCAGCCACAAGGACCATGGTTCCGCGATGACGGGCGCGACGGCAGGCCGGGCCGAAATCTTCGACGTGATCGTCGTCGGCGCCGGTGTCGTCGGTTGCGCGGTGGCGCGCCGGCTGACCCTGGCAGGTGCGCGGGTCCTCGTCGTCGAGAAAGCGGTGGACATCCTGGACGGCGCCAGCAAGGGCAACAGCGGCATCCTGCACACCGGCTTCGATGCCCCGCCCGGCTCCCTCGAACAACGCTGCATCGCCGCCGGCTACCGCGAATACCTGGAGATTCGCGAGCCCCTAAACCTGCCGCTCCTGGAAACTGGCGCCCTGGTGCTGGCCTGGACCCAGGAGGAAGAAGCGAAGCTGCCGGCCCTGATGGACCGGGCCCGTGCGAACGGTGTCGACGACGTCGCGCCGCTGAACCGCCGGCAAATCCTGGAGATGGAGCCGCAGCTATCGCCCAGGGTCGTGGCGGGGTTCCGGGTGCCGCGGGAGTTCGTCATCGACCCCTGGAGCGCCCCCACAGCCTATCTGCTGCAGGCGCTTGCCAACGGCGCCGAATGCCGGCGCGGTGCGGAGGTGCTGAGCGGCGCTTTCGATGGCAGCGCCTGGCGGCTGGAGACCACGTCTGGACCCCTCGCCGGCCGGGCCGTGGTCAACTGCGCCGGGCTCTATGGCGATATCGTGGATCGGCGCCTGCTGGGCAGCAGCAGTTTCACCATCCGCCCCCGCAAGGGCCAGTTCGTGGTCTTCGACAAGGCCGCCGCACAGCTTGCCACCTCGATCCTCCTGCCGGTGCCGACGGCGCATACCAAGGGCGTGGTGGTCTGCCGCACCGCCTATGGGAACCTCTTGGTCGGCCCGACAGCGGAGGACCAGGACAGCCGCGACGACGCCTCGGTGGACCGATCGGCACTTCTGCAACTGCGGGACAAGGGGATCGAGATGCTGCCGGAGCTGGCCGGCATGCCGGTCACCGCTGCCTACGCCGGGCTGCGCCCGGCCAGCGAGCACAAGGACTACCGGGTCGAAGCTCGCCCGGAGCGGCGCTACGTCACCGTCGGCGGCATCCGCTCGACCGGGCTCAGCAGCGCCCTCGGTCTGGCCCAGGAGGTTCTGACCCTGATCGCCGGCTTCGGCGCCACCTACCGTCCGCCCCAGGAGGTCGCCTGGCCGCAGGTATCCGGGATCAGCGAGGCGGCACCGCGTGCCTGGGCATCGCCCGGAAACGGCGGGATCATCTGCCACTGCGAACTGGTCACCCGTGGTGAAATCGAGGCCGCGCTCAGCGGCCCACTGGCCGCGCGCAGCCTGGCCGGCCTGAAACGCCGCACCCGCGTCACCATGGGGCGCTGCCAGGGCTTCTACTGTCTCGGCGCCCTCGCCGAACTGACCGAGGGCCGCTTCGAGTCCGGCCTCGCGATCGCCGAGGCCAACGATGGCTGAAGCCGGCACGCAACTGGCCAGGCCACCGGCCGAGGTCGAGGTCGCCATCGTCGGCGGCGGGCCGGCGGGTCTTGCCGCCGCGACGCGCCTGCGGGAGCGCGGTGCGGGTTCCGTGGTTGTCCTCGACCGCGAGCCGGCCGCCGGCGGCATACCACGGCACTGCGGCCACTACCCCTTCGGCATGCGGGAGTTTCACCGTCTCCTGCGCGGGCCGGACTATGCGCGCCGCCTGGTGGGCCGCGCGCGGGCCGCCGGGGTCGAGATCCGCACCGGAACCACGGTGGTCGGCCTCGCGCCGGGAGGGCGCCTGCAGGTCTCGACAGCCGACGGCGCGGCGGAACTGGCGGCTCGGCGCGTGCTGCTGGCGACCGGCGTGCGCGAGACCAGCCGCGCCGCGCGCATGATCGGCGGGCGGCGTCCGCTGGGCGTGGTCTCGACCGGCGCGCTGCAGTCCCTCGTCTATCTCGCCGGCAAGCGCCCGTTCCGCCGACCGGTCATCCTGGGCAGCGAGTTGGTTTCCTTTTCCGCCATCCTGACCTGCCGCCACGCCGGCATCCGGCCGGTCGCCATGGTCGAGGAAGGCCCGCGGATCACCGCAAGACGCTTCTTCGAGGGACTGCCGCGGTTGCTCGGCATCCCCCTCTTCCTCGGTACCCGCCTGGTAGCGATCCACGGCGACAGACGCGTGGAGGGCGTGACGGTGGAGCGGGCCGACGGCACGCGGCACGAGATCGCGGCCGACGGCGTCATCGTCAGCGGCGCCTTCACGCCGGAGGCCACGCTCTGTCGCATGGGCCACCTGACGATCGACACGGCGAGCGGTGGGCCCGCGGTCGACCAGTTCGGCCGCTGCTCCGATCCCGCCTACTTCGCCGCGGGCAATCTGCTGCGGCCGGTTGAAACGGCGGGCTGGAGTTGGCGTGAGGGAGGTGCTGTCGGCGATGCCCTCGCCGACAGCCTGAGCGGCAGCCTGCCTGAGCCCGAACGCCAGATCGCGGTGGCGCTGGAATCGCCTGCGATCAAGCTCGCGGTACCCCAGCGCATCGCCCTGCCGCACCGTGCCGGAACCTTGGATCATCTCCAACTGCGCCTCACGCACGCCGTACGCGGCCGGCTGACGGTCGCCGATGCCGGCGGTATCCTATGGGAGAAGTCCGTCAACGGACTGCCTGAACGCCGCGTCCTGGTGCCACTCGACGCCTTCATCGGCAAGATTCGCGGCGATACCCTCACCATCTCCATCGCGGAGGGAAGTTGACGTGACGATCGCCGCCATCGACCAGGGCACCACCTCCACCCGCGCGCTGGCGCTGCGGGCAGACGGCACTGCCGCGGTGGTGATGGCGACGGAGCACCGCCAGATCTACCCGCGGCCCGGCTGGGTCGAGCACGACCCGGAGGAACTGATCGCCGGCATTCTGGCCTGCGCGGAGGCGATCGAGGCGCCGGAAGCGTTCGGGATCGACAACCAGGGCGAAAGCTGCCTGGCCTGGAACGCCGACACCAAGGAGGCGGTCTCGCCGGTCATCGTCTGGCAGGACAGCCGCACGGCCGACGTCGTCGAAAACCTGAAGCGCGACGGCGCCGAGGCCCTGACTCTGGCGCGCGCCGGCCTGCCGCTCGACGCGTACTTTTCGGCCACCAAGCTGGCCTGGATCCTGGAACACCTTCCAGAGGCCAGGCAGCTGCTGGCACGCGGCAAGCTGCGTCTCGGCACCACCGACGCCTTCTTCCTGGACCGCCTCACCGGACGCTGCGTCACCGACGTGACCACGGCCTCGCGGACTTCGCTGATGAACCTGGAGACCGGCCAGTGGGATGAGGAACTCTGCCGCCTTTTCGGTGTGCCTGTCGAGACGCTGCCGCAGATCGTCCCCACGACCGGCGATTTCGGCGCCATCGATCTCGGCGGCCGCCAGGTTCCCGTGGTCGCCAGCATCGTCGACCAGCAGGCCGCGCTCTACGGCCATGGCTGCCGCCGGGCCGGCGACGGCAAGATCACTTTCGGTACCGGGGCTTTCGCCCTGATGGTGACGGGGCCGGAGATCCTGCGTGCGCCGGAGAAGGGTCTGCTGCCCACGGTGGCCTGGCAGCTGGACGGCGAAAATCCGATCTATGCTCTCGACGGCGGCGTCTACGCAGCCAGCGCGGCGGTCAACTGGGGGGGCAAGCTGGGCCTCTTCGAAACCATCGAGTCGCTGAATGCGCTGGCGGGAGAAGCGGCGATCGACATGGGCCTGGTTTTCGTGCCTGCCCTTTCCGGCCTCGCCTGCCCGCACTGGGACCGCCGCGCACGAGGGCTCTGGGTCGGCCTCTCTATCAACCACGGCCGCAAGGACATGATGAAGTCGATCCTCGAGGGCGTTGCCTTCCGGGCCGCCGAGGTGATCGCCGCCATGAGCGAACTGGTACCGGCGACGGGACCGCTGTCAATCGACGGCGGGCTGTCGCGCAATCCTTACTTCACGCGATTTCTCGCCGAGGTGCTGGAGCGCGAGGTGAGCGTCGCCACCAATGCCGAGCTGACCGGCACGGGAATCGCACAGTTGGCCGCCCTGGCCAGCGGCCGGGCGATCGAGAGTCGTGGGAGCGCCACGACCGTGCACCCGGAGAAGCGGCGCGGTCATCAGCTCGCCACCTTTGCCGAGGCAGTCAGGATTTCGCGGACCTGGCAGAGGTAGGCGCGCTTCGGCGTCAGCCGAAGTTGCGGCCTTTGTTGCTGTAGAACCAGTCGTCAGGGTAGGGATACCACCAGTCCTGCACGGCCGGCTTGGCGTCGATCACCACCATTTTCGATTGGCGGAAGGCATCGAGTCCCTGGCGCCCCAGCTCGCGCCCCATGCCCGAAAGCTTCCAGCCGCCGAAGGGCAGCGCATCGTTGTCGATCAGCGGATTGTTGACCCAGACCATACCGGCCTCCAGGGCTTCGGCCGCCTGCATCGCCTCTTCCAGCGAGGTGGTGAAGACCGAGGCACCGAGGCCGAACTCGGACGCATTGGCCAGCGCCAGCGCCTCGTCGAAGGAACGCACCTTGCAGATCGACGCCACCGGCCCGAAAACCTCCTCGCGCATGATCTCCATCTCGGGCACGACCCCGGTGAGGATGGTCGGCTCGTAGTACCAGCCGGTATTGAATCCCGGCGGCACGCGTCCGCCGCAGACCGCGGTGGCCCCGGCCGCGACGGCACTGTCGACCAGGCGCATGACCTTGTCGCGCGCAGCCTGGCTCACCAGCGGGCCGATCTCGGATTTTTCCAGGCCGGGGCCGATGCGCAGCTTGCGGGCGGCTGCGGCGAAGCCGTCGACAAAGGCATCGTGTACTTTTTCATGCACATAGAACCGTTCAGCCGAGGTGCAAATCTGGCCCGAGAGGTGGAACGCCGCAGTGACGGCTCCCGGGACCGCCACCTCCAGGGGCGCGTGCTCGGAGACGATCATGGGGTCGCTGCCGCCGGCTTCTATGATGGCGGGCTTCATCCGCTCGGCGCAGGCGACCGCCACCTTGCGGCCGGCAGCGACGCTGCCGGTGAAAGCGACGGCATTCGTACACCTGGAGGCAATCAGCGCCTGCGCCGCCTCCGCCCCGCCAGTGATGCAGGAAACCAGGCCCGGGGCCAGCAGGCGGAAGTGCTCCATGAATTTTAGGGTGCAGAGCGAGGTCGCCTCAGCCGGCTTTACGATGCAGGCATTGCCGGCCGCCAGCGAAGCTGCCACGGTCCAGCACATCAGCAGAATCGGGAAGTTAAACGGCATGATGTGCACCGAGACGCCGTAAGGCTCGTAGCGTGCGTACTGGAACGAACCGGTCTGGGTGGTACCAGCGATCTTTCCGGCCTCGTCGCGCGCCATCTCGGCGTAGTAACGGAAGATGCCTGCACAATTGGCCAGCTCGCCGGTCGCCTCCGGGTAGGGCTTGCCCATCTCGCGCACCATGAGCACGGCGACCTCCTCGAAGTCGCCGTGCTCGATAGAATCGGCGAGGCGGTGCAGGGCCGTGGCGCGGGACTTGGCGTCGAGGCGCCTCCAGGATTTCTGCGCCTCGTTGGCCTCCGCGATCACAGCATCGATCTCGACGGCGCCGCAACGCGCTACCCGGCCGACGGACTCCAACGAGGCGGGGTCGACTACCTCGTAGCACTCCGCGTCGATCAGACTGCGATAGTCGTTGGCGGCGAAGATGCACGGCGCGGCCGGGTTGAAGGCATGCATTGGCAAGATCCTTGGGGGGCTGGAAGTGAGAAGCTGCCGCTTCAGCGGATCATGTAGACCTTGCGCACGGTCTCGTGCACCCGGCAGGTGCCCTTCCATCCCTTCGGAAAAAAGGCGGCGGTGTCCGGCGCGATCTCGATGACTTCCCCGGATTCGTGGGTGTAGGTGCAGCGACCGGAGAGGAAGTGGCAGAACTCGTCTGCCGTTACCTCGCAGCGCCAGAAGCCCGGCGTGCAGATCCAGATCCCCGATTCCGGCGACCCGCCAGGCCCCTTGTAGAGCAGCTTGCCGGACGTTCGCGACTCCCCTTCGATCATGGTCGGAATCACGCCCCAGTCGACGGTATCTGTAGCGTCTTGCGGGTTATGCATTACCGGGGTCTTGGCCTTGGTCTCGCCGTTCATTCTGTCACCTTCGTTCAACGCAGCATGTAAACGCTGCGGATGGTCTCGAATACCTCCACCGTGCCGGTCCAGTCCTCGCGGAAATGGACCACCGTGCCCGGGACGATCTCGATCTCCTCGCCGTCGTCGGCCCGGTAGACCGCGCGGCCGGAAAGGAAATGGCACAGCTCGTCGCGCGGCAGCGTCAGGCGCCAGCTGCCCGGTGTGCAGATCCACAGTCCTGCCTCCGGCAGGCCGTCCTCGCCCTTCCACAGCAGCCGCCCGCGATTCATCGAGCGCCCGTCGATCGGCTCCAGGTGCCCGCCCCAGTCGGTCATCTCGCCGTTCCACTGCGAGACGTCATGGATGTGCGGCGCAGAGGATTTGAACTTGGCGCTCATCGCAGCATGTAGAGGTTGCGCATGGTCTCAATCACCTCGCATTCGCCGCTCCAACCCTGCGGGAAATGCACCACAGTACCCGGCCCCACCTCGATCACCTCGCCACCGTCGGCGCGGTAGACCGCGCGTCCGGAGACGAAGTGGCAGAGTTCGTCGGCCGGCAGCGACAGCCGCCAGCGCCCGGGCGTGCAGACCCAGAGGCCCACCTCGGGGTGCCCGCCCTCGCCTTTCCACAGCAGGCGCCCGCTGCTGCGGCTGACGCCTTCGACGGCATCGGGCTGAACGCCCCAATCGGCAAGGTCGTCGGCCCAGACGCTGGCGCCTGGCAGGTGCGGTGCGCTGGACGACAGGCTTGCCGGCAGATCGGGGGTCACGGTCAGACGCCTTTCGCGAGCTTGTCGAGCAGCCCCGCCGCCTTGGTCGGCCCGTGGCGCCCCTGCATGTGGGCGGAGGTCTTCGCCAGCTTCGCCGCCATCTCCTTGTCGGTCAGCAGGCGGTTCACAGCCGTCTGCAACTGCGCCTCGGTCCAATTCGCCCGGTGCATGTGCAGACCGTGACCGGTTTCCTGCACGCGGGTCGCGTTGTCGTGACCATCCCAGACGAACGGCATGACGAGTGCCGGCCTGCCGAAGTAGAGGCACTCGTTGAACGAGTTGTTGCCACCGTGGTGGATCACCGCGTCCATCTGCTTGATCACCGAGGGTTGTGGGAACCAGCTCTCGATGTGGACGTTGGGCGGCAACTCGCCGTATTGATCCTTGTAGTCACCGACGTTCACAAGAGCACGCAGCGGCATCTTACTGACGGTGGCGATGATCCGCTTGAGCTGGTCGACGTCGCCGGAGCCGAGGCTGCCGAAGCTGACGTAGATAATCGGCTTGTCATTGTGGGCGCCGAATTCCGGAATCTCGTAGGGCTTCTCCTCCCGCACGCAGCCTTCCAAGTACTGGAAGCGCGCCGGGTCGAGAGCGTTGCGGCGCTTGAACTTCACCGGCTCCGGATAGAGCAGCAGGTTCAGGTACGGCGAGGCCTCGAAGAATTCGCCAAGCTCGTAAGGCGCTTCGCCGCAGTCCTTCAGAAAAGCGTTGAACTTCGCGTGGCAGGGTTGGACCACCTGCTTGAATTTGCTCTCGAACTTCCCGAAGCATTCACGGTCGTTCTCGCCGCAGCCGGAAAGGTGCGGCGGAATGTCGGGATCGGTGATCTCGTTCTCCGAGCAGGAGATGATGCGCACCCAGGATTTGCCCTTGTCGCGGCTGTAGCGCTTGATCGCCGGAAAAAGGATCACGTTGTCGACGCAAATGACGTCCGGCTTCACCTTGTCGAGCACGCCCGGCAGGTCCTTTTCCGCCCAAATCGATGTTTCGACAATGGCTTCCCAGCAGTCCTTCACGTAGTTGTCGAGCTGCTCGTAGGGCGTCTTGTTGAAGTTCGGAATGTGGCCGTTGATGAAGTCGGACCAGTATTTCGCCATTTCCTCCGGCGGCATCGGCTCCGACATATTCACCATATGCTCTTCGAAACCATATCCGGCATAGACCCCGGCCATACCAGGATCCGTCAGGAACACCGCCTTGTGGCCGAGCTTCTCGCAGGCTTGGGCAATGCCGACCGAATTCAAGGCCGGCCCGAAGGCCGCCTCGGGGAAGAATGCAATGGTCTTCTTGTCGCTCATCTCGATGCCTCTCTTTACTGCTTGCTCGCTCTCGTCTCAGAATTCAGGCTGCCAGGATCCGCGTGTGCACCGGATCCCAGCAACACCAAACGGAACGCCCCGGCCGCCAGTCGTTGGCCTCGGCGGCACCGGCCGGCAGTCTCACCAGCACTCTCTCGGCAGCGTCATCCAGGGCGAGATGCACGTTGAGGTCCTGGCCGTGGTAGGCGATATCGACAATGCGCGCCGGCAATTCGTTCATGCCCTCTCCCGCACGGTCAAGCGAGAGAGTGAGGCGTTCGGGACGCACGGCGGCCACTACCGCCCCGGAAGTCAACCCTTCCGGCGCCGCACCCGCAAGAACTGCGCCCGACTTCAGGGCTACTCCCCCTGCGGCAAGGTTGCCAGCGAAGAAGTTCATCTTGCCGATGAAACCGGCGACGAAGCGGCTGCTGGGGTGCTCGTAGAGCTGGCGCGGATTTCCGACCTGGACGATCTCGCCAGCATTGAGAACGGCGATACGGTCGGCCATGACCAGCGCCTCTTCCTGGTCGTGGGTAACGATAACGAAGGTGATGCCGACCTCGTGTTGCATGCGCTTCAACTCAAGCTGCATCTGCTCGCGCAGCTTCTTGTCGAGAGCGCCGAGCGGTTCGTCCAGCAGCAGCACCCGCGGACGCTTGACCAGGGCGCGGGCCAACGCGACCCGTTGGCGCTGGCCGCCGGAAAGGCTGTCTGGTTTGCGCCCCCGGAAATCGGCAAGTTCGGTCATCTCGAGCATTTCGCCGACGCGCTGCCTGGTCTCGTCGCGGCTACAGCCTTCCATCTCCAGGCCGTAGGCGACGTTCTGCGCCACCGTCATGTGCGGAAAAAGCGCATAGGACTGGAACATCAAGTTGATCGGACGGCGGTTCGGAGGCACCGCCGTCATGTCGCTGCCGTCCAGGAGGATGCGCCCGTTGTCGGGTCGGGCGAAGCCGGCAACCATGCGCAGCAGCGTGGTCTTGCCGCACCCCGAAGGACCGAGTAGCGCGAAAAACTCGTTCTCGGCGAAATCGAGATCGACAGCCTTCACCGCCGTCACCTCGCCGAACCGCTTGGTGAGGCCCTGGAGGGAGATCACGGTGCGGCTCTCACTCATCCCGTAATACCCCCGCGGTGCGCCCGCTGGGCCAGCAGGACCAGCGTGAAGCTCACCAGCATCACCACCGTGGCCATGGCGTTGATCTCCGGCGTCACGCCAAAGCGGATCATGGAATAGATCTGCATCGGCAGGGTGGTCGAACTCTGCCCCGCGCCGGCCGTGAAGTAGGCGATGATGAACTCGTCGATCGAAAGCGTGAATGCCAGCATGGCGCCGGCCAGCACACCAGGCAGGATCATCGGCAGGATGATGCGCCGGAATGTGGTGATCTCACTGGCGCCGAGGTCGACCGAAGCCTCGAAGACGGCCCAGTCGAACTGCCGCAAGCGGGTGCGTACCACCGCGCAGACGAAGGCGATGTTGAAAACCACGTGGCTGAGGATGATCGAGTGCAGGCCGAGGGTAAAGTCCAGCAGTGTGAAGAAGGATAGAAGAGCGATGGCCAGCACGATGTCGGGGATGATCATCGGCGCGAAGGTCACGGCCTCCAGCGCCGGGCTGCGACGGCGGTACTCCATGCCGATAGCGAGCAACGAGCCGATCAGCGTCGCCAGCAGCGTCGAGACCACGGCGACGATTACGGTGTTCATGGCGGCGTTGAGGATTGCCCTGCTGTCCAGGAGAGCGCCGTACCACTTTACCGAGAAGCCGGTCCATACCGTCGGCAGGCCGGCACGATTGAAGCTCAACACCATCAGCACCGCGATGGGTACATAGAGAAACAGATAGACCAGCGGCAGGTGCGTGCCGAGCCACAAGCGGGTCGGGCTGATCGACTTAGGCATGGGCAGGTGCCCCCTCCCCCTGCGCCCGCCGCACCAGCAGCGCTTGCGAGAACAGCAGGATCATCATGATGCCGATGAGCATCATGCCGAGAGTGGCGCCGAACGGCCAGTCGCGCGCCGTGAGGAACTGGTCGTAGATGACGTTGCCGACCATCTGCAGTCGGCCGCCGCCCAGGAGGTCCGGCGTGATGAAGTTGCCGATGGAGAGCACGAAGACGAAGACCGCGCCGGCGGCAACACCGGGGAGAGTCAACGGCAGGGTGACGCGCCAGAAGGTGCGGACCGCGGAGGCACCGAGATCCTCGGATGCCTCTAAAACCTCGGGATTGAGGCGGCTGATCGACGAGTAGATCGCCAGCACCACAAAGGGCAGGTAATTGTAGACGAGGCCGGTGACGATGGCGAACTCGTTGTAGAGCAGTGGCAGCGGCTCCTGGATCAGGCCAAGGGAGTTGAGGCCCTTGTTGATCAGTCCTTCGCGGTTCAGCAGCACGATCCAGGCATAGGTGCGGATCAGGTAATTGCTCCAGAACGGCAACATGATCAGCACGAGATAGGCGATCTGGCGATGTCGGGGTGCCTTGGCGATAGCATAGGCTGCCGGGTAGCCGATCAGCAGCGCGATTAGGGTCGCCAGCCCGGCAATCCTCGCCGATGTGAGGAAGATCGAAAGATAGAGAGGGTCGAAAGCCCGGGTGAAGTTCTCCAGCGTGAAGAAGTAGTCGATGCCGCCATAAATCCCGCGCTCGAAGAATGCGAAGACGAAGACGATGCCGCAGGGCAAGACCAGGAAAAGCGCCAGCCAGGTGAGGCCGGGGCCGAGCAGCAGCCAGTCTCTGAGGGTCGAGCGAGGCATGGTCCGTGATTCAGCAGGGCGAACACAGGCGCACCGCCGCCGCTCCCATTGAGTTCACCGGGGGAGCGGCGGCGGTCCCGCGTCCAACTTACCTAGTTGGACGCCAGGATCTCCGTCACGGTCCGGGAGAAGGCCCTCTGGCCGGCTCCGAGATCGCGAAGCTGTTCCTGCTCCATCAGTTCGTCCGGCGTCATCGCCAGGTTCGGAAACTGCTCGAAGAGCGCCGGGTCGAGTGCCTCCATGGCGGCCTTGTTCGGCACCTTGTAGAGGATGTTCTCCGGCACCCAGGCGCCATTGTCGGCGGTCAGGATGAAGTCGAGGAACTTGTGGGCGGCGTCCTTGTTTTCCGAAGCCGCGGTGATCACCATGGTATCGACCCAGAGGTCGGAGCCCTCGTTGGGAACCACGTACTTGATGTCGGCATTTTCCGCGATGCCGTAGTTGCACCAGCCGTCCCAGGCATGCACCAGCGAAGCTTCGCCGGATACCAGCTTGGAATAGAAGGTAGTGTCGTCGTAGGCCAGCAGATCCTTCTTGGCCGCCGTCAGGAGCTCTTTGGCCGCGGCCAATTCGGCTTCCCCGGTGGCGTTCACGGAAGCCCCCTGCGCGAGGAAAGCAGCGGCCATCAGCCAGCGGTCGGTGGACAGCATGGTGACCTTGCCCTTCAAGGCATCGGCAGGCTTCAGCAGGTCCATCCAGCTGTCCGGCGTGCCGGAGACCAGATCGCTACGGTAGCACAGCCCCGTGGTGCCCCAGGCATAGGGCAGCGAAACCGTGTTTCCGGGGTCATAGTCCAGCGCCATGGCCTCCGGATAGAGGTTCTTCATGTTTGGAATTTTCGAGTGGTCGAGCTCGGCCACGAGATTCAGATTCTTCAGCGCCTCTACGAAGGGCGAGGAGACGAAGAGCACGTCGTAGCCCCGGCCCTTGCCGGCGACCACCTTGCCCATGATCTCTTCGTTCGTGGCGTGGACAGCCAACTCGGCCTCGATGCCGGTTTCGGCAGTGAATCGCTCCAGCATGTCGGCCGGCATATAGCCATCCCAGTTGGAGATGACGATCTTGCCGGCAGCAGCAGCCGGCGCCGCAGCCAAGCCCCATACCGCCGCACCGGCGAGCAGTGCTGCACTCAACTTATTGAATTTATTCATTTGTCTGTCTCCCGTTCCCTGCGCTTCCCTGTGGCATCCCGGCGCTCGCGAGTGGCTGTGGCTCGGCCGGCCGCATTCCCCGGCTCCCCCGCCGAGGCGTACATGCTGTACAGATTCATGAATAAATACAATGAAAATCGGATCTGGGAGGCCGCGGGGCAAGTCCATCCGGAGTGGGAACCGCCATCGCTGCGCCGAAACCTGTGTGCCGGCGAGGGCAGACTTGAGGGTAGCTAAACCCGCGTCATGCGGCGATGCGCCAGGGCGCGCACCTTGTCGAAGCTGGGGCGAACCTCCTGGGAAACCGCAATGTGGCGGCGCAGCAACCCGGCAGCGCGCTCGAAATCGCCCGCATCCAGGGCATCGAGGATCGCAAGGTGCTCCAGGCAGGACTCGCGCAGGCGTTCGCGGTCGTTGTAGTTCTCGTACTCGCTGAGCCGTCTCAGGCGGGTCTGCAGGCGGATGGCGTGGCCGAGAAACCGATTGCCGCAGAACTCGCCGATGGCCTCGTGGAAATCGGCGTCGGCTTCGAAGAGATCGGCCATGGGCACCGTGTCGATGCCGGCGGCGAGCAGGGTCGCGTGACGCTCGCGCAGAGACTTCATGCGCTTCGGATCCGGACGGAAACCGGGCTCCAGCACGGCGGCCGGTTCGACCAGCAGGCGGAAGCGGTAGCTCTCCTCATAGGCCCTGGCGTCGTTCAGCACCGGTCCGAAAACGTAGCCACGGCCGGCCGCGCGCTCGATGACGCCCTCTTCGGACATCTGCGCCAGCACCCGGTTGGCCGTCGCACGGTCGCAATCATATCGGCGCATAACGTCGCTCACCGCGATCTGCTGTGGCACCAGGTTGGCAAAACGTGCCCGCACCAGATCGCGGTAGATGACCTCCTCCTCCGGTTCCGGGAGATCGACAGAGGCAAAGGCCCGGCTGTCGCTGTCGAGGGCGAGGAAGTAGCCCTGACGGGCCGCCAGCTTCACGACCCCGCGATCTTTCAGCAGAGCCAGGGCGGCGCGCACGGGAGAGCGTGAAACACCAAGGCGCTCGGCGAGCTTTATTTCCGGCAGGTGAGCACCGGCGGCCAAGCCGTCGCGCCGGGCGATCTGCAGGATCTGCCGCGCCAATGCGGTGGTTTTCGCCCGGGGTGCCGACAAGGGAGCTGCCTCTGAAGCCGTGGTGCCGCGCCGTCTCGCAGAATCAGTAGCTTGGCTGGCGGGGCGAGACAACCGCAATGGCGGTGCGGTGTCCGGTCAGGATCCGGGCGAGGGCTTGCCCGCGGGCGAGGAAAGGTGGATCCGCCCGTAGCAGACAGCGAAGAGTCCAAAGGCGACCATCCACAGCACGGCGGAACTCCAGAGCAGGGGAAGATAGGCATCCACCGTCATGGAGGTAGCCACCCTTAAGGCAGCCGCGGCGGCGATGGCGAGATAGATCGCCGTTGTATTCCGGTCGGCGGCGAGCCTGCGCGCAGCATGGCCCAGTGTCGCCCGGGTCATGACCGCCAATGTCATGGAGCCGATGGCGCCGACGGTCAGGGCGTGCAGGCCGGCGGTGGCGGGCAGGCGATCTGGCAGGAAGATCCCAAGGCCGAGCAGCAGCAACCCCAGCGGCACCCAGAGGAATCCCAGGTGCAGGCTCCAGACCAGCGGCTCCGACCCCGTCTGCCTCCCTTGCCAGCGGGCGAGGCGTGCGAGGTTGAGGGCGCCGGCTGCCAGCAGGAGCGCGCCGGTGACGGAATGCGTCTCGGCCGTCACCCAGGCCGCCAGTCCGGCGAGAGTGATCAGGAGGGTCAGCCTGTCGAACCCGCCGAAAGCCGCCGGCAGGGCCGACGCTCCGCGCTTGGCCAGCCAGTTGCGGGTGAAGCTCGGGATGATGCGCCCGCCGACAAGGCAGATGAGCAGCACAATCGTGGCAATCCCGAGGCGCTCCCCCATCGCGCCGCCGTCGGAGAAGAAGGCAGCCCCGAAGTGGGTCAATCCGTTTGCCGTGATGAGCAACGCCAGCGCCAGGACCATCGGCAGATTGCGCCAATTGCGGCCGGCAACGATCTCGCGCAGCACGACCGCAAGCAATGTGACCAGAAAGGCGAGGTCGACAACCGCGGCCGGCATCGCACCGATCGCGTCGGAGGCCGCCACGGCGGCACGGCCGAGCAACCAGACGGCAAAGAGGGCAACAAGGGGCAGCCCCTGCAGCGGCAGACGGCCCGTCCAGTTTGGAACCGCCGTCAGCAGGAAGCCGGCAATCACGGCGGTGGCGAAGCCGAAAATCATCTCGTGGGCATGCCAGGCGACCGCGCCGTGGGCGCCGGGAAGCTCCAGGGTACCCTGAAACATCAGCAACCAAAGGGGGACCGCCAGCACCGCCCAGAGGCCGGCGGCCAGGAAGAAGGGACGAAAGCCCTGGCGGAACAGGGCGGGACCCGAATAGGGCTTGTAGCGCGGAACGGCGGTGCGCTCGCTCATTTCAGGTCTTCGTCGCCTTGCTGGGAGAGGTAGCGCGGCGGCGCTCGATCATGCTCGCCGACATCTCGGCCAGGTCTTTCGCCGTCAGCCGCAAGCGCGCCAGCGGCAGCAGCACGGAGTTCTCGAGCGCCAGGTGGCGGCGCTCGTTGCGGGCGAAGTCGACCATCGCTTCGCGCAGTCCCGTCTCGCTGCCGACCGGCCGCCCCTCCGCCAGAACCGCCTCCAAGCCGGAGATCATCAACTCGGCCAGATGACGGTCGCCGGCATGCTCTGCCGAGAGAGCGGACAGCACGCGTTCGATCTCGTCCTCCGGCGGACAGCGGCACCGCATCAGGGGAAAGAGGCTCTGCTCCTCGTCCTGCACATGCAGTTCCATGTCGTGGCGCAGGAACTCGAGAACCCCGCTCACCGTTTCCTCATCCAGGATCTCGGCATGCGTCATTTCCTCGATGAGGTTGCATAGCGTCCGCTGTCGAAAATGCTCGGCGAAGAAGAAGTTCAGCGGGTCGCGGAGAAGCGCCGGCTCCGTCGGCTCGATCCGGGTCCTCGGCTTGCCCGCAGCTCGCATGGCGAGCCTCCCCTCCTCTCCCTACTGAACCAACGGTGAATCCACACCGCCAAGGTCGATACCGGAAATCTCCGCTTGTCCGGCCAGAACGCGGATGTACTGCGCCAGGGCGCGCTGCCAGCTGGCCGCCTGCAGGTAGTCGGCGATCCGCTGCTGCACCGCCTCGAAGGGCAGCTGCCGGCCTGCGATGCGGCGGTCGAGCCGCAGCACATGGACCCCGTAGCGCGAGCGCACCGGTACCGGACAGAGCTGACCCTCCTCCAGGTTCATGAGGAAGGTTTCGAACTCGGCCACGGTATCGCCCCGCGCCACCTGGCCGAGACGTCCCTCGTTCTGGGCCGAAGTACAGGCGGAGTACTCCACCGCCAGCCCGGCGAAAGCGCCAGGGTCGACCTGCAGGGCCTCGATCAGGCGTTCGGCGGTCGCTGCCGCCGCCTCGTAGGCCTCCCGATCGTCGGGAGCCGCAGCCAGGAGGATGTGCGCCGCTTCGAAGAGGTCTGGACTGCGGAAGCGCGACTTATTGTTGTCATAGTAACGGCGGCAGGAGTCGCTATCGGCCTCCGGCACCGTCACCTCCTGCTCCAGCAGCGCCCGGATCAGGGCGTCCTCTTCGGCCTCGCGACGCCCCCCGCCGTCTTCCCTCGGTGCCGGCGGGATGCCTTGGCGGCGCGCCTCCTGCAGCAGCAGTTCGCGGATCGCCAGCGCCTCGGCGGCGGCCCGCAGCGCCGCTTCCGGCGTTCCGGCGGGATGGTTCTGGGCTTCCGCCAGCACCGCAGCGGGTGGGATCGTCGCCTCGTTTATGCGTATCTCCTGCACAGCCCTACTCCGCCGCCTGCCGCCGTGACCGCACGACCTGATAGCCGGGACGCCACAGATAGCGCAGCGGCACACTCAGCATGTGGACCAGACGGGTGAAGGGGAAAATCAGGAAGATCGTCAAGCCGAGGAAGAGGTGCAGCTTGAAGATCGGGTGTGCGTTGATGATGTAGCTCGCCGCGGCGAAGTCGAAGGTGAAGATGCCCTGCGCCCAGGCCATGAATGTCACCATCTCGTGACCGTCAAGATGGCCGAGCGAGATCGGGATCGTGGCGAGGCCGAGAACCAGTTGTAGCCAGAGCAGCAGGATGACGGCGTTGTCACCGAAGCTCGAACTGGCGCGAATGCGCGGGTCGAAGAGCCGGCGATGCGCCAGCATCGTCGCTCCGATCAGGGCGAAAACACCGGCCACGCCGCCGACCACAATGGCCAGGATCTGCTTGAAACCGTGGCTGATGCCAACGAGGTCGAAAAGTTGGATCGGCGTCAGCAGGCCGACTAGATGTCCGAAGAAGACGATGAGCACGCCGACGTGGAACAGCACCGAGCCGACCACCAGTTGGCGCCGGCGCAGGAGCTGACTGGACCCCGAGCGCCAGGTGTAGGGCTCGCGGTCGTAGCGGATGATCGAGCCGACGACCAGCACCGCCAGCGCGATGTAGGGATAGATCCCGAAGACGAGCGTATTGAGGAAGGTGGCCATGGCGGGTGCTCCTCAGTGGGGCTTCGTATCGGCGGGACGGTCGATCCGCGCCAGGGTCTCGCGGGCGGCCGGGCAGCCGCCTCCCGGCGAAATGCCGGGCGCCATGCCGGCACTACCGGGCCCGAAAGTCACCGGCTGGTCCTCCCAGGCGCGGTCGAGGGCCGCGAGATCTTCCGGATCCTCCTCGGGCGCGGCCAGCAGTTCATCGACCTCGGCCCTCGCCGGCTTTCCCCTGGCGATGCTCTCCAGTGCCAGGAATACCCAGGCATAGGCGCTCTTGCGCTTGCGCAGGCGTTCGCCGAGCGCGGCGATGACATGAAGCGGCTGGCCCAGCAGATCGCGCGCCTCCGCAATCGGGCGGGTGGAGAGGAACTCCAGGAACAGCGGCAGGAAGTCCGGCAGTTCCTTGGCGCTGAGGTCCAGGCCATGGAGCGCGTAGTGCTCGCCGAGGTCGACCATGGCCTGCCCGCGGTCGCGGCTCTCGCCGTGAATGTGCTCGAAGAGGTGCAGCGAGAGCGAACGCGACCGGTCGAACAGCAGGACATAGCGCTCCTGCAGGTCGTAGATGTCCCCCGTCGCAAGCTCATCGAGCAGCTTGGACAGTCCCTTGAGGCAGTTCGCCGGAACCAGCTTCTCGGCCGCCAGGACCGCTTTCATCTCGCCCGCCGCCGCCTGCATCTCCGCTTCCGGATAGGTGAGCAGCAGGGAGAGAACCTTCAGGGTCTTGCTCATCAGAACACCTCCGTCGGAGTCTGCACCTTCTTCTTGCGACCGCCGCCGAAGAGGTTGGTCTCGCTGGCTCCGCCCGAGCAGCCGTTGCCGAAGCTGAAGCCGCAGGAGCCGCGCAGGTCATAGGCGTCCTCGCTGACCTCTCGGTGCGCCGTCGGAATCACGAAGCGGTCCTCGTAGTTGGCGATCGCCATGACGTGATACATCTCCTCGATGCGCTCGACCGTGAGGCCGACCCGTTGGGCCAGCGCCTCGTCGATCACGCCGTCAACCGTCTTCGCGCGCATGTAGGCGCGCATGCCGAGCATGCGCTGCAGAGCCTCGGCCACCGGCTTCTCATTGCCGCCGGTCAGCAAATTGGCGAGATAGCGCAGCGGGATACGCAGTGCGTTGACGTCCGGCAGGCCGTCGTCCCAGGCAATCTTGCCGGCCTCGGCCGCCGATTGGATCGGCGAAAGCGGCGGCACGTACCACACCATCGGCAGGGTGCGGTACTCCGGGTGCAGCGGAAAGGCGATTTTCCAGTCCATCGCCATCTTCCACACCGGCGAACGGCGCGCCGCCTCGAGCCAGGCTTCCGGCACCCCGTCACGTCGCGCCTGGGCGATCACCTCGGGATGGTTGGGATCGAGGAAGATATCGAGTTGCGCCTGGTAGAGATCGCCCTCGTCCTGGGTCGCCGCCGCCTGGGCGATACGGTCGGCGTCGTAGAGCAGGACACCCAGGTAGCGGATGCGGCCGACGCAGGTCTCGGAGCAGACAGTCGGCTGTCCGGCTTCGATGCGCGGATAGCAGAAGATGCACTTCTCCGATTTCCCGGTCGACCAGTTGTAGTAGATCTTCTTGTACGGGCAGCCGGAAACGCACATGCGCCAGCCGCGGCACTTTTCCTGGTCGATGAGGACAATGCCGTCCTCCTCGCGCTTGTAGATGGCCCCCGAGGGACAGGCCGCCACGCAAGTCGGGTTGAGGCAGTGCTCGCAGAGCCGCGGCAGGTACATCATGAAGGTGTTCTCGAAGGCGCCATAGATCTCCTTCTCGATGCCCTCGAAGTTCACGTCCTTGGACCGCTTCTCGAACTCGCCGCCGAGAATCTCCTCCCAGTTCGGGCCCCACTCGATCTTTTCCATGCGTTCACCGGAGATCAGTGAGCGCGGGCGCGCCGTGGGCGAGGCTTCGAGTTCGGGCGCGTTCTGCAGGTGCTCGTAGTCGAAGGTGAAAGGCTCGTAATAGTCGTCGATCTCAGGCAGGTCGGGGTTGGCGAAGATCTTCGCCAGCACCCGCCACTTGGCTCCCATCTTGGGTCTCAGCCGGCCGTTGCCGGTACGCTCCCAGCCGCCGTTCCAGCGTTTCTGGTTCTCCCACTCCTTGGGATAGCCGATACCGGGCTTGGTTTCGACATTGTTGAACCAGGCGTATTCCATGCCCTCGCGGTTGGTCCAGACGTTCTTGCAGGTGACCGAGCAGGTGTGACACCCGATGCACTTGTCGAGGTTCAGCACCATGCCGATCTGTGCGCGGATTTTCATTCTGCTGCCTCCCCACTGAAGGGTTCCGGGTCGTCGCCGGCCGGGCGTTCGAGCCAGTCGACCTTGTCCATCTTTCGGACGATGACGAATTCGTCGCGATTGGAGCCCACCGTCCCGTAATAGTTGAAGCCGTAGGACTGCTGCGCATAGCCGCCGATCATGTGGGTCGGCTTCAGCACCGCACGGGTCACCGAGTTGTGAATGCCGCCGCGCTGGCCTGTCATCTCCGAGCCCGGCGTGTTCACGATCTTCTCCTGCGCGTGATACATGAAGATCGTGCCCTCATGCATGCGCTGCGAGACAACCGCCCTCGCCGTGAGAGCACCGTTCACGTTGTAAGCCTCGACCCAGTCGTTGTCCCGGATGCCGGCCTTCTTGGCATCGACCTCGCTGATCCACACCACCGGTCCGCCGCGGTTCAGCGTCAGCATCAGCAGGTTGTCGGTGTAGGTCGAATGGATACCCCACTTCTGGTGCGGCGTGATGAAGTTCAGCACCACCTGCGGGTTGCCGTTGTCCTTCGACGCGATCACCGGATTCACGGTCTTGGTGTCGATCGGCGGGCGATAGACGCAGAAGCCTTCGCCGAACGCGCGCATCCAGAGGTGATCCTGGTAGAGCTGCTGGCGGCCCGTCAGGGTGCGCCAGGGGATCAGCTCGTGCACGTTGGTGTAGCCGGCGTTGTAGCAGACCTTCTCCGACTCGATTCCCGACCAGGTCGGCGAGGAGATGATCTTGCGTGGCTGCGCCACCACATCCCGGAAGCGGATTTTCTCGTCCTCCTTTGGGGCGGCCAGATGGGTATGCTCGCGGCCCGTCGCCTTGCCGAGCGCCTCCCAGGCCTTCACCGCGACCTCGCCGTTGGTCTCAGGCGCCAGCATGAGGATGACCTCGCTGGCATCGACGTCGGTCTCGATGCGCGGCATCCCTTTGGTGGGACCTTCCTCGATCACCACGCCGTTGAGGCGGCCGAGGCCCGCGACCTCGTGTTCGGTGTTCCAGGAGATGCCCTTGCCGCCGTTGCCGAGCTTGGTCATCAACGGCCCCAGCGCGGTGAAACGCTTGTAGAGGTTGGGATAGTCACGCTCCACCACGGCGATCTGTGGCATTGTCTTGCCGGGAATCGCCTCGACCTCGCCCTTCTTCCAGTCCTTAACGTCCATCGCCTGGGCGATTTCGGCTGGCGTGTCGTGGAGGATCGGCACCAGCACCACGTCCTTTTCGACACCCAGCACCTCCGGCGCGACTTCCGAGAAGACCTTGGCGATGCCCTTGTAGATATCCCAGTCGCTGCGGCATTCCCAAGCGGGATCGGCCGCCGCCGTCAAGGGGTGGATGAAGGGATGCATGTCGGAGGTGTTGAGGTCGTTTTTCTCGTACCAGGTTGCCGTCGGCAGCACGATGTCGGAATAGACGCAGGTGGTCGACATGCGGAAGTCCAGGGTCACCAGCAGATCGAGCTTTCCTTCCGGCGCCTCGTCGTGCCACACCGCCTCCTGCGGTTTCTGGCGTCCATCGGCGCCGAGATCCTTGCCGAGCACTCCATGCGAGGTGCCGAGCAGGTGCTTCAGGAAATACTCATGCCCCTTGCCGGAGGATCCCAGCAGGTTGGAGCGCCAGACAAAGAGATTGCGCGGCCAGTTCACCGGATTGTCCGGATCCTCGCAGGACATCTTCAGCTCGCCGTTCTTCAACTGTTCGACCACGTAGTCCTTGGGGTCTTTTCCGGCCGCGGCGGCCGCCTTGGCGACCTCCAGCGGATTGGATTGAAGCTGCGGCGCGGAGGGCAGCCAGCCCATGCGCTCGGCGCGGATGTTGTAGTCGATGAGGGCGCCGTCCCAGGGGCCCTGGGGCGCCGTCGGCGAGAGGATCTCGCTCACGTCGAGGGTCTCGTAACGCCACTGGTCGGTGTGGGCGTAGAAGAACGAAGTCGAGTTCATATGCCGTGGCGGCCGGCCCCAGTCGAGCGCGAAGGCGAGCGGCAACCAGCCGGTCTGCGGGCGCAGCTTCTCCTGGCCCACATAGTGCGACCAGCCGCCGCCCGACTGACCGACGCAGCCGCACATCACCAGGAGGTTGATGATCCCCCGGTAGTTCATATCCATGTGGTACCAGTGATTGAGGCCGGCACCCAGGATCACCATCGAACGGCCGTTGGTCTTCTCGGCGTTCAGGGCGAACTCGCGGGCAACGGTGACGATGTGATCGGCCGGCACGCCGGTGATCTGCTCCGCCCAGGCCGGCGTGTAGGGAACGTTCTCGTCGTAGCCCTTGGCCACATGGCCGCCGCCGAGGCCCCGGTCCAGCCCGTAGTTGGCGACGAAGAGGTCGAATACCGTGGCGACCAGGATCTCTCCCTCGGCCGACTTCACCGACTTGACGGGAACGCGGCGCAACAGAACGTCGGGATGATCGGTGCCCTTGAAGTGGTCGTGCTCGCGGTTGCCGAAGTAGGGGAAGCCGACGTCGACCTCATCGTCGTGGTCCTTGTCGACGATCAGGCTGAGGCGCAGCCTGGTGTCCTTGCCTTCGGCGTCCCTCTCCTCCAGGTTCCACTTGCCTTGTTCGCCCCAGCGGAAGCCGACGGAGCCGTGCGGCGCGACGATACCGCCGGTCTTCTCGTCGATGGCCAGGGTCTTCCACTCCGGATTGTTCTCCTGCCCGAGCTTGCCGTCGAGGTCGGCGGCCCGCAGCAGGCGTTCCGGAAGGTAGTGGCCGTCCTTCTTGACCAAGCGTACCAGCATCGGCATATCGGTGAAGCGGCGCGCGTAGTCCTCGAAGTACTCCGCCTGGCGGTCCAGGTGGAACTCGCGCAGGATCACGTGACCCATGGCCATTGCCAGTGCCGCGTCGGTCCCCTGCTTGGGATGGAGCCAGAGGTCGGCGAACTTGGAGGCCTCGGAATAGTCCGGGCTCACCACGACCGACTTGGTCCCCTTGTAGCGCACCTCGGTGTAGAAATGGGCATCTGGCGTGCGCGTCTGCGGCACGTTCGAGCCCCAGATCATCAGGAATCCGGAGTTGTACCAATCGGCGCTCTCCGGCACGTCGGTCTGCTCGCCCCAAGTTTGCGGCGAGGCCGGCGGCAGGTCGCAATACCAGTCGTAGAA
Source organism: Kiloniellaceae bacterium (assembly GCA_050330205.1). Classification (GTDB taxonomy): domain Bacteria; phylum Pseudomonadota; class Alphaproteobacteria; order Kiloniellales; family Kiloniellaceae; genus Pelagibius. The sequence continues at coordinate 131,113 of JBHJOA010000032.1, forward strand.
CGACATGCAGACCCCGCCCAGCAGCGACAGGTAGCGTGACCCGGCGGCATAGGAGACCATGGACATCGCCGGGATCGGCGAAAAGCCGATGACCCGGTCGGGGCCGTAGGTCTTGGCCGTGTAGGCGTTGGCGGCGGCGATGATCTCGTTCACCTCGTCCCACTTGGCCCGCACGAATCCGCCCAGGCCGCGCTTTCGCGTGTAGGCGGCGCGCTTTTTCGGGTCCTCGACGATGGACTGCCAGGCGGCCACCGGAGTCCGCACGGCCCGCGCCTCGCGCCACAGCTTCAGCAGCCGCCCACGTACCAGCGGATACTTCACCCGGTTCCCGGAATAGAGGTACCAGCTGTAGCTGGCACCTCGGCTGCACCCGCGCGGCTCGTGATTCGGCAGGTCGGGGCGGGTGCGCGGATAGTCGGTCTGCTGAGTCTCCCAGGTGACGATTCCCCCCTTCACGTAGATCTTCCAGGAACAGGAACCGGTGCAGTTCGCGCCATGCGTCGAGCGCACGATCTTGTCGTGCTGCCAGCGCTTGCGGTAGCCCTCTTCCCAGCCGCGGTCCTCGCTGGTGGTGATGCCGTGGCCATCGGCGAACTCGCCGAGCGACCTGTCGGTGAAGAAGTTCAATCGGTCGAGCAGTTGACTCATTGGATAGCTCCCTTCTCTGCCGCGCTCAGCAGGGTACCGGGGCGTTGCGCCGGGTGTAGTAGAACCAGGTGATGAAAACACAGAGGGCGTAGAACGCCATGAACAGGTACAGCGCCAGTTCCGGCCCGCCGGTCATCGAGATCGAGGAGCCGTAGGCCTTGGGAATGAAAAAGGCGCCGTAGGCCGCAATGGCCGAGGTGAAGGCGATGATGGCGGCTGACTCGCGCTCCGACTGCCGCAGGTGCTCTTCCTTGTTCATCTCGGGCATCAGACGGCTGACTTCCTGGCGCATGATCGTGGGGATCATCTGGAACGTGGAGGCGTTTCCGATGCCGGTCGCAAAGAACAGCAGCATGAACAGGGCGAAGAAGCCCCAGAACGCGCCGGGCTGGTCCTTGATGCCGAGGAAAAAGAGGACACCGGCCACCGCGACGATCATGACGAGGAAGGTCCAGAAAGTGACCCGCCCGCCGCCGAACTTGTCGGAGATCCACCCCGTCGCGGCTCGGCTGAGGGCGCCCACCAACGGACCGAGAAACACGAACTGCAGCGAGTCGACCTCAGGAAACTGGGTCTTTGCGAGCAGCGGGAACCCCGCCGAATAACCGATGAAGGAGCCGAAGGTGCCGGTATAGAGAACGCACATGATCCAGTTCTGCTTGCGCTGGAAGATCACCGACTGCTCCTTGAAGGAGGCCCTCGCCGAAGCGATGTCGTTCATGCCGAACCAGGCGGCCAGGCTGCCGATCACCAGGAAAGGTACCCAGATGAAACCGGCGTTCTGCAGCCACAAACGTTCACCCGCGCTGGTGACCTGGGGTTCGCCGCCGACAACGCCGAACACGCCGGCGGTGATCACCAGCGGCACGACGAACTGCATGACGCTGACGCCGGCGTTGCCGAGGCCGGCATTGAGGGCCAGCGCATTTCCCTTCTCCTTCTTGGGAAAGAAGAAGGAGATGTTGGACATGGATGAGGCGAAGTTGCCGCCGCCGAAGCCGCAAAGCAGGGCCAGCAACAGGAATACCAGGTAGGGTGTATCCGGGTTCTGCACGGCAAACCCGATGCCGACCGCGGGGATCAGCAGCGAGGCGGTCGAAAGCGAGGTCCACAGGCGGCCACCGAAGATCGGCACCATGAAGGAATAGAAGATCCGCAGGGTCGCGCCCGAGAGACCGGGCAGCGCGGCCAGCCAGAACAATTGATCGGTGCCGTAGGTGAAACCGATTGCCGGAAGCTTGGCAACCACAACGCTCCACACCATCCACACCGAGAAGGCCAGCAGCAGGCAGGGGATGGAGATCCACAGGTTCTTGACGGCGTAGCGGCGCCCGCCGCCTTCCCAGAAGGCCGGCTCATCCGGATGCCAGTCTTCCAGTACATGACCACTGGCGGATACGCGTTGAGATGTACTCATGGTCTCTGTCCTCTGTGTCGATGGCGGCGTCGGTTGCGATGCGCCGATCGTGAAATTCTTCCTTGTGTCATCGCGCGGGAGTCATCGGCGGCAGATCGCCGGCTCCCTGCCGCTGCGGCTTCGGTCGACGGCCTCCGGGACCGAGTGCTCCCTCGTGTTCCGGGCCATGGAGGTGTGCCAACTCGGGCAATTGCGGCAGCGCCGAGAGCTCCTTGCCGACGGCCTTGCGCTCCATGCGGAGAATGGCGAAGTGCATCCACAGCAGGGCTATCAGAACCAGAAGGAAGAGCAGCATGAAGCAGCTCGTCCACACGCCAGTGAGGTCGTTCAAGGCACCGAAGGCAATCGGCAAGACGAAGCCGCCGAGGCCACCGATCATGCCGACCAGTCCACCTACCGAACCGACGTGACCTGGATAGTAAACAGGGATGTGCTTGTAGACGGCGGCCTTTCCGAGCGACATGAAAAAGCCAAGCACAAAGACCAGCACAATGAAGGGAACGACCCCCATGTGGATGGTGAAGGCGATCGGTCCTTCGATGCCGTGCACCACGTAATCCGTCGAGGGATAGGACAGCAGGAAGGTGCAGACCACCGATACCCCAAAGGTCCAGTACATAATGGTGCGGGCGCCGTATTTGTCGGACAGGTAGCCGCCGTAGGCGCGGAAGACGCTGGCGGGCACTGAGTAGAATGCGGCAAGCATGCCGGCGGTTCTGATGTCGAGCCCGTAGGCGCCGACAAGGTAGCGCGGCAGCCAGAGCGCCAAGGCGACAAAGGCGCCGAAGACGAAGAAGTAATAGATCGCGAAACGCCAGACCTGCTGGTACTTCAGCGGCTCGAGGTGCAGGAAAGCGCCCTTGACCTTCTCGCCGCGCGCCCTGCGCGCCTTCAGCACCGGATCGTCGTCGGTGGTGAACCAGAACACGACCGCCATGATCAGCAGCCCTACGGCCCAGACCTGGGCGACCGCCTGCCAGCCAAAGGCCACCATGACGAAGGGCGCGACGAACTTGGTCACGGCCGCGCCGACATTGCCGGCCCCGAAGATACCCAAGGCCGTGCCTTGCTTTTCGGTCGGATACCACCGCGAAACGTAGGCGATGCCGACAGCGAAGGAACCGCCGGCGAGGCCCACGCCGAGCGCGGCCAGCAGCATCATTTCATAGGTGGTTGCATAGGACAGCAGGAAGGTGGCGAGGGCGGCCAGCACCATGGTGGCGACATAGACGATCCGCCCGCCGTACTGATCGGTCCAGATTCCCAGGAAGATGCGGCAGAGCGAGCCGGTGAGGATCGGCGTTCCCGCCAGGAGTCCGAACTCCGTGTCGGACAGCCCGAGGTCCTCCTTGATCCTGACGCCGATGATCGAAAAGATCGTCCAGACCGCGAAGCAGACCGTGAAGGCCAGGGTGCTCATCCCCAGCACACGGTTCTGTTGGCCCGGCGTCACCCCTTGCAGATCCTGCATCACTCCCTCCTCTGCCTGCCGACTTGCGACAGCCGGGGAAATGCAATTCCCCTGAAACCGGGAGGATCATTGTCTCGTATCGGGCCGAGTTATTTGATACAGGTCAATTCCATTGGAAAGCGGATTCGAAATAAGCGCCCTGCCCAAGAAGAACGAACCAACATGGTGCTTTTTTCTATCTCGCAATTGTTGTTATGGTATCAGCTACTTGATGAAGATCAATTACTGCGCTTAACTGCAGCCGGCTGCGACTCGTCTGGGTGGAGATTGGGGTGAGATCGGACGACATTGCGCTTGTTCGCGAACTGGATCTCTTCGCCGAGATGGCGGAGTCCAACTTCGAGGAACTGATGCAGGCGGCGTTTCTGCAGAGGTTTCCGCCGCAGGTACAGCTGATCACCGAGGGGGATCCGCCGGACTTTCTCCACATTGTGGTAGAGGGCAGCGTCGAGCTGATCGCCACCGGAAATGGCCGCGAGACCTCGATCGAGATCGTGCGCCCCGTCTCGACCTTCATCCTGGCCGCTGTCCTCCGCGATGCCGTCTACCTGATGTCCGGCCGCACCATCGAAAGCAGCATCGTCCTCATGGTGCCGGCCGAGAACGTCCGGGCGATTTTCGCCCGCGACAACGCCTTTGCGCGCGCCGTGGTGCGCGAACTCTCCGGACGCTACCGGGCGGTCGTGAAGTCGTTGAAAAACCACAAGCTGCGCAATGCAGTCGAGCGTCTCGCCAACTTCCTGCTGCAGCAGCATGTCCAGCAAGGCAGCAGTGGCACGTTGGACTTGCAGGTGGACAAGCGAACTCTGGCGGCGCTCCTCGGCATGACGCCGGAGAACCTGTCGCGCGCCTTTGCGACCCTGAGGCCCTATGGCGTCGAGGTGAACGGCCGCGAGATTCGCCTGCACAGCATTCCCGAACTGCGCGGTCTGGCGAAGTCCAATCCGCTGATCGACGATCCGGCGACCTGAACGCCGCATTGGCCGGATTCCGGCGGACGCCCCGTCGTCTCAGGGGGCTGACGGTCCCTGCAATCGCGCGCTCTTCAGTGCGACCCGGCTTCGCCTTCGGTGATCTGGAGAATCTGCCGTCCAAGCACGGCGATCTCCGACTTGAGCTGATCGATCTGGCGTCCCTGGGATACGACCATCTCGCTCAGGTCATTTATCATCTTCTCGTTGTAGGCGACATGGGCCTCAATATCCTGAAGCGTCTTGGCGTCGGCGGTCATGCTCATACTCCCTTGAAGCTGCGGCTGAGGGGCGCACGCTTGCTAACCTCCAATCTAAGAAGGCGCCACAATGCGTCAAGGTCGCATCGGTGGTGAAGCACAGGGCAGGAAAGATCAAGACTCTCGGCAGCGATATCGAGAGCTGCCTCTGCCCTCCGGTGGCAGCCGACCCTCCATTGCGCAGAGTCCTGCCCGGCTAGGCTACCTCGAAGCTGCCGTAGATCAGTGATGCCCCGCCGACGACGATGAGGATCTCGATGAAGAGAGTATGGATGCGAATGTCCGTGCGCTTGACGATCCAGGCGGCGACCCAGGCGCCGGGGATCGTGCAGAGCCCCATGGCGAAGGCGACGACGAAGAGCGACAGCGTCAGCGCGTCGAGCGTGCCGAAGAAGATGATTTTGCCGAAGTTGACGATGACAGCAATGGCAGCATCGGTTGCCAGCAATGCCGGCCCGGCCAGGCCGAAACCCATGAGAATGGGGATCACCAGCATACCGGCGCCGACGATGACACTGGAGAGGAACCCGTAGGCACCGGAAACCGCGATGACCGTGGGCCGGCTCGGCTCCATCATGCGACCGGCCATCCAGCGGCGCAGCGGCACCGAGGCCATCAGAATGGCGCCGAGGATGCCCTGCACCATGCCCGAGTCCATCCGCACATAGAGAAGCGCACCGAGCGCCGACGCCGGCACTGCGGTGCCGGCGATCAGGAGGATGCGCTTGGGCTCCAGGTGGCTGCGAAAGAACCAGGCTCGGCTGGCATTGTTGATCAGCATCATCACCGAAATCACCGGAATGACGGCCTTGGGCCCGATGATCGGCGTTATGAACAGGGTAATGATCAGCCCGGAGCCGAAACCGCTCATACCACCGAGCGCGGCCGCGACGAAGCAGACGCCGATCGCCATCAGCACCGTCAGGGGGGTCAGCCCCGGCAAGAGATTGTCGAGAAACTCCACCCCGGGGTACCCGCTTCAGGCGCCGGGCCGGCGCAGTGCCGCCGCGGAGAAAGCTCCGTCCCCCTCGAACAGACCTGTGGCGAACTCGGCCAGTGCCACAGCCGCGGCCTCCGGCCGACCGGCGAAGGTCAGGTTGGCGCGCGCTTTGGCCAGCAGATCCTCCCGGCTCATGCGTTCCCGGATGCCGCCGCGCAACTGCGCCTGGCGCGCCTCCACCACGCGCCCGTCCTTGAGCTCGGCGCGGATGTGGCCGGTATAGTTGGCCGGGTACTCGTTGTCGGGATCGATCACGTAGGAGACCTTGCCGGCCAGCTCCAGTGCCCGCGGATCGCGCACCGCCCCCTCGGTGAACTGAGCCAGGCCGGCGTCGCCGTGGATGAAGCCGGCGGCCACGCAGTAGGGGGATGAGAACTTCGCCGCGTAGGAGGTCGGCGGCGTCTGCTTCACAGCCAGCGGCTCCCATAGTCGGTGCACCGTGCCTTCGCCGACCTCGCAGACGATCGACTTGATGTCGTCCGGCCTGACGCCCTCACGTGCCAAGCGCACCGCGCAGTCGACGTAAGGCTGGGTCATGGTGCCGCAGGCGTAGGGCTTGAAGGCAACATTTGCGGTCTCCCACCGCTGGCCGAGTTCGCCGGTCAGCAGCGCGAAATCCGGCTCAATGGAAGGGGCAAAGGCGCTGAACAGGCCGTGCGTGCCCTCGAACACCGTGGCCGGTCCGCGGAATCCCGCCGCGCCCATCTGGGCCGCCCGCAGCCCCGCCTGGGCCGCCCAGCCGGGATGCATGCGTTTGGTCCAGGTGCCGTCGGCGAGATACTCGATGATGCCGGAGGCCATGCTGCCGGCGACACCCAGCGTATCGCGCAGCTGCGCGCGGCCCTGCCCCATCGCCGCGCCGACACCGGCAGCCGCTCCCATGCAGCCGAGGATGGCCGTCGGGTGGAACCCGGCCGAGTGCACTCCCTTTTTGGCGACCTGGCCGAGCCGGCAGGCGACCTCGATGCCGACCACCACACCCTTGGCCACATCGCGCGCCGGCAGGTGCATCATCTCTCCCGCCGCGAAGAGCGCGGGGACGACAACTACTCCGGAATGCACCGGGCAGCCCTCGTAGGTGTTGTCGTAATCTTCGCCGTGGCCGCAGGTGCCGTTGATCACCGCTGCGGCAGCGCTCTCGAAGCCCTCCGCCAGGCCGAACACCGTGCAGTCGCCACGCTGGTCGAACGCCTTGCGCACCGCCTGCCCGTAGTCGGTCTCCAGCGCGGCCACCGAGAGCCCGATGGTGTCGACGATGGTGTTCTCCGCTTCGCGGCGGGCCGCCTGGGGGATGTCGTCGGCTCGGAGCCCTTCGATCCAGGTAGCGAGAGTGTCCGAGACGGTCGGAGCGGAGCTGTTGGCTGCCATGGCATTTCCTTCGAACGGAGACTTCTTCGATCGAACCTAGCTGCGGAACCGCGCGAGGCCGGCAAGGTTCGGGTGGTGGTCGAGGTTCTGGCAGAACGAGAGCAACGCCTCGGCCTGCGCACGCGGCCATCCGCCGTAGGCGGTATTGGAGAAGAACTTATCGACAATCTCGTCGTCGCCCAGCGGCTCGTGGACGCCGCCACGCATGTGCGGCTGCCGCAACTCGATCACCCGGCCGTTCATCAGCGTTACCTTGATGTGGCCGCTGTAGTTGCGTGGGTACTCGTTGTCGGGGTCGATGACGTAGGAGATCTTGCGGGCAAGTGCCAGGATGCGCTCATCGACAGCCTTGGCGTCGCTGAACTGGGCAAGCCCGGCGTCGCCCTCGTAGAAGCCAACCGCCATGCAGAAGGGCATCGAGAATTTTGCGGCATAGCCCGACGGCGGGGAGTGCTTGGCCGCCAGCGGCTCCCATAACCGATGCACCAACCCCTCGCCAGTCTCGCAGACGATCGATTCGATGTCCTCGCCGCGGACTCCCTGCTGCGCCAGGCGGATGGTGCAGTCGATGTAGGGATGGATCATGGTGCCGCAGGCATAGGGTTTGAAGACCACGCGCTGCATGTACCATTCGGTCCCGAGCCCCTCCGTGAGATGGCGATAGTCCGGCCGAGCAGTCGGTGCGAAGGCCTTGAAAAAGCTGTGATCCCCCTCAAAGACCGTGCGCGGCGCGAAGAAACCGGTGCGCGCGATGATCGCCGCTTTGTAGCCTGACTGGGCCGCCCAGCCGGGATGCAGCCGCTTGGTCCAGGCACCATCGGTCAGGTATTCGATGATCCCGGAGGCCATGGACGCGGCGATCCCGAAGGCCATGGCCAGCTTCTGTGGCTTCAGCCCCAGCGCCGTGCCGGCGCCCGCCGCCGCGCCCAGCGCGCCGATGACGCCCACGGGATGGAAGCAGGCACGATGCATGTGGCCGGCGGCGACATGATTCAGCCGGCAGACCGCCTCCATGCCGGCGACGATGCCCAGCAGCGCGCGTTCACCGGACAGCTTGTAGTGCTCGGCGGCCGCCAGTACGGCGGGGATCACCATGGCTCCGACCCGGATCGGCGCCCCCTCGAGGGTATCGTCGAAATCTTCGCCGTGAATCGCGACGCCGTTGACCAATGCCGCACCGGCGGCATCGAGACTGCGGCGTTGTCCGAGCGCGGTGCAGCCGCCCTCGCTGTCCCAGCCGATCAGGATCTGCCGCACGTAGGGTTCACGCCTGGCGGCGATGCAGAGGCCGGCGGCATCGACGAGGTCGCGCAGGGCGACCGCTCGAGCCGCTTGTGGAATGTCGCCTGGGGCGATTCCAGAGAGAAATGCGGCGAAACCCTCGGAGAGCGTTCTGCTTGCCGCCGCCGGCATGCTGCCCTGTCCCGCCGAGGTCATCGTCTCTGCCGCTCCCTAGAGGCGCCCTGCTCCGACGCGCCCGACGCGGGACGCGGCCCCGAGGCGCCACCGCAAGGGCGGCACCGGACGGAAACGGCCAGACGATTTCATCTTAGCTCTCAACTGTCAACAATTGACGATACCGAAATTGCCAGTCATCCTCGCGCCAAGCTTGGATGGGGCCAAGCTTGGATGGGAAGGAACGTGAGAGCATGGCGCAAGCAACTGAAGCCGCCCCTGGGCGCAGGCTCGAGGGCAAGGCCGCCTTCATCACCGGGGCGTCGCGGCGCATCGGTCGTGCCACCGCTCTTGGCCTGGCGCGAGAGGGTGCCGATCTGCTGCTGAATGCCCGCAGTGCCCGCGACGAGTTGGAGGGAGTCGCCGAAGAGGTGCGCGCCCTCGGCCGCCGCGTCGCCGTGGTGATGGGGGATGTGACCGACGAGGCCGCCGTTGCCCGCATGGTCGAAGACGCGGCCGGCGCCTTCGGACGCATCGACATTCTGGTGAACAATGCCGCCATCCGGCGCCAGGTCCCTTTCACCGAGATGAGCTACGCCGACTGGCGGGAAATCAACGCCGTCATCCTCGACGGCGCCTTCCTGATGTGCCGGGCGGTGCTGCCGGTCATGATCGCCGGCGGCGGCGGTACCATCATCAACATCGGCGGCGTCTCCGCCCATATCGGCGCCAGGAACCGCGCCCACGTCGCCGCCGCCAAGGCGGGGCTGGTCGGCCTGACCAAGGCGCTGGCCGTCGAGTTCGCCGACCGCAGCGTCACGGTCAACTGCGTCGCCCCGGGGAAGATCGGCGGCGAGCGGTCCAAAACCTCGGGCGAATCGCCGAAGATGCCGGCCGAGATCCCACTCGGCCGCGAGGGCGAGATCGACGAGGCGGCCGGCATGATCGTCGCGCTCTGCCTGCCTTCCGCCCGTTTCATGACCGGACAGACGGTGCACGTCAGTGGTGGCCTCTACATGCCCTGACCCACCTCAGGCCTGCAGCAGGGGCCTGAGGTCCCGAACGTCATCGAGCGACTCCACGCCGCGCAGGGCGGCGATCAGCGCCTCCGTGCGCTCGCCGCCCAGCACCGGCGCCATGAGGTCGCGGGCCTTGTCTTCGACCTGGGACTCCGACATCGGATTGTCCGGCGTCCCGAGCACGGCGCGGGTCCGGTGGCTGAGCTGGCGGCCGTCCGCGCAGTCGATCTCGATAATGGCCTGCCGGGCCGGGCGGGCCGCCGTCAGCTCGGCGCTGGGGATCGCCTCGACCCGCTCGCGCAGGGCCAGGACCTCGGGGTCCCGCATGCGGGCGTGGTCGTGCGAGGAGGCGAAGGTAAGACCGCCGTCCACCAGGGTGAGCGCCAGGAGGTGCTGCAGGCAGACGTCCGGCATGTCGCGATTATTGACGATGGTGAAGCGGTCGTCGGGCATGACGGCGCGCAGGCGGACGATGTCGACAGGCGTCAGGCCGTGCTCGGCGATCAGGGAGGTCAGCGAGTCCAGCGCTGCCTGGATCGGCGAGCCGACGCACCATTTCTTGATCGAGGCACCGAGAATCTCGAAGCGGCTGCCCAGACCATCGGTCAGGGCCTCCGGCCGGCCCTTCTCGGCGAAGGCCGAGATGTAGGAAAAGTCCCCGGTCAGGCTGCCGGGCACGCCGCTCGCCCCGGAAGCGACGAAGAGCGCGGCAAAGGTGCCGTTGCGGGCGCCCATGCCGCCGAAGTCGAAGGCCTTTTCCACATGTTCGGAATCGCGCTGCCAGTAGGCGATGCCGGAGGCCTGCTGGGTGGCGTAGGACAGCAGGTACTCGCACTGCCGGGCCTCGAGCCCCGCCAGCGCGCCGGCCGCGGCGGCCGCCCCGAAGTTCGCCCCCAGGCAATGGGTGCTGTGGGTGCCGCTGCGCGGGCCCGAGAAGCCCAGCGCCATGGTCGCCCGGGCGCCGATGTCGTACCCCAGTGCAACCGCCCTCAGGAGCGCGGAACCACTGCGCCCGCGCGCCTCGGCAACCGCGAGAGCGGCCGGCACCACCGCACAGCCCGGATGGAAACGGCCGCCCAGGTGCGAATCGTCGGTCTCGTCAGCGTGAGCCGCCATGGCGTTGGCGAAAGCCGCATTGATCGCCGTCGCGACCACCGTCGTACCAGGAAGGCAGGCCTCCGCGCGGCCGCCCTCACCAGCAACGAAGGCGGAGGCCAGCTGGCCGGCCTTGAGCCGCGACCCACTGACAATGGCCGCCAGGCTGTCCAGCAGGTGCAGTCGTGCCCGCAACTGCACCTCCGGCGGCAATGGAGTCTCCACCGCCGCCGCGATATGGGCGGCCACCTTCGCCGTGACGGCATCCTCGCTCATTCGGACCCTCCGTTTTTCCCCGCCCGTCGCACCGGGGACCTCCAAAACCGTAGCCGCGGTTTATTCTGGTAAACTGTCGGCAATTGACAATTATACCCGAACTTGGGACAAATGGGGCAACGAAGCTGTCGAGGATCTACTTCCCGCCGCCGTGGGAAGGGCAGGCCTGCGACCGAACAACGGGAGGAAATGATGAAGTCCGGATTGCGGTACATTGCTGCTTCTGTCGCCGTCACCGCACTGCTCGGCAGCGCGGGCCAGGCCACAGCCCAGAGCTACCCGGTCGACACCGTCACCCTGGTCACCCATTCGGCCGCCGGCGGGGGCACCGACGTCTTTCTGCGCGAGATGACCAGGTATCTCGGCAAGCACATGGGCACCAATTTCGTGGTGGAGAACGTGCGGGGCGGCAGCGGCGCCAAGGCCATGGCCAGGCTGGCGACCGGTCCAGCCGACGGCTCGCTCTTCTACGGCACCACGCCGACCTACATCAACACGTCGCTGCTGAGTGCGCCGGACTATACCTACAAGGATCTTTCGGCGGTCACCAACGTGTTCCTGGACCCGCAGATCGTCTATGTGCGCGCCAACAGTCCCTTCCAGAGCCTGGCCGAAGTCGTCGAGAAAGCTAAGGCCGAACCGAACTCGGTGAAGTTCGGCGTCACCACGCCCGGCTCGCTCGACCGGCAGGTCATGGAGAAGTTCAAGCAGATCACCGACGTGCAGGCACCGGTCATCACTCACGACGGCGGCGGCGAACTGTTGATCAGCGTGCTGAACGGCACCGTCGACCTCGGCATCGGCGAGATACAGGAACTCTCGGCCCAGCTCGAAGCCAATGAGGTGCGGATCATCACGGCCTATACGAAAGAGCGCCTGGAACAGTACCCCGACGTGCCGACCGCTCTGGAGCAGGGCATCGACCTGGTGGTCGACAAGTTCCGCGGCATTGCCGGCCCCAAGGACTTGCCCGACGAAATCTACGCCAAGTGGGCGGAAGGCATTCAGTCGGTCCTGCAGGATCCGGAATTCCAGGCTTGGTACAAGGCGCAGAGCCTGGTGCCTCACTTCCTGCCGCACGATGAGTACACCTCATTTATCAATGACTTCGCCGAAGAACAGCAGGCCTTCTTCAAAGAATACGGCATAACTGATTGAGGTGAGAGCGGCAGGCGAGGGCAGACATCGCAATGACTAAGGACGCCTGGATCGGCGCTGTCTTCCTCGCCTTCGCCGTCGTCTATTGGATCGCGGCCGACGGCATCCGCATCAGCCCGCTCGACGGGCCGGTTGGAGCCGCGGGGCTGCCGAAGTCTCTGGCGTACACGCTCGGCGGTCTTGCGATCCTGCTCATTGTCCGCAGCTTTCTGTTGAAGCGCTTCGCCGCCACGCCGGCGGCGAAGCCGGCGGCCGAGGCGGATGACGAAGGCGGCGAGACTAAATCGCCGATGCATCGTCACCTGCGCGCCCTTGGCATGCTGGCGCTCGGTGTCGGCTACCTGCTGATCGTCCCCTACCTCGGCTACACGCTCTCCATCACCGGGCTGGCGCTGGCCGTCTCGCTCTACATCGGCGCCCGATTTGGCGCCAAGACTCTGGCCGTCGCCGGAATCGGGGGCGTCTTTTTCTATCTGCTCTTCGTTCAGTTCCTCAAGATACCGCTGCCGCCCGGGGTCTGGCCCTCTCTCCTCCAGTCCCTGCAGGGCTGAGGCGGCAAAGGGGGGGGGTCAAAGTCGATGGAAGGTATCGGTTACGCCTGGCAGGCGCTCACCACAACCCCAGCGGTTTTCGCGGCCATGGGCGGTGTCGTCTGGGGGATTCTCGGCGGTGCACTGCCGGGCATCTCGCCCTCCATCGCCATGGCTTTGCTGCTGCCCTTCACCTACACCATGGACCCCATTCCGGCCATCGTGCTGCTCGCCGCGACCTACGTCGGCGCTGAATACGGTGGCTCGATCCCGGCGATCCTGATCCGCACGCCGGGCACCAACGCCGCCGCCGCGACCGCCATCGACGGCTACGAGATGCAGAAGCAGGGCCGCGGCGGCGAGGCCCTCGGCATCTCGCTCGCATCCGGTGTCATCGGCGGCCTCATCGGCCTGTTCTTCCTGGTGATGCTGACAAAGCCGCTGGCGCAGGTCGCGCTGCTGTTCACGCCGCCGGCCTATTTCGCCCTCGGCATCCTGGGCCTTAGCGTGATTGCCTCCCTTTCCAGCGGCTCCCTCATCAAGGGCCTTATGGCGGCGGTCATTGGCCTGATGGTCGCCACCGTGGGCACCGACCCGATCTCCGGGGTCGGCCGCTTCACTTACGGCGCGCCGGAGTTGCTCGGCGGCATCCCCTTCATCCTGGTGATGGTCGGCGTCTTCGCCGTCAGTGAACTGCTCGAGCAGGCCGGCAAGCCGGAGTGGAAGAAACCCAACCGGGTCCAGACCCGCATCAAGCTGCCCAGCTTCCAAATGCTGAAGAGACTGCGCAAACCGCAGCTCATTGGCAGCGGCATCGGGCTGTTCGAAGGCTGCATGCCCGGCGCGGGGGGCTCGATCGCTGCCTTCATGTCGTACAACGAAGCCCGCCGCTGGTCGAAGAACCCGGAAGAGTTCGGCAAAGGTTCGCCTGAGGCCATCGCGGCGCCCGAATGCGCTAACAACACCGTCGCCGGCACCGCCCTGGTGCCGATGCTGAGTTTCGGCATCCCCGGTTCCAACTCGACGGCAATCCTGCTCGGCGGCCTGCTGATTCACGGCCTGCAGCCTGGCCCGCTGCTGTTCGAGAAGCATCCCGATTTCATCTACGGCCTGTTCGGTGGGCTTCTCGTCGCCAATACCTCACTGTTCGTCATCGGCATCCTGGTGCTGACACCGGCGATCTGGCTGGTCAACCGGCCGAAGCCCTACCTGCTGGCGGCGATCTACGCGCTGATCTTCTCCGGCATCTACTCGATCGATCACAGCCTTTTCGATCTCTATCTTGTGCTCTTCGCCGGTGTCGTCGGCTACGTCATGCGCCTCTTCGGCTTCCCCTTCCTTCCCTTGGTGCTGGGTCTCGTGCTGGGCTACCTCATCGAGGCGAACTACCGGCGTTCGCTGCTGCTGTCCAACGGCGACCATGTTGTCTTCATCCAGGACCCCGTCGCGCTGGGATTGCTGATCGCCGCCCTGCTCTTCGTCGTCGGCTCGGCTTGGCGAGACATACACTCGGCCCGGCGCAAAGCCAGGGAAGCCAACGGCGGGGCCAAAGCGTGAAGCTGCATGAGGTCCGCGTTCAGCGGCCCGGAGAGCGCCTCCCCAGCACCGACCAACTCGCCTGGAAGATTGCCGCCACGGCAGCCGACCCGGCCCCGCCGGATCCCGCGGCCTCGGAGATGGCGGCCAACCGCATCGTCGACGATGTCGCGGTCGCGCTCGCCGCGATCAATCGGCCGCCCGTCGTGGCAGCCAGGGGCCAGGCCCTGGCGCATCCCCGCAGTGCCGGCGCCACCCTGCTCGGCCTGCCGCCCGGCGAGCGCTTCGACTGCTCCTGGGCGGCCTACGCCAATGCCACGGCGATCCGCGAGCTCGATTTCAACGACAGCTTCTTCGCCGAGGACTCCAGCCATCCCGGCGACACCATCGGCCCGCTGATCGCCGTCGCTCAGCAGAAAGGTCTCTCCGGCCCGGACCTGCTGCGCGGCATCGTCACCGCCTACGAAGTTCAGGTCGACTTGGTGAAGGGCATCGCCCTCAACCAGTATCGCATCGACCATGTGGCGCACCTCGGGCCGGCCGTCGCCGCCGGCATCGGCGCCATGCTGCGGCTCGATCCCGGGACGCTCTATCAAGCCGTCAACCTGGCGGCGCATCTTTCGGTTTCCACGCGTCAGATCCGCAAGGGCACGATCTCCTCCTACAAGGCGAACGCACCCGGCCACATCGGCCAGGTGGCCATCGCCGCCGTGGACCGCGCCCTGCGCGGCGAAACCAGTCCGGCACCGATCTACGAGGGCGACTACGGTATCCTCGCTATCCTGCTGGGCGGCCCGGACTCCCTCTGCCGGGTTCCCCTGCCGGAAGCCGGCGAGCCGAAGCGGGCCATCCTGGAGACCTATCCCAAGCAGCATTCCGCCGGCTACCACGGCCAGGCGCTGATCGATCTCGCCTTTCGCCTGCGCGACAGGATTGCGGACGTCGAGGCGATCCGGGAGGTCGTCATCCATACCAAGCGGCTGACCCATGTCGTCATGGGATCCGGCGCCGACGACCCCGAAAAGTGGGATCCTAAAGCCAGCCGCGAGACCCTCGACCACAGCATCATGTACATCTTCACGGTCGCCCTGCAGGACGGCTGCTGGGACCACGAGGCGAGCTACGCGCCGGAACGCGCGGCGCGTGAGGATACCGTGCGGTTGTGGCGAAAGGTTCGTACTGTCGAGGACGCGGAATGGAGCCGCCGCTTCAGCGATCCGGCGCCCCTCGACAAGGATCACGGCGCCCGCGTCGTCGTCACCTTCGCGGACGGCAGCGCCCTGGAAGAAGAGATCGCCGTGGCGGACGCTCACCCGCGGGGTGCTCGCCCCTTCGTCCGCGACGACTACGTCGCCAAATTCCACCGACTGACCCGCGACCTCGTCGAGCCCGCCGAAGCCGAACGCTTCCTCGACGCCGCCGCTTCCCTGCCGACCGGGAAGACGCGAGACCTCTCGGCCATCACCGTCAGCCTGCCCAGGGAAAGACTCGCGCAATCGCCGCGAAACGGCCTGTTCGACTGACACCCCACCGGGTCCAAGCGCTTGGTTTCGCCCGCCAATCCTGCTGCTGGCGCTCTCAAGAAGGGCCGCCTTCGGCTACCGTCGGGCTGCTTTCGGGAATCGCCGTGGAGATGTCGACTTAACCATTCCTTCACCGCTTGGCAGCATCTAATGCCCGGAATATCTGCCGGATCTGGCGGCGATCGGCCGCCGACGGAATCAGGAAAAGGGGCAGCGGCGCGGCGCATGGCGGTTTCCACTTCGCACGGAATTCCCGGCGCGGCCCTTCAGGCTGACGTCGACAATCGTCGAACGGCCGGTGGCGATGCCGACGGCCGCAGGTCGGAAGACCTGCGCGCCGAATGCCATGCCTTGCGCAAGCAACTCGACGCGGCCGGCGACGGCGCCATCTTCGCCGAGGCGCTGGAGGCCGTCTCTGAGGCGATCGTGATCTACGATGCCGACGGGCGGCTCGTCACCTGCAATCGCAACTTCAGAGAACTCTACGGCTACAGCGAAAAGGAAGCCCGGCCGGGCGTCCATTTCGCCGAGTTGGGACGGATCGACGTCGCGCGGGGCCAGGTGATCGTTGGCGACGAGTACGGCGGCGGCGATGCCTATCTGCAACGCAAGGCCGAATACCGAACCAAGCTGGAAGGCTCCTTCATCGTCCGCCTCAAAGATGGCCGCTGGCTGAAGACCACCGATCGGCGGATGAGCGGCGGCGGCTTCGTCAGCGTCCAGGTCGACATCACGGAGATCAAGCACAAGGAGGAGGTCTTCCGCAAGGCCATGGAGCAGGCCGAGGCCGCGGCGCGGAGCAAGTCCGAGTTCCTGGCCAACATCAGTCACGACCTGAGAACGCCGCTCAATGCGATCCTCGGCTTCTCGGAGATGATTCTCGGTGAAGTCAGCGGCCCCTTTGGAAACGAGACTTACCGGGGGTATCTGGAAAACATCCACAAGGGCGGCGAACTGCTGCTGTCCATCGTGAACGACATCCTGGATACCGCGAAGCTCGACAGCGGCAAGTATCACCTGAGGTCGGAACGCTTCGATCCCGTCGAGCTGACGAGAGAAGTGCTGGCGACCTTCACCCCGATCTCACTGGACAAGAATCTGCGGATCGGCATCACAGCCCCGCCCGACGGCATGCCGACAATCATGACCGACCGGCGCGCGCTGATTCAGATCATGAACAATCTTGTCTCCAACGCCTGCAAGCACACCAACAGCGGTGGTTCCATAGACCTGCGGTGGCGCCTGTCGGATGACAAGAACCTGGAATTCTCGGTGATCGACAACGGCGTCGGCATGGCGGCGGAGCTCGTCGCCAAGATCGGCGAGCCCTTCCTCGCTGACGGCAGCGCCACGGCACTGCGCGGCGAACGGGGAACCGGGCTCGGCTTCTACATCTGCATGAAGCTTGTCGACCTTCTGGGCGGAACCTTATCGGTGGACAGCACGCCCGGCGAGGGCACCGCCGTCACGGTGCACTGGCCGCTGTGGAGCCTGGACCCCGAATTCCGGCCTTAGGCCCGCGTCGCTTTAAAGGGCAAGGTCTGCCGTCATTCGTCTCCCGGAATGCCGTAGGAAGGTGCGGCCATCGGGTCCAGCGCACGGGTCACGTAGTCGTCGGCCTGGGGGCGATAGACGGCCCAGGCCTGGGCAAGGGCCGCGACCGGGCAATCCCCGTCGCGCCAGTCGACGCGCAGTTCGGCATAGGGCCAGCTCTCGCGGTCGACGACGAGGAGGCCGGCCGAGTGAACGGGCCCGGCTTCGCCTCCGGCTGCGACCCCGGACTGTAGCGCGGCGATCAGCCGGTCGCCGAGCGTGCCTTCCGCTGCTTCGAAGGACGCGACCATGGCGGCGGGCACACGGTCATTCGCGAGCAGGTTGCCGCCCGCAATGCAGTTGCGGCCCGCAGCCGATGTCCAGATGCCCAGGGCCTTGGCGCCGGAGTGGATGGCGGTGTTTCCCGCGCCGTCGATGGCCAGGAGCTGGCGATAGTCGGGAAAGCGGTCGGCATCGCGCGCCGCCTCCACGGCCACGGCAGCACTCGCTCCTCCGGCGAGACGATCGAGCATCAGCGGTCCCAGCGCCGGATTGGTGACATTCTGCGTCGAGACCGCGCCGACGCCTGCGCGGGCATGCGCGCAGCGCGCGGCGACGGCCGGCGAGGACGACGAGATGGCGACGCCGAACTGGCCCGAGACCGCACAGCGGGCAACGATGGAAAAGGTCATGGCACCTCCTGGTGGCTCGGCGGCACCGGAGTCCCGCCGATGCGGCTAGTCGGGGATCATTGCCGTCGCATCGATCTCGACCAGCCATTCGGGCCGTGCGAGACAGGTGACGACGACGCCCGTCGAAACGGGATGCACGCCCTTGATGTACTCGCCCATCGTCCTGTAGACGGCTTCGCGATGGCGCACGTCGGTCAGGTAGACGACGACCTTGCACAGATGCTCCATCCTGCCGCCGGCCTCTTCGATCAATTGGCGGATGTTCTGCATTACCTTGTGAGTCTGTTCGACCGGGTCGTGGCTGTCGACGTTCTTCGCCGTGTCCAGGTCCTGCGGGCATTGACCGCGCAGGAAGATCATCGCACCTCGCGCCACCACCGCCTGGCAAAGGTCGTTATCGAGCTGCTGCTCCGGGTAGGTATCGCGGGTGTTGAACTTTCGGATGCGGGTATGTGCCATCGTGTCCTCGCGTTCGGTGCGTTCGAAATCTCGTATTCGTCAGGCGGGTGCCGTCGCCGGTCGCAGCGCCGTCGGTCGATAGGCCAGATAGGCGCGCTGCTTGGCGATGTGGTCGGCCACATATCGCGCATCATGCCAGACTCCCCAGATGAAGGACGAGCCGCGCCGGGTCTGCCAGGGCAGGCCGAGAAAGTAGACGCCGGGCTCGGCCGATACGCCGCGCTGATGCCGCGGCCGGCCTTTCTCGTCCAGAACGTCCAGCTTCAGCCATCCATAGTCGGCCGAATAGCCGGTGGCCCAGATAATCGACGTGATCCCCGCCGCGGCGAGATCGAGCTCAAGGATGGGCTCGGTGACGCAGAGAGGGTTGGGAAGGATGGTGCGAGCCTCCGGCTCCTCTGGCAGGTCGAGCCCGTTTCTGGCCACATAAGCGTCGGCCTCGTTCAGTAGCGCCAGGTAGTCGGCATCCCCCTTCGCAAGGTTCTGCGCAAGATCGCGCGCCACGATCAGCTTCCCATCCCTGAAGGCTTCGGTCCGGCCGAGTAGTGTCATGCCGTCGGCCGCGAACCGGCGCAGATCGACGGTCTTCCCGCCGTTCGCACCGCTGACCGCGATCGTGGTGTGCTCGACGCCCGGCACGGCCTCGGCGTCCCACTTGTTCAGAACCCCAAGCCACCAGCAGAAATCCTGTCCGCGATAGCTACGCGGCGGCCGTCCATGGGGGCTGACGGAAAGGAAGACGCGGCGGCCCAAACCCTGGAGTTCCTCCGCGATCTGCACCCCCGACGACCCGGCCCCGACGACGAGGACCGCCCCCTCGGCCAGTTGCGCCGGGATTCGATATTGGGCGGAGTGAATCTGCATGATGCCGGCACTCGCAGGAACGAGGTCCGGAACGAGTGGGATCTGGAAGGGGCCTGTCGCGGCGACCACATATTCGGCTTCGACCGCGCCGCCCGAGGTCCTGGCCAGGAAGCCGGGGCGGCCGACATTGCGCGTCACTTCCGTGACTTCGACGCCGCAGCGGATAGGCGCCGCGACCATCCGTGCATAGGCGACGAAGTAGTCCGCAACACTGTCCTTTGAGACGAATCCGTCGGGGTCGCCGGGGAACTCCAAATTGGGGAACCGGTCATGCCATGCGGGCCCGTTGGCGACGAGCGAGTCCCACCGGGCAGTGCGCCAGCGCTCGGCAATTCGGTCGCGCTCGACCACCAGATGCGAGATGCCATAGCCACTCAGGTGTTCGCTCATCGCTATGCCGGCCTGTCCTCCGCCGACGACCAGCACTTCCACTTTCTCGACTGACATGGACTTGTCTCTTTCTCGAATGCAGGTTTCAGTGGCCGCGGCCGGCCAGGCTGCCCTCGGGCGTCATGGAAGAATCTCGGCGAGCTCGCGACGGAACGGCAGCGCGTCGCCCAAGTCGGCCGCGTCGAGTTCCTCGGCGTAGCGCCGCCCGGCATATGTGGCCCAGGCGATAGGGCCGGGAGCCGCCGCGTCCCCGATCAGCTTCAGGGACAGGATGCCGGCAGCCTGCCAATCGCGAGCGTTTAGCGCATGAAAAAGGGCGTCATTGGGGCTGCGGCTTGTGACCATGACCACCGCATCGGCCGGCATGGTGCATTGAGCGCCTGTCCATATGCAGCCCAGGGTGACCTCGCCGTCGCCGATGGCTTCGGGCGCCTTGCAGGGAATGACGTTGACGCCCAGGGACAGAAGCCGGCGCATGATGGCGGCCTGCTCCAGCGTATGCTCGGTCCACTCCGCCACCTTGGTTGCGGGAGTCACGAAATCCACCTGACAGCCGCGCGCGACCAGAGCCTCGGCGATAACCGAACCCATGTAGTAGTGGTCGTCGTCGTAAAGCACGACCTGCCCGCCGGCCGGACCGTCGTCCGCCATCAGGTCGTCGGGTGTGAACAGGGGCATCGCCGGGTCGGTGGGGATCGGGGCGAGGTGCAGGCGGGCAACGGCGTCGCGGCGCCAGGTCGCTCCGGTGGCGATGGCGACGTGCTCGAACCCCATCTCCAGGATATCGTCGGCCGTCATGCGGCTGTCGAGATAGGCTTCCACATTGGGCATCGGCGCAATCTGGCCGGTGCGGTAGTCCGCCACCCGCCCCCAGGCCGCGAGGCCGGGCAAGTCCCGTTCGCGCGCGACCCGGCCGCCGAGAACGGTCGTCGCTTCGGCCAGCGCCACGCGATAGCCACGCTTGCCCAGTTGCAGCGCGGCCTCCAGCCCCGCGGGGCCCGCACCAACAATCAGGATGGACTCCGACGACCCCTTCGGCCGCGGGTGCTCCGGGTGCCAGCCTTTGCGCCACTCCTCCATGAAGGCGGTGTTCTGCGTGCAGCGGCTGATGGCCCCGGTCATGTCACCGCTGACGCAGATGTTGCAGCCGATGCACTCGCGAATGTCGTCGAAGCGCCCTTCCTCGATCTTCTTCGGCAAGAAGGGGTCGGCGATCGACGGTCGGGCGGCGCCGATGAAGTCGAGGATGCCCCCCTTCACCTGTCTGACCATCTCGTCGGCGGAGGTAAAGCGGCCCACGCCGACAACGGGCTTGGACGTCAGCTCCCTGATGCCTCGCACGAGGTCCTCCTGTGCGGCCTCCGGCACGAAGCGCGACGTGCCCGAGCAGTTCTCCCAGGTGCCGTGCGCCAGGTCCCAGAGGTCTGGGAGTTCGCTGTTCATGGCGATGAAGTCGCGCACTTCGGCATTGGAAAGGCCGAGCGCTCCGTCCTCGTGCAGAGACATGCGCAAGGAGATCGCCATCTCGCCCCTCGTTTCCTCGCGCGCATCGGCAATCACCTCGCGGACGAACCGGCTGCGGTTCTCGAGGCTGCCGCCGTATTCGTCGCTGCGTTGGTTGGTGGCCCGGGAAAGGAAGTGCTGAAAGATTCCAAAGCCATGGGCGCCGTAAAGGCAGAGTACATCGAACCCGGCCGCCTGCGCGCGGCGGACCGCGTTGCGGAACCAGCGGCGGATGTTGCGGATGTCCTCGCGGTCGATGGTACGAGCCTGAACCGGATCGGCGGTAAAGGTGAGAATGGGACCGCCGGTGACCGCCAGCGGCACCTCGCGGCTGTAAAGGTTGGGACCGTTGATGCCGGAATAGGCGAGCTGGATACCGGCGAGCGCGCCATGCGACTTCATGGCCTCGGCCATTCGGGCAAGCGCGGGAATTTCCCGGTCGTCCCAAAGGCGCTGCTCGATGAAGGGAGTGATCTCCGAACTGTGGTGGATCTCGGTCTGCTCGGTGAAGATCACGCCCCAACCGCCCTCTGCCTTGGTGCGGCGCATCTCGACCACGGCCGAAGGATCGCGATAGCCCCCGCCATTGCAGTGAGGCACCTGGTAGAACCGGTTCTTCGCAACCTTGGGGCCGATGCGGACCGGCTCGAACAGAATGTCATAGCGCGCGGGTCGCGGGCTGAAATCCATGGCTCACTCCACCGGACGAAAATCGGCAACCTGCGTCGAGAGGCGCGCGGGGTCGGTCGGCAGGATATCGGCAATGAGAAGGGCGGGCCCGGGGCCGGCCTGCGCCAGGAAAATGCCGTCGGCGCCGACGAGGCAAGAGCCGCCAGAGTAGGTCAGGTCGCCTTCGGTGCCGCAGTGGTTGGCGTAGGCGACCGCGACGGCATGGTTGACCGCCTGCGAGGGTACGGTAATCGCCGGAACATGCGTGAACGGCAGCATGTTGGCGGTGGGACAGACGATCAGCCGCGTGCCGCGTGCTGCAAGCTCGGCGACCAACGGGGCAAACTCGATATCGTAACAGATGAGCAGCGCTGCCGGCATGCCCGCAACGACAAAGGTCACCAGCCGGTCGCCACGCGTGAAGTGGTGCTTCTCGCGCGCGCCAAAGAGTTGGGTCTTGCGGTAAAGCGCAAGCCGCTCGCCTCCTACTCCCCAAACCAGGGCCGAGTTATACAAGGCATCGCCGTCGCGCTCGGCCACGCCCACGGCCAGCGCGCATGCCGTATCGGTGGCCAGCGGGCCCAGAAGGGTGTCCCACTCGGCGGCGCTGCGCGCACCGACAGCCGGATCGGGTACATTGTAGCCGGGCAGATAGAGTTCCGGGAACACTGTAAGCTGCGCACCTGCGGCGGCGGCAGCCGACAGCGCCTGGCGCAGCGACGCAAGCGCCCGGTCCGTCGCCCCGGCGGGCGACGGACCTTGCACAATGGCGATTCGCATGTTTGCGCTGGCTACCTCTTCAGGTTTGTCCAGATCGAGTCATACAGGCGCTGCGTCTCCTCATCGCAGGCCTCCACAAAGTCGAAGCGGGCGTTCTCCGGTGGATTGTTTTCGGGGCTGTTCCTGATCTCCTCGTCGAGGAAGGGCTCGGTTCCCCCGACGCCGGCGGTGTAGGCGGCGTAGTTTGTCACTGCCGCCGCGTTCTCCGGCTCAAGCAGGAAATTCATGAACTTGAGCGCGTTTTCGCGATTGGGCGCGTCTTTAAGAAGCACCACATTGTCCATCCAGACGACGGCGCCTTCCCTGGGATAGGCGTATTCGACATTCGCGCCTTCGGCCCGTGCTCTCGCCGAAAAGCCGTTGTAGATCATCCCCGCGGCTGCATCGCCCGACACCAGCACGTCTTTGGCGATGTCCGAACCGAACGAGGCCCAGTTCGCCTTTGCGTCCAGCAGCATATCCATCAGAGCACGAAGCTGGTCGCGATCCTGCGTGCACTGCGGAACGCCCATGTACATGGAGGCGAGCGCCAGAACCTCGCCTTGGCTGTCCAGTACGTTGATCCGGCCCTTCAATTCCTCAGGCGGGTTGAAGATGATCGCGAGTGTGTCGATATCTCCCTGGTATATATCACGATTCACCGAGAAGGCTGTCGAGCCCCACTGATAGGGGATCGAATGTTTCCTGCCCTCGTCGAACGGAACGTCGAGCCATTCCTCCTGGATATTGCCGAAATTCGGCAGCTCCTCGGGCGAGAAGCTGTCGAGCAGGCCCTGATCACCCATGATCTTGACCATGTAGTCACCTGGTACTGCCACGTCGTATTCGCCGAGGCGGCCCGCCTTGAGGCTGGCCAGCATCGCTTCGTTGGAGTCGTAGGTGTCGATCGTGACGTTGATGCCGGTCTCCGCCTGGAACTTGTTCACAAGTTCCTGCGGCATGTATTCGAACCAGTGATAGACCTTCAAATCGCCTGCGGCAAAGGCGGGACTGGCGACGAGTGCGGAGGCGGAGGCCAAGGCAAAGGCAAGTTTCTTCATTCGTGCTCTCCTCTGTATTAGCGGGCCTTCTGCCCGATTCGGTTGATGAGATAGCTCAGCGTCACGAAGACGGCGGAGACGGCCAGCATCAGCGTTGAGATCGCCATGATGTTCGGCTTTATGCCCTGCTTGACCGAGCCGAAAATTGCGGTTGGCAGCGTTTCCATGCCCGCGCCCTTCACAAAATTCGTGATGATGAAGTCGTCGAGACTGATGATGAAGGCGAGCAGCCAACCGGAGATCACGCCCGGCATCATCAGTGGCAGAAGGACAAGCCGGAACGCCTGCCAGCGGGTGGCGTAGAGATCCCGGGCGGCGAGTTCGTAGCTGTCCTCTATCCCCTGCAGCCGCGCCGAGATCGGCAGGTAGGCGAAGGGAATGCAGAAGGTGATATGCGCGATCAATATCGTGCCGTAGCCGGTGCGCAATCCGATGGTGGTGAAGAAAATCAGCGTGGCGACGGCGATGACGATCTCGGGGACCATAAGGGGCAGGTTGATGACGGCGAAGCTCGCCTGCCGGCCCCGGAACCGTCCACCCCGAACCATCGCCACGGCGGCCGATACCGCAATGACGGTTGCCGCGGTCGAAGCTAAGAAGGCGATGCTGATCGAATTCCAGGCGGCGGCGCGGAAAACCGGCGCCTCCAGCCCAGTGAAAACGTCGACATACCAGCGGACCGAGAATCCGCCCCAGGAGGTAATCGAGCGACTGTCGTTGAACGAATAGACGGCCACGACGATCAGCGGCACGTAGAGAACGGTAAGGCAGAGCGCCGTCAGCGCCCCGAAGCCCGCGTAGCGCCTGATGTCTGTGCGTGCGAACGCCATCAGCCTTTCCCCCGCGTCCGCGCCTGCCACAGCAGCACACCGAGAACCATGGTCAGCAGGATCATTGCGACCGCCGAACCGAAGGGCCAGTTGCCCGCGCTGCCACGAAACTGCTCGTCGATCAGCGAACCGATCATATAGGTACGCGCCCCACCCAGCAGATCCGGTGCCAGGAAAGCGCCCAGCGACGGGATGAAGACAAGGATGCAGCCTGCGACGATGCCGGGCCTGACCGACGGCAGAACCACCTCGCGCAGTACCGTCCAGGGGCCTGCATAGAGGTCGCGCGCGGCCTCCGAGAGGGTGAAGTTGTAGCGCTCCACGGCAGCGTAGATCGGCAGCACCATGAAGGGCAGGTAGCTGTAGAACAGTCCGATCTGCACTGCGAGATCGGTATTGATGATGCGCAAGGGGCTGTCGATCAGCCCGATGGCCATCAGCGCCTCGTTGAAGGGTCCCTGGTCGCGCAGGAGAAACCGCATCGATACGGTTCGGATCAGCAGGTTGACCCAATAGGGCACGGTAACCAGAAAGACCCAAAGCGCCCGGTGACTTGGCTTGCGTGTCGCGATGAACCATGCCGTCGGAAAGCCGATAGCCAGGCAGAGGAGCGTGGCGAGCCCAGCCTGCCAGATGGATCGCCAGAAGATTGCGATATAGGCCCAGTTCGGACTCGGCGGCTCGTCGCCGAACAGGCCCCGGTCCAGAAAGAACTGGTCATAGGCATCGATGCTGAACTGCCAGATGACGCCGCCGCGGAAGTCCTTTGTCAGGAAGGAATAGATCGCCATCAGGGCGACCGGCGCCAGCAGGAATATGCCGATCACCAGCCAGCTCGGAAGCAGCAGCGGCAGCACCAGCCCGCGCCAACCCGTCCCGCTGCTTGTGCTGCCGGTTGCCGCGCCGCCCGCCATCAGTCCACCAGAAGGCGCACCGCGCCCTCCTCGATATTGAGGCGGATTTCTTCTCCCTGCTCAGGCAGCATTGTCCGTGCCGAGTTCTGCAAGCGCATGGTGAGGCCGGTACCGTCCGGCAGCCGCGCCAGCAACTGCAGGTCCGTGCCGAGATAGATCACCCGCTCGACGCGTGCGGTGAGGTCCGCTTCGGCTGCTTCGGTCAGAGACAGCCGCTCCGGGCGGATCGAGACGTGGTGGATGCCGGACACGAGCCCTTCAGGGGCCTCGGTGATCAGGCTACGGCCGCCGGACAACGTGACCTCGGCGCGACCGTCCGAAATCGCGCCGATCGTTACCGGCAGTACGTTCGTCTCGCCGATGAAGTCGGCGACGAAACGGTTGACCGGCGCTTCGTAGATCGTTCTCGGATCGCCGACCTGCTGCACCTCGCCGGCCGACATAACCGCGATGCGGTCCGACATGGCGAGCGCCTCCTCCTGGTCGTGGGTAACGAACACGAAGGTAATGGCTGTCGTTTCCTGCAACTGCTTCAGTTCGACACGCATCGCCTGGCGCAGTTTCAGGTCAAGCGCCGAGAGCGGCTCGTCGAGAAGCAGGACCCGCGGCCGCGGCGCCAGCGCCCGCGCCAACGCCACGCGCTGCTGCTGTCCTCCGGAAAGCTGTGCGGGCAGACGGTCGGCGAAGTGGGAAAGGTGAACCATCTCCAGCATCTCGGCGGCGCGCGCGCGCCGCTCGGCCGGCGCCATGCCCCTCATTCGCAGACCGAACTCGACATTTTCGCGCACCGTCATGTGCGGAAACAGAGCGTACTGCTGGAAGACCGTGTTGACCGGCCGCTTTTCCGGAGGAAGTGCTGCGATGTTGGAACCGTAGAGGGTGATCTCGCCCTCGGTTACATCCTCGAAGCCGGCAATCGAACGCAGGAGGGTCGTCTTGCCACAGCCCGAAGGCCCCAGCAGCGTGAAGAATTCGTTGTCGGCAATCGACAGCGACACGCCCTTCAGCGCTGCGAAACTGCCGTAGCGTTTCACGACACGCTCGACGCCGATGGCCTTCTGCATCACGCCCCCGCCGATGCCGAATTCACAGTGGACGAGGCTTAAATACCCCTTCAATCTACATCATATGGTAATTCTAGTCATTGTTGGTGGTATATAACCCCAAGGGGGTATGATGGATGCCCTGCCCAATGCCGCCGAAATCGCGCTGGCGGACGCGATCCGCAGGGCCGGCGGCACGGGATTCGAAGCTTCCCTGACCGGCTTCCTGCGCCGGGTCATCTCCTGCAACAATCTGGTGTTCATCGCCTATCGCCGGGCGGCGGCGCCCGAGGTTCTGTACGAGCAGGCCGACGATCCGGTGGTGTTTTACAATCTTCATCGCGTCTACGTGGCGGGCGCCTATCTTCTCGACCCCTACCACGACCTGCATTTGAACCGCATTACGCCCGGGGCCTATCGCCTTTTGGACATTGCACCCGATCAGTTCCAGCGCAGCCGGTACTACCTCGACTACTACCGCCAGACGACACTGACCGACGAGTTGACCTTCGTCAGCTATCCCGACGCAGATACCACGCTGACCATCTGCCTGGGCCGGGGTGCTTCCATGCCACGGCCGTTCGGCGCGCAGGCGCGCAAGGTGGCCGCTCGGATCGCGCCCGTCGTCACCGCGCTCGCCGATCGCCACTGGCGCGAATCTCGGACCTCTTCGGCCCCTGCCCCGGCATCGGTGTCGGTGCCGGCCGATGCGCCGCCGGAGCGGCTGCGCCGGGTGCTGGCCGAGAACCACGCCATCCGCCTGTCGCAGCGTCAGGCCCAGGTGGCGCTCCTGATCCTGCAGGGCCACTCCTCCGTCTCGATCGGCCTGCGGCTGGGCGTGTCGGCCCAGACGGTCAAGGTGTTCCGGCGCCAGATCCACGCGCGCTGCGGCATCAGTTCGCAAGCGGAGCTCTTCGCCCTTCTTCTGCCGCTGCTGATCGGCGAAGAGGCCTGAACCCCAAGGAGAAACGCAAGCGCGGGCCGCCTCGGCTACAATGAGCGGAGTAGCGATTGGGCCTCACCCCTTCCGCCCCAGGCGATCCAGCAGGTGCAGCAAATCCCGCTGTTCCTTTTCGCTGAGGCCTTCCAGGGTCTCGCGCGAGATGCTGGGGCCGATGGCGACCAGCTCGCGCGCCAACTCGTGGCCGTCGTGGGTCAGCTGCACCAGGCGGCGGCGGCCGTCGGCCGGATCGGTGCGCACCGCGACTAGGCCGCGATGGGCCAGTCGCTGGACCACACCCAGAACCGTGGCGGGATCCATCGCGACCAGCCCACCGAGCCGCGTCTGCGCGATCTCCCGCCGCTCCAAGAGCGTCACCAGCACGGAGAACTGCTGCGGCGTCAGGTTGCGGTTACCGATCTTCGCCTGAAACACCTCGGTGGCGTACTGATGGGCGCGGCGCAGCAGGAAGCCGATCTGCCGGTTCAAGCGGTAGTCCAGTGTCTCGCCGGCCGCTTCCGGCCCGTCGTCGTCGGGATCGCCGATGCTCACGCGACCTCCGCCAGGGTTTCCGCCGGGGGCGTGTTGCGCGAGCGCCCGCAGCGCACCTGGCCGTCGATGATCACCATGGAGACGCCCGGCAGGTCGCCCATCCGCACCGACTCCAGCAGATCCTTGCCGGCGGTGTGCTGAGCGCGGTCCATGATGACAAAGTCGGCCGCCCGGCCCGGCTCGATGAGGCCGCAGTCGAGTTCGCGCATGCGAGCGGTGTTGCCGGTGGCGAAGCAGAACACCGTCTCCGCCGGCACCTCGCCAACCGACGACAAGAGCGAGATGAGGCGCAGGATGCCGAGCGGCTGCACGCCGGAGCCGGCCGGCGAGTCGGTGCCGAGGATGATGCGCTCCGGCTGGCCCAGCTCCATCGCGGTGCGCATCGCATAGAGGCCCGCCAGCTCGTTGCCATTGTGGACGATCTCAACGGCGCGGGCGCAGCTCTCGCAGAGGCAGCGAATCTGGGTCAGCGGCAGCGCCGTGTGGCCGCCGTTGATGTGGCCGATAACGTCGGCGTCGGCCTCCAGCACCACGTCGGCGTCGATCAGGCCGGAGCCGGGGATCGAGGGCCCGCCGGTGTGGATGGTGCTCTGGATGCCGTACTTGCGGGCCCAGGCGACCATCTTCTTCGCCTCCTCGCCCTGCTTCACGCCGCCGAGGCCGACCTCGCCCAGCAGCTTCACGCCGGCCTCGGCGAGCTGCTTGAAGTCCTCCTCCACCATGCCCTGCTCGATCACCGGCGCACCGGCGTGCACCTTCACGCCCGCCGGGCGCATGTTGAGAAAGGCGCGCTGCGCTGTGATCGCCAGCGCCTTGAGGCCGACGATGTCCTTCGGACGGCCCGGCAGGTGCACCTCACCGGCCGAGATCATGGTGGTGACGCCGCCGTTGAGGAAGCTGTCGATCCAGTTCAGCTGGCTCTGGCGCGGCGTCCAGTCGCCGAACACCGGATGCACGTGGCTGTCGATAAGGCCCGGTGCCACCGTGGTTCCCTTGGCGTCCACCGTCTTCGTAGCGCCGGCGGTATCGACCTCCCTGGCCTTGCCGACCTCGGCGATGCGGCCGTCGACGGCGACGATGGTGTCGGCATCGAGGATCGGCCTTGCCAGGTCGCCCGACAGCATGAGCCCGATGTTCCTGATGACCAGCTTCTCGCCCATCGCTTACCTCCCTTAGACAGCCAGATACTGCAGGCGGACTTCCTCGTTCGCCTGCAACTCGCTCATGGCGCCCTCGTAGCGGATGCGCCCGGTTTCGATCACGTAGGCGCGGTCGCTGACCAAGCCGGCGAAATGCAGGTTCTGCTCCGACAGCAGCACCGGAATGCCCTGCGCCTTGATCTCCTGCACCACTTTGATGATCTGCTCCACCACCACCGGCGCCAGGCCTTCGGAGGGCTCGTCGAGCAGGATGCAGCCCGGGTTGCCCATCAGCGTACGCGCGATGGTCAGCATCTGCTGCTCGCCGCCGCTCAAGGTGCCGGCCGAGCGGTGGCGCGCCTCGGCCAGGTTGGGGAACAGGCCGTAGAGGTCGTCGGCGCTCCAGCGGCGCGTGCCTTCGCGCGGCGGCTGGCGGCCGCACTCCAGGTTCTCCTGCACCGTCAGGCGGGTGAAGATGCGGCGCTCTTCCGGCACGTAGCCGAGACCGCGGCGGGCGATGCGATGCGGCGGCTCGCCCAGAATCTCGTCGCCCTCGTAGGCGATGCTGCCATCGCCGACGCGCACCATGCCCATGATCGACTTGATGGTGGTCGACTTGCCGGCACCGTTGCGGCCGACAAGCACGACGATCTCGCCCTTCGCGAGGGTCAGGGAAATATCGGACAGGATATGCGCCTGGCCGTAGTAGCTGTGGATGCCGCGCAGTTCCAGCATTGGCCCCTACTCCTGTCGCCGATAGACCTGCCCCTCGCCGAGGTAGGTCTTCAGCACCAACGGATTGCGCCGGATGTCGTCGGCGCCGCCCTCGGCGATCAGTTCGCCGCGGCTCAGCACGATGATGCGGTCGGCATGGCTGAACACGATGTCCATGTCGTGCTCGGTGAACAGCACGGCGACGCGCCTTTCGTGGGCCAGGCGCGCGGCGAGGCCCATGAGGGCGACGCGCTCGCGCGGCGCCATGCCAGCGGTCGGCTCGTCCATCAGCAGCACCCGCGGCTCGCCGGCCAGCGCCACCGCCAGCTCGACCCGCTTCAGATCGCCGTAGGCCAGCACGCCGCAGGGGCGGTCGGCCTGTGCGGCCATGCCGACCATGTCGAGCAGCGCCAGCGCCTCGGCGCGGTGGCGGTTGACGGCGCTGCGGGCGAAGGAGAACAGCTCGCGGCGCTCGCTCATCAGCACCATCGCGACATTCTCCGCCACGGTCATCGACGGGAAGGTAGCGGTAATCTGGAAAGTGCGCCCGACGCCGCGGCGCCAGATCTGCGCCGGCGAGAGGCCGACCAGTTCCTCGCCGGCCAGCTTCACGCTGCCGCGGTCCGGACGGATCTGGCCGTTCAGCATGTTGAAGCAGGTCGACTTGCCGGCGCCGTTGGGGCCGATCAGCGCCAGCAACTCGCCCTCGGCGACCTGGAAGCTCACGTCCTTCACCGCCTGCACACCGCCGAAGGCCTTGCAGAGCCCGCTGACCGCGAGGCTCGGCGCCGCTGCCGCCCGGTCGATCGCCGCTGCGGTCATGCCCTTTGCTCCCGCCGCCGGCTGCCGCGGCCGGGCGTGCCGGGCTCGGCCTCCAATTTCAGGATCCGCCCGAGGTAGTGCCGCGCGGCGCCGCCGAGGCCCTGCGGGAACAGCAGCACCAGGCCGACGATGGAGAGGCCGAGCAGCAGCCGCCAGTACGGGAATTCGATGAGCAGGTCGTGCAGCCAGGTGAAGGCGGCGGCGCCCACCACCGGGCCGGTGAGCGACTGGATGCCGCCGAGTAGCACCATGAGCAGGGCGTCGAAGGAGCGCGGGATCGACATCTCGTCGGGAAATACCGAGCCCTTGGAGAAGGCGAAGAGGCCGCCGGCAAGCCCCGCCATGGCGCCTGCGAAGATGAAGGCCGCAAGCTGCTGGCGCTTCACATCGATACCGATGGCGGCCGAGCGCAGCATTGAATCGCGCGTGGCCCTTAGCCCATAGCCGAAGGGCGCGAAGATGACGCGGCGAATCAGGAAGATGCCGGCCGCTGTCACTGCCAGCGCCACGTAGTAGAAGGCAACGGTGCCGGAGGCCCAGGCCGCGGGCCAGATGCCGAGCAGGCCGTCGTCGCCGTTGGTGACCTCGCCCCATTGGAAGACCACCGACCAGGCGACCTGCGCGAAGGCCAGAGTCAGCATTGCGAAGTAAACCCCCGAGAGCCTGACACAGAACCAGCCGATGACGAGGGCGAGCAGCCCGGCCCCGAGCGGCGCCACCAGAAGCGCCAGTTCGAAGGGGGTTTTGGCGTAGGTCACCATGAGCGCTGCCGCATAGGCACCGCCGCCGTAGAAGGCGGCGTGACCGAAGGAAACCAGGCCGCCGACCGACATGATGAAGTGCAGGCTGGTGGCGAACAATGCCAGCACCAGGATGTCGGTGATCAGCACCAGGACGAAGTTCGCCACCAGAAGCGGCGCGGCGAGCAACGCCACCAGCACCGCGGCAACGAAGAGCTTGTAGTGCGGTCCCGCCGGGAGCACCACCTGGCTCAGGCCCGTCTCGGTCTTGTGGCCGATGGTCTCCGGACGGCCGAGTAGGCCGGTCGGCCGCACGATGAGGATGACGGCCATCAGGATGAACATGAGAACCAGCGTGCCCTGCGGCCAAACCAGGATGCCGAAGGTATTGAGTTCGGAGATCAGCACGGCGGCGAGGAAAGCGCCGAGGATCGAGCCCATGCCGCCGACCACGGTAACGACGAAGACTTCGGCCAGGATGCCGAAGTCCATCAGCAGGTTGGCATCGCCCTTGGGCAGCTGCACGGCGCCGCCCAGGCCGGCCAGCGCGGAGCCCAGCACGAAGACGCCGGTGAACAGCAGCGACTGGTTGACGCCGAGAGCGCCCACCATCTCGCGGTCCTCGGTCGCCGCGCGCACCAGTATGCCCCAGCGGGTGCGGTTGAACAGCAGCCACAGCCCTAGCAGCACAAGCGGCCCGATGGCGATCAGCGCCAGGTCGTAGACTGGCATGGGAACGCCGAAAATACGCACGATGCCGGTCAGGCCCGGCGCCCGCGGTCCCAACAGATTCTCCGCGCCCCAGTACCAGAACACCGCATCCTGAACGATCAGGATGACACCGAAGGTGGCGATCAGTTGGAACAGTTCCGGTGCCTTGTAGAGGCGGCGCAGAATGACCGTCTCGACCAGCAGGCCGACCAGGCCGACGGCCAACGAGGCGATCAGCAGCGCCACCCAGAAGCCGAGCGCGCCACCGCCCAGGCGGTGCACCAGCGAATAGCCGAAGTAGGCGCCCAGCATGTAGAAGGAGCCGTGTGCGAAGTTCACCACCCGCGTCACGCCGAAGATGATCGTGAGACCGGAGGCGGCGAGGAACAGCGCCGAGGCGCTCGCCAGCCCCGAGAGGAACTGCACCAGGTAAACGGCCATCGGGCGCTCTCGATCCTGCTGTCTGGAAGTATCGGAAACCGGGCCGGGCGACGCGAGGCCGCCCGGCCCCAAGCCTATGCCCGGCTCAGCTCTCGGATGGGCGCAGCTTCCTCACTACCTCGTCTGGCGGCATGTAGTCGTCACCCTTCTCGTAGGTCCAGTCGACCATCACGCCCTTGCCGTCCTTGACCGCTGTCTTGCCGACCCAGGCCCCCATGGTGGACTGGTGGTCGAGCGCGCGGTAGGTGATCGGCCCCGACGGCGTGTCGAGCTCAAGCCCCTTGAACGCCTCGACGATGGCCTCGGTCTCCGTGCTGCCGGCCTTCTCGATGGCCGCGGCGATCGACAGGATGGTGTTGTAGCCGACCAGCGAGCCGAGGCGCGGGTAGTCGTCGAACTTCGCCTGGTAGGCTTCGACGAACGCCGTGTGCTCCGGGCTGTCGATGGCGTCCCAGGGATAGCCAGTCACGATCCAGCCCTCCGGCGTCTCGTCGCCGAGCGGATCGAGATACTCCGGTTCGCCGGTCAGCAGGCCCAGCAGGGTGCGGTCCTTGAACAGCTCGCGCAGGTTGCCCTCGCGCACGAAGCGGGAGAGATCGCCGCCGAAAGTGACGTTGTAGATGCCGTCTGGCTTCGTCGCCTCGAGCGCCTGTACCTCGGCCGCAGCGTCGATCTTGCCGAGCGCCGGCCACTGCTCGCCGACGAACTCCACGTCCGGAACGCGCTGCTTCAGCGCCTCCTTGAAAGCAGCCACGGCGTCCTTGCCATAGGCGTAGTTCGGGGCGATGGTCGCCCAGCGCTTGGCGCCGGTCTTGGCCGCCTCCTCGGCCAGCATGGAGGCCTGCGCCCAGGTGCTGGGCCTGAGGCGGAAGGTGTAGCGGTTACCCTCCTGCCAGATCAGCGAGTCTGCCAACGGCTCGGCCGCCAGGTAGACGCGCTGCTTCTGCGCGGCGTAGGCGGCGAGCGCCAGGCCGACATGCGAATAGAACGAGCCGGTGATCATGACCACGTTTTCACGGCCGAACAGCTCCTCGGCGTAGCGCACCGCCTCGCCCGGTTTGCCCTGGTCGTCGCGCGAGATGACTTCGAGCGGCCGGCCGAGCACCCCGCCCTTGGCGTTGATCTGCTCCACCGCCAGGTCCACCGCCTGCTTGTAGGGGATGGTGAAGGCCGGCAAGCCCTTGTAGCTGTTGATGTCGCCGATGCGGATCGGATCGGCGGCCCCGGCCACACCCGGCACCGCCAGCGAGAGGGCCAGCGCGGCCGTCCCCAGTAGCTTTCTCATTCCCACCTTCTTCTTTCCCATGTCTGCCTCCTGTTGTTTTTCTCTCTCACACCCTCGGGCTTGACCCGAGGGTCCATGCCCACGACCGCGCCAAGTGGCGCAATGATTGCTCGGGTCGAGCCCGAGCACGACGACCCTCTTGCGTTACCCCGCCGCCTGCACCGGCTGGCGCGCCTTCTCCGCCGGCGCTTCTTCCTCCAGCATTTCATTGATGATGCGGCGCAGGTGGTTCGGCCCGCGATCGATCGCCAACTTTACGCCGCGCCGCTCCGGCGGCTTGGCCTCGCGCGCCTGGATCGCCTCCAGGATCGCCTTGTCCTCGGCGAAGGCGATACGGAACTGTTCGTTCATGCGCTCGCCCAGCGTCTCGTCGTCGAGGCCGATGTTGCGCAGATGCATCCAGTGATCGATGCTGCACGTTTCGGAGATCGGCGTCAGGAAGTGCAGGGCGAAGAGCCTGACGCCCTTGTCGCGCTCGTCTTCGCCGATAGCTTCCTCGGTGGCTGCGCTGCCGAAGTCGATCACCGCCACGCTAGGGGCATGCAGATAGTAGTAATGCCAGCGGTCGACGTTGCCGGCAAAGTTCCCGAAGGCCTTGAAGAACCCCACAGGCGGCGCGTCGCGGATCCAGCGCGAGGTGACCACCGCGCGGCCCTGGCGCTCGCAGTCGATCGGCACGTCCTCGCTGGCCGGGTTGCCGAGCGTCGTCGGGTGCACGAAGCTGACGTGCGCCGGATCACAGAGATTGTCGGCCAGCGACAGATAGTGGCTCTTGATGGTGAGCGCGTCGCCGTAGTGCGGTGCCCAGTTGGGGTCGGCAAATTCCGGCATGTCGAAGACCAGCGCCGGGTCGGCCTTCGCCGCCTCCCCCATCCAGATCCAGACGATGCCACGCGCCTCGTGCAGCGGATAGGACCGCACCCAGGCCGAAGACGGCAGGTTGCTCTGCCCCGGGACCCGCACGCACTTGCCGTCGCAGCCGAAGGTCATGCCGTGATAGCCGCACTGCACGGCATCGCCGACCAGGCGGCCGCGCGACAGCGGCAGCCGCTTGTGCGGGCACTCGTCGGTCAGCGCCACCGCCGCGCCCGCCTCTGTCCGGTAGACGACGATGTCCTCGTCCATGATGGTAAGCGGCTTCAAGTCGCGGCCGAAGTCGCTGGACCAGCCGGCGACGTACCAGGCATTGCGGACAAAGCTCATCGCGTTCTCCTTCTCCCGCTAATCCCAGTCGGGGGCGATGGTAACCTCGATGCCGTCGAGGGACGGCGTCATGGCGATCTGGCAGGACAGCCGCGAGTTCGGCTCCACCTCGAATGCCTCGTCCAGCATGGCGGTCTCCTCGTCGCCCTGCGGCGGCAGTTGGCCCAGCCACTTCGGCGCCACGTAGACGTGGCAGGTGGCACAGGCGCAGCAACCGCCGCACTCGGCGCGCACCCCCAGATCCTCGTCCGTCAGCACCTGCATCAGCGTGTCACCCTCTTGGAAAGAAAGCTCGTGCTGGCCGCCTTCGCGGTCAGTTACCAATACCTTCATGCAACTTGCAGCCTTTGATGCAGTTCGGTGGACGTCGTGGTGTATTGGAAGCGCAGCTTCTGATCTGGCCGCGCGTAGTGGAAGGCCTGGTGCGCCATCAGCGCCGCCTCGTGGAAGCCGGAGAGGATCAGCTTCAGCAGGCGCTCGACCAGCTCGCCGCCGGTGCAGACCGGCAGCGCCGGAATGTCGTAGATCGGCTTCTCCGGGTAGAGTTCGGCGCACTGGCCGCCGGACATGTCCTGGATGTCGACCACGTGGGCCTTGAGGCCCAAGAGGCCGAGTTCGAAGACGGCGAAGAGGCCGACCGGGCCGGCGCCGACAATCACAACGTCGGTCTCGATGCGTTGCTCCGTCATAGACTCCGCCTCTCCCCCATCTAGCATTCTTTGACCTAGCGCAGGCCGTCCTCGCCTTTCGCCTCGGCAGCCGTCAACCCGCCGACGCGCGGCAGCGGCCGGCCGGAATCGGTAACCGCGATGGCCACCACGATCTCGCCGTGGCGCGGCGCATCCGGAACGCGCACCTCCATGCCGTCGAAGTGGCTGCGCACGTAGGCAGCGTCCTTATGGCCCAGCGGCACGTCGATCGCCGCGCCGATGCCGCCCATCTTCTTCGAGGAGGGGACCAGGGCCGCGCCCTTTTGCACCGCCTGGCGCAGCGGCTTGCCCATGCGCGGGTGTAGGATGGCGGCGGCGTGCTCCAGCTCGCCGCCCTCGCCGACAATGGCCGCCTTGCCGTAGCTCTCGATCTCCGATGGCTCCACGCCGAGCGCCGCTACGGCCCGCTCGCCGAGCAGCTTGCCGAGTTCCTCGCCCACCTGCATCAGGTCCTCGAGGTCCTCCTGGTAGCAGCCGGCGAAGGGGTTGGCGATTACCGCCAGGGCGGCAGCGCGGCGGGTCGGCGGTGCGATCTCGCGGCCGCCCTCCTGGCGCGTCTCCTCGACAATCACCACGATCTTGCGGATAGACACCGTCATCGCAAACCATCCTCCCCTTTCACGTCCTCGGCGCGCAATCCACCCATGCGGTCGTGGACGCGCCCGCCGGATGTCATCGCCAGGATGAACACCAGTTCGTCCGCCTCCGGCGCGCCGGGAACGCCAATTTCAATGGCGTTGAAATGCCCGCGCACGTAGGAGGCGTTGACGTGGGTGATCGGCACGTCGATGCGGGCGCCGATGGCACCCACCTTCTTGGCCGAGGGCACGATCGCCTTGGCGTCGCCCAGCAATTCGCGCATGGCGTAGCCGCCGGGCACGTGCCACAGCGCGCCGTGCTCCAGCTCGCCGGCACCGCCGACGATGGAGGCCTTGCCGAAGCCGGAGATGCGCCTTGCATCGCCGCCGAGCGTATCGATGAGTCGTTGCGCCAGCTCCAGGCCCAGCGGCTTCAGCTCTTCCATGTAAGGCTGTAGTTCCTCGACGTAGCGCCCGGCGAAAGGGTTGGCGATCACCGCCGCGACGGCGCCGACCAGCAAGGACCCGGCCGCCGGCGGCCCGCCCTCGTGGAAGACCTCCTCCACCGTGGTCTGGATCTTGCGCACGACTACTGCCACGCTTCTCCCCCTCAGGCCGCGCTCGGCAGACGCGGCAGCAGACCTTCGCCACCCAGAATCTCCGCCTGACCGCTCAGGAACAGCACCACCGCTTCGATGAGGCCGGCCGCGCGCATCGCCTCTGCTTCGGCGAGACCGCGCCTCAGAGCCGCCGATATCTCGGTCTCGCTCAGCGCCCCGACGCCGATGACAACCGGTCGCTGCCCAAGATCGCTCTCAGGGTCGATCTCCGAGGCCGGTCGGCGCCGCAGCGCCGGGTGTCCCGGCAGGTCCACCGCGTTGGCGATCAGCGTCGCCGCCACGTCCGCGTCGGCGGCGTTTTTCGCAAAAACCGTCACCGCATCGGCAATGCCGAGCGAGAAGCTGCGGCCGCCCTCGCCCAGGGTGGCGCGGCCCGAGGTGGCGATGCCGCGGATCGCCGTCTCCGCCGCGATCACCGCCCTGCCGTCAAGCTTTGGGCCGTCAATCTTTGGGCCGTCAATCTTTGGGCCGTCGATGCGCGGATCGTTGAGGCGCGCCACCATGCCGCAGGCGAGGCTTTCGCCGGGCATCAGGTGCAGGGCGATGTCGCCGCCATCGTTCACGTAGGCCCGCGCGAGTGTCGCCGCCCCGGTCATCGCCGCCAGCACGTGGTCGGCCACCGCGCCGGCCACCGCCGCCATCGGTGTGACGAAGGCCGCGCGATGCGGGGAGCAGGCGGCGAACATGCGGCGCGCCACCGGACCCCGCAAGTTCGTCACGCCCGTCACGGGCGTTCTCAATCCGGCCAGTTCCGCCACCAGATCCGGCAGCACCTCCTCAAAGCAGGCCGCCGCCGCGGCGTAGGCACGCTCGACCTCGCCACCTTCGCCGAAGGCCTCGATGACGAGGTCGATGGGGCCTTCCTGCAGGTGCAGGCGGCCGTCCGGCAGGCGCTTCGCAAAGAGGCTCGGCCGCGTCATCAGAAGCCTGCCTTCTTGCCCGAAAGCTTGTTGAGGGGCGACAGCGGCCAGGGGTTCTCCGCGTTCCAGTCGGTCATGCGGATACGGGCGCCGGTGCCGCGCTCCTTCAGAACGTCCTCCAGCGGCTTTACCGAGGCCATGTGGCCGCCGAGCCCGGCATAGATCTCGTGCGGCATGGTGAACTCGATGGGCCCGACGATGGCCGGCGTCGGCACGTAGCCGAACGCGTTGTCCGGCATATCGAGCACGTCAACCATGATGGTGATGCCGCCGCCCGGCCAGACGTAGCAGGGCGCACCGCCGGCGGTGACCCGCGTGAGGGCATCCTTCACCGAGCGCGTGAGGCGTACCGGGTTCTCCGTCGCGCCGGCGCGAAGGCTGCCGCCCGCCCCGGCCATGAACAGGATCGAGGCCAGCGCCGGCTCGCAGTTCTCGCCGATGCGGTCGACCACCGCCTGCACCGCCGCCGGCATCGCCGCCTCTTGCGGCTTCAGCTCATCGTCCAGCTCGAACCAGGCGGCGTGCTCGCCGGTGGTGCTGACCATCAGCAGGCGCAGGCCCGGCCAGGCGGCCTTGGGATCGATCTTCTCGATGATGGAGAGCGGCTCGCTGATATTGGTGCCACCCCAGCCGGTACCCGGTTCGGCCACCTGGAAATAGCGCCCGGGGGTCGAGCGGCGTCCCCTCACCCGAACCCCGCTCGGCTTCATGTCGAGGAAGCGGCCCGCCTGGTGCTCGGTCAACACGCCGGTGATGTGGTCGTCCACCACGATCACCTCGTCGGCATGGCCGATCCACTGCTTGGCGAAGATGCCGATAGTGGCCGAGCCGCAACCGACGCGCATGCGCTCCTCGGGCACGCCGTTGATGACCGGCGCCTTGCCGGCCTGTATCTCGATCTTCGCGCCGCCGTCTATGGCGAGCTCCACCGCCTGCCTGTTGCAGAGCTCCAGCATCATCTGGCAGGTGACGTTGCCTTCCTTCTTGCTGCCGCCGGTGAGATGGCGCACGCCGCCGAGCGCCAGCATCTGCGAGCCGTACTCCGCCGTCGTCACGTGGCCGACCTGCTCGCCCTGGCAGCGCACCGCTGCCTGCTCCGGACCCAGGTGGCGGTCGGTATCGATTTTCACCTTCACGCCGCAGTAGCTGAAGATTCCCTCGGTCACCACGGTGACCATATCGACGCCATCGACCTTGGACGACACGATGAAGGGCGCCGGCTTGTAGTCGGGATAAGTGGTCCCGGCACCGATGCCGGTCACGAAGGCTTCCGCCCCCTGCACCAGGCTGCCATCCCACTCGGCTCCCGCACCTTCAGAGGCGAGGAAGGGCACCATGTCCTGCTGACGCTCGGCCGCGTGCCTCGCCAGCAGGAAGGGATCCATGCGCACCAGCGCGTTCTCCACATTGCCGTAGCGCCCGCAGGCGCCGGTCTTGCCGGCGCGGATGCGGCAGAGCACCGGGCAGGCGTCGCAGATGACGATGTCATCGCCGGCGCTCCTGCGTTCTGTCTTTTCGGCTTCGGCTGATGTCATGGCATCCTCTAGAGACCTGCCTCCCGCAGCAGCGCCAGCACCCGGTCGGGCGTCGCCGGCGTGCGGGCCGGGCGCACGCCCGTCGCCTGCTCGATGCCGCCGAAGATCGCCGGCGCGGTGGCGATCAGCGAGTGCTCGCCGACGCCCTTCGCGCCGGAAGGCCCGAGCGGCTCCGGGTCCTCGACCAGGATCGCGGTGATCTCCGGCATGTCGCCGAAGGTCGGGATCAGGTAGTCATGCAGGTTCTCCGTGCGCCCGGGCAGGTACTCCTCCATCAGCGCCAGGCCCAGGCCCTGCGCGATGCCACCATGGATCTGCCCCTCCACCAGCGTCGGGTTCACCGCGCGGCCGACGTCGTGCGCCGCCGCCATGCGCCGCACCTTCACCTTGCCGAGGTCGAGGTCGACTTCGACCTCGGCGATCTGCGCGGCAAAGCCGTAGGTCGCGTAGGGCGCGCCTTGGCCGTTGGCGTCGAGCTTGCTGGTCGGCGGGTCGAAGGTGCCGCTGCCGCACAGCACGTCGCCGCGGTGGTCCTGCGGCATGAAGGTGAGATCGATGGTGCGCACGGCGACGCCGTCTTGCACCAGCAAGCGACCGTCCTTCAGCTCCAGGCGCGCGTCCTCGCCGGCGTTGGCGAGGCGCAGGATCTGCTGGCGCAGGTCGAGCCCGGCCAGTTCGGCCGCCTTGCCGGAGATGAAAGTCTGGCGCGAGGCCGAGGTCTTGCCGGCGTCCGCCGTCAGCGCCGTGTCGCCCATCACGATGCGCATTTGCCCGACCGGCAGGCCCAGCGCGTCGGCTGCGATCTGCGCCATCACCGTGTTGCTGCCCTGGCCGATGTCGACGGCACCGTTGTAGAGCGTCAGGGTACCGGCACGGTCGAGCGCCACCGTGAGGGTCGAGGGGTTCGACATCGAGGTGTTGCCGCAGCCGTACCACACGCAGCCGATGCCGACGCCGTGCCGCTTGCGGCCACCCGTGGCCTCTGCCTCTTCGTTGAAGGTCTCCGCCGCCGCACGCCAGGCGCGCCAGATCGGCCGCAGTTCCTCCAAGCACTGCGACAGGCCCGCCGAGGCCTCAAGTACCTGGCCGGTAGCCGTCGCATCGCCGACGCGGAGGGCGTTCAGGGCGCGGAACTCCAGCGGGTCCAGGTCGACCTGCCGGGCGAGGTCGTCCATCAGCGCCTCGTGCACCAGCGCCGACTGCGGCACGCCGAAGCCGCGGAAGGCACCCGCCGGCGGCGCGTTGGTGAAGCGCCCCACCGAGCGCGCCAGCACGTTCGGCACCTTGTAAGGGCCGCTGCAGTGCACCGGCACGCGGTCGGCCACCGTCGGCCCCCAGGAAGCATAGGCGCCGGTATCGAAACTGCCCTCGAACACGATCGCGGTGAGCTTGCCGTCGCGCTCGCAGCCGGCCCGCGCGGCGACCCGCGAGCCATGGCGCTTGGTGGTCGAAGCCATGGACTCCGGCCGCGTGTACTCGCAGCGCACCGGGCGCTCCAGGAGCCACGCCGCCACGGCGATCAGCGGATGCAGCGAGAGGTCGAGCTTACCGCCGAAGCCGCCGCCGCAGGCCGAGGGGACGATGCGCACCTTCTCCTTGTCGATACCGAGCACCAGCGCGATCTCGTCGCGGTTCATGTAGGGTGCTTGGGTGGTGACCCAGAGCTCGATGCCGTCGCCTTTGCGCAGGGCGTAGCCCGCCTCCGGCTCGATGTAGGCATGCTCGATGAAGGGCGTTGCGCTCTCCGCCGCCGCGACGACCGGGCTCGCCGCCAGCGCCGTCTCGGCGTCGCCCTTGTTCACGAAGCCGCGCGCCAGCACGTTGTCGGGATGCGCTTCCTGCACCGCCGGGACACCGTCCCCGCAGAAGTCGGTGACAGCGTCCTCGACCTGCCACTCGATCGGCAGGTCGGACTCGGCCACTGCCCAGACCGCCTGGCGCGTGCCGACCAGCGCCAGCACCGCCTCGCCGCGGTAGCGCACCTCGCCTTCGGCCAGCACCGGCTGGTCCTTGATGTGCGGATAGACGCCGAAGCACTTGTTGCCGGGCCCCGAACTACCTGGGAGGTCGGCGGCGGTGAGGATGCGCTCGAGGCCCGGTGTCCGCGCCACCACCGCCTCGAGGTCGCCGAGCGTGAAGCGCGCGCGGGCGTGCGGCGCGCGGATGACGCGCAGCCACAACGACCCCGTTGGTGCCTTGTCGGCGCCGTAGAGTTCGCGCCCTGTCACCTTGCCGGCGCCGTCCGTGCGGGCGAGACGCGCGCCAACGGCGGCACCGACCGCCGGGTCGGCCAGCGGCGGCGCGTGCGCAATGCCTTCGGCCGCCGCGACGACCGCCTCGACGATCTTCTGATAGCCGGTGCAGCGGCACAGCACGCCACCGAGCGCGTCCTGCACCTCCTCCTTCGTCGGCGCGGCGACGCGCTTCAGCAGCGATGCCGCCGCCATCAGCATACCCGGCGTGCAGATGCCGCACTGCGCGGCGCCGTGGTCGAGGAAGGCCTGCTGCAGGCGCTGCCCGCCGGCGGCGCCCGCGAGACCCTCGACGGTGGTCACCTCGCGGCCTTCCACCTGGCCGCAGGAGGTCAAGCAGGCGCAGACCTGCTCGCCGCCGACCAGTACCGTGCAGGCGCCGCAGTCGCCGGCGTTGCAGCCGACCTTGGTGCCGGTGCAGCCGAGGCCGTAGCGCAGGGCGTCGCTGAGGCGCTCGCGCGGATCGACCGCAAGGGCCACCGGCTTGCCGTTCAGAATGAAGCCGATCTCCTGCGGGCCGGCCGTCGCCGACGCTTGCGGCGCCGCGTCCATCACGCCGCCTCCTCGATCAGCTGCGCTTCCAGGCTGCGCCGGATGAGCGTGACCGCCGCCTCTCGCCGGTAAGCGGCGCTGCCGCGGATATCGTCGATCGGCGCCAGCGGGTCGAGTTGCTCCGGGCCGATACGCGCCGGCAGCTCGCGGTCAAATGGTTGGCCCGCAAGCGCCGCCTCGACCGCCGGCAGGCGATGAGCCCGCGCCGCGCAGGAGCCGACGGCGACGCGCGCCTTGACGATGCGTCCTTCGGCGTCG
Organism: Kiloniellaceae bacterium; assembly: GCA_050330205.1. Classification (GTDB taxonomy): domain Bacteria; phylum Pseudomonadota; class Alphaproteobacteria; order Kiloniellales; family Kiloniellaceae; genus Pelagibius. The sequence goes on from JBHJOA010000032.1 coordinate 173,469, forward strand.
AGATCGACCAGCGTCGCCACCATGACGATGGAGATCACCAGGTATTTGCGGGCGCCCAGCTTCAGGAAGGTGCTGCGGGCGCGCTCCGAGAGCTTGGGCACCAGGATCGCCGTAACCAGTTCATCCGGCCGCCGCGCCGTCCGGCGATTGCCGAGGATGAAGTCTTCGAGCGGCAGGCGCCGGGTACCGTCGCGCGCGGCCAGCTCGACCTCGGCGTCCATGGCCAGCAGCGGCGGCACACCGTCGGCGGCCGGTGAGGCATTGCAGAGGTTGCCGGCCAGCGTTCCGGCGTTCTGGATCTGCACGCCGCCGATCTCGCGCGCCGCCAGCTTCAAGGCCGCGAAGCAGGGCGGCAGCGGGGCGCGCAGCACGTCGGTCCAGGTGGTCAGCGCGCCGATGCGGAAGGCCTTGCCCTCGTCGGCGATGCCGCGCAGGCCCTTGAGGCCGGTGATGTCGAGGATGTCGTCGGAAAAAGTGAGGCCGACACGCGCGGGGTAGACATCGGTGCCTCCGGCGAGGACCGTGTAGCTGCCGTCCGCCAGGGCGTCGACGGCTTCTTCAAGCCCGCTCGGGCGAAGATAACACCCCACCAGCCGAACTCTCCCCTGTCCCATGAGTTCGTTTTAATTTTTTGTTTAGTATGCAAGATAAACAGCGGCTGTCAATGAGGGACGGCCTGCAGAGCTGAATAATCCCCGCGCTTCTTGGCGGCCCAATGGCTGCGGCAACCGGGAACCGCGCTGGTGCCGGACCCGTTTTCAGTTATTACTTTGTGTGCCAAATTATTTTCGCAGGAAGCCGCGCGGATCGACCCGGTGACCCAGCCCCTGATCCGGGCCGTTTGTTAGTTAGAGTCTGTTCGCCCTTCCTTCCGGTTGGGGACAGGGGCTCAAGGTCGGGCGAGCGGAGCCCTCGCGGAACAGATAAACCGCTCCGAGGTGGCACTCCCCGCCATCGAGCGCGACGCCTCCACGCGGCGAGCCGCAGCGATTGACCTACACCTTACTCCCTTCCCCTCGCACAGGCGCTGCCCGGGCCCAAGCAATCGCTTCCTCAATCTTTCTACTTGATAATAATTCGCATTTGCAATAAGGCTTCGCGCCTTCCTCGATCCAACGTATGAGAGCGCCATGAACCTTCGGAGCCTTGCGGTATCCGCCGCGACTGTCTTTACCGCCGTCTTGTCCCTGCCGTCTCTCGCGGGCGCGGAGACCGTAACCGCCATCGACATCGCCGGCCGAACGGTCGAGATCAATGTCCCGGTGCAACGGGTCATCCTGGGCGAAGGTCGGCAGATCTACCTGGTGGCTGCCCTGGACACCGAAGACCCCTTCCGGCGCGTGGTCGGCTGGCGCGAGGATTTCAGCCAGGCCGACCCCGACAACTACGCCATCTACTTGGAGAAGTTCCCGCAGATGGCAGACATCCTCACCTTTGGCGGCTTCAAAGACGGTACCTTCGACGTCGAGCAGGCGATCGCCCTCGCGCCCGACGTGGTGGTCATGAACATCGAATCGAAGCAGGCCACCGAAGACGCCAGGTACATCGAAAAGCTCGCCGCCGTCGGCATACCGGTGGTCTATGTCGACTTCCGCGAGCATCCCCTCGTCAACACCGACCCCAGCATGCGACTCTTCGGCAAGCTGTTTGGCAAGGAAGAGCGTGCCGAGGACTTCATCGCCTGGCGCAACGCCCAGATCAGCCGCGTGACCGACGTTATTGCCAAGGCCGACCCTGAGCGTCCGCTGGTCTTCATCGACCGCGCTGGCGGCTACTCGGACGACTGTTGCATGAGTTTCGGCGACGGCAACTTTGGCAAGTTCGTCGAACTCGCCGGCGGGCAGAATATCGCCAAGGACATCATCCCTGGCACCTTCGGCACGATGAACCCGGAACAGATCATCGCTTCGAACCCGGCCCACGTGATCGTCACCGGCGGCTACTGGGAGGCCTACGTGCCCGGCGGCAAATGGGTCGGCGTCGGCCCAGGCCGCGATGCGACCGAGGCATTGCGCAAGCTGGATTCCCTGACCGAACGAGCGGCGATGACCGGCGTGAAGGCAGTCGAGACCGACCAGTTCCATGCCATCTGGCATCAGTTCTACAACAGCCCCTACCAGTTCGTCGCCATTCAGCAGATGGCCAAGTGGCTGCATCCCGAACTCTTCGCCGACCTTGATCCCGAGGCGACCTTCCGCGAGCTGCACGTGCGATACCTGCCGGTCGACTACCGGCCAGGGCATTGGGTTTCGCTCGCCGATGAGTGAGCCGGCAGCGGCTGCCTTCGCCGCCACGGACGAAGGGCGCGGACGTTATCGTGCACTCGTCTGGCGCCGGCAGCTGATCCTCGCCGGGTTGGGCCTGGCGCTGGTCTTTAGCCTCTGCGTCGACCTCGCGCACGGCCCCGCCCGCTACAATCTTGCCCAGGTGGTGCAGGCGCTCATCGCGCCAGATAGCGTCAGCCAGTCGGTGCGCGTCGTGCTGTGGGAGATCCGCATGCCGATCGCGCTGATGGCGGCGGTGGTTGGCGCGGCGCTCAGCGTGGCCGGCGCGCAAATGCAGACCATCCTCAACAATCCGCTAGCCAGTCCCTTCACGCTGGGCATCTCGGCGGCCGCGAGTTTCGGCGCGGCCCTTTCCCTCGCATTCGGCCTGGTACTTATCCCGGCGGCGATCGAATACGTAGTCCCGATCAACGCCTTTGTCATGGCCATGCTGGCGGCCTTCCTTATCCACCTGATGAGCATCAGGCGTGGCGTCACCGTCGAGACCATCGTTCTGATCGGCATCGCCATGGTCTTCACCTTCAACGCACTGCTGTCGCTGGTGCAGTATTTCGCTTCGGCGGAAGCGCTGGCCGCCGTCGTATTTTGGACGATGGGCAGCCTCACCAAGGCAACCTGGCCGAAGCTCGCCATCACCACGCTGGTTCTGCTCGTCACGCTGCCCATCTTCGCGCGGCGAGCCTGGGCGTTGACGGCGATCAGGCTGGGTGAGGACAAGGCGGCAAGCTTCGGCATCAAGGTCCCGCGGCTGCGCCTGGAGACGATGATGATGGTGAGCCTTCTGGCCGCCATTCCGGTCGCCTTCGTCGGCACCATTGGCTTCATCGGCCTTGTGGGACCGCACATCGCGCGCATGTTGATCGGCGAGGACCAGCGCTTCTTCCTGCCCGCTTCTGCGCTGGCTGGCGCGCTGATCCTCTCAGCCAGCTCAGTCGTCAGCAAGACACTCATACCCGGTACCATCTTTCCAATCGGGGTAGTCACCTCTCTGGTCGGCATCCCCTTCTTCGTTTCTCTCATCCTCACCAACACGAGGCGCGCGTGGTAGCGATCCGCCTCGAAGGCCTCGGCGCGCACTACGGCAAGAAACTGCTGGTGCAGGACGTGACGACGCCGGCCTTCACGGGCGGCGAAATGGTCGCCGTGATCGGCCCCAACGCGGCAGGAAAGTCGACGCTCTTCAAGCGCATCGCCGACCTGCTGCGCGGGCCCGGGCAGGTGCATATCGAGGGCGTGCAGCGCGAGCGCAATGCTATCTGCTACATGCCGCAGGATACCACCACCAACGCCGTCCTCACCGTCTATGAATCGATCCTGCTCGCGCGCAAGCAGGGCACGTCGTGGTCGGTCGGCGACGGCGACCTGCGGCGTATCGACGAGACCATGGCAGCCCTCGGCATCGCGGACATCGCCTTCAGGAACATTGGTGAGCTTTCAGGCGGCCAGCGACAGCTTGCCAGCCTGGCGCAGACGCTGGTGCGCGAGCCGGAGATCCTCCTGATGGACGAGCCGACCTCGGCACTCGACCTTTCGCGGCAGGTCGAAGTGCTCACGCTGATGCGCGATCTCGCCCGCACGCGCGACATGGTGGTGCTGATCGCGCTGCACGACCTCAACCATGCCCTGCGCTTTTCCGACCGGACGCTGGTGATCGACGGCGGCCGGCTCGTCGCCTGCGGGCCCTCGGCGGAGATCGTCACCCCCGCCCTGCTACGCCGGGTCTACCGGGTCGAGGCGCGCATCGAGCCTTGCTCGCGCGGCATCGGGCAGATCATCGTCGACGGTGTCGCAACCGACAATTTTTGACATCCGCCTCGTCCGGGCCATGGCACACCCAAACCTCGGCAGACAGCAGAGAATTGCGCTGCCGTCCGGATAAACGGCGTATTGATCTGCCGCCTGGCCCTGGAAGGCGCAAACTGTCAGCCACGGCCGACTAGTGTAGCGTCGATAAGCCGGAGCCTGCGATGCCCCTTTCCTTCGATCCGACGACGCCCGATTTCCCCTGCGCCCACTTCATCGGCGGGGCATTGGTACCGGATGCGCCAGGCATAGCGCTGTATCGCCCCTCAGACGGCGTGGAGTTTGCCGCCTGTCCGATCGCGACGGCAGAAACCGTCGAGCGGGCGGTCGATGCGGCGCAGGCCGCGCTCAAGGCCAGCGGCTGGGCTACCTGCCGACCGCGCGAGCGCACGAACGCGCTCTTGCGTTGGGCCGCCCTCATTGAAGCCAGAGCAGAAGAGCTGGCGAGGCTGGAGGCCGTGCCCTCTACCCGACTGATCGGCCAGATCGCCGACGGCGACATTGCAGTGACGGCAGAGCAGATCCGCTTCTTCGCTGAGCTTGCCGACAAGGAGGGCGGTGACGTCGTGCCCACCTCGGCCGGGCAGCTCGGCATGATCGTGACCGAGCCCTACGGGGTGGTCGGCGCCATCACGCCGTGGAACTTCCCGATCTCCATGGCCGGCTGGAAGCTGGGTCCGGCACTTGCTGCCGGCAATGCCGTGGTGCTGAAGCCCTCGGAGCTGACACCCTTTACCAGTCTGCGTTTGGCCGAGCTCGCTGTTCAGGCCGGAATTCCCGCCGGGCTGGTCAACGTCGTCGTGGGCGACGGCCCCACCACCGGCACCGCCCTGACCGGCCACCCTGGCGTTTCCAAGGTCAGCTTCACGGGCTCCACCGCTGCCGGCCAGGCGATCATGGCTAATGTCGCCCGCACGGGTATGAAACCCATGACCCTGGAGTTGGGAGGCAAGAGCCCTCAGGTCGTGTTCGCCGATGCCGATATCGGCCTTGCTGCCGACTGCATCGCTCGGTCGATCCTGTTCAATGCCGGGCAGGCCTGCGTCGCCGGCAGCCGTGTCATCGCCCACACCGCCATCGCAGACGAACTCGCAGCAGGGCTGATCGCCCGGATGACCGAGATCAATCCGGGCCCTGCCTGGGACACGGCAACCACCTACTCGCCGATCATCTCCGCACGACAGATCGCTCGCACGGAGGCTCTGATGGAAAGTGCCGTCACCGAGGGCGCGGAGATCCTGACGGGTGGCCGCCAGCTCGACCGCCCGGGCTACTTCTACGCGCCTACGATCCTGGCTTCGGTCGAGCCCAGCTCGACCGCCCTGCGCGAGGAGATCTTTGGCCCCGTCCTGACGCTGCAGACCTTCACCGAGGACGAGGAAGCGCTAAGCTTGGCCGACCACCCGACCTACGGCCTGGCCGCCGGCGTCTTCACCCGTGACCTCTCCCGCGCCCTGCGCGCCGTGCAGGCTATCGAGGCCGGCACGGTGTGGGTCAACCGCTATGGCCGATCACGTGACCACATCCTGCCGACCGGCGGCTACAAGTCCTCGGGCATCGGCAAGGACCTGGGCCGCGAGGCCTACCACGCCAACCGCCGCTCCAAGAGTGTGCTCATCGACCTGTGAAGTCGCGGTGCCGGAGCCGATCCAGCCCAGAAAGTGAAGACCACTATGGACATGACTGCCCCCTCCGCCCTGGCCGCCCTCAAGGATCCAGACCTGTTCCGGCAGGCCGCGCTCATCGGCGGCCGCTGGTGTGAGGCCGTCAGCGGCAAGACCATCGACGTGACGGATCCGGCAACGGGAGCAATCATCGGCAACGTGCCCGACCTTTCCGTCGAGGAGACCCGCGCCGCGATCGAAGCAGCCGACGAGGCTTTCCAGCAGTGGCGCCGGCTGCCGCACGGCGACCGTGCGGGTGCTCTGGAGCGTTGGTTTGCCCTGATGCAGGCCCACGCCGACGATCTGGCCCTGATCCTGACCACCGAGCAGGGCAAGCCGCTATCCGAGGCGAAGGGCGAGATCGCTTACGGTGCCTCCTTCGTGAAGTGGTTCGCCGAAGAGGCCCGGCGCATCGACGGCAGCGTGATCCCCTCACCGACGCCGGACCGCCGTATCGTGACGCTGAAGCAGCCGGTCGGCGTCTCCGCCGCCATCACGCCGTGGAACTTCCCGAACGCCATGATCACGCGCAAGGTCGCGCCGGCGCTGGCGGCCGGCTGCACGGTGGTGGTCAAGCCGTCGGAGCTCACGCCCTTCTCCGCCCTCGCACTCGGCGTGCTGGCCGAGTGGGCCGGCATTCCGGCCGGGGTCCTTAACATCGTCACCGGATTGCCGGCCGAGATCGGCGGCGAACTGACGGGCAATGCCACGGTGCGCAAGCTCTCCTTCACTGGCTCCACCCGTGTCGGCTCCCTGCTGATGGCCCAGAGCGCGCCGACCGTGAAGCGGCTGAGCCTGGAGCTCGGCGGCAATGCGCCCTTCATCATCTTCGACGACGCCAATCTCGAGGCGGCAATGGAGGGGGTGATTGCCTCCAAGTTCCGCAACGGCGGGCAGACCTGTGTCTGCGCCAACCGGATCCTCGTGCAGGCCGACGTGTACGACGCCTTCGCCGAGAAGCTCGCCGCCCGCGTCGCCGCTATGAGGGTCGGGCCCGGCACGCATGCCGGCATCGACATCGGGCCGATGATCAACCGGGCGGCCATCGAGAAGATCAACCGGCACATTGAAGATGCGCTCTCGAAGGGCGCAGGGATTCTGGCCGAGGCGCCCGTGCCGGACGGAGCCCGCTACGCGGCACCGACCGTGCTGGTCGGCTGCACGGCGACGATGGCTCTCGCCGGCGAGGAGACATTCGGTCCCGTCGCGCCGCTGTTCCGTTTCGACAGCGAAGAGGAAGCCGTGGCGCTCGCCAATGCTACGCCCTACGGCCTGGCAGCCTACTTCTATACCGAGAGCATCGGCCGCGCCTGGCGGGTCGGCGAAGCCTTGGACTTCGGCATGGTGGGCCTCAACACCGGCGCCGTTTCGACGACCGTCTCGCCCTTCGGCGGGGTAAAGCAGTCAGGGCTCGGCCGCGAAGGCGCCCGGGCGGGCATAGAGGAGTATCTGGAAGTAAAGGCCTTCCACATGGGAGGCCTCTGAGCTCGCCGAGTCAAGCGAGGCCGATCAGCTCACTCGGTCTTTGATCTTGTAGTAAGCACCGACGAAAGGCAGAAACCACGGCTTGCCGAAGTGCCCTGGCACGGCCGGCCAGGGCAGGCCGTCCCACGGGTTGCGGTTGAGGCGTCCTATCATCAGGTCGGCCATGATCTCGCCCATGTGCGTGGCGATCTGCGCCCCGTGGCCGGAATAGCCCATGACGAAGTAGAGCCCATCGGCTTCGCCCGCGCGCGGCAGGCGATCGCGAGTCATGTCGACGAGACCGCCCCAGCAATAGTCCACAGCCACCCCCGCCAGCTGGGGAAAGATCTCCTCCAGGCGGGCCGTCAGGATGGCGCCGCTCCGGGCATCGGAGCTATCGTCGGAAGCTGCGGAGAACCGCGCGCGGCCGCCGAAGATCAGGCGCTTGTCCGGCGACAGGCGAAAGTAGTTGCCGATGTTGAGCGAGGTCACGCAGGTCCGGTTGCCCGGCAGGATCGCGGCCACCTCATCATTGCTGAGCGACCGCGTTGCCAAAAGAAAGCTGCCCACGGGCACGATGCGACGCCGGAAGTAGCCGAAGGCCGCGGGCGTATAGGCCCCGGTCGCCAGCAGCACCCTGCTGGCCAGCACCGGGCCCTTGGGCGTCTGCAGCTCCCAGCCGCTGCCCGAGACAGCGCGCGCGGTGACTGGCGTTCGCTCGTGGATTTCGGCGCCACGGTGGGCGGCGGCCTCGGCCAGCCCGACGACGAAGCGGCCCATATGCATCATGGCGCTCTTCCTCTGCAGCATGGCGCCGTGGAAGGCATCGGAGCAGATCTCACTGCGAAGCTCCGCTCGCGTCAGCATCGACGAATCGGGGTCTACCTCGCGGCAGATGGCGGCGCAGTTGCGGGCCAGGCTCTCGTAGTGGCCGGGCTTAGAGGCGAGCTTGAGCTTCCCCGACCGCCGGAAGTCGCAGGCGATACCTTCCTCGGCGATGATCCGCTCGATGGTGTCGATTCCGGCATCGAACGCGCGATAGATGGCACGCGCCCTCTCCAAGCCGAAGGCTTCGATGGCCTCAAGGAAGCTGTGCGCCAGGCCGTTGTTGAGATGGCCGCCGTTGCGGCCCGACGCGCCGAAGCCGACCGTCTCGGCCTCGAGCACGATGACCCGGCGCCCTTCTATCGCCAGCTTGCGCGCGGCCCCAAGGCCGGTGAAGCCGGCGCCGATGACCGCCACGTCGTAGCGGCCGGCGGGAGCGCCCCGGCTGCCGCCAACGAAGGACGGCGCGGTCTCATGCCAGTAGGAGGCAAACTTCATCGCGCTTGTTCCTTTAAAGGCCGAAGACCCCCGGAAGCGCCGAGATGCCCCTGATCTCGGTGTAATCGTAGAACGGATTGGCGGGCTCGTGGCCGCGGTTCACCCAGACCTTGGACTTGATGCCGAGGTCATAGGCCGTCATCAGGTCGTAGCGGAACGAGGAAGAGACATGCGTCACGTCCTCCGGGCCGCAACCCAACTCGTCCAGCATGTATTCGAAACCGTTCATCTGCGGCTTGTAGCTGCCCGCATCCTCGGCGGTCAGCACCTTGAAGAAGGGCGCGCCCAGCTTTTCGACGTTCGACATGATCTGGCTGTTCATGGCGTTGGAGAGGATTACCAGCGGGATCTCCCGCGCCACCTTGGCTAGCCCCTCCGGCACGTCGGGGTGGGGTCCCCAGGTCGGCACCTCCTCATAGATCCGCCGGGCATCGTCAGGATGGAACGCCACGTCACTGCGCTTGCAAGTGCGCTCCAGCGCGTTCGCCACCACTTCCGCATAGGGCTTCCACGCGCCGAGAACCTCGTCGAGGCGGTAGGCCGCAAAGTGTTGGATGAACTGCGCCATCCGGGCCTCGTCCAGTATGGCCCCATAGATGCGGCGCGTGGCGCCGGCCATGTCGAAATTGGTCAGGGTGCCGTAGCAGTCGAAGGTCACGAATTTCGGGCGGAAGGTCATGGCTTGTCCTCATCGGCGCGGGCAAGGTGCCCAGACATGAAGGGCGATGGTCGCTATGGTAGCGCCGCACAAGCGGCGGGCCCCGCCGCATTGCGCGCCCAGCAAAGCACAAACCGCCGTATTTCAGCATCCGGACGGCACCATATTGCGAGGGCCGGGGCCATTTGCCGGCACCGAGGGAGAGAGGCTGCCGCCGGCCCGTGGCAGATCGTGCTTCGGACGGCGGTCTGAACGGCGGAAGATGGCGTCGAACTCCTGTGAAGCACGCAGCGCCTGCGCCCCCAATCCGCTACTCTTCCTGAACGACGCACAGACGCAGGTTGCCATGCAGACCGATACCATTACCTTTACCGACTTCCGGCCCCAACACATCGGCGAGGCCCTGCGCCTGTCGCAGGCGGCGGGCTGGCCGCACCGGGCGGAGGACTGGGCGCTGATCCAGCACCTGTCGCGCGGCGTGATCGCCCTGCAGGGCGATCGCCTTGTCGCCTCCGCCATGGCGACTCCCTTCGGCCCTGTCGCCACCTTGAACATGATCATCGTCGACGAGGCACTGCGCGGCCGCGGCCTCGGGCGGCGGGTCATGGAGGAGGCGATGGCGCGGGCGACACCGGACGAATGGCGCCTGGTGGCGACGAAGGACGGGCTGCCGCTGTACGAGAAGCTCGGTTTTGTCGCCTTTGGCGAGGTGCAGCAGTTCCAGGGCGTCGTCCGCATCCCCGGCTCTAACGAAGAAGTAGCTGCCGCCGGTGCCGACGAACTCGGCTGGGCCACCCCGGCTGACACGAAGGCCCTGTCCGCCCTGGATCTTGCCGCGACCGGCATGGAGCGGTCGGGCCTGATGGCCGCACTCCTGCGCGCTGGTCGCATCCTCTCAATTCGGGAAAGCGGGCAGATCGTCGCCTTCGCCGCCATCCGCACCTTCGGCAAGGGAGAGGTCGCGGGGCCTGTCATCGCCCGCGAAGCGTCGGAAGCGCAACGCCTGCTGGGCGCGCTCTTCGCCCGACGCGACGGCCAGTTCCTGCGCATCGATACCACCGCCGACACTGGACTCGCTCCGTGGCTGGAGGGCTTCGGCCTGGTCGGTGCCGGCGGCGGCATTGCCATGCGCCGCGGCAGGTCCGCACCCACCTCGACAACCCATCGCAGCTTTGCCCTCGCCGCCCAGGCGCTCGGCTGAGCCCTTCCCCGGAGAGTCGCATGCTCGCCAACTCGCTCGTCGAACTCGACCGCGCCCACCTGATCCATCCTGTCGCCAGCTGGCGCGGTCACGAGGCTGCCGGCGTGCGCCTGCTGTCCGGCGCCAAGGGCGCGACCGTCACCGATGCCACCGGCCACGAGCTGCTCGACGGATTCTCGGGGCTGTGGTGCGTGAACGCGGGCTACGGTCAGGAAAGCGTGATCGAAGCAGCTACCCGCCAGTTGCGGGAACTGCCCTACGTCACCGGTTATTTCGGCCTCGGGTCGGAGCCAGCGATCCGGCTGGCCGCGCGGCTCGCCGACCACGCGCCGGGGGACCTGAAGCACGTGTTCTTCACGCTCGGCGGGTCCGATGCGGTGGACAGCTCCGTCCGCTTCGTCCGCTACTACTGGCACGCGGTAGGCAAGCCTGAGAAGGACCAGTTCATCTCCGTCGAGCAGGGCTATCACGGCTCAAGCAGCGTCGGCGCCGGCCTGACGGCCCTGCCCGCCTTCCATGCCGGCTTTGGCGCCCCCTATGACTGGCAGCACAAGATTCCCTCGCACTACAGCTACCGCAACCCTGTGGGCGAGGATCCGGAAGCGATCATCACCGCCTCCCTGGCGGCCCTGCGGGCAAAGGTCGAAGCGGTGGGCGGCGCCGGGCGCGTCGCAGCCTTCTACGTGGAACCGATCCAGGGCTCGGGCGGCGTCCTCGTGCCGCCCCCGGGCTGGATCCAGGCCATGCGCCGCGCCTGCGCCGAGATGGACATCCTATTCGTCGCCGACGAGGTCATCACCGGCTTCGGTCGGACCGGGCCTATGTTCGCCTGCCTCGACGAAGGTATCTCGCCGGACATCATGACGACGGCCAAAGGCCTGACGTCCGGCTATGTGCCGATGGGTGCGGTCTTTCTTTCGGACAGGCTCTACGAGGTCATGGCCGACGCGGCCGGGGCTACCGCCATCGGCCATGGCTTCACCTACTCCGCCCACCCGGTGAGCGCGGCAGTTGGCCTGGCGGTGCTGGATCTCTACGAAAACGAACTCCTGGAGAACGGTCGCGCGATGGGGGCAAGGCTCCTATCCGGACTGGCAACGCTGGCCGATCACCCGCTGGTGGGCGAGGTGCGCGGGCGGGGCATGTTAGCCGCGGTAGAACTGGTCACGGACAAGGTCAAGACGACCCCTCTCCCCGCTGCGGCCAAGCCCGCAACTCGGATTTTCGACCGTGCCTGGGAAAACGGCCTTGTCATCCGCGCCTTCGCCCAGGGCGTGCTGGGCTTCGCCCCGCCGCTCTGCTGCACGGCCGACGAGATCGACCGGATCGTCGAGCGCACCCGGTTGACGCTGGACCAGACATTGGACGACCCAGACGTCCGCGCGGCCATGGCGTGACCGGGGCTTGACCGGATGGCGCTGCTGTACACCTCCGAGCCACAGCGCGGCGCCGTCTTTGCGGAATGCTTCGCCCAGGCCCTGCCGGACCTGCCCTTCCACATCGGCACCGCGCCCGACCCGGCGGGGGTGGAGTATCTCATCGCCTGGACGGTGCCCCCCGACCTGGAAGAGGCCTTTCCGAACCTGCGGCTGATCTTCTCGGTCGGGGCCGGTGTCGACCAGCTCGACCTCGCTGCCCTGCCGCCGCGGGTGCAAGTGGTGCGCATGCTGGAGCCGGGCATCGCGCAGCAGATGCGGGAGTACGTCACCCTTGCCACCCTGGCATTGCACCGCGACCTGCCCCTCTACCTCGGCCAGCAGCGCGAAGCGCTATGGAAGCCCGGCAGGAATCGCCCTGCTGCAAAGCGCCGCGTGGGCGTCATGGGGCTCGGCCAACTGGGCCAGGCCGTGCTGGACGCGCTGGCGCCCTTCGGCTTCCGGCTCGGCGGCTGGAGCCGCGGCCCTCGCAAGCTGCCGGGCGTCGAAACTTTCGCCGATCTTCCCGCCTTCCTGCGCCGGACGGATATCCTCGTCTGCCTGCTGCCCTTGACCGCTGAGACAGCATCGATCCTGAACGCCGGTCTCTTTACAGCCCTTCCCCCGGGTGCGGCTCTGATCCACGCGGGACGCGGGCGGCAGCTCGATCAGGATGAGCTGCTTGCCGCGCTGGACCGAGGACAGCTGTCCGCCGCCTGGCTGGACGTCACCGACCCCGAGCCGCTGCCGCGCGAGCATCCGCTGTGGTCTCATCCGCGGGTCGTCATCACACCGCATATCGCCTGCCAGACCCGCGCCGCCGAGGGTGCCGAGCACGTGATCAGCGGCATCCGTGCGCATCGCGCCGGCTTGCCCATCGCGGGACTGGTCGACCGGGAACGCGGCTACTAAGACGTCGCAGCCGGATTCCGTCGCGCCGATTAAATCAGCACATTCTGCTGTGCAGAGACCGTATTCGGCGCCCCTGAACCGTAAAAGAGCCGCAAAGTAAAGACAGGAAGCTAGAACAGGGGCTGCCCGATTTCAGGTCAAGACGGCGTCAGACCGTCTCCTGCAGATGGCAGACAATGCCGCCAACCGACTGACGGTTGCCGGCTTCGAGGCGACGGACAGGGAGCTCATTGCGCGATGGCAAAGCGTCTTGCCTCATTCCGCTACATGACCTTCGATGTCGTTGGCACGCTTATCGACTTTGAAGCCGGCTTGGTCGCGGCCCTTCGAGAGATTGCCGCGGAACAGAACGCAGCTCTGGACGGAGAACGAGCGCTCGCGTTCTACCGCGCTGCCCGCTACATGCCCGAGGCGCTGCGTTTTCCCGACGATCTCGAGCGGGCCTACATGGTCATCGCACCTCAGTTGGGCCTGACTGCCGATCCGGCGCTGGCGTCGCGCCTGCGCGCCTCCGTCGCCAGCTGGCAGCCATTCGCCGACAGCGTCGCGGTCCTCGCAAGCCTCAAGCAGCGCCATCGCTTGATCGCGATGACCAACGCGCAGCGCTGGGCCTTCGACCATTTCGACGACGCCCTTGGCTCTCCGTTCCACGCCGCCTTCACGGTGGATGACACGGCGACCGAGAAGCCGGATCCGGCCTTCTTCAAGAAGGTCTTCGCCTTCATCGAGCGCGAGGGTGGCAGCCCCGGCGACATTCTGCATGTGGCGCAAAGTCAGTATCACGACATCGGCGTTTCCCGGCAGCTGGGCCTGACGAATTGCTGGATCGAGCGGCGGCACGACCGTCCCGGCTACGGCGGCACCATCGAGCCTTCGGCGTTCACCGTGCCGGACTACCACTTCACTTCGCTGGCCGCACTCGCCGAAGCCGCAAACAAGGAGGCCGCCTGAGACTCCGCGCGCGAGCGCCGCGCCACGATCGGTACAGCCAATTCACACAAACTCAGGCCAACAGATGGGGACCGAACATGAAGAACGGGGACATTACCAACTGGACACTTTCCGACGACGCAATGGTCGAGAACGCGTTGCGCCGCGGCGCATCCCGGCGCGAGATCTTGCGCCTGTTTCTCGCAGGTGGCTTGAGCCTTGCCGCCGGCGGCACAATTCTCGGCCGTGCGGCCACAGTCCTGGCCGCGACGCCGATCAAGGGTGGCCACATGAAAGCAGCCGGCTGGTCGTCATCGACCTCCGACACGCTCGATCCGGCCAAGGCATCGCTGTCGACCGACTACGTACGCTGCTGTTCGCTGTACAACCGTCTCACCTTCCTCAACGAGGGCGGCCAGGTCCAAATGGAACTGGCCGATGCGGTCGAGAGCGGTGATGCCAAGGTGTGGACGGTCAAGCTGAAGTCCGGCGTCACCTTCCACAGCGGCAAGCCGCTTACCGCGGACGACGTCGTTTACTCCCTGCGGCGCCACCTCGACAAGGCCACAGGCTCCAAGGTCAATTCCATTGCCAAGCAGATGGTTGAGATCAAGGCGGTGGATTCGCTTACGGTGCAGATCACGCTGGAGGCTGCCAACGCCGACCTGCCGACGATCCTCTCAATGCACCACTTCATGATCGTCGCCGACGGCACCACGGATTTCACCGCCGGCAACGGCACTGGCGCCTTCAAGCTGGAGAGCTTCGAGCCCGGCGTGAAGTCGGTCATGCTGCGCAACGAGAACTACTTCAAACCTGGTGGCGCGCATCTGGACAGCTTTGAGTACTTCGCGATTCCCGACGAGACGGCCCGGGTAAATGCACTGCTCTCCGGCGACATCCATCTCGCCGGCGCGATCAAGCCGCAGTCCGTGCGTCTCGTGGAAAGCCAGTCCGGCGTAGATATGGTGAAGTCCACCTCGGGCAACTATACCAACCTGAACATGCGCCTCGACATGGCCCCGGGCGACAAGGCGGACTTCGTCGAAGGCGTGAAATGTCTGATGAATCGCGAATTGATTCAGAAATCGATCATGCGCGGCCTGGCTGAAGTCGCCAACGACCAGCCGATCCCGCCGATGAATGCCTATCACAATGCGGAGCTGACGCCGCGCCCCTATGATCCCGAGAAGGCCAAGTCTCTGTTCGAGAAGGCCGGGTTGCTGGGCCAGACGGTCCCTGTCGTGGCATCCGAGGCGGCGAGCGCTTCGGTCGAGATGGCGACCCTGCTGCAGCAGGCAGGTTCCGAGATCGGCATGAAGTTCGAGATCCAGCGCGTGCCCTCGGATGGTTACTGGTCGAACTACTGGCTGAAGGCTCCGGTTCACTTCGGCAACATCAACCCGCGGCCGACGCCGGACATTCTTTTCTCCCTGCTCTACGACTCGGCCGCCCCCTGGAACGAGAGCCAGTACAAGTCCGAGAAGTTCGATGCCATGCTGGTCGAGGCCCGCGGCGAACTCGACTTCGCCAAGCGCAAGGCGATCTACGACGAAATGCAGGTCATGGTGGCCAACGAGGCCGGCACGGCGATCCCGGTCTACCTGTCTAACGTCGATGCCAAGACCACCAGGGTGAAGGGCCTGAAGCCAAATCCGCTGGGCGGCCAGATGGGCTATGCCATGGCGGAGTACGTCTGGCTCGAAGCCTGAGGTTCTGCCATCATTGGGGCCGGCAGCACGAGAAGTCGCCGGCCCCTGCTTCCTTTCCAGAGACCTACCGGGAAGACGTGCCGGGATGACAGGGCAGATCACACTACTGGTTCTGGGCCGGCTGGGCGTGGCACTGATCACGCTCCTGATCGTGTCCCTGGTGGTGTTCGGTGCGACCGAGATGCTGCCGGGCGATGTGGTCCAGATTCTGCTGGGACAGGCGGCGACGCCGGAGGCCGTCGCGGGCCTGCGCGAGGCCATGCGTCTCGACGACCCTGCGCCGCTGCGCTACGGCCGCTGGCTGCTCGGCTTGGTGCAGGGGGATCTCGGGACCTCTTACGTAAACAATATCGAAATTGCCGACCTGATCGCCGGCCGGCTCATGAACACCCTGCAGCTTGCGGCCGTCACCACCGCCATCGCGGTGCCGACCGCGCTCTGCCTCGGCATCACGACCGCCATGTTCCAAGGCTCGCTCTTTGACAGGGCAGTAACCACGACCATCGTCGCGGTCATCTCGGTGCCGGAATTCATGGTCGCCACCTCCGCCGTGCTGGTCTTCGCCGTGTGGCTGAAATGGCTGCCTGCGTTATCGTTTGCCAATGACGTGGCCAGCCTCGGCGAGCTGCTGCGGGTCTTCGCCATGCCCGTCATCACGCTTTGCTGCGTCATTTCCGCCCAGATGATCCGCATGACCCGCGCGGCCGTGATCGACGAACTGAGGAAGCCCTACGTGGAGATGGCGCTGCTGAAGGGCGCATCCCGCGCCCGCATGGTGTTGCGCCACGCGCTGCCCAACGCCGTCGGCCCGATCATCAATGCCATAGCGCTGTCGGTTTCGTATCTCCTCGGCGGCGTCATCATCGTCGAGACGATCTTCAACTATCCGGGGGTCGCCAAACTGATGGTCGATGCGGTTGCCACGCGCGATCTGCCGCTGATTCAGACCTGCGCGATGATCTTCTGCCTCGGCTATCTCACGCTCATCACGGGGGCGGACATCATCGCCATCCTGTCCAACCCGAGGCTGCGAAAGTAATGCTGCCACGCCCGTCCATCTCGCTCCGCATGGGCGTTCGCATGAACACCGTGGGCATCGTGGCGGCGGCGGTCGTTCTGTTCTGGGCCGTTGTCGCCCTGATCGGTCCGGCCCTGAGCCCGCATCCACCGGGTGAGATCGTCGACTTCGACTTCTATGGCCCGGTCTCCGAGCGGCTTTGGATGGGGTCGGACTACCTGGGGCGCGACATCTTCTCGCGCATTCTTCTGGGTGCCCGCTATACCGTCGGCATCTCGCTGGCTGCCGTCTGCCTCGCCTGCTCTACCGGCGTCGTGCTGGGCATGACCGCGGCGGTGATCGGCGGCTGGTTCGACACCGTGCTGAGCCGCTTCCTGGATGCGCTGAACTCTATCCCTTCGAAGCTCTTCGGCCTCGTCGTCGTCGCGGCCGTTGGCTCCTCCATCCCTGTACTGATCCTGCTGCTCGCGGTCATCTACACGCCCGGCTCTTACCGCTTTGCCCGCGCTCTGGCGGTAAACAGCAACGCCATGGACTACGTGACGGTCGCGCGCGCGCGCGGAGAGGGCACCGGCTACCTGATCACGCAAGAGATTCTGCCTAACATCACGGGCCCCGTGCTGGCCGACCTGGGCCTGCGCTTCGTCTTCATCGTGCTGCTGCTTTCCGGCCTGTCGTTCCTCGGCCTCGGGGTCCAGCCGCCCAACGCCGACTGGGGCTCCCTGGTGCGGGAGAACCTCGGCGGGCTGCCCTTTGCCGCGCCTGCCATCATGTTTCCCTGCCTGGCCATCGCCAGCTTGACGATCAGCGTGAACCTGCTGATCGACAATCTGCCTGTCAAGATCCGCGATCGGAGCGAATAGATGCAGCCCCTTGTCGACGTGCGCGATCTGAAAGTGGAAGCCAAGACCGACGCGGGGCGGCGTGTCGAGATCATCAAGGGCGTAAGCTTTGCCGTTGCCGAGAGCGAGATCACCGCGCTGATCGGCGAGAGCGGCTCCGGCAAGACCACGATCGCGCTGACGCTGATGGGCCACACCCGCACCGGCTGCACGATTACCGGCGGAACGGTCAGCCTCGCCGGGCGCGACCTCGGCAGCATGCCGGACGCTGGCCGTCAGCAGCTGCGCGGCACCGAGGTCGCCTACATTCCCCAGAGCGCCGCCGCCGCCTTCAATCCGTCCCAGCGCCTAATCGACCAGGTTGTCGAGGTGGCGCAGATCCATCGCCTCATGCCGAGGGCGGCTGCCCGCGCCAAGGCGGTGGAGCTGTTCCGTGCCCTGGCCCTGCCGCAGCCTGAAACCATCGGCCGCCGCTACCCACATCAGGTGTCCGGCGGCCAGCTGCAGCGCTTGGCGGCAGCGATGGCGCTGATCGGCGGCCCCAGGCTGATTATCTTCGACGAGCCCACGACGGCACTGGACGTAACCACCCAGATCGAGGTGCTGCGCGCGTTCAAGGCGGTGATGAAGCAGGGCAGCATGGCCGGCATTTACGTTTCCCATGACCTCGCCGTGGTCGCTCAGATCGCGGACCGCATCGTGGTGTTGAAGGACGGCGAGATCCAGGAACAGGGGCCGACCGAGACCATTCTCCACAACGCCCGCCACCCCTATACGCAGGAGCTACTGGCCGCCTTCGAGCCGGTGCCTTACACCGCGCCGACCGGCGCCGCAGAACAGCGACCTTCTCCGATAATCGACGTCGGTAACCTCGTCGCCGGATATGGCTCGGTCGGCGCGGACGGCCTGCCGGCCATGGTTGCACTGAAGAACGTCAGCTGTGTGCTCGAGCGCGGGCGCAATCTCGGAGTCGTGGGAGAAAGCGGCTCCGGCAAGTCCACTCTGGCGCGCGCCATCGCCGGTCTCCTGCCCCCAGTCTCCGGCCACGTGCGTCTGGATGGCCATGATCTGGCAGCCAACTTGCGCAACCGCAGCAAGGAAGAGCTGCGCCAGGTGCAGATCGTCTTCCAACTTGCCGACACTGCGCTCAACCCGGCGCGTTCAGTCGCCGACATCATCGGTCGTCCGCTGACTTTCTATCATGGACAGAAGGGACTGGCCCGCGAGGCGCGGGTCGAAGAGCTGCTCGACATGGTGCGGCTACCGCGCGCACTGCGGCACAGATTGCCGAGCGAGCTGTCCGGCGGTCAGAAGCAGCGAGTGAACCTGGCCCGTGCCCTGGCGGCAGACCCCGCGGTTATCCTCTGCGACGAGATCACCTCCGCCTTGGACACCGTGGTCGCAGCGGCGGTGATTGAGCTGCTGAAGGAGCTGCAGCGGGAGCTCGACCTGTCCTACATCTTCATAAGCCACGACCTGTCGACCGTGCAGGCGATTTGTGATGAGATCATGGTGATGTACAACGGAGAGGTGGTCGAGCTGCTGAGTGCGGGGCAGCTGCCCGGCGGGGCGCAGCATCCTTATTCCAAGCTGCTATTCTCTTCAGTGCCCAGGCTTGATACCGGCTGGCTCGACAGCGTGCCTGCCAACGTCGCCTGAGCCGCCGTCACATCGGAAAGATGGTTCTCAACGGCAGGTGCGCCTTGACGAAAGGCGACTTCATCACCACGAAGCTGAAGTACTTGTCGATACCGATGTCCATGTCGGTCAGCCGCTCCATGAGCGCCTGGTAGTCGCCGATGCTGCCCGTGACGAACTTCAGAAGATAGTCGTAGCCGCCCGAAATGAGATGGCACTCGATGATCTCCTCCACCTTCTCCGCGGCGCGCTGGAACTGCTCGAAGTCAATCTTGCGATGGTTCTTCAGCGTGACCTCGGTGAACACGGTGATGGTGGGGCCGAGCTTCGCAATGTCGATCTGCGCGGCATAGCCGGTAATGTACCCGGCTTTCTGCAGCTTCTTCACCCGCATCAGGCAGGGGCTGGGAGACAGATGCACGAGATCGGCCAGTTCCACGTTGGTGATGCGGCCGTTCTTCTGCAGCTCATGCAGAATCCGAATGTCGATCCGGTCCAACTTCATGGCGCCTGCATCCTTTGCACACGCGGGACTGGCATATTCTGCCGACGGCGAATACCTCCTAAATCCCACGTATAAGTCGTAATTCTTGCACATTGTCGGCGCACGGCAAGCCTAATATCGCGCTCAGAACAGCATTTCCTGCTGGAGGACGTCGACCTCCGGCAGCTTTGCCGAGCCCGGTGCCGCTAGCCTTTCGGAGAAGGAGAAACCATGCCCGCCCCGCTGCTGACCATCGAAACCACCCCTGCCCTGCCGCCGACCGCCGAGGTCGTCGTCATCGGTGGTGGCATCGTCGGCGTCTGCGCCGCCTATTTCCTCGCATCGCGCGGCGTCGACGTGGTCCTACTGGAAAAAGGCCGCGTCGGAGCCGAGCAGTCGAGCCGCAACTGGGGCTGGTGTCGCCAGCAGAACCGGGATGCCCGTGAGCTGCCGATGGCGACGCGGAGCCTCGCCCTGTGGGACCGCTTGACGCAGGAGATTGGCCCGCAGATCGGCTTCCGCCGCTGCGGACTGCTCTATCTCTCGAACGACGAGGCGGAGATTGAAACCTGGTCCCGCTGGCGCGACTTCGCGCGCGGCGAGGGCGTCGTCACTCACATGCTCTCCGCCACGGAAGCGACGGAACGGGCAGGCGCGACCGGCAAGTCGTGGAAGGGCGGTGTGTTCTCCCCCAGCGACGGCATCGCCGACCCGTCTGCGGCCGCGCCGATGATCGCTAAGGGGATCGAGGCACGCGGCGGCCGCGTCGTGCAGAACTGTGCGGCACGCGGGCTGGAAGTGGCCGGCGGACGCGTCAGCGGTGTGGTGACGGAGAAGGGCGTCATCCGCACGCCCCTGGTGGTAATGGCCGGTGGCGCCTGGGCATCGAGTTTCTGCCGCCAGGTAAACCTCCGTTTTCCCCAGGCGTCGGTCCGCGCGTCCATCCTCTCGGTGTCGCCCGCGCCGGACATTCCGGACGTGCTGCATACGGCCCGCGTCTCGATCACCGCGCGCGCCAATGGCGGGCACACCCTCGCCATCTCCGGCAAGGCCCGCGTCGACCCGACGCCGCAGATGCTGCGCTTCGGCTCCACCTTCATCCCGATGTTTCTGAAACGCCACAGGTCGCTCGCCCCCGGCGGCCTGGAGGGCGTGCGAGCGGGCCACGAAACGCGCGCCCGCTGGTCGCTGGACCGCCCGACGCCGATGGAGCGCATGCGGATTCTCGACCCGCGCCCCGATAGCGCTCAGGTCGAGGAAACCCTTGGCCGCGCCCGCGAACTGCTGCCCGCCTTTCAGCACAGCAAGGTGACCGCGGCCTGGGCCGGCTACATCGACAGCACGCCCGACGGCGTGCCGGCCATCGGCGAGACACGGCTGCCCGGCTTCATCCTCGCCGCCGGCTTCAGCGGCCATGGCTTCGGCATCGGGCCCGGGGCCGGCGAGATGATAGCCGACCTTGTGACCGGGAGCGCGCCCGCTCTCGACCCGAAGCCCTACAGCCCGGCGCGCTTCGCCCAATCTTCCTGGGGCAAGGTGGCTGATTTCTGAGCGGCCGGCAGACGGTCGGCGGCATCGCCCGGCGCGCTCAGCCGAGCGACTGGTTCACGAGCCCATAGGTGGTCATATGCCCCGGCGGCGGCACCTCGTCGCGTGTCATGGTGGTGTCGGTGTCGAAGAGCGGCATGCCCGCCGCGTCGAGGAAGCGGCGCAGCGGCCCTTCCTCCGCACGCGTGTCCATCCGTAGGAAGCGACCTTTGAGGGCGGCTACATGCGGACGGATCAGGGCGACCGCATCATGCTCAGTCTCACCGACGACGGGTCCGATCACGTGGCCGCGGCCGAACTCGCGGCACAGCGCGAATCCCCGGACCTGCCCTGCGCGCTCGATCACCGTGCCCTCCGAATCGGGCAGGATGCGCTCGAACACCGCCGTACGATCCGCGCCGTAAGCCGCCGCATCGAGCGCGATGACCGCCCCGACGTCCTCCTTGCGAAGCGGCCGGGCCGAGCTCGGCCCGTCAGGCAAGGCCGTGACGATGCCCTGGTGCTGGTAGAGGATCTGGCGCGGCTCGAAGGCGAGGGAGAGATAGAGCCGAAAGGCCGCCTTGGTGGCGTGCAGCACCTTGCCGCGCGAACCCACCAGGTCGAGAATATGGTGCATCAGCCAGCGCCCGGCGCCGTGGTCCTGCAGGCGCGGCGAGGTGATCACCATGCCGATCGTTGCCAACCGGTCACCCATCGGAAACCACATGGCAGAGCCAAGAATGCGTCCGATCGGATCACGCGCCACAAAACCCTCGCCCAGGTCGATGAGCAGCTCCCAGTCCTTCGGCCGGTGCGGCCAGCTGACGCCGATGGAGAGTTCGTGCAGAAGCGGCACATCCTCGACGGTCATCGGCGACAAGGTGAGCTCGTAGCTGTCCAGCGTTATGGTGGGTGCAGCCTGCACGCTCCTGCTCCTCTGGTGTCCGGTATTAGAAACTTATCAGCTTGCGGCCGAATTTCCTGCCCAATTGACGGCATTATTAAGCAGATGCTGCCACAGCGGTTGATGATCGTTCGGAGGAACATGGAAGACGGTGCCCGCAGCCCACGGATACGACCGTGGCGCTGGCCGGTTAGGCCGTCGGGTGAGCTTGCAGAGCGCCACGCTTCGCTCCGCCTCCTTGCCGATCGTGGATGACGGCCTGGATGTCGCGTGCGAACTGCCGGGCGAAGCGCGAGCGGGGCAGTGCCGTGCTGGACGAGAGCACGATGTCGAGCGTCGATACCGGCTGGAAGGGCCTTGCCACCAGGTTGCCGAAGCTTGCCCAGGGGATCAGCCCGTCCACCAGCGCCACCCCGAGACCGGCCTCGACCAAAGGCGTGGTCGCGACCGAGAGGTTGATCTCGATTTGCGGGTCGTAGACTTGGCCCGCCTCCTGGAAAGCGCGCATCAGCATCTGCCCGGCCGAGGTCTGGGGGCCATAAGTGATGAGCGGCTCCCCCGCCAGATCGGCGGGTGCGATGGCCTTCTTTTCCGCAAGCGGCGAGTCCGCCCGCATCAGAGCCACGATCTCCGCCCGTCCGACGATCTCATTGCGGATCTGCGGTTCCGGCAGCGTCCTCATGGTGAGGCCGAAGTCGACGTCCCCGATCAGGATATGCTCGGCGATCTCCTCGGCCGGCAGGGTCTGCAGGACCACACGCGCACCGGGATTGCGCCGGCGGAAGCGCTGCACGGCAATCGGCAGGAGCGCGAAGGTGGGCGGCGCGCTGGCGGCGACCCGCAGAAGGCTCAACTGCTTGTCGCGAATGCGGTCGGAGTAGACCTTCAGCGCCTCGATCTCCCGAAAGATGCGATCCGCGTCGCGGAACAGGAGGTGCGCATCGGATGTGGCGACCAGCCTGCCGCCGATGCGCTCGAAGAGCCGATAGCCGATCACACTCTCGAAATGGCGCAGCATCTTGCTCACCGCCGGCTGCGATACATGCAGCGCCTCAGCCGCCGCGGTAAGGGAACCGTGCCGCATGACGGCGCGGAAGACTTCGAGGTGTCGGGCGTTCATCCCTCCATCATAACCTTTGGTTTTGGAAATAGAAACTATTGGTATTGGCCATGTCGCGTCCCGCCTGCAATGCTCCCCCCGAGGGGAAAGGGAGGTCTGCGATGGTGGTTCTTGACAGCGGGCGGTTTCAGCGCCTGGGCGAGGAAGACCGCCCGGCAATCGGCTTTTCGATCGACGGCCGCGCGGCGCTGGCGCGGGAGGGCGACACACTGCTGGTGGCCCTCTTGGTCAACGCCCCTGCGGTACGCGAGTCCGAGTTCGGCGACGGCAGCCGGGCGGGATTCTGCCTCATGGGCGCCTGCCAGGATTGCTGGGTGTGGACGGAGAGCGGCGAGCGGCTGCGGGCGTGCACGACCATGATCGCCGACGGAATACGAATTCTGACAAAGGAGCCGCAGTCGACATGGCCAGTCCTCGCATAGTCGTCGTCGGAGCCGGCCCGGCGGGTGTGCGCGCGGCGGAAGCGTTGGTTCAGGCCGGCATCCGTCCTGTGGTCATCGACGAAGGCCGCCGCGACGGCGGCCAGATCTACCGGCGCCAACCCGAGAGTTTCCGACGTTCCTATGCCGCGCTCTACGGCACGGAGGCGGCCAGGGCGCAACACCTGCACCGTACCTTCGATGAACTGCGACAGTCGGTCGACTACCGCGCCGACACGCTGGTCTGGGGAGTCTCGGAGCAGCGGCTGCACCTCGCTTCCGGCATGCAGACGGAGACCCTCGACTTCGACGCGCTCATCATCGCCTCCGGCGCAACCGACCGGCTGATGCCGGTAAAGGGCTGGAACCTCGCCGGCACCTATAGCCTGGGCGGGGCGCAGATCGCGCTGAAGGCGCAGGCCTGTGCGATCGGGCAGCGGGTGATCTTCATGGGCACGGGTCCACTGCTCTATCTCGTCGCCGCGCAATACCGCAAGGCGGGCGCGGGCGTCGCGGCCGTGCTCGATACCTCGCCTTTCCAGTTGCGGGTGAAGGCGCTGCCGAAGCTCCTTGCGAGACCGGGCGTCCTGGCAAAGGGGCTGGCGCTGACATGGGCGCTGAAGCGCACCGGCGTCGCAATGCATGCGGGTATCACGCCTCTGGCGATCGAGGGTGGCGCCGAAGGGGGCGTCAAGGGCGTGCGCTTCCGGACGCGCGACGGCACGACCCATTCGACCCCCTGCGATGCCGTGGCACTCGGCTATCACCTGCGGCCGGAGACACAGCTCGCCGATCTGGCCCGTTGCGGGTTCCGCTTCGATGAAGAAACACGGCAGTTCTTCCCAGTGAAGGACGAGGATGGGCGCAGCAGCGTCGCCGGCATCTACCTCGCAGGGGACGGTTCGCTGCCGCTGGGCGCGGATGGCGCCGAGCTCGCCGGGCGGCTAGCCGCGTTCGCGGCACTCGCGGATCTCAGCCTGCCGGTGCCGCAGGGCGAACTACAGAAGCTTCGCCGCGCGTTGAACGCCATGGAGCGCTTCCGGCGCGGCCTTGCCGCCGCCTTTCCCTGGCCGGCCCATCTGGCGGCGGCGCTTTGCGACGACACCGTGATCTGCCGCTGCGAGACCATCACGGCGGGCGCGCTGCGTGACACCGTTCGCGAGAAAGGCGGCGTGGAGGTCAACCGCGCCAAGGCCTTCAGCCGTGTCGGCATGGGCCGCTGCCAGGGGCGCTACTGCGGCCATGCGGCAGCGGAGGTGATCGCGGCGGCGGCTGGCCTTCCGGTGCAGGAGGTTGGGCGACTGCGCGGACAGGCGCCGGTCAAACCACTGCCGATTGACGTGCGGGCACAGGGGGACCGGCATGAAGCGCTATGAAGCCGATATCCTCGTTGTCGGCGGTGGGTTCATGGGGGCTGCGGCGGCGTTCTTCCTGCGCAGACGCGGGCGAACTGTCATCCTCGTCGAGCAGGGCCTGATCGGACAGCAGGCGAGCGGTGTCAACTTCGGCAACGTGCGCCGGCAGGGGCGCTTCCTGCCGCAGCTTCCGCTCGCCAACCGTTCGCGCGAGATATGGGGCAAGCTGAAGGAACTGCTGGGCGAGGATGCAGAGTTCCTGCCGACCGGGCACCTGCGCATCTGCTACGACCCCGCTCAAATCGGGTTCATCGAGAGATATGCCGAGGAAGCGAAGGACTACGGCCTGGAGCTCGAGATTCTGACTGCCCAGGCGGTGCGCGCGCGCTTTCCCTTCATCGGTCCGGAGGCTATCGCCGGCTCCTACTCGCCGCACGACGGCCATGCCAATCCTCGGCTTGCCGCACCGGCCTTCGGGCGGGCGGCGGCGCGCGCCGGTGCACAGGTGTTCGAGAACACGGAAATCGTCTCGATCGGCAAGGCCGGCGAGGACTTCGTGGCAGAGGCGCGCGACGGCAGGACCTTCCGCGCGCCCGTTGCTCTAGTCACCGCCGGCGCCTGGGGGGGCCTGCTGTCGTGCCAGTTCGACGAGTCGGTGCCGGCAGAGGTGCATGGGCCGCAGATGGCGGTGACCGAGCCACTGCCTTACCGCATCAAGCCGGTGCTTGGCGTGTCGACGAAGATACCCGAGGAGGTCGTCTACCTGCGGCAGGTGGAGCGCGGAAACGTGGTCTTTGGCGGCGGCCTCCGCGGACCCGCCTATCCCGACCTCCGCCGCGCCTATGCGCTGCCCGAACGGCTGGTGCACCAGCTTCGCCAGATCCGCCGCATCGTGCCGGCCCTCGGCAATGCCCGTGTGATCCGGACCTGGAGCGGCATCGAAGGCTATCTGTCCGACGACATCCCGATCATGGGGGCCAGTGCCCGCGTCGCCGGCCTCTACTATGCCTTCGGCTTTTGCGGCCACGGGTTCCAGCTTGGCCCGGGTGTCGGCGACGTGATGGCCGAGTTGATCGACCGCGGCGCCACCACGACCCCGATCGAGCCTTTCCAGATCCGGCGCTTTGCCGCCCAGGCGGCAGACCGCGCCGCCACAGTCTGACCGACAAGGAGCCTCTCATGACAGCCATTTCCGCCATCCGCGCCAGCCATGTGGAGGCAAGCGAGGAAACACGCCGCTTTCACGACGAGATCTTCGTCTTCGACGCGCTCTCGATCGCCTATGTGCTGGAAGACCGCTATGCCGAGCGCAGCCTTGCCGGCGGCGTGAATGCCACCAACGTCACCTTCGCCCTCGAGGAGGACTGGAACACGGTCCTGCGCAATTTCGAAGCCCATCTGGCGCGCATCGAGAAGAGCCCCTACCTGCGGCTCTGCCTGACCGCCGACGACATGCTGCTGGCCAAGGACGAAGGCAAGCTCGGGATCGTGATCGGCACCCAGGGCGCTACCATGCTGGATGACCAGCTCTGGCGGCTGGAGTTCCTGACTCGCATGGGCCTGCGGATCCTGGGCCTCGCCTACACGACTGCCAACATACTCGGCGACGGCTGTGGAGAGAAGCGCGACGCCGGCCTCACCTACCTGGGCGAGGAGCTGATTGCGCTGGCCGACACGCTGCCGCTGATGATCGATCTCTCCCACTGTGGCCATCGCACGCGTGCGGAGGCGGCAGCTTTAGCGCGAGCGCCGGTCTGCACGCACTCCAATGCCGACGGTCTACGCAGGAATGGCCGCAATACAGAAGACGCGACGGTCCAGGCGATGGCCGCCAAGGGCGGCATGATAGGTGTCTGCGGCCTGCCGCAGTCGCTGGCCGACGGAACGCCGACACTCGACGATCTCCTCGACCATGTGGACCACCTGACCAGCCTGGTGGGTGTCGAGCATGTCGGCGTCGGCCTCGACTATGTGGAGAAGTACCAGGAACAGGCGACCGTAGTGGCGCCACCGAGCGTGGTGACTTGGCGGACGCGCCGCCCCGACATCTTCGGCCCGCTGTCGAGCTTCGGCCGCCAGACCTATCCTGTGGGCATCGAGACTGTCGCAAAACTGCCGAACCTGACCCAGGGTCTTTTCGATCGGCGCTACGAGAAGGAGCAGATCGCAGCGATCATGGGGCTCAACTGGCTGACCGCCTTCCGGCGCTTCTGTGGCTGAGCGGATATTGCCTGGAACGCGATGAAAGAGAGGCTGAAACGGCCGGAGTCCCACTGTCGGTGGGGTCTGACTCAGGTACCTACCGGACAGGAGCTCGTTACTGCGCTTCCTCGCGGCAGGACCAGGCCAATAATAGCGGCGTCGGAGGCGCCGGTGTCATCAGGCGCAGTTGTCGCAAAGATCAGTTGCTTGATGCCGGCCTTGAGTTTGATCGCCTCTCTGGCATCGGAGAGAATCTTAGCCTCCTTGAGCGGATGGGCAATGAGCCGGCACTGCACGCCGACGAAATGCTCGCCGCTGCCGCCCCGGCGACCAAGAATGTCGATGCCTCCCTGCTTCTGTCCCGAACGGCCATATTCCTGGGCGTTTGGATCGTTCAGCTCCGATCGAAACAGCAGAACACAGTTTCTTTGAAATGCTTGCCAATCTTTCGGTTTCGGGATCTCGATTGAAAGCCGAGTCGTGAGCGGCAATGCCACAGGCGAAGACGCCTGCTCAGATACTGCAGCTTTGTTTCTGGGCTTCTTATTATTCGGCTTCTTCAGCACCCGAAAACCTGTTCTTATCCGCTATCGACTTCCCGCCCGGCAGGCGGCCTGCCGCGGAACCGCTGCTTCTCGTAACCGATTGGGGAGTCCTACATAATATCGGTGGCGTGCCTCACATGCCGCCTATGGGTGCGGAACGTTCAACCGACCCGCAACCCCGCATGACTATGCGAATCTCGCCGCCAGCACCCAAGAATGAGCTACGAGAGACACCTCGCTCAGGCCGCCATGAGCGCCTGAAAAGGGTCGAAGATCAGTCGAGTCTCAATCTTGTGTGACCAGTTTTCTGCTAAGTGACTCGCGCTTGTACTGCCACCGCTCCGATTCAGTTAGCGAAAGCAGACGCTTAAGAGCGATTTCGGATAGACTCACTTTTTGAGGCGAGTCTCATCTTTTAAGTCACCCTACAGACCCGAGGGAGGTGGTGGGCCCGGCAGGATTCGAACCTGCGACAACGCCGTTATGAGCGGCGAGTTCTGACCGCTGAACTACGGGCCCCCGTTCACGGCCTCCGGGCGCCATTGTGCCGCCGGTCGGCGGCAGATCAAGCGAATAGCGGTGGAGATCTCCGCGGCGCCGTCGGCTACCTGGCGGCCTGCCGTATTTCCTCTGCCCCCTCGGGCCGCGGATAGATAAAGCCGTAGGCGGGATAGTGCCGCGCCCCATAAACCTGCCCCGGCGTGTACCAGACGCGCACCTCGGACCAATCGTTGTTCTTCGACACGTCACGGACCGGGGTGTATTGGTGAATACGGCCGGCGTTCAGCCAGTTGGCCTGGTGCACGATGATCTCGCGGCTGTTGACCACCTCCGTGACAACCGCGAGGTGACCGAGCCGCAGGCGGCGAGACTTGCTGAGCACCAGCACCCCGCCCGGGCGCGGCGACGCACCCCTTTCGTAGCGGCCGGCCGCCTGGGTCCACCAGGTCCAGGCATCCCCGCGCAGGTCGATGCCGGAAACCTCGCGCGCATAGGGCACGCACTGCAGCCGCTGCGAGGCCCGGACCACCTGCGGCTGCGGCCGCGGCAGGGCCGGTTCCTGCTGCGGCAGAGTCAGGCCCGCCGGCGCTACTTCGTCGGCCGACGACGTGAGGCTGCGCACCGCTTCCTGGATGACGGGTCCATGGTCGAAAGAGGCCGTCTCGGATGGGACCGCGGTGCCTTCCATGGCCACCGCCGCCGGGACGCCACAACCGACCGCGAAGATAACGACGACAGGGGCGAGGAGAAACCGCATGAGTCGCGCGTTTCCCTTAACGATCATGCGACGAACGGCCACCGGACCCCTCTTGCGGCTGTCTGAAACAGGCGCCGGCTGGCTGCATGCTGGATACCCCCGAACGGTGACTCCGGCCCCTGACCGGAAAACAAAAACGGAACAACAACACGACCTGCGTCAAGTAGCTACAAGGCTGCTCGAACAACTCGGCAGTCGGGC
This sequence comes from Kiloniellaceae bacterium, assembly GCA_050330205.1. Taxonomy (GTDB): domain Bacteria; phylum Pseudomonadota; class Alphaproteobacteria; order Kiloniellales; family Kiloniellaceae; genus Pelagibius. Next base: position 202,349 of record JBHJOA010000032.1, read on the forward strand.
CGCCAATGCTCATCTCGACCGGCGCTCCCTTTAGTCTAGACAACCGGCCAGAAAAGGCATCCTGAAGCTTTTAAGGGCACAGAATTGACATGGCAAGCGCCGGCATCGCCTCCCTATATGCTGCCTGCCCTGAATTCGACATTCTGGACGGGGAGGCTTAAATGTTTCGTTTAACTCCAGTCCCGGCGGCGGCCCTGGTGGCGGCCGTGCTCGCGCTTTCCGCTTGCGGAGGCAGCACCGGTGACCGCGCGCTCAGCGGCGCGGGGATCGGCGCGGCGGCCGGGACGGCTGTAGGCGCGGTCACCGGCCTCGGCATCGTCGAAGGCGCGCTGATCGGCGCCGGCGCAGGTGGCCTGACCGGCGCGCTGACCGACGAGGACACCATCAACCTCGGCAAGCCCTGGTGGAAGTAGGCGGTGGAAGCAGGGGCGGATATGAGGCCGGACATGCGGCGGGCGCCTGAAGGCCGGCGCAGCGGCGGTCCCCTCCTCGCCGCGGCTTCGCTGGCCTGCGGCCTGCTGCTCGCCAGCTGCGCCGCCGACGCCCACTCCCGGGGCGACGACGCGGCGCGCGTCCCGCAGCAGACCGCCGCGAAATCGGAGTCATCCGAACCGCAGGAGGCCGTCGCCGCCACCTTCACCGGTCTTGCGTCCTGGTACGGCCCGCGCTTTCACGGCCGCCTGACCGCCAGCGGTGAGACCTTCGACATGGCATCGCTAACCGCCGCCCATCCGCACCTGCCCTTCGGCAGCCGCGTGCGGGTGACCAACCTCGCGAATGGGCGCTCCGTGGTGGTGACGATCAACGACCGCGGCCCCTACGTGAAACCCCGGATCATCGATCTCTCCCACGCCGCCGCGAGGCGGCTCGGATTCGTCGACGACGGCCTGGCCAAGGTCCGCCTCGAAGTCCTGGATCCCCCGACGGGTTGATCCCGACCCGCTAACCGCCCAGCGCCAGCACGGCATTCCCGCAGGCGACGCGCCGCCGCAGGAGATCGATCCGCAGCAGATCCTCGGCCAGCACCAGCGGCCCGTTGAAATCGGCGGCGACCTCGGCCAACAGGGCCTCGCGGTCGGCCGCCGGCGGCACGAAGTGGGTGAGCGCCAGCGCCTTCGCCCCGGCTTCGGTCGCGATCTTGCCGACCTCGTCGGAAAGCGTGTGGTAGGCGGCGACATTCGCCACGGTCTCCGCCGAGCGCACCCCCGGCACCACCGGCATCTCGCGGTGGACGAAGACCTCGTGCACCAGCAGGTCGGCATCGCGCGCCGCCGCGATCAGCGCCGCGCAGCGCCGCGTGTCGCCGGACAGCGCCAGCTTGCGGCCGCCGCCTTCGAAAACGAAGCCGAAGGCGTGGCGCACCGGCCGGTGGTCGACCTCCACCACCCGCACCGCGAGGCCGCCGAAGGCGAGTTCGTCGCCGGCGGCGATCTCCGTCACCGCGACCTCGAGGGCCGCCGTCGACGGCCGCTTCTCATGGGCGATGCGCTGGCGGCGTTCCGGCTCCCAGAGGGCCATCAGGCCCTCGACGTAGCGCCGGGTGCCCGGCGGCCCATAGACCGGCAGCGGCCGGTCGCGCCCCTGGTGCCACGACGACACGATGAGCTGATAGAGATCGACCAGATGGTCGCTGTGCAGGTGGGTCAGCAGCAGCGCATCGAGGTCGCGCCCCGGCGTGCCGGCGGCAATCAGGCGCTGCGTCACGCCGGAGCCGCAGTCGACCAGCAGCTTCGCGCCGTCGCCCAGAATGAGTTGGGCCGGCCCGTAGCGTTCGGTCGAGACCACCGGACAGCCGGTGCCGAGAAAAACGATCTCCATGGGCGAGGAGGCTAGCGCGGCCGGCGCCGAGCGCAATGGAAAAGGGCCGCCCCGAGGGGCGGCCCTTCATCTTTTGTGCGGCTGTGACTCCGCTCAGGTATCCAGGAACGACCTCAGCTTGCGCGAGCGGCTGGGGTGCTTCAGCTTGCGCAGCGCCTTGGCCTCGATCTGGCGGATGCGCTCGCGGGTCACCGAGAACTGCTGGCCGACTTCCTCCAGGGTGTGGTCGGTGTTCATGCCGATGCCGAAGCGCATGCGCAGCACGCGCTCCTCGCGCGGCGTCAGGCTCGCCAGCACCCGCGTGGTGGTCTCGCGCAGGTTGGACTGGATCGCCGCGTCCAGCGGAATCACCGCGTTCTTGTCCTCGATGAAGTCTCCGAGGTGGCTGTCCTCCTCGTCGCCGATCGGCGTCTCCAGGGAGATCGGCTCCTTGGCGATCTTCAGCACCTTGCGCACCTTCTCCAGCGGCATCACGAGGCGCTCGGCCAGTTCCTCCGGGGTCGGCTCGCGGCCGATCTCGTGCAGCATCTGGCGGCTGGTGCGCACCAGCTTGTTGATGGTCTCGATCATGTGCACCGGGATGCGGATGGTGCGCGCCTGGTCGGCGATCGAGCGGGTGATCGCCTGGCGGATCCACCAGGTGGCGTAGGTCGAGAACTTGTAGCCGCGGCGGTACTCGAACTTGTCGACCGCCTTCATCAG
>JBHJOA010000033.1:0-26778 GCA_050330205.1 Kiloniellaceae bacterium
TCGAGGCAATGGCGGCAGGGGTTGCCGCCGCCGTCGGAGACCTGGCGCTCGGGCGCCTGGCCGTTGGCGTCGGGCGCGCCGTGGCGCAGGGCATGGACGGTCTTGCTGTCGAGGGCGACGAAACGCAGGTCGGTCACGGGCAGGGTCTCCGGGCTATGGCGGCGCCCGGATGTCAGCAGAAGCGGGGCGGGCTCTCTATCCGCTTCTTGCGCCGCTATCCGCCGCTGCGCGATGCCACCTCGAGCGGGCAGCCACGTCGAACGGGCCGACGGTCGCGAAGCAGGTGGTGAGGACGAGGAGGGGGTGCCGTCGACCTCGACCGTGCTATCATCGATTCGGGAGGTGGACCGGCAGACGATGACACCGGCGATCAAGAGCCAACCGCTGAAGTTGCTGTTGGAGCACTACCTGGAGGCGCGGGGCGACAAGCGCATGCCGGCGCGGCGCGACATCGACGCGCTGAAGCTGGCGCCGGTGCTGCCGATCATCTGGATCAGCGAGTATGAACCCGCCGCCGGCACCTTCCGCTACCGCCTGGCGGGCGAGGCGGTGAACGAGGTATGGGGCATGTCGGTCGCTGGGCGCCTGCTGTCGGACTTCGTGATGCCCGAGCGCTTTGAGACGACCAACGAGTCTTTCCTGAAGGCGATGCGCGAGGAAGTGGCGCTCCATGCCAGCGGTCCGGTCTACCGCTGCAACGACCGCATCGGCCTCGGCGAGCGGCTGGTGCTGCCGCTGTCGAGCGATGGCAGCATCGCCGATGGCCTCATCGGCGCCACCCACCGCGACGCCATGGTCGATCTCGACAAGGCATCGATGAGCCAGCAGGTGACGACCTATGTCCCGGTCGACGAACTCGACCAGGTGCTCCGGCGTGTGGCGGGAGGCTGAGTGTGATTGGACCGGCGGCAATCAGTCCTCGAGGAATCCCCAGCCATCCGGCGCGAATCCATAGCTGAGGGCAGATACTGTTGTTGGGTGCTCATGCAACCAGATCGATTCTGGCGTCAATTCCATGGCCGGTGTTGTCGCTTGGATGGTCGGGCCGCCTTGATATAGCCGAACTTCATAGCCTGCAGCCCGCAGTGCCTCAGCAAAGCCTTCGCGATCAGCAGAGGGGGCAGTCGGGATGAAATGTAGGTCGAGCTTGTAAGTCCGCTCGAAGTTTACGCCCTTCGAACGCAGGTCGTTCCAGACCCACGTTGTCTGCCGATACTGGCGATCCAGGTCGTGATCCGCTGGCATTCATTTGTCCTCTCTAGGAACGCCCTCAATGTTATCCCAGCCAAGTGAGCGGGAGCGAGCGCGAGCCGGGATCCATGGGAGAGGCCAGACGCTAGGCGGCGACATGGGCCCTCGGGTCAAGCCCGAGGGTGACATTTGGGTGGTGGCGCCGGTTGTGTGACGATAGCGGCTTCACTTCACCACACCGGGCGGCCGGTGAGCGGGTAGCGCGGGTCGCTGTAGCCGGGCGTCGAGGGGTGACCGGGGGCCACCAGGGAGTCGAGCATCCTCTCGTCCTCCTCGTCGTAGCCGTGCTCGAGGGCGCTGAGGTAGCCCTTCCACTGCTCCAGGGTGCGCGGGCCGGCCAGCACCGAGGTGACGATGGGGTTGGCGAGCACCCAGTTCAGCGCGAAGTCGGCTAGGGTCATGCCCTTGGCCTCGGCGTGCCGCTTCAGCTTTTGGGCGATGGCCAGGGACTCCTCGCGGAATTCGGACTCCATGAAGCGGCTGTCCTTGCGCGCGCCCCGCGAGCCCTTGGGCGGCGCCTTGCCGGCCTCGTACTTGCCGGTCAGCACACCGCGTGCCAGCGGACTGTAGGGCACCACGCCGAGCCCGTAGTACTCGCAGGCCGGCAGGATCTCCACCTCCGGCATGCGATTCATGGCGTTGTAGTAGGGCTGGCAGACGACGGGACGGTCGATGCCGGCTTCGCCCGCCAGGCGCACCAGTTCGGCGATGCGCCAGCCGCGGAAGTTGCTGACCCCCCAATAGAGCGCCCGGCCGGAGCCCAGCACGTCGGCCACGGCGCTGACGGCTTCCTCCAGCGGTGTCGAGTAGTCGTCGAGGTGCAGGTACCAGATGTCGACGTAGTCGAGCTTCAGGCGCTCCAGGCTGTCGTCGATCGCTTTCAGCAGCCACTTGCGGCCGAGCCCCTGCGAGTTGGCGTGGGTGTCGTTCACCGGGTTGCCGGCCTTGGTTGCCAGAACCCAGGCATCGCGGTCCTTGGCGATGGCGCGGCCGACGATCTCCTCCGACCGGCCCTTGCCGTACTGGTCGGCGGTGTCGATGAAGTTCACGCCGGCGTCGCGGGCGTGGTCGATCATCCGGCGCGCCTCCTTCTCGTCGGTCTGGTCGCCGAAGTTCATCGTGCCGAGGCAGACCGGCGAAACGGTCAGGCCGCTGCGGCCCAGCTTGCGCATGTCCATGGGGAGGCTCCTGAGGGGGATCATCGAGAATTGCGGCTGCGGATGTTTGGCAGTTTAGGGGCCCATGCTGGACCCAGGCAACCGGCCTCAGTCGCCCGGTCCCGGCGCCATGGCAGGCCGCAGCGGCTTGTGGCGGGCGAGGTAGATGGCGCCGCCGACGATCATGGCGGCCCCGGCGATGGCCGCCGGGCGCGGCCATTCGCCGAACACCGCCAGGCCCAGCAGCGCGGCGAAGACCAGGCCGCTGTAGCTGACCGGCACCATCTGTGCGGTCGAGGCGAGGCTGAAGGCCTTCATGTTGCAGGCCTGGCCGACGATGGCGACCGGTCCCATGGCGAGCAGAATGACGGTGTCGATGGCCGGGATCGGGCGCCAGAGCCAGGCCATGGCAGCCAGCAGGATGACGCAGGCGGCGCCGTTCACCAGGGTCAGGGCGCGCTCTGGCCGGTCGCGCACGGCGGCGAAGCGCAGCAGCACCAGTTCGGAGCCCCAGGTGAAGGCCTGGGCCAGGGCCGCCAACGCGCCCAGCGAGACCCAGCCCGGCGCGGCCGGATCCGGCCCGGCCACCACCACGGCGCCGGCCAGGCAGACGCAGCCGGCGACGATGTCGGCGGTGCTCATGCGCTCGCGCAGGAACAGCGCCGCCAGGACGACGGCGAAGACGCCGTTGGTCATGGCGATGGCCTGGGCGTTGGCCAGCGGGATCTGCGTCACGGCATAGGCGCCGAGGGCAACCCCGCCGATGCCAAAGCAGCCGCGCAGCAGGTGGGTCAGGTTGAGGCGCCGCTTGGCTGGATCGGCTATCTCCGGCAGCACCCCGTGCAGGCCATAGCTGCGCAGGAAGAACGGCAGGATGACGCAGAATCCGGCGAGGTAGCGCAGGAAGGCGACCTGCAGCGGCGGCACGGCCTCGCCGGCGAGCTTCGGCAGCATGAACATGACGGCGAAGAGGAAGGCGCCGAGGAGGGCCCAGGCCATGGCCTTGGCGAGATCGGAGGTCAAATCGAAGCGGCTCTCTGGAGGGGCGGAACGTCAGCGCGAGGCAATGGCCGCGGCGGCGCCTGCCATCATGGCGGCGCTGGCCCGGTTGGCGGCACGCACGGCAGCCGGAGAGCGCAGCACACGGCGCGCCTGGGCGGCGACGCCGGTCCAGGCGAGGTCGATGGCGGCGAGCACCACCAACATGGTGGCGACAAGCTCCGCCCAGCCGACCAGCGTCACCGACCTGAGGTCGATGATGGCCGGCAGCAGGGCGAGGTAGAACACCATGATCTTCGGATTGCCGAGGGTCACCGCCATGCCGGCGGCGAACAACCGTAGGCCCGAGCGCGCCCGCGGCAGGGCATCGCCGCGCAGCTCCACCGGTGCTGACCACATGCGCCAGGCGAGGTAGAGCAGGTAGGCGACGCCGAGGTACTTGATCACCAGGAACAGCAGATGCAGGTTTTCGGCGACGGCGGCGAGGCCCCAGACGGCGAGCGACAGCCAGATCGCCTCGCCGATCCACATGGCCGCCAGGAACGGCATCACGTCGCGCCAGCCTCCCGACAGCACTCGGGCGACCAGGGCGGCGATGCTGGGGCCCGGTGAACCGGCGGCGACCAGCAGCGCGCCAGCGAAGATCAGAAGCGAGGCGAGTTCCACGGCGAGGGCCTTCCGGGAGAAGCGGCGCGCCAGAATAGTGGCAGCGGCGGCCCCGCCGCAATTCACTTTCGGCCGGAGGACCCGGCTAGCTGTCCTGGTGCTTCTTCTTCAGTTGTTCGCGCAGGCGGTCCTGAAACTTGCCGCCGTCGGTGCGAGTGGCGAGGAACTGGCGCACTGCCTCGCCGGCCGACTCGCGGTCGTAAGGCTCCCAGCCGTCCATCTGAGTGAGCAGGCGGTCGAGGGCCCTGGGGTCGACGCGCCCGCGCAGCTGCACGAGCTGGCGCAGCAGCTTGCGGCGGAGATCGTCGCTGTCGTCGGCCATCGTCGGTCCCCAGTTTCCTGAGCTTCCTGCGAGCATTTCTGCGGGGCGGCGCCTCATTTTTGTCACCCCCGCGGGTTCTGTCAGTCTAGGGTGACAAGCGGTAAGCTAGCGTTAACGCTCGCCGCGGCGTTACGGTCGCCGCGCGCGGGTGCGATCGCTTGCCTGCTGCGGGGAGCGATGGTAGAAAAGCGACTCCGTTGAATAAAGTTCAAGAAAATTCAACTGGTTACCGTTGTCGAGATTAAGAGGACGCGGCGGTAGCCGGCCTTTGCCTGCCGCTGATCCTTTTCAGACCTTATTGTGATTCGAGGACGTCGATCGGGAATGTCTCTGGGTCTCCACGAAAACCGACAGCGCCGCCGCCGGCGCCTCTGGTGGGGCGTCGCCAAGTGGGCGCTGGCACTGCTGGCGGTGCTGGCCGCCGGCGCCTATTCCTATCGCTTCGGCACCCAGCTGGCCGAACGCGAGGTGGTGCGGGCCGAGGAACGCATCACCGAGCTGACGCAGGAGGTGTCCGGCCTGCAGCAGCAGAGCGCCGCCCTGGCGACCGACTTGGCGCAGTCGCGCGAGGCGGTGGCGGCCTGGCAGGCGCGCTATGAGCAGGAGGTTCCTACCGGCTTCGTGCGCGAGATGATGGTGCTGGTGAAGGAAAAGCTCGAGGCCGGGGCCGACGAGGACCGGCTGGCCTTCCTGGTCGCCGCCGCCGACAAGCCGCGAAGTTGCGACGAAAACCCCGAGACCAAGCGGTTCATCGTCACCACCGAGTTGCAGACCGGCGGCGCCAACGACGCCGTCAGCTTCGGCGAGCGCTCCATCACCGTCACCGCCGTCGGCCAGGCGGCACGCGATACCAGCGGCAATCTCGAAGCCTGGTTCGATCCGCAGCGGCCGGTCTCCGTGACCTTCACGCAGCTGGGCGGCAAGACGGTGTCGGCCGAGGGCACGTTGCCGCTGCACCATTCCGTGGTGTCGGGCGAGAACGAGTACCGCTTCACCCTGCTGCCCGGAGCCCGCGGCTTCCTGACCGTCACCGCCGACCGCTGCGACTATCCCTGAGGCTTACTTCGCCAGTGCCCTGGCGCGCAGGCCGCTCAGCGTGGCGCTGGGCGTGATCGCTTCGGCGTCGAGCCGCAACTCGATCAGCGCAGGCTTGCCGGCGCTCCGGGCACGCTCGAAGGCGGCCGCGAAATCGGCATCGTCCTCGACCACCTCGCCGTGGGCACCGTAGGCGCGGGCCAGGGCGGCGAAGTCCGGGTTGACGAGATCGGTGGCGCTGACGCGGCCGGGATAGTGGTTCTCCTGGTGCATGCGGATGGTGCCCAGGCTGGCGTTGTTCACCACGATGACGATAATCGCGAGGCCGTCCTGCACGGCGGTTGCCAGTTCCTGCCCGTGCATCATGAAGCAGCCGTCGCCGGCGAAGCAGACGACCGGGCGGTCCGGGTGGACCGCCTTGGCGGCCACCGCCGCCGGCAGGCCGTAGCCCATGGACCCCGAGGTCGGGCAGAGCGAGCTGCGGAAGCTGCGGAAGCGGTAGAAGCGGTGGACCCAGCCGGTGTAATTGCCGGCGCCGTTGGTGAGGATGGCCTCCGGCGGCAGCGTCTCGGCGAGCCAGGCGACCATCCGGCCGAGCTGCAGGCGACCGGGAATCTCCGTCGGCAGATTGTAGGCCAGGTAGTCGGCGTGCGCCGCCGCCGTCCAGTCGCTCCAGGCGGCGCTGTCGGGCAGGGCGCCGCCATCGGCAAGTGCACGGGCGGCGCGGGCGAAGGCGGCGCTGCCGGCCTGGATTGCCAGGTCGGGCCGGTAGACGCGGCCCAGTTCCTCCGGATCGGGATAGATATGCACCAGCGGCTGGTCCGGATTGGGAATCTTCATCAGGCTGTAGCCGCTGCTGGTCATCTCGCCGAAGCGCGAGCCAAGCAGGATCAGCAGATCGGTTTCGCGCACGCGCGCGGCCAGCTTGGGGTCGATGCCGATGCCGACATGGCCGGCATAGCAGGGATGCTCGTTGTCGAAGTAGTCCTGGCAGCGGAACGATGCGGCCACCGGCAGCCGGGCCGCCGCGGCGAAGGCCTCAAGGTCGGCCTTGGCCTCCGCGCTCCAGCCGCCGCCGCCGACGATGACCAGCGGGCGCCTGGCGCGCTCGAGGCGGCGCCAGAGATCGGCCATGAGGTCCGGGTCAGGATAGCCGGCACTGGCATGGTAGGGCCGCGCCAGCAGAGGGGCCGGCACCGGCGTCGACAGCATGTCCTCCGGCAGCGCCAGCACCACCGGACCGGGACGACCGGAGGTGGCGGTATGGAAGGCGTGGCTGACCATCTCGGGGATGCGCCGGGCGTCGTCGATCTCGGCCACCCACTTGGCCATCTGGCCGTACATGCGCCGGTAGTCGATCTCCTGGAAGGCCTCGCGCTCGGTCATGCCGCGGCCGACCTGACCGATGAAGAGGATCATCGGCGTCGAGTCCTGGAACGCCACGTGGACCCCGGCGCTGGCGCTGGTCGCCCCCGGCCCGCGGGTCACGAAGCAGATGCCGGGCCGCCCGGTCAGCTTGCCGTAGGCGTCGGCCATCATCGCCGCGCCGCCTTCCTGCCGGCAGAGGTGATAGGTGATTTCCGGCGTGTCGTGCAGGGCGTCGAGCACCGCCAGGTAGCTCTCGCCTGGTACGCCGAAGATGCGGTCGACGCCTTCGGCGACCAGTTGGTCCACCAGAATCCGGCCGCCGTTGCAGAGGTTGCTTTCGCTCATATCGCCCCGTTGGTTGCGCGCCCCTTGGTCGCGCGTTCTGCCGCTGGCGGCAGAGTAGTTCATGCGCGGGCCGGTGCAAGGGCGGCATTTGCCGCCGGCGCCCGGCGTGCTAGGTAGAAACGGACCTCCGGAAGGATTCCCGTCGTGCTCCGCCGCAGCTTTCGTCTCCCGTCGCTGATTGCCCTTTGCCTGGGCCTCGCGGTCCTGCAGTCGGCGGCCGCCCAGACGCCCGGCGGCCCGTCTCAGGACGCCGGGGCCGACAGGCCCGTCGCCGCGGCCAGCGAGGGGTGGCAGCGCAGCCTCGACGTCATCGAGCAGCAGCTGACCCGTGCCGATACCACCGCCGAGAGCGCCACCCGGCTGTTCGAGCTGACCGCCGAGATCCGTCGCGAGGCGGACCGCGCGGTGGCCGCATTGCAGCCCCGGGTGGAGAGCCTGCAGCGACGCCTCGATGCGCTGGGGCCGGCGCCGGAGGAGGGTGCCGATCCGGAGGCGCCGGAAGTGGCCGCGCAGCGCGCCGCGCTGCGCGAGGAACTGCAGCAGGTCAACGCGCAGATCACACAGTCGCGGCTTGCCATCGTGCGGGCCGAGGAGATCGACCGGCTGATCGGCACGCTGTCGCAGCGCAAGCGCTTCGAGGCGCTGTTCCGCAGCTATCCCTTCCCTTGGGCACCTGAGACCTGGCAGCGCGCGGTGCCGGAGTTCTTCTCCATCATCGACAGGATGGCGCACTCGCCCGCCGCGTGGTGGGAGGGTGTATCGAGCCAGCAGCGCTATAGCACGCTGTCGCTGCGCGTCGCCGTGCTGCTAGTGCTGGCACTGGTTCTGGGCGGTTTCCTGCGCCACTGGCTGCTGCGGCGCTACGGGCGCGATCCCGACCAGAGCGACCCCAGCTACACCGCGCGGCTGCTCGCCGCCATCGCCAGCGCCGTGGCGCGTGGCATCATCCCCGCCCTGACCTTCGCCGGCCTGCTCTACTTCGCCTGGAGCAACCAAACGGCGGAGGCCGACCTCTTCTGGTCGCTCGTGGTGCTGACCTTCGCGGTGGCGATCTTCTTCAGCCTGGCCTGGGCGCTGCCCTACGCCGTGCTGTCGCCCGACCTGCCGCAGTGGCGGCTGCTGCCGATCGCGCCGGACAACGCGCGCAAGCTGGGCCGCCGTTTCACGCTACTGGCGGCCTTCTTTGCCGTTCAGATATTCATGGGCGAGGCCCACGCCGAGCTAGGCGTCAGCGACTCCTACTTTTCGCTCGCCGCCCTCTTGCTGAATGCGTTGCCCGCGCTGCTGCTCATCGAGACGTCCCGCCAGCGCTACTGGCTGGTGGTCGACCGTACCGGCGACACCGAGGAAGAAGACGAAGAGGCGGAGGAGGCCGCCGAGTCCCATTTCTGGGGCGCCGTGCGGCATATTGTTGCCCTCATTGCTGCCTTGGGGCTTCTCACGGCCCTGATCGGTTACGCGGACTTCAGCAATTTCCTGATCTCCAACCTGCTGCTCAGCCTGGTGACGCTGGGCGGCCTGGCGATCCTGCGCGGTCTCACGCGCGAGCTCATCGGCGCCTGGCTGCGCTCCGCCTTCATGCGCGAGGCATTGGAGATACGCCATGTGGCACGCAACCAGATCAAGTTCTGGCTGCGCATCCTGCTCGATGGCGGACTCGTCATCGTCGGTGGCCTGGCCGTCGCCGCCATATGGTTCGCGCCCTTCGGCGAATTCTGGGCCGAGGCGCGGCGGCTGTTTTCCGGCGTCAGCATCGGCGGCGTTACATTCTCCATCTACGATTTGCTGGTGGCCCTGGCGGTCTTCGCGACGATCCTGCTGCTGACCCGCGTCGTCCAGCGGTTCTTGAGCAACCGCCTGCTGCCGCGCACCAACTTCGACACCGGAGTTCAGAATTCGCTGAGCGCCGGCTTCGGCTATATCGGCGTTATCCTCGCCGCGGTCTTCGGCATCTCCGCGCTGGGGATCGACCTCTCCAACGTCGCGCTGATCGCCGGCGCGCTCTCCGTCGGCATCGGCTTCGGCCTGCAGGCCATCGTCAGCAATTTCGTTGCCGGCATCATTCTGCTCATAGAGCGGCCGGTGAAGGTCGGCGACTGGGTGAAGGTCGGCGACAACGAAGGAACCGTCAGGCGTATCACGGTGCGCTCGACGGAGCTGATGACCTTCCAGCGTGCCTCGGTGATCATTCCCAACTCGGATTTCATCTCGACGCCGGTGGTGAACTGGACCCACAAGGACCACTTCGGCCGCATCGAGGTGGCGGTCGGCGTCGCCTACGGCTCCGACGTGGAGAAGGTGCGCCGGGTGTTGCTCGACTGCGCGCAGCGGCACGAGCGGGTGCTGACGTCGCCGGAGCCGCAGGTGCTGTTCCTGAGATTCGGGGACAGCAGCCTCGACTTCGAGCTGCGCTGCTTCACCAACGAAGTGAGCTATCGGCTTGCGATCTCCAGCGACCTGCGTTTCGCCATCGACGCGGCGTTCCGCGAGTCCGGGATCGAGATTCCCTTCCCGCAACGCGTGATCCACTTCGCCGACCAGCCCGCCGCCCGCCGGGCCATGGCGCCTGGAGCGGCGGACGAGCCGACCGCGCCGGGCGGCTGAGCGGTTCCCGGGGCGCCCCCGGAAGTCCAGCCGCCGGCTGGACTTCTCCCCATGCCGGCCTATCATGGCCGCCGGGGGGCAGGGACCGGTAATGGGATGGCCGACGGGCAGCATCCGATGATCGCTGGATTGCGTGCGCAGCTTGCCGCAGGGCGCCTGCGGCGGCGCGAATTCCTGCGTCTGGCCGCGCTGCTCGGGCTTGCTCCGGCGATGGCGATGGCCGGCGGCGGCCCTTCGGCACGGGCCGCCGAAGGCGGGCGCCGGCGCGAAGGTCGCCTCACCTTCGGCGGCCGCTTGCTCCCCCTGGGCGATCCCCATGCCCTGTCCTGGCTGGACGCCGCCAACGTCGTGCATCAGGTCTGCGAGCCGCTGACCCGCACCGGCGCCGACAACATCACGCGGCCGCACCTGCTGAGCGGCTGGCGGGTCTCGCCGGACCTCAAGACCTGGGACCTCTACCTGCGCGAGGACGTGGTCTGGCACAGCGGCCGGCGCTTCGATGCCGACGACGTGGTCTGGAACCTGCGCCGCCTGCTCGATCCGGCAACCGGCTCCTCGGCGCTCGGTCTGATGGGCGGGTACATGCTGTCGGCGCCGGCGGGGGAGAGTGCGGCAGCGCCCGGCCTCTGGGACGCCGAGGCGGTGCAGAAGATGGGCAGCTTTCACGTGCGCCTGAACCTCAGGCTGCCGCAGGTGGCCGTGCCCGAACACCTTTTTCACTACACGAACGTCATGCTGGATCCCGACGAGGATGGCCGCTTCGGCGTCGGTGCCAACGGCACCGGCGCCTTCCGGCTGGCGGACTACCGTGTTGGCGAGCGGGCGCTGCTGCAGGCGCGCGAGGACGGGCGCCGAGCGCGCCTCGACGAACTGCTCCTGCTCGACCTCGGCGACGACCCGACCGCCGCGACGGCGGCGATGGCGTCGGGCCAGATCGACGGCCTGGTGCGCTGCGACTACGCCGTCGCCGAGGCGCTCGCCGGGCGGCCCGGCCTGGAGATCCACCGCACGCGCACCGCCGCGACGGGCCTGCTGCAGATGAAGGTCGACCGGCCGCCCTGCGACGACGCCCGGGTGCGCCGGGCCCTGCGCCTCGCCCTCGATGTCGAGGAGATCACGCGGGTCGCGCTGCGGGGCTATGGTGAGCCGGCGGAGCATCACATGGTGGCGCCGGTGCACCCCTGCTACGCGGCCCTGCCGAAAATGGGTCACCGCCCGGCGGAGGCCCGGGCCCTGCTGGCGGAGGCCGGCTATCCCGACGGAATCGACATCACCATCACCTGCAAGAACTGGCCGCAGTGGGAACTCGACGTACTGCAGGTGATGGTCGATCAGTACGGCGCCGCGGGCATCCGCTGCACCCTGGAGGTGCTGCCGGCGGCCCGCTTCTGGGACGTCTGGGACAAGGTCCCGCTGGCCTTCGTCGAGTGGGCGCCCCGTCCGCTTGGCTTCATGCTGCTGGACCTCACTGTGCGCTCCGGCGTGCCGTGGAACACGACCGGCTTCTCGGATTCCGAGATCGACAGCCTGCTGACGCGGGTCCAGGGGGAGGTCGATGTCGAGGCAAGGCGCCCGCTGATGCGGCGCATCGGGGCCCGCATGCAGGAGGTCGGCCCGATCGTGCAGCCGGCCTGGCTCTCGGTGGTCACGGTGATGTCGGAGAAGGTCGGTGGATTCCGCCTGCACCCCACCACCCTGATGACCGCCGAGGACTATTTCCTCAAGACCTGAGGGGTTTCAGGCGATATCTCTGCGCCCGTGGTGTAGATATCGCGGTTGCTTCCGGCGGCGCGGGGCCTAAACTCGCCTCGCCGGGGCATGATCGGACCGGAGCCGGCCCGGCTGGGATGGGCCGGACCGGAAATGGGGCTGGGCAGGTGAGAACTGGGCAGGAGAGGTGAGATGAACGACGGCTATGCAGGCGACCTGCGCCCGGCAGAGGCCTGGGCGCTGCTGGAGAAGGATCCCAAGGCAGTCCTGATCGACGTGCGGACCGCCCCGGAGTGGGGCTTTGTCGGCGTGCCGCGCCTCGACGGCATCGGCAAGGAGACCCTTTGCATCTCCTGGCAGGTCTTTCCGGACATGGCGCGCAATCAGGAATTCGCCACCGAGGTGGCGTCAAAGGGCGTCGGCAAGGACCAGCCGGTGCTGCTGCTTTGCCGCTCCGGCGCGCGTTCCCGCGCCGCCGCCATCGCCCTGACCGAGGCCGGCTTCGGGCCTTGCTACAACGTGGCCGAGGGCTTCGAGGGCGACCGCGACGCCGACCAACACCGCGGCAGCGTCGGCGGCTGGAAGGTCGCCGGCCTGCCCTGGGCCCAAGGCTGACGGGCGGCTGAGGGCAGCGGACGCGGAGAGATCGGGAAGATGCCGAAGGACACCACAACCACCACACGGCGCTGGCGCCCGCAGACCGAGATGGTCCGCGGCGGCCTGGCGCGCAGCGGCTTCGACGAGACCAGCGAGGCGCTCTACCTCACCTCCGGCTACGTCTATGCCACCGCCGAGGAGGCCGAGGCCGCCTTCAAGGGCGACAAGGAGCGCTTCGTCTATTCGCGCTACGCCAACCCGACGGTCTCGATGTTCGAGGAGCGCCTGCGGCTGCTGGAGGGTGCCGAGGCCTGCCGCGCCACCGCCAGCGGCATGAGCGCAGTCTTCGCCGCCCTCATGGCGTCGCTGAAGGCCGGCGATCGGGTGGTCGCCTCGCGCGCGCTCTTCGGGTCATGCCACTACATCGTCGCCGAACTGCTGCCGCGCTACGGTATAGAGACCCAGCTGGTCGACGGCAGGGATCTCGATGCCTGGGAGCGGGCGCTGGCGCCCGGCGCCCAGGCGGTGTTCCTGGAGACACCGTCGAACCCGACCCTGGAGATGGTCGACATCAAGGCCGTCAGCGAACTGGCCCATGCCGCCGGGGCCAGGGTGATCGTCGACAACGTCTTCGCCACCCCGGTGCTGCAGCGCCCCCTCGCGCTGGGCGCCGACATCGTGGTCTATTCGGCGACCAAGCACATCGACGGACAGGGCCGCACCATGGGCGGTGCCATCCTCTGCAGCGAGGCCTTCATCAAGGACCACCTGCAGATGTTTTACCGCCACACCGGCCCTTCCATGAGCCCCTTCAACGCCTGGGTCATGGTGAAGGGCCTGGAGACACTGGAACTGCGCGTCGAGCGGCACTGCGCCAATGCGCTTAAGGTGGCGCAGTTCCTGGAAGGCCAACGCGGCGTGACGCAGGTGCTCTACCCGGGCCTCGCCAGCCACCCGCAGGCGGAACTGGCGCAGCGGCAGATGCAGGGCGGCAGCACCCTGGTCGCCTTCGAGGTCGACGGCGGCAAGGCGCGCGCCTTCCGCCTGATGAATGCGCTCGCCACCATCGACATCTCCAACAACCTCGGCGATTCGAAGAGCCTGGTCACCCACCCGGCGACCACCACGCACCAGCGCCTGAAGCCGGAGGAGCGCGCCGAGCTCGGCATCGGCGACGGCCTGCTGCGCCTCTCCGTCGGCCTGGAGGATTCGGCCGACCTCATCGAGGATCTCGAGCAGGCGCTGAGCGCCTAGTCCTTTCGCTGCTACGGCCACACGCCGACATCCGGGCGGCGGTTTTCGAAGGTGCCCTCCCCAACCCATTCACGGCTGTCTGGGGGTGGCATGAGGTCGTTGGACTGCCAGCCGAAGAGCAGCAGCACGACCCAGTCGTTGTGCTGCGAGAACCCGTAGACCGGCGCCATCGACTCGTGCAACTCCCCGGTCCTGGCGTCGTAGCTGGTCAGCGCCAGCTTCACCACGCCCTGCTGGCGGTCGCGCTTGAAGAGGGCCAGCTCGGGAAAGTTGAGGTCGCCGGCCAGCGGGATCGGAATGGGAAAGCTGGGGATGCCGACCAGCGTCTGCTTGCGGTCGATCGACAGCGCGCCGACCCGCGGCTCGAACACCAGGTCGGCCTGGTTGCGCGCGGCGACGAGGTGGCCGCCGTGGCGCAGGATGTGGTCTCTCAGGGTCGCCACCAGGTACTTGCTGTCGGTGCCCTCGACGTAGGCGGCATCGACGAAGACTTTGCTCTGTGCGGGAATCTGCAGCGCCAGCTGATCGCAGACGCGGTCGACGGCGGCGGAGAACAGCAGCTGTTCGGTGGCGGTGCGTCCGGGTTGGCTCTCCCGCAGTTCCGAGCAGGCGCAGAGCGCGAGCAGCAGCAGGACGGCAGCCGGTGCGCGGGCAACGGTCATCGGCGAAGTGCTCCAAAGGGAACGTGACGGCGCAACCCTAGTCGAAGGCGCGGGGCCGCGTCAGGACGGGTTCGGCCGCCGCCGGCAAAAGACACAGCCGTATCATCGATTGGTCACGCCGCCGCCCGGAGGGCGTCACAGGGGCGTTGTCACAGGGCCGGCGGTGCCAGGCGCCGGATCCTGCGGTTGCTGGCGATCTGCCAGGTGAGATAGGCGAGAATGGCGGCCAGCACGATGGCGCCGCCGACGATGGTGCGCGGCGTCGGCGTCTCCTCCAGGAACAACCAGACCCAGAACGGCCCAAGGATGGTCTCGGCGGTGCCGAGCAGCGCCGCGAAGGCGGAGGGAATGAGCCGCGCTCCTTGCGCGAAGAGCGCCATGCCGAGGCCCAGGCTGACACCGAAGACGCCGAGGATGGGCAGCTGCCAGATTTCCACCGCGACGCTGCCCGCCGTCGCCAGGCTCATCCCCAGGGCGACCGCGCAGCCGATGGCCGAGCCGGTGCAGACCGCCGGCGTCATGCGGACGCCGGCCTTGCGCCGGGTGATCACCGTGGCGGTGGCGAAGGCGAAGGCGATCAGCAGGGCGAGGCCGTCGCCGACGGGCGATACCCGGCCGGTCAGCGAATCGGAGACCATGACCGCCACGCCGGCGATCACGGCCGCGATGGCGATGCCGGTCACCAGGCGCAGCGGCTCGCCGAACAGCACGCGGGAGATCAGGGCGGCGATCAGCGGCACGCCGGCCTGCATCAGTAGCACGTTGGCCACCGTGGTGAATTGCAGCGCCACGACGAAGGACGTCGAGGCGATGGCGAAGCAGGCGGCGACGCCAAGCCCCGCGACACCCATGCGCGCGAAGAGGGCGACCGTCCCGGCCCGGCCGTCGCGCAGCAGCATGAAGGCGAGCAGGAACAGCGTCGCCGTGCCGGCGCGCCAGAAGATCGTCGTCCAGGGGTTATCGACCTCGGCAAGGCGGGCGAGGATGCCGCCCAGGCTCCAGACGAAGGCCGAGCCGAAGACCAGCCAGGCACCCAGGGGGTGGCTTTCCGTCTGGGCGCTGTCGCCTTGGCTGGATGCCGCTGTCTGTTCGATCAGCTGTGTCATGCTTGTCAGTTTCGTGAGGGGCGGACAGAAGCCCACTCGACCCGTGAGAAATAGGGGCCGAAATCTTCGCCCTCGTGAGTAAATACCATAGTCCAGTCGAACATTGGCGGGGTGACGTAAACATCGCGGAGCAGGCCGGAGAAATCGGGCAGAGTCGGCCCATAACAGCGCAGAGCCATGTCGTGACTGCGTTCGGTCAGAACCAGAAACTCGTTTGCTGGCTGCATGGCATACTCCGCCAGAGCCCGGCGGCCTTCGAGACAATGAAAGTATTCATAGCTGAAGGTGTGCCAGGAATACCCGTCAGCGCCCCCGATCACCCATCTGCCCGTCGCAGCTTTGACAGGAGCGCAGTAGACCTCGCGCCAGGCCTGAAGCAGATCCCACCCTTGCTTGCGTGGTATTTCGCTCGCCATGACCCCGGCGGCTCGGACGATTTCCAGGAGGTTGGACCTTGCAGACATGCATTGCTCCGGGATCATCAGATGTTCTTCGCTACTTCCGACAGCACCCGCAATTTTTGCATCGCCAGCTCGCGGCCGAGGTGGCCGAGGCCGCAGTCCGGCGCGGCGATCAGGCGCTCGGGCGGCAGGTGCTGCAGTGCCGCTTCCAGGCGTTCGCGGACTTCTGCCACCGTCTCGACGCGGCTGCGGGCGATGGCGATGACGCCGAAGATCACCGTGGTGTCGGTGAAGCGGTCGAGCAGGGAAAGGTCGTTGTGGCGGTGGGCGTCTTCCAGGGAAACGGCGTCGACGGCGGAAGCGTTCACCGCTTCGGCCAGCTCGAAGTAGGCCATGGGGTCGGCCTTCACGTAGTCCTCCTGGTCGAGGCGGTTGGGATAGCCGCAGCACATGTGCAGCACCTTGGCGACGCCCGCCGGCACGTCCTGCCAGCAGCGCGCGACGTGGTCGAGCCCGTAGGCCAGCGCTTCCCTCGGCTTGCGCGCGAACAGCGGCTCGTCGATCTGGATGTGGCGGCAGCCGGCCTCGGCGAGGGCGAGAATCTCGCGGTTCAGCGCCACGGCGAGGTCGCGGCCGAGGGCCTCGGCATCGCCGTAGTACTCGTCCGCCGTGGTGTCGGCGATGGTCATGGGGCCGGGCAGGGTCATCTTCACCGGCCGGTCGGTGAAGGACTGCGCCAGCTTCCAGTCGTCCGGCAGGAAGGGTGCACGCGCCTTCACGGCCCCGCGCACCGTCGGCAGATCGGCCTCGTAGGCGCCGCCGCGCAGCACCCGGTGGGTCAGGCCCTCGAAGTCGAATCCGTCGAGATGGCGGCAGTGGTAGTGGACGTAGTTCTCGCGCTTCACCTCGCCGTCGGTTGGGATGTCGATGCCGCAGGCGACCTGGTCCTCGATCACCTGCCTGACGCCCTCGGCGATGATGGCCTCCGCCTCGGCGCCAAGCTTCTCGATGGCGACCATGTACTCGCGGGTGGCGACGCTGGAGTCCATGGCCCCGGGGTCGAACCAGTCGGGGATGCGCACGCAGCGGGGCTTCGGGTAGGCCCCGATAGTGGTGGTCAGCAGTCGCATTTCTACTCTTCCCCCGGCGTCTCGTTCCCCGCCCGGCAAGCTAGCAGCATTGGCGGAGGAGGGCCAAGCGGCGCCTACAGCATCTTGCTGTAGATCGCCTTGCCGTCGCCGGGGCGGTAGAAGTCGGGAAGCTCGGCGGCCAGGGTGAAGCCCGAGGCGGCGTAGAAGCCCCGCGTCTCCGCGTAGCGCTCGCTGGTCGAGGTGTCGATGTAGATGCGGGCGGCGCCGCCGCGTTTCATGGCCGCCTCGGCGCGGGCCAGGATCTGCCGGCCGAAGCCGCGGCCCTGGCGGTCCGGATGGACGGCGATCCAGTAGAGGTCGTGGCTGTCCACCGAACCCGGGATCAGGCCGTGGCAGGCGTAGCCGACCAGGGTGCCGTCTTCCTCCAGCAAGGTGAACTCGTAGCCCGAGGCGCGGCCGCGGGCGATGCGCTCCTGCACCAACTCCTCGGCGATGGCGATCTCCTCGGCAGAGAACATGCCGGTGGCAGCCACCAGGTCGCGAACGCGGGCGGCATCCTCCGGCTTTACCGCCTCGCGCCACAAAGGGCCCTTGGTGCCCGGCCTGCCCGTCGCGTTCTTTGCGCCGCGTGACGGACGCCGCGCGCTGCCGGCGCCCTCGACCAGTCCGGTAAAGAAGTGGCGAGCGTTGGTCCCCAGGGTACGGATGCGGTAGCCGCCTTCCTGCACCACCACGGTGGGATAGCCGGCCGCGCCGATCAGCTGGCCCATGCGCTGGAAGTCCTGGGCGCGGTTCGACCAGGTGCCGGTCGGGTCGCCGCGCGCGGTGTCGAGGCCGAAGGCGACGACGAGGTAGGCGGGGCCGTGGCGCTCAATGCGCTTCAGGGCGGACTGCAGTGCCTCCATGTACTGTTCCGGCGCAATGGTTTCGGGCAGCGGGATGTTGACGTTGTAGCCGGCCCCCTTGCCGCGCCCGGTTTCGTTGCGAAAGCCGGTGAAGTAGGGGTAGGCAAATGCCGGGGCGCCGTGGATCGACACCGTCAGCACGTCGTCGCGCTCGTAGAAGATGTCCTGCTGGCCGTTGCCGTGGTGGTAGTCGACGTCCAACATGGCGACCTTGCCGTAATGCGACAGGAAGTTGGCGGCGATGGCGGCGTTGCTGAAGTAGCAGAAGCCGCCGAAGCTGCGCCGCTCCGCGTGGTGGCCCGGCGGGCGCACCAGGGCATAAGCCAGGAGCGATCCGTTCAGCACCTCCTCGGCGGCGGTGAGCGCGCAGTCGACGGCCTGGCGCGCTGCCGGCCAGGCGTTGCGGTTCAGCGGCGTGAAGGTGTCGATGCACCAGTAGCCGGCGAGGACCGAACGTTCCTTCGGCTTGCGCCCGGGATTGCGGATCGGGAAGACGTAGGGGTAGATCGAGCGCTTCAGCGGCGCTTCCGCGCAGGCGTGCTGGATGTAATCCACCAGGCCGCTGTCGTGCACCTCCCGGATGAAGCGGTCGGGAAACTTCCGCGCCGGCAGGCGGCGGAAAAAGCCGGTCTTGTCCAGTTCGGCGAGGATGGCCTTCACGCGCACCGGGGCCTCGACGTAGCCGCGGTCGTGCACGTGGTGGATCTCGTGCCTGTCGTTGACCACCAGGGCGATCTGCGGCCGGCCGGCCGGACCGGGCAGCGGCGCGGCTATCTGATCGCTCTTCAGGTGGCGCGGCGGGCGCAGGCCGTAGCCGCCCTGCTTCACCGAGGCGACCACCTTCTCGACATAGTCGGGCGGACAGATCTCTGCGTACTTGCGCTCCAGGATGGCCCGGACGATGCGTTTCAGGCGCGCCGGCGGCGGCAGGCCGTGGCGCCCGAGCCCGTCGAACACCAGGTAGGGCATGTCGGTGTCGCCGGGATTGATCGGCAGGTCGTAGGCGATGCCCTCGATGGGGAAGGCGCCGTAGCGCTCGTAGAACTTCAGCCGGGCGGCGTTCTGCCGCCGCACCTTGGGGTCGGGGCTCTTCGCCGGATCGTCTGGCAGGCACTCGTAGTAGAGGCCGGCCGACCCCAGGTCATCGGCCTCCTCGCGCACCCGGTCGTAGAGCGCGCCGCCGATGCCGCTGCCCGATCGGCCGCCGGGCGCGACGGAGATCACCTCGAGATAGGAGAAGGCGAGGTCTGGGTCGTGCAGCAGCAGCGCCACTGCCTTGACCCGCCCGCGCGCGTCCTCGGCCACCAGCAGCTTGGCGACGAAGCGGTATCGGAAGGGGTTGTCGAGTTGGTCCGGCAGCTTGTCGATCTCGCCGGCCGGCATGCCGGGAAACTGGGCGCGGATGATGGCCTGCGCCTCCTCCACCGCCGAGCGGTTGGCCGGCGTGTGGCTGTCCGAGATCTTGCGGATACGCAGCATTTATCGAGTTCGGGGCATTCAGGCGGCTTCTTGCCGGCGTTCCCTGGCGGCGGTGACGATGCTCCCGATCACGCTATCATAGCCGAGGCCGGCGCGCTCCGCCGCCGCGACGAAGCCGGCGTCCGGCGCCAGGCAGGGATTGACGTTGATCTCGAGGACCGTCGGCCGGCTATTGCCGTCGACGCGGAAGTCGACCCGGGCATAACCGCCGAGCCCGAACAGCCGCCAGGCCTCGAGCGCGAGCCGTTCCAGTTCCGCCAGCAGGGCGGTATCGCTCGCCGGAAAGTCGAAGCTGCGCGGCGTGTTGGCATAGGCGAAAGCCCCGGCGTCCCACTTCGCCTCGTAGTCGACGATTCGCGGACGATCGGCAGGAAAGTCGACGAAGAGGATCTCGGCGACCGGCAGCACGCGTGGGCCTTCCGGAGTTTCCAGGACTGAAAGGTTGAACTCGCGGCCCTCGATATAGGCCTCGGCGAAAAAGCGGCCGCCGAAGCGCTGCTGGCGAACGAGAATCTCCTGGCGCGCCATCGCCGCCGGCACGACCGAGGCGGCGTCGATGCCGAGCGAGGCGTGCTCGCTGTCCGACTTCACGATGACGCGCTCGTCCGCTGTGAAGCCGCTGCCGTCGGGCGACCACGCCGGCGTCGGCAGGCCGGCCGAGGCCAGCAGCCGCTTGGCGGCAGTCTTGCTGAGCGTCAGGTGATGCGCCGCGAGCCCGCTGCCGGTGTAGGCGAGGCCGAGGTGGTCGAAGACGGCCGGGGCGATCTGGGCGAGAGCGCAGTCGCCGTTCAGCGCCTCTACGAGGTTGAACACCAGGATCGGCCGCCGGGCCGAGAGGCGCGCCACGACCGAGAGGTCGAGGCCGAGCTTCACCGCCTCGCTGCGGTAGCCGAGGCGGCGCAGCGCGGCGACAACGGCCTGCGCGGTGACGATGGTGTCCGCCTCGTCCGGGCGATCCGCCGCTGCCCCGTGCAGGACCGGCAGATAGTCGGGCCGGGTCATGCCGGGATGCGCCGCCGTCGCTTGGCCTGCGCCAGGCCGATACCGGTGCGCAGCTTGGCCGCCTGCAGGATCTCGCCGATCAGCGACTCGTAGTTCATGCCGGCGAGGCCGGCGAGGATCGGCAGGTCGGAATGGGTCGGGTGCAGGCCGGCCAGGGGATTGACCTCCAGGAACTGCGGCACGCCGGCAGCGTCCGAGCGCAGGTCGAGGCGGGCGCCGTCGCGGCAGCCGAGGGTGCGGTAGGCCGCCAGCGCCGTGGCGCCCGCGGCCCGGGCTTTGGCGTCGTCGGCCAGGCGGTACTCCACCCGCGACTCGCAGAGTTCCTTGTTCTCGAAGGAGTAGACCTCCGGCTCAGCGTTCTGCAGCAGCACGATCTCCAGCACGGCGATGATGCGCGCCGCCGCGCCGTTGCCGACGACGCCGACGGTGAACTCGCGGCCGGGGAGAAAGGGCTCGGCGATGGCCGGCTGGTTGAAGCGGGCGCGCAGCGCGCGGGCCGCCGACACCAGGGCCTTGCGGTCGGCCGCCTTGGAGGCCCGCTCGCACCCCTTGCCGGTGCCCTCGGCCAGGGGCTTCACGAAGACCGGAAAGGACAGGTCGCAGGCCCGCGCGTCGGCATCGCTCTCGATCACCGCGAAGGGGGCAGTCGGCAGGCCGGCATCGCGCACCAGGCGCTTGGCGACCGCCTTGTCGAGGGTCACCGAGAGGGTGAGCGGATCGGAGAAGACGTAGGGGATGTTGTAGGCTTCAAGCAGAGCCGGCACCTGGGCCTCGCGGTTGCGCCCGGCGATGCCTTCGCAGATGTTGAACACCAGGTCCCAGTTCTCGCCGTCGACGAGGCGCCGGGCGAGGCTGCGGATGTGGCCGATGCGCTCGACCCGGCAGCCGTTGGCCCGCAGGGCATGTTCGAGGGCATCGATGGTTTCCGGCGAATCGAACTCCGCCAGGGCGTCCTCCGAGAAGCCGCCCAAGGCGCGGTAGTCGTCGCGCAGGTCGTAGGTCAGGCCGACACGCATTTGCGGGTCCCCTTCTTGCGCGAAGCGTCCTTCTTGCCGCCGCCGATGGTTCCGCCAGGGTCGGGGTAGCGGTAGACGCCGCCCTCGAAGTTGCGCAGCAGCAGGTCGTCGCCGTCGCGCCCGACGATGTAGTCGGGCAGCAGGGGAATCTTGCCGCCGCCGTTGGGGGCGTCGATCACGTACTGCGGCACGGCGTAGCCGGTGGTATGCCCGCGCAGACCCTCGATGATCTCGATGCCCTTCTCGACCGGCGTGCGGAAGTGGGACGAGCCGGTGATCGGGTCGCACTGGTAGAGGTAGTAGGGCTTCACCCGGCGCATCAGCAGGCCGTGCATCATGTCCTTCATGGTGTCGACCGAGTCGTTGATGCCCCTCAGCAGCACCGTCTGGCTGCCCAGGGGTATGCCCGCGTCGGCGAGGCGCGCATAGGCCTCCGTCACCTCGGGGGTTAGTTCCGTCGGGTGGGTGACGTGGATGCTCATCCAGACCGGATGGTGCTTGCGCAGCATGCGGGTGAGCGAGCGGGTCACCCGCATCGGCAGCACAGTCGGCACCTTGGTGCCGAGGCGGATGAACTCGACGTGCCTGATCCGGCGCAGGCGGCCGATCAGGTAGTCGAGCTTCTCGTCGGCGATGGTGAGCGGGTCGCCGCCCGACAGCAGAACGTCGCGGATCTCCGGGTGGGCCTCGATGTAGGCCAGGGCCTGCTCCCACTGGCGGGTCGAGAACTGGTACTCGCCGCCGGCTTCGCCGACCATGCGCGAGCGGGTGCAATAGCGGCAGTAGGTCGAGCAGAAGCCGGTGGTGAGGAACAGCACTCGGTCGGGATAGCGGTGCACGAGACCCGGCGTCTTGGTGTCGTGGTCCTCGCCCAGCGGGTCGTCCGCCTCGCCCGGCGCGCGCAGGTACTCCTGGCCGACGGGGATGTGGGTGCGGCGCAGCGGCTCCAGCGGGTCGTCGCGGCCCATCAGGCTGGCGTAGTAGGGCGTGATGCCGACCGGCAGGGAGCCTTTGTGCCGGGCGACCGCCGCGTACTCGTCCGGCGACAGCCGGAAGATCCGCTCCAGCTGTTCCAGCGAGCGGATGCGGTTCCGCAGCTGCCAGCGCCAGTCGTTCCATTCCTCCGGCGTGGCTTCGGGGAAGAAGCGCCGGCGGAAGGCGCGGCTGTCGGGCGGGTGCGGAAAGCGCTCCCCCCGCTGGCGCGCCTCAAGGGGCCTGGAGAGCAATCCCTCGGCCTGGCGCCAGCTGGACGGCCGCGCGGTCGCGAGTTCTATGAGGTTGGATTTGAGAGGGGTCGAAGTCGGTTCGCTCTGCGAACCCGGAGGCTCCGAAGGGGGAGCCTGAAGATCGTCCATTGGTCTGGTCAATCCATATGCCGCGGGGGTCGTCGCGCGAATATCGTCGATTCTGACACCGCACCGCAGACGCGACTAATGTGTATAAGTTGAAATCCTTTACAAGAACTTTTTTCGTGGGGCCGCCCAGCGATTTTTGGGGCGGCGGGGGCCGACCCTTTCTATCGACCGGTCGTACCCCGTAAGATCGCGCTTTGCGACTCGAACAGGGGGCGGCGGCATGCGGGCGTGGCAGATCCGAACGGCAGAGGGAATCGACGGACTGAAGCTGGCCGAACTCGACCTGCCCGATCCCGGCCCGGGCGAGGTGAGGGTGCGGCTGCGGGCCAACGCCATCAATTACCGCGATCTCAGCGTGGTCGGCGACCCGGCCGCCCGCGGCATCGCCCTGCCGCGCATCCCCAACTCCGACGGCGCCGGCGAGGTGCTGGCGGTCGGTCCGGGCGTGACCGGCTTTGCGCCCGGCGACCGCGTGGCGGGCTGCTTCTTCCAGAACTGGATCGACGGCCCCTGCACCGCCGAGGCGATGGCGTCGGCGATGGGCGGGGAGATCGACGGCGTGCTGGCCGAGGAGGCCAACCTCAAGGCCGGCGGACTGGTGAAGGTCCCCGACCACCTGAGCTTCGCCGAGGCGGCGACGCTGCCCTGCGCCGCCGTGACGGCCTGGCGCGCCCTGGTGGCGGTCGGCCGCCTCAAGGCCGGCGACACCGTGCTGCTGCTGGGCACCGGCGGCGTCTCCGTCTTTGCCCTGCAGTTCGCCACCCTGATGGGCGCGCGGGTAATCATTACCTCTTCCAGCGACGAGAAGCTGGAGCGGGCCCGGGGGCTGGGCGCCTGGCAGACGGTGAACTACCACCGCACGCCGGACTGGGAGAAGCCGGTGCTCGAGATGACCGGCGGGCGCGGCGTCGACCTGACGGTCGAGGTCGGCGGCGCCGGCACCTTGGAGAAGTCCATCGCCGCCACCCGCATCGCCGGCACCATCGGCTTCATCGGCGTGCTGGCCGGCGGCCAGGTGAACCCCCGGCCGATCATGAGCAAGTCGCTGACCGTGCAGGGCATCTACGTCGGCTCGCGCAACCTCTTCCAGGACATGAACCGGGCCATCGCGGCCGCCGGGCTACGCCCGGTGATCGACCGCAGCTTTGCCTTCGAGGAGGCGCCGGAGGCCTACCGCGCCATGAAGGCGGCCGGCCACTTCGGTAAGCTGGTCATCGAGATCTAGCGCCTTTGCCTCGCGGGGCCGGCCTGGGCTAGGCTGGGGCTATGCCGATCTGTGAAGCCGACCCCTGGCGCCTGCAATATTTCGAGGGCATCGACTGCCCGGCGGACGTGCGGGTTCCCACCGAGGACGGCGATGCCTGGGCCTGGTATCCCCAATACAAGTGGGTCTACAACAAGCTGGCGGTGGCCGAGAGCCAGGGCTTCGTCTGCGGTCCGCACGGCCTCATGCCGCCCGCCTTCCCGGTGTTCTCGAAGCCGGTGTTCAACATGCGCGGCATGGGCATCGGCAGCCGCGTGCTACGCACCGCCGGCGAGTACAGGGCGAACCAGCGCCCCGGCCATATCTGGATGCCGCTGCTCGAAGGCGAGCACATCTCCACCGACGTCGCGGTGGTGAAGGGAGAAGCCCGGTGGTGGCGCCACGCCTACGGACTGCCGCTGGAAGGCGGTATGTTCGACTACTGGGTGGTGCTGGCCGAGGCGAAGCCGGAGATCGAAGCCTACTGCGGCGACTGGCTGGGCCGCCATCTCGCCGGCTACACGGGCATGGTGAACTTCGAGACCATCGGCGCCCGCATCATCGAGGTCCACCTGCGCTTCGCCGACCAGTGGCCCGACCTCTACGGCGGCAGGCCCTGGGTGGAGTCTCTGGTGAAGCTCTACCAGAACGGAGCCTGGGACTTCGACGACAGCGGCCGCCGCGACGGCTACAGCGTGGTGCTGTTTGGCGGCCACGGGCTGCAATACCGTCACCCGCCGGCCGAACTGGTGGCGGAGGTCCGCGACCTGCCGGAGGTGACATCGGTGCAGATCACCTTCCACGAGGATCGCCCGCCGTCGCAGCACGCCATGCCGCCCGGCGGCTTCCGGCTCGCCATCGTCAACTGCTGGGACCTCGACGTCGGCCGGCGCGCCCGTGAGAACCTGGCCCTCAGCTTCTGGTCGACACAGCAGCTCAGCGTCGGCCGCCGCCGCAAGGCCGCCGCCTTCTCCGCGGGGAACGATGACTGAGGTGGCCGACCTCTCCGATCTCAGCGCCATCGAGGAAATCGAGAACGCCTGGATCCCGATGCCCGACGGAGCGCGGCTGGCCGCTCGGCTGTGGCTGCCGCGCAGCGCCCGCGAGACGCCGGTGCCGGCGATCCTCGAGTTCATTCCCTACCGCAAGCGCGATTTCATGCGCGCCCGCGACGAGCCGATGCACCGCTTCTATGCCTTGCACGGCTACGGGTCGGTACGGGTCGACGTGCGTGGCAGCGGCGATTCCGACGGCGTGCTGGAAGACGAGTACACCCCGCGCGAACTGCAGGACGCCCTGGCGATCATCGCCTGGCTGGCAGAGCAACCCTGGTGTTCCGGCGCCGTCGGAATGACCGGCATCTCCTGGGGCGGCTTCAACGCCCTGCAGGTGGCAGCGCTCGATCCGGCGCAGCTGAAGGCGATCATCACGCTCTGCGCCGCCGACGACCGCTATGCCGACGATGCCCACTACAAGGGCGGCTGCCTGTTGAACGAGAACATGCAGTGGGGCTCCATCCTCACGCTCTACAATGCCCTGCCACCGGACCCCAAAATCTCCGGCGAGGGCTGGCGCGAGGCCTGGCGCCAGCGCATCGAGCAGGACCAGCCGTTTCCCGCCGTGTGGATGCGCCACCCCTGGCGCGACGATTTCTGGAAGCACGGCTCGGTCAGCGAGAACTACCGCGCCATTCGCTGTCCGGTCTACGCCATCGGCGGCTGGGCCGACGGCTACACCAACGCGGTGCCCCGACTGCTCGAGCACCTCGAGGTTCCCCGCAAGGGTCTGATCGGGCCCTGGGCGCACAACTTCCCGCACGACGCGGTGCCGGGACCGGAGATCGGCTACCTGCAGGAGGCCCTGCGCTGGTGGGATCACTGGCTGAAGGGACGGGACAGCGGCATCATGGAGGAACCGATGCTGCGCGTCTGGATGCAGGACAGCGTCGCGCCGCAGCCGCAGTACGAGACGCGGCCCGGACGCTGGGTGGCGGAGGACAGCTGGCCGTCGTCGCGGATCGAGCGCCGCCGCCTGCACCTGGACTGGGGCTGGTTGTCCGACGACCCGCCGCCGGGACGCCACGACGTCGCCTTCAGTTCGCCGCAGACCCTTGGTGTGCGCGCCGGCGAGTGGTGTGGCTTCGGCGCCGACGGCGAGGCGCCGCGCGATCAGCGCGCCGACGACGGCGGCTCCCTGGTGTTCGACAGCGATGCCCTCGACCAGCCGCTGGAACTGCTCGGCGCGCCGCTGCTGAGCCTCGAGGTGAAAGCGGACAAACCGATTGCCTTCCTGGTGGCCCGGCTCTGCGACGTCCACCCCGACGGCAAGTCGGCGCGCATCTCCTACGGCATCCTGAACCTCTGCCACCGCGACGGACACGAGAAGCCGCAGGAACTGGAGCCGGGCCGTTGGTACCGGGTGACGCTGAAGCTCGACGACCTCGGACAGGCGATCCCGGCCGGTCACCGCCTGCGCCTCGGCCTTTCCACCGGCTACTGGCCGATGATCTGGCCGACGCCGGAGGTCGTGACCCTGACGGTACGCACTGGTACCGGAATCCTCGAGCTGCCGGTGCGCCCGCCGCGCGAAGGCGATGCGGCGCTGCCGGCCTTCGCGCCGCCGCTGGCGGCTCCAGGGTCGAAACACCGCAAGCTGCAGCACCTCGACATGACGCGCCGGATCGAGATCGACCTCACCACCAACGAGATGATCTACACCCTCGAGGCCGGCGAGTTCCCCGGCGCCGCGCTGGCCCGCATCGAGGAGATCGACCTCGATCTCGGCTACACCCAGATGAAGCGCTACCGCATCCTCGAAGACGACCCGCTTTCGGCGCAGACCGAACTCTCCCAGAGCGCGGTGCTGCGCCGCGACGGATGGTCGGTGCGCCTCGACTGCCGCACCCGTCTCACCGCCACCGCGCAGGCCTTCCAGTTCACCGGCGACCTGGAGGCGTTCGAGAACGATTCCCCCTTTGCGTCCCGCCGCTGGACCGTCTCGATTCCCCGCAAGCTGCTGTAGCTGCAAGCGTTCAGCCGGCGACGCGTGCGATGGCGGCGTCGATCACCATCTCCAGCATCCTCGGATAGGTGATGCCGGCAAAGCCGGCCATGAAGGCGAGCTTGCCGTCGTTGGCCCAGGCCGGGTTGGGATTGCACTCCATCAGCTTGGGCCGGCCGTCGGCAGCACAGCGGAAGTCGAAGCGGCCGT
>JBHJOA010000034.1:0-26744 GCA_050330205.1 Kiloniellaceae bacterium
TCCATCATGGGGGCGACGGAGAGCCTGCGGGATAGGGCGGTCATGGCCCTTGTCTACTATGCCACCGGCCCCAGGCAAAGCCCTCGGGGTCGCCAGGGGCGGCCCACGGCGAGCCCAGGGATGCGCCGCTCAGCGCAGGGGCCAGGGCAGATCGACCGCCGACTGCAGCCAGCCGCCGGGGAAGTTGAGCGCCAGGGCATTGGCCAGCACGAGAATGAAGACCGCGGCCGCACCGGTCAGGACGACCACCTTGACGGGGCCGGCGTTGGCGCGCAGCACCAGAAATGCGACGAAAAAGACGAGCATGGCGAGGTAGAAGCCTATGATCGCCGTCAACGCCACCAGCGCCACGATCCACAGGGTGCCGCTCCATAGGCTGCGGACCGTGCTGTCGCCCGCGTGTTCTCCGTGCTGCTCGTGGTCATAGACCGCCGGGTGGGAATTGCCGCCGAAAGCCAGGATGGCCAGCAGCGCCAGCGCGAAGAAACCCGTGACCGCGGCCATCGACGCCGGGAACACGGCACCGAGGAACGAATGCTGCATGGCGTCCCAGAATGCCACCGCAAAGACGCCGGCGCAGAACACCGCAAAGGCGATCTGGGGGGCGCGCTCGGCAAGCGCCTCCCGGCCGCGCGCTGGAGCCCGGTCCTCCGGCTGAACGGTGACCGCTGCCGAATCGTCCACCCGGTTGCGGATTCCGAACCAGACGGAGAGCGCGATCAGGCCGGCGATGATGAGAACGCCCGGCCGGCTCACGAAGCCCCAGCCGTAGAACTGAACCGCCTGATAGAGATAGGTTTCCGCCTGCGGTGCCAGCACGAAACCGATCAGCAGCGCCGGCCGCGGCCATCCGAAGCGGCGCATGTAGATGCCGAGCAGTCCGATGGCGAGCAGTGCGACGAGATCGGCCAGATCGCGGGTCGCCTGGAAGGCGGCGAAGCAGATGATCGCGATCATGAAGGGGGCCAGCAGGGGGAACGGCACCGTCGTCAGCCGGGCGATGGGGGACGCCAGCAGAATGCAGAGGCCGGCTCCCATGATGTTGGCGATGGCGAGCGACCAGATGATCGAATAGGTCACGTTGAGGTCGGCGGTCACCATCGACGGTCCGGGCTGGATGCCGATCAGCACCATACCGCCGAGGAAGATCGCCATCGACCCGGAGCCGGGGATACCGAACAGCAGGGTCGGCAGCAGGCCGCCGCCCTCCTTGGCGTTGTTGGCGCTTTCCGGCGCGATCACACCGCGGATGTCGCCCTTGCCGAAGCGGGAGCTGTCCTTGCTGGACTGCACCGCATGGCCGTAGGCGATCCAGTCGACCACCGAGCCGCCGAGGCCGGGAATGGCGCCCACAAGGCAGCCGATTCCCGCGCAGCGCAGGGAGAGGAACCAGTTGCGCAGCCAGTCACGCACACCGGCGAACCAGCCCGCGCCGAGCTTCGTGTCGCCGGCGATCGACCGGTCGCGGCGCAGGAGGTCGACGATCTCGGGAATGGCGAAGAGCCCGAGACCGACTACGACCAGCGGAATGCCGTCGTAGAGGTAGTCGATGCCCCAGATCATGCGGAACTCGCCGGTGGCCGGCGCGGCGCCGATGCTGCCGATCACCAGCCCCAGGCCGCAGGCGGCCAGCCCCTTCGGCAGGCTGCGGCCGGCGAGGACGCCGACCATGGAGAGTCCGAACAGCGACAGCATGAAAAGCTCGGCCGATCCGAAGGCGAGGATCAGCGGGCGGGCGATCAGCACGAAACCGGTCAGAACCACTGCGCCGAAGATGCCGCCGAAGAGGGACGACACGAAGGCCGCCGAGAGGGCGCGCGCGGCCATGCCGGACTTGGCGAGCGGAAAGCCGTCGAGCACAGTGGCCTGGCTCGCGGAGGACCCCGGAATGCCCATCAGCACCGAGGCGAAGGTGTCGGACGTGGGGATCACCGCCACGAGGCCGATCAGCATCGCCAGCGCCGAGATCGAGTCCATGCCGTAAAGGAACGGCATCAGCAGCGACAGGCCGGCAATGCCGCCGAGGCCGGGGAACACGCCGATGGCCAGGCCCAACACAACCCCGACCAGCATGTAGGCGAGATGTTGCAGCGTCAGGAGTTCGGCGATGGCGGCGAGAAACACGTCAACCATGGCGTCCCCGTTTGCGGGCCAAGCGGATCGGCAAGGGAGGGAAAGGGTGGCGGGCGGCCCCGCAGGAGCCGCCCGCCCTGGATTCAGTCACCCAGTTTTGTGTTGTATTCGCTCTCGAGCATGCTCACCACCCGCGCGCGCGTTTCCGGCGTGATCGTGGTGCCCTTCTCGAAGAGCGCCTGTGCGGCCCTGCCGGTCACCTGCTCATAGGTGCCGAGCACGGCCTCCTTGGCGGCCTGATATTCAGGGTCGTTCTGCATGGCATTCAGAGCGTTCTGGTACGCCTCGATGATCTCGGGAGACGTCCCCTTGGGCACGAAGACCATCTTCTGGGCCGGGAAGCCGGCGGTGAAGAAGGCCACGTAGGCATCGAAGTCAGGCCCCGACGGCGCCTGTCCGGTCAGCATCTCGTAGGCTTCGACGAAGTGCGGCAGTTCCGGGAAGGTCGGATCCCGAACGATGTTGCCGTCCTCGTCCAGCACGCCCCAGGAGAACAGCGGCACGGCCTGCCCCGATTCGACCAGCGGCACGACGTTCTTCAGGTAGGCGGAGGAGGTCTGGTAGTCGATGTTGGTTTCGCCGCGCTCGAAGGCGAGACGGCCGTCGCCACGGCCCTGAAAGCCGAAGACGTGCTTGACGTCGAGGCCCATGAGCTTCAGCGACAGCAGCGGCACGAGGTCGAGCGACGTGGCGCCCTGACTGGCGTAGACCAGCGACTGCCCCTTCAGCTTGCCGATGTCGGCGGGAGACGAGAGGCCGAGGGACGGCGTCGTGTAGACCACCCCGCCGGTGGGCGCGGCCATGACCACATCCCAGTCTTGGTATTCGTAGCGAACCCGCGCGTCGCCGAGCAGATAGGGGAACTGAGTGGAGCCCGAGGTGCCGAGGATGGTCAGCCCATCGGGCTTGGCGCGGGCGGCGAAGAGGTTGGCGCCCTTGGTCGATCCGCCGCCGGGCTCGTTGACGACGACGACGGTGGGATTGCCGGGCAGATACTTGGAGTAGAAGGGCGCGTTGAACCGGGCCCAGGTATCCGACCCGCCGCCCGTCGAGAACGGAATGATCCATTCGATCGTCTTGCCGGCAAAGGAAACCTCGGCGCTGGCCGGCGCCGCCAGCAGAAGGCCCGCGGCGGCCGTAAGGCCGAACAGCGCGCGCCTCGATAGTGATTGCCTGTAGGTCATCAAGTCCTCCCGTTTCGTTATGGCACCGCAGCCGGTGCGCTGCGCACCGGCCAACTGAATTCGGAGCCCCGGCTTTTGCAACAACCCTCATGCGTGACTGGACCCGATCCGTCGTGCCGATCGAGCGTTTTGACGCATAAGTTGTAGACGAACTCCACCAATGGCTGCAATGGTGCGGGCCGCCAGGGCCCTTCGAGTGGCAGACTACCGCGATTGACGCCGAACGGGAAAGGGACTCCCTAAAGCCGCCCCGAGGAAATGCCCGCGAGCCGGAACTGCCTTCGCTTCTGACAGGAATGCTTGCAGGCCAGACGGCAGGGTGGTTCAAATCGCGGATCGGCGCAGAAAGCACAAGGGAGTTGACGCGTGAACCTGGCACAGCAGGGCGCTGCCGGCCGGCGCATGGCGACGGTTCGGCGGATCGCGGAACTACGCGCTGAGGTCGCCGCCTGGCGCCGGTCGGGCGGGTGCATCGGCGTGATCCCAACGATGGGGGCGCTCCATGCCGGTCACATGGCCCTGGTCGAAGCCGCCAGGGCCGGCTGCGACCACGTGATCGCCACCATCTTCGTCAACCCGAAGCAGTTCAACCGCAGCGACGACCTCGCCAGCTATCCGCGCGACGAGGCCGGAGACGCGGCCAAGCTGTCGGCCGCCGGGGTCGACATCCTCTTCGCGCCGCCGCCGGAAGAAGTCTACCCTGCCGGGTTCGAAACCAGGGTATCGGTGCCGGACCTCTCCGATTGCCTCTGCGGCCGCTCACGCCCCGGCCATATGGACGGCGTCGCCACGGTGGTGACGAAGCTGTTCCTGATGACCGCCGCCGACCGCGCCTTTTTCGGCGAGAAGGACTACCAGCAGCTCTTGATCGTCAAGCGCCTGGCGCGCGATCTCGACATTCCGGTCGAGGTGGTGCCGGTGGCGACGGTGCGCGACGCGGACGGCCTGGCGCTGTCGTCGCGCAACGCCCTCCTGAACTCGGAACAGCGCGCGCGGGCTCCGGCGATCTACCGCATCCTGAGGGCCGTGGCGGAGCGGCTGCAGTTGGGCCAAGGTTCCGCCGCGGCGATCCTGGATTGGGGCCGCGGCGAATTGCTTCGGGTCGGGATCGAGAGGCTCGACTATCTCGAGCTGCGCTGCTGCGATAGTCTCGAGGAACTGACGGCGCCAGACCGTCCGGCGCGGCTATTCGTGGCCGGCTGGATCGCGGAGGTGCGGCTGATCGACAACGTCGCCGTACCGGCGCGGGGCAACGCTACCGTTCCGGCGCGGGACAACACCGCCGTTCCGGCGCGGCAATAGACCCTACTGCCATGGCGCGCCACCGGTCGGCCGCGACCGGTAAGGGGATGAACGACCCATGGGCCTGATCCTCACCGCCGCGGGCGGTCTCGGCATCTTCCTGCTCGCCATGTCGATGATGACCGGCGGCCTCAAGGTCTTCGGCGGCGAGCGCCTGAAGCAGATCCTGAAGCGCTGGACTTCCTCGCCGCTGCGGGGGGTGGCCACCGGCGCCCTGTTCACCGCACTGGTGCAGTCCTCGGCGGTGGTGACGATCGCGACCATCGGCTTCGTCAACGCCGGGGTGCTCTCACTGCGCCGCTCCCTGGGCGTCATCTTCGGGGCCAACCTCGGCACCACCATGACGGGCTGGCTGGTCAGCCTGGTCGGCGTCGGATTCAAGGTCGAAGCCTTCGCCCTGCCACTGATCGCCCTCGGCGTCGCCCTGCGCGTCGCCGTATCCAACAAGCGGGTGAACGGACTGGGCGAGGCCATCGCGGGATTTGGCCTGTTCTTCCTCGGCCTGGCGATCCTCCGCGACGCCTTCGCCGATGTCGCGGGCGTTTTCGGTACCGCGACGCTGGCCGGCGCCGGTGCCGGGGTCGGCGGCATCGCCCTCTTCGCCCTGGTCGGTTTCGCCGCCACGGTCGCCACCCAGTCATCCAGCGCGGCGATTGCCCTCATCCTGACAGCGGCCAGCCAGTCGGCCCTCGGCTTCGGCGCCGCCGCGGCGGCGATCATCGGCGCCAACATCGGCTCCACCTCGACCGCCGCCTTCGCGGTCATCGGCGCCACGCCCAATGCCCGGCGGGTCGCCGCCGGCCACATCCTGTTCAACATTGTCACCGCCGCCATCGCGCTGGCGATCCTCCCCGTCCTGCTGTGGGCGACCTCGGAGATCGGCGAACTGCTCGGCCTGTCGGGGCGGCCGACCGTCGTGCTGGCGCTCTTCCATACGGTATTCAACGCCGTCGGCATTGCCCTGATGCTGCCGCTCGTGGGGCCGCTCACCCGTCTTCTGCAGCGCCACTTCACCACCGCCGAGGAGGACATCAGCCGTCCACGCCACCTCGACCGAACCGTCGCCGCCACGCCTGCCTTCGCCCTGCCGGCCCTGGAACAGGAACTGCACCGCATGCAGGATCTCGTCTGTGGCACCGGGCTGGGTGCGATCGCGGGACAGGAAAGCCGCACCGGCGTCATCGAGCGCCGGGCCGAGGCGATCCGTCAGCTTGGGCAGGCGGCGGCGGCTTTTGCCGTCGAAGTCCGCATGGAGGGAATGTCTCGGGAACACGCCGAAGCGCTTGCCCGGCTGCTGCGGATCGCCCGCTATCTGGACGAGGCGGCTCTGTTGCTTTCTGCCCTGCATACCGCCGGGGTCAACGGCCGGCGGCTCGCCGACGAGACGACGCGGACAAGCCTGCTCGACCTTCTGGCATCGGCGCAGGCCTGCCTGACCGCCTGCACCGAGGATCTTGAGGTGGCTGAGCGGATCGCCCGCGTGGAGGCGGCGCACGGCGACTTCGAGGCACTGTATCAGCAGGCGAAAGCCACGGCCCTGCGGGCGGCCGTTACCCATCGGCTCTCGATCGAGGGTGCCGACCGCCTGCTGGACGCCATGAGCAGCACCCGGCGCATGGTCGACCAGGTGGTCAAGGCGACGCTGATGCTGCTCGCGGAAAGCGCCGACGCGGATCCCGCTCCGACCGCCCGGGCGAGGCCGCCTGTCTCGACCGGCGGCCGTCCGGCGGCATCTGCCGACTGAGCCTACAGCGCCGGCGATCCTACTCCGTGGAGTCTTCGTCCAGCGCGCGGATCACCCGCCGCAGGATGACGCCGCGCGCCTTGTCGTCCGCCGCCTGCTCCAGCCGGTCCCGAAGGTCCAGGGAGAACTCGGCCAGGTCGTTGTGCCAGTCGGGGCCGCGCAGGGACTCGCTCGGCAGGCGGTGCGGCGTGGGCCGGAACTGCACCTTGCTCTCGCCGGCCAGCAGGTCGACGACATCGTCCAGCTGCGGAATGATGATGCGATCCTCCGGGACGCCCGCGGCTTCGAGGCCGTCGCGCAGGGCATTCAGCGCCTCCTCCTCGCCATGGGTCAGGAAGATCGCCGATTTCACCGGCAGGCGCGCCCGCACCCAGTCCAACAGCTGATCGCCGTCGGCGTGGCCGGAGTAGACGTCGATCTGGCGGATCGCCGCATTCACCCGCACGTCCTCGCCCTGGATCTTCACCGCGGAGACGCCGCGCTGCAGCAGCGAACCGAGAGTCCCCGGTGCCTGGTAGCCGACCAGCAGCACGGTGGCGTCGCCGCGCCAGAGGTTCTGCTTCAGGTGATGGCGGATTCGCCCGGCATCGCACATGCCGCTGCCGGCGATAATGACCGCCCCGCCGGCGAAGCGTCCGATAACCTTGCTTTCCTCGACCGACTCCGTGAAGCGGATGTTGGGGCGGCGGAACAGGTCCGGCACGCCGTCGGTATCCTGCAGCTGCGCCGAGTTCTTGAGAAACACCCTGGTCGCCTTGATGGCCAGCGGCGAGTCGAGGAATACCGGCACCTTGGGCAGCGCGCCGCTGTCGAACAGCATCGAAAGGTCGAGCAGAAGTTCCTGGGTGCGTTCTACGGCAAAGGCGGGGATCAGCAGGTTGCCGCCACGCTTCAACGCCGTCTTCACCTCCTGCGCCAGGATCTGGCGGCGGCGCTCCGGACTGGCGTCGATGCGCTTGCGCCCACCGTAGGTCGACTCGCAGCAGATGAAGTCGAAGTTCTCAGGTGCCGACGGTTCCGGATGGAACAGCTTGTGCTCGGGGCCGATGTCACCGGAGAACAACAGGCGGCAGACGCGTGGCGAGCGCTGGCCGGTCGCCACCTCCACTTCAATCGAAGCCGCACCTAGGATATGTCCGGCATTCCAGAATCGCGCCCGCACCCCGTCGCCGACCTCACGCCAGGTCTCGTAGTCGATGTTGGAGAAGAGCTTCAGGGCAACGTCGACATCCTGCCTGGTATACATCGGCTCGACCGGCGGGCGGCCGCGCTGGGCGTTGCGGCGGTTCAGCCGTTCGACCTCGGTTTCCTGGATGTAGGCGCTGTCCGGCAGCATGTAGGTCAGCAGATCGAAGCTGCCCACGGTGGCGAAGATCGGCCCCGAGAAACCCTGCTTCACCAGCTTGGGAATGAGCCCCGAGTGGTCGATGTGGGCATGGGTGAGCAGGACGAAATCGATCTTCGACGGATCGAAGGGAAAATCGCCGTAGTTCAGCTCCTTCAGGGTCTTCGAGCCCTGGAACATGCCGCAGTCGACGAGAAACTGGCAGCGCTCGGTCTGCATCCAGTAGCAGGAGCCGGTGACCGTTCCGGCTGCCCCGCAGAAGCTCAACAACATACGGCGATCCTGACGTTCTCGGTGGGCCGTCCTCTGCCTTAGCCGGATCGCATCGGCCTGTCAAAGCGGCGGACGCAAGCGCGAACCGGCTATTCGCAGGTGACGAAGTTGGCTTCGGGCAGTTCGACCGCTCCGCCGCCCTTGGACGCCACCGCTTCCAGCAGCGCGAGCCAGGTCTCCAGATCGAAATGGGCGCGCCCGGCGGTCCCGAAGCAGTCCCCCTTCACCTGGCCGAACAGGCGGCGTGCCTCGTCGAGGCGCACCTCCCGGCCGTCCCAGGACGTATTCCCCTGCAGCAGGTCTTCCGTCACCGAGGACAGCAGGGCGACCAGGGCGCCCTCGTAGGGATGCATGAGCGGTATCACCCGCGGCACCGACACCGGCCAGTCGGCGGCGACCGCCGGGGCGTCGTGAGTCCATGCCCAGATGGCGCGCAGCAGGCGCCAGTCGGCCGCGGCCGCCGCGAAGTCGCCGGCGGCGTGGTTCAGGCGTGCCCGCATATAGTGATAGGGAACCTCTACGAGACGGTCCATCGCCGCCAGCTCGATGGCCGAGGTCAGCAGGTGGATGGCACCGGTCAGGCCGTCCCGCTTCTGATCGGACCCGGGCCGACGGCGCAGCAGCGCGCCTGAGTGGTCCCGCGGCCGCGCAATCGCCAGCCTCGCCCAGAGATAGCGCTCCAGCGATTCCTCCCAGTGTCGCCTGCCCTGCTTTTCGTAGTGGGCGACCCGGCGCACCGGCCGGTCGCCCAGCGGGTTCAGCTCGAAGCCCTGCCAGTCGACCTGCCAGCCGATGTAGCTGCTTTGCGGGCTCGGCAGGCGGTCGCCGGTGGTCATCCACACCTGATCGCGCCAGGGACGGCGCTGCGGATCGGCCAGCACGATGCTGCCGAGCTGGCCATAGACCTTGCGGGGCACGCGGCCGTAGGCCCGCTCGGCGGCGAGCGGATCGGGCGGCGCCGGCAAGGCCGTGCGGATCGCCTCCAACGCGCCGTCGCGGCTGGACGACAGCCAGTCGATGGCCCACTCCACACCGATGCGTTGCTTGCCGACATCCTCCTTGAGGGCGGCGCTGACGGAGTCGAAACGTGCGTGGGTTTCCAGCCACTTGCCGAAGGTCGCCGTGAAGTGGTTGTCGCGCGCGCCGAAATGGCGCTCCACCATGTCGGCATGCAGGAAGTGGTTGGTCTGGGCGACCGCCTCGCCCTCGTGCCTGGTGACTCGGACCCGTTCGCCGTTCACCTCGATGCGGCAGGCCCTGCCGGTCGCGGCCTCGGAGACGAAGAAGGTCCAGGCCGCGAAGTGCCGGGTGGACTTCACCAGGTCGATGGCGTCGTCGAGGCTGCCGGCCTCGCGCAGCATCCGCTGCTGGACGAAGGGCGCGATATCGCCCTTGGCGAGCAGGAAGCCGCTTTGGATCTCCGTGGTCGACAGCTGATGCAGGGAAACCGCGAGTCCGGCATCGTTGAGGCCGCTGATGCCGCCAGGATAGATCAGGCCCGCAGTACCGAAGGCGGCGTACCTGTGCCAGCCCGCCTTGCCCTCGGTTTCGTCGATCAGCGAAAGTACCGGCGCGGTGTTCCAGTTGTAGAGGTCGGCGTCGAGGTTGCGGGCGTGGAGGTGCAGTCCGTCCGCCGCCAGCCCTGCCGGCACGGCAAAGCCGGTGCAGGCGAAGTCGATGCGATTGTTGGGGCCCGCCATGGCCTGCAGCGCGGCTCCGACGTCCCGCTGCTTCGCCGCGTCCTGCTGCGCCGATTCCAGGTAGAGCTTGGCGTCGGGGTCCCACAGTCCCGATACCACCAGCGCCAGGATGCCCGGCGCCCGCGCCGCCCGCACGCCGGGCAGGGCGAAGACCCGCGACAGGCCGTCGACGACGTTGCCGACTTCGATGGCGATGAGAGCGTCGCGCACCTCGAGGTCGGAGAATTCGGGGGTGCCGATTCCGGCGCGGTAGCCGGCGGCCAGTCCGTCGACAGCGGCGCGGAACTCGTCGCTGCAGTGGCGCAGGACCCGGTCGCTGTAGCTGCGGTAGATCGCCGCCGCCACCTTTGCCAGCGTTCCGCTTTCAAGGTTCACACCGCGGGCGATGGTGGCGACGATCTCCGGGAAGGCACCGGCCTCGATCTCGCGCGCCAGCAGGCGGCCGTGGTCGTAGGCGATGTCGGCAAAGCGGCCGCGCTGCTTCAGCACGAAGAAGCGCTGCCCGCCGACAGTCAGGCGCCGCAGGCTGCTCTCGGCCCGGCCTTCGCCCGGCGCCAGGGTCGTTGACTTGTCGAGGCCCGTGATTGTGACGCTCATTGCCTGCCTCTTCGGGTAGCCGCTTCAGCGTCGCAATCTGCGCCAATCGCACGGCAGTGCAGTGGGGGAAGTCACATTTCGACTCCGGTCGGCAGGATGCCGGGACATGGCCACGCCGCGCCTTGAGGTATCTCAATGCCGGCGTTGGCGTTTCCCGGCAGCCTGGATTTACGCTGGGCCGTTTCAAATCCTGAGAGAAAGCACTCTATCCGATGACCCATGTACCCCACGAGCTTCATGAAGAATTCCCCGAGGCCAGGGAAGCCTTGCATCGCCTGAAGATGGAAAACGCGCACTTCGCCAAGCTGGCTGACGAATACCATGAGGTGAACCGGGAAATTCACCGCATCGAGGCCGAGGTGGAGGCCGCGACCGACGAGCGCGCCGAGGACTTGAAGAAGCGGCGCCTCGCCCTGAAGGACGAGATCGCCGGCCTGCTGCGGACTGCCCCCTGAGCGCCCGGCATCAGCGGCGTCAGCGCTTGGCCGCCAGGGCGGCGCGGTCGATGGCGATCTCCTCGGGCCGGGCCGGCAGCACGAGTTCGCCCGGGCCATGTTGGATTTCGTAGACCTGGCCGACCAGCACCATGTCGACCTGGCCGTCGCCGTCGCGCGAGAGCGGCAGGTGGAGGCGCTTGGTCCAATGGTACTCCTTGTCGACCCAGCGGAAACGGCCCTCCGAGTAGACCGGCACCGCCTGCTCGACCACGGTGCCGTAGAGCCGATGGGTAAAGGCCAGGGTCTTGCCGCTGGTAAGCCGCTCGACAGTCCAGCCGGTAAAGTCGAAGCCATGGGCGGCGACAATCTCCGTACCGACGAGGCGATAGCTGATGTCGCGGCCGCTATTGCCGACATCGGCGAGCAGGAGATGCTTCAACAGGCGCGGGATGGCGGTCGGGTCGAGCATCGCGCGCGCCATCGCCTTGTTGGCGGAACTGTTTACCAGCCAGTAGTCGTAGAGCGTTTGCAGATCGGGATGTGCGATCCGGCCGCGAAACGATCGTTGGTCTCCATCAGCCCGACTCAGCGGCCTACTCCCAATCAAGCGCAGCCACGCGCGCAAACGCCCGGCTCTCCTTGGGCAAGTTTACACGCAACCTGTCGGTCCTGTCAGTTGTTCGGCGCCAATGCGGCGCCGCTCGCCGCCCGGGCGTCGACCAGACCGGCGGGCGTGAGCGCGATGCCGGTCAGCCGGCGGTCCAGGTGACGGCTGCGCCAGGCCAGCAGCCTTTCCGCCATTTCCAGGCGCACCGCCCGGTAGTCGGGGTCGTCGGCCCTGTCATAAAGCTCGCCGGGATCCTCGGCGAGATCGAACAGCAACGGCGGCAGTCCGGCGAAGTGGACGTACTTGTAGCGCTCGTCGCGGATCACCGCGAGCGAGCAGTCGTCGAGATCGACACCGAGGGACCGCTGCGCGGCGGCGCTGGCGATATCGCGGAAATCGAACTCCCAGTGCGCCTCGCGGCGCCAGCGGGCCGAAGCCTCGCCCCGCAGGAAGGGCGTCAGGGCAACGCCGTCGGCCGGGCCCTCCAGGCAGGCGCAGGCAGCGTCCAGCAGCGTCGGCACCACGTCGACCGCTTCGGTGAAGGCCGTCACTCGGCCGCCGAAACCTTGCGGTTGCCGCGGGTCGCGGACGATCAGCGGCACGTGGTAGGCTTGGTCGAAGTAGCCGAACTTCCCCAAGGTCCAATGGTCGCCCATCATCTCGCCGTGGTCTGAGGTCAGCGCGATGACGGTATCATCCCAGGCGCCGGCGGCTTTGAGACCCTCGACCAGGCGGCCGATCTGCCGGTCGACTTCGGAAATCATCCCCCAGTAGGTGGCGCGCACGGACCGGAAGGCCGCGTCCGGCCAGTCGGCCACGCGGCGGTCGACGTCCGAGACCAGACAGAACGAACCGGCGCGGGCATTGTCGAGCCAGTAGCGCAGATAGGGATGCTGCGCGGCCTCGGCCGCCGGGTCGGGGGCGCGCCGAAACGCGGGCCCGCCGGCGGGGTCGTAGAGATCGTTGAAGGGCGCCGGCACCACGAAAGGCGGATGCGGACGCAGGAAGGAGATATGCGCGCACCAGGGCGCGTCTTTCGGCCGGTCGCGAAGCCAGTCCAGAAACGCGCCGGTCAGGAAAGCCGTCTCGGTTTCGTCCTGATCGAAGCGTGGCGGCGCCGTCGTCGGCAGTTCGGGGCGACCTGTCTCGGGCCAGTGCAGTTCCCAGCGGTCGGCCGGCATCCTGTGGCCGCGCGACTCCATCCAGGCGATCCACGCGCCGTTGTCCTCCGGCAGCTTCACCGCCACCTCGAAACCAGGCAGCACCTCCTCGTAGGTGGTCAGTCTCGGGTCGTCCGGGGTCGTGGTACGCGGATCTACAGCCTGGTCCGTGTAGCCGAACAATGTCGGCCGGTAGCCCCGGCGCGCCAGTGCCTTGGCGATGTTGTCGTGACGCGCATCGAGCGGCGTGCCGTTGCGGAGCACCCGATGGTTCATCTGGTAGAGGCCGGTATAGAGCGACGCGCGCCCCGGCGAGCAGGGGGCCGCCTGGGCGTAGTGGCGCAGAAAGCAGACGCCGGCGGCGGCCAGGGCGTCGATGGCCGGGGTCTGCAGCAGGGGATGGCCGGCGGCCCCCAGACAGTCGCCGCGCCACTGATCGGCGGTGATCAAGAGAATGTTCGGTGTCATGACCCCTGGCGGCTCCGAA
The DNA here is from genome assembly GCA_050330205.1 of Kiloniellaceae bacterium. GTDB lineage: Bacteria > Pseudomonadota > Alphaproteobacteria > Kiloniellales > Kiloniellaceae > Pelagibius. The sequence continues at coordinate 12,970 of JBHJOA010000034.1, forward strand.
AACGCTGGTTTCAACGCCTTTCATCACGCTTTTCGCGGCAAAGCAACCGCGACCTCAGCCACAGTCCCGGCAAGGTGATCGACACCATCCTGGGTTTATCCAAAGGATGGATTTACCCTCATAAAGAAGGCGGCTTGGTGGAAATTCGGCCCGACTCCTCGTTACTTAACCGTGCCTAAAGGTTTCCAAGTGTAAATCAAATTCTACTGAGGAGTGCCAGCCGTTGCCGAGCGAGAACTATTCACGACAACTCGGAAGAGGTGCCGTCGTCCGGCGCCTGGCCGGCGCGCTTGGCGTCCTGGGCCTCCTGTTGGCCAGTACCACCCCGTTGTTTGCCGTCGCCGATCTGCCCGGCGCAACGCGCGGCACCCTTGCCGCCGTCTTTCCCCCGGGCACCGACCGGCCGGCGGCCGCGGCGGCAGTGGTGGAGGCGGGCGGCCTGATCGTCCGCGAAGGCGGCTGGGGAACGGTGCTCGTCGCCCATAGCAGCGAAAGCGGCTTTGCCGCGCGCCTGCGCCGCGCCGGCGCCTGGCTGGTGGTGGATCCCAAGAGCGCCGCCGGCTGCCTCGTCACCGGCCGGATCAACACGCGAACCTGAGGGTCGAACGATGTTCAAAGGCATTACGTCCAGTCTCCGGAGCGCTCCTGCAGGCGGCAATACCGAAGGCATTACGGCGCTGCGCTGCACCGCGAGCAAATGGTCGATCCTCCTGCTCTTCGCCGTCGTTCCTGCCGTCACCGCGACGGCCTGGCTCAGCGGCAATGCCCTGGTGACACCGACGGCGGCCGCGCTGGTCGTCGCCGTCATCGCGAGCGGCGTCTGGAAGGCGCTGGGCGGCGACGCCGCGCTGACGCGCTACGTCATCGCCGTGTCGACCATCGTTCAGGTCTCGCTCATGGTGCTGGCCGCGGCCGGCCCCTGGCAGATCGATTTCCACATGATCTACTTTGCCGCCCTGGCGATGCTGGTCGCCTTCTGCGACTGGCGCACCATCCTGGTGGCGGCAGCGGTGACGGCGGTGCATCACCTGACCCTCAACTTCCTCATGCCCTGGGCGGTATTCCCCGACGGCTCCGACCTCGCTCGCGTGGTTTTCCACGCCGTGGTGGTGGTCCTGGAGGTCGTGGTGCTGGTCCTGCTGAGTCACAAGCTGGTCAGCCTTTTCGACGGCGCCGCCGCGGCCGTCGAAAAGGCCGAGGCCGCCATGGCCGAGACCGAGAAGCTGAGCCGCGAACAGCAGGAACTCCAGGCGCGCACGGCGCAGGAGCGCCAGGAGCTGTTGCTTTCGCTGGCCGACAGATTCGAGACCAGCGTGAAGGGCGCGGTCACCCAGATCGTGTCCTCGATGGACGCCATGAAGGGCGAAACCGCAGTAATGCTCGAGCGCTCCGAGGAGACCAAGGGCACCGCGGGCGACGTCGCCCGCACGGCGGACAACACCGCCGACATGATGGACACCATCGCCGGCGCGGTGACCGAGCTTTCCGCCTCGGTCACCGAAATCGCCTCGCGAGTCCGCGAGACCGCGGACATTGCCGGTCAGGCCGAGAGCAAATCGGAACTGACCTCGCAGCAGGTCGGTGAACTGGCCGAAGCCGTCAAGGGAATCTCCGAAGTCGTCGGGCTGATCGCGGAGATCGCCGAGCAGACCAACCTGCTGGCCCTGAACGCCACCATCGAGGCGGCACGTGCCGGCGAGATGGGTAAGGGCTTTGCCGTGGTCGCCAACGAGGTCAAGTCCCTGGCGACGCAGACCGCCCGCGCTACCGAGGACATCACCGCGCGGATCGAGAAGGTCCAGGGTTCGACGGATACCACCGTCGATGCCATCAAGGACATCCGCGGCATCATCAATCAGTTGAACGAGCACTCGACGAAGATCGCCGCCGCGGTGGAGCAGCAGGACGCCACCACCCGTGAGATCACCCGCAACGTGCACGATGCCGCCGGGGGAAGCCGCAAGATGAACGAGGCCATGGCGTCGGTGAGCCGCAACGCCGAGACGGCAAGCCAGTCGGTGAACAAGGTCATCGAGGTCTCCGGCGTCGTCGCCGAGAATACCCAGCGTCTCGACACCACCCTCTCCGAACTGCTGCAGGGCCTGCGCGCCAACGGCAGCTGACCGGCAATCCGCCGGAATCGTGAAGGAACGGCACGCGGCACGGCTTGCATCCGGCGCCTGTCCTGCCTATCCCTAGACGTCAACCGATGAGATCCGGGACGGCAGGGAAAGGAGGACGCGAGGCATGAAGGACTCGAACCGGGCCTGGCAGCGAATGCTCTCCGGACGCCGGCTCGATCTGCTCGATCCCTCGCCCCTCGACATCGAGATGGAAGACATCGCCCACGGCCTGGCCCGCGTGGCGCGCTGGAACGGCCAGACCAGCGGCGATGCCGCCTTCTCGGTAGCCCAGCACAGCCTCCTCGTCGACGACATCGCAGGCAGCCTGCGGCCGAACCTGACTGCCGGCGAACACCTTTCCACGGTGCTCCATGACGCCGCCGAATATGTTATCGGCGACCTCATCACCCCCTTCAAGACGGCGGTGGGCGCCGACTACAAGGCTCTGGAGAATCGGCTCATGGCGGCCATCAGGCTGCGATTCGGCCTGCCGGCGCGCGAATCGGAGCCGTTGACGCGCCTAATCAAGCGGGCCGACCGCATCGCCGCCTACCTCGAGGCCACCCAACTGGCGGGATTTTCGCCGGCAGAGGCGCGCCGCTTGTTCGGCCATACCAGGCGGTTCGACGAGATCGAGCTGGTGCCCTGGAAACCGGGCAAGGCCAAACGCCGCTTTCTCCAGCGCTGCAGCACCCTGGCGAGCGCTCTGTAGCCGGCTCGTAAGGACGGTGACTTCGCACTGGCGGCATTTCTGAACCGCGCCCGGTAGGTTGTACCCTGGAGGTTGTATTAGTCCTGTTGACGTCATCATGCTATTCAGAAACCCGGCAGGCAGCGGACAGGGTGGGAGCCCCATACAATTGCATGACAACCTATCTGGCGCGGACGGCCCGGATGAACTGACTGTGCGGCGGCAGCGCGGAGAGTCGGTCGGACCGGTGGTGGCGCAGGGCTTCGGGTTCCTGTCGGAAATTCTCGAGCAAGCCGTCGCCTACTGGCACGAGATTCGCGGCGACTCCCGGATCCCTCGCCGCGATAACCTGGTCCCGGAGGAGATCGTCGGCCTGTGGCCGCATATCCTGATGGTCGACGTCATCGACGACGGCGGCGACTACTTCGTTCGTCTGTTCGGCCAAAGACTGGTCGACACCTACGGCGAACAGACCGGGCGCAAGCTGTCGGACGCCAGGGTTCCGGACCTGGTGCGCGACAGGTCGCGGCAACTCTTCGACTTCTGCCTGACCAACTGCGCCCCCACCTACGCCTACTGGCCTGAGATGACTGCTAAGCGCCGCCGCTTCTTCGATGTCGAGGCGCTTTGCCTGCCGCTGTCCAGCGACGGGACGACCCTCGACCGCATGCTGTCCCTGAACGTGAACTCGCTTCGCGAGATCTAGCGGGGGGCAGGTCCGCTGCACGGCTTGCACTGACCGGCAAAGCCACCGATAACGGACGGCGAATCGCCCGCCCGGGAATTGCCCCTTGCCTCTGCCGACACCGCCCCTCGCCATCGCCCTGCTGTGCCTGTGCATCTGGATCTACCTGATCGGATTCCGGGGCGGCTTCTGGCGCTCGGCCGAGCGCCTGGAGGAATCGCCGGCGCCGCCCGCGGCCTGGCCGGCGGTCAGCGTCGTCGTGCCGGCGCGCAGCGAGGCGGAAGTCATCGCCGAAAGCCTCGCCTCGCTGCTGGACCAGGACTATCCGGGGCCGCTGACGGTGACCCTGGTCGACGATCTCAGCGAGGATGCCACCGCCGCCATCGCGCGGGACACGGCGGCCGTGAGCGGGCATCCGGAGCGCTTCCGCCTGCTGCCCGCCGCCGACCTGCCGCCGGGCTGGACCGGCAAGCTCTGGGCCCTGCACCAGGGCTGCGGCCAAGCCGATCCCGGCGCCGAATTCCTCTGGTTCAGCGACGCCGACATCCGCCAGCCGCCCGGCGCCCTGCGGCTCCTGGTGGCCAAGGCGGAGGCGGAGGGCCGCGACATGGTCTCGCTCATGGTCTCGTTGCGCTGCGAGAGCTTCTGGGAGCGCCTGCTGATCCCCCCCTTCGTCTATTTCTTCCAGAAGCTCTACCCCTTCGCCTGGGTGAAGAATCCCGACAAGACCACGGCGGCGGCCGCCGGCGGCTGCGTGCTGCTGCGCCGGGCGGCGCTGGAGCGCATCGGCGGCATCCCGGCGATCCGCGACGCGCTGATCGACGACTGCGCCCTTGCCGGCGCCGTGAAGGCCGCCCGGACGCCCGGCAGCCCGGGCATCTGGCTCGGCCTCGCCACCGAGGTGCGCTCGATCCGGCCCTACAGCGGGCTCGGGGTGATCTGGGACATGGTGGCGCGCAGCGCCTATACGCAGCTCCGGCACTCGCCCCTGCTGCTGGCCGGCACGCTGATCGGCATGGTGCTGACCTACCTTGTCCCGCCGCTGCTGCTGCTCGGCTATCCCTGGCACCAGGAGGCCTGGCCGGCGCTGGTCGGCGGGCTGACCTGGCTGCTGATGGGGCTCTCCCTGGTGCCGACCTTGAGGCTCTATGGCCAGTCGTCCCTGTTCGCGCCTTTGCTGCCGCTGGCGGCTGCTCTATACAGCGCCATGACGTTCGATTCCGCCCTGCGGCACTGGCGTGGCCAGGGCGGGCGGTGGAAAGGGCGCGTGCAGGACACCTCCAGCGGCCGCGGCCTTCGCCTGGATGACGAAGGTTCGCGGCGCTAAGCTTGGCCGCAACGGCAACGCAAGAACGGGACGCATGACGGAGAGCGCGGTCGAGACCCCGTCGGGCAAAGGCGCGGCGGACGAGAATTTCCCGGTCGGGTCCTGGCTGCTGCCAGCGGCCCTGCGCCCGCACGTCGCGACCTACTACGCTTTCGCCCGCGCCATCGACGACATCGCCGACAACCCCGGGCTCGCGCCGGAAGACAAGATCGCCCGGCTCTCGGCCTTCGAGGCAGCGCTGACCGGCGCCGGAACGGCGCCCGGTGCCGGAACGGCGCCCGGTGCCGGCCTGGAAAAAGCCTCCCGCCTGCGCGCCAGCCTCGCCGCCACCGGGGTGCCCAGTGCGCGCGGCAGCGATCTCATTGCCGCCTTCAAACAGGATGCCGTGAAGTTGCGCTACGCCGACTGGGGCGAACTGCTCGGCTATTGCCGCTTGTCCGCCAACCCTGTGGGGCGCTACCTGCTCGACCTGCACGGCGAGGACCCTGCCGGATATCCCGCCTCCGACGCCCTCTGCACGGCCCTGCAGATCCTCAACCACCTGCAGGACTGCCAGGACGACTACCGCGACCTCGACCGCGTCTATCTGCCGGAAAACTGGCTGCGGGACGAGGGCCTCGACGTCACGGTGCTGCGGCAGAAGGCGAGCCCTCCTGCCTTCCGCCGCCTGCTCGACCGCTGCCTCGACGGCGTCGACGGCCTGCTGGCCGAGGCCGAACGGCTGCCCCGCCTGCTGCGCTCGCCGCGTCTTGCCATGGAATCGGCGGTGATCGTCCATCTCGCCCGCCGCCTCGCCGCGCGGCTGCGCGCCGGCGATCCGCTGGCCGGCCGCGTCGCGCTGAGTCGCGCCGATTTCCTCCTTTGCGGGATCAAAGGCATCTTCGGCGTCCAAGCCGGGCGCCTGCTCGGGCGGCGAGCGCCGGCGGACCAGCGCGGATGACGGCCCCCGCCACCCCAGCGGCCGCGGTGCTGCCGCCGGCCGCCGCCACCGCGGCTCAGGCGCACGTGCGCACCGTCGCCACCCGGTCCGGCTCCTCCTTCCTCTGGGGCATGCGGCTGCTGGCACGCCCGCGCCGTGAGGCGATGTACGCCATTTACGCCTTCTGCCGCGAAGTCGACGACATCGCCGACGAAGGCGGCAGCCCCGAGGAAAAACTGCGTCGGCTGGCCGCCTGGCGCGATGAGATCGAGCACCTCTATGCCGGCCGTCCGACCCGGCCGACGGCCCAGGCGCTGCTGCGCCCTCTGCGTGACTACGGCCTGCCCAAAGACGAGTTCCTCGCCGTCATTGACGGCATGGAAATGGACGCCCGCGCCGACATCCGGGCGCCTTCCATGGCCGAGTTCCGGCTCTACTGCCGGCGCGTTGCGGGGGCCGTCGGCGTGCTCTCCGTCCACGCCTTCGGTGCCACGGAGCCCGAGGCGCAGGATCTCGCGCTGGCTGAGGGCGACGCCCTGCAGTTCACCAACATCCTGCGCGACATTGCCGAGGACGCCGGGCGCGGCCGGCTCTACCTGCCGCGCGAGTTGCTGCAGCGCCACGGCATCACGACCGACGATCCCCTGGCGGTGCTGGACGACCCCCGCCTGCCAGCCGTCTGCCGTGACCTTGCGGTTCTGGCCGCAGAGCGCTTCGCCGAGGCCGAGCGTCTGATGGCGCGCTGCCGCCGCGGCCCCATGCGCCCGGCGCGCATCATGCTGGCAGTCTACCGGCGCCTGCTGACCCGCCTGCAGCAGCAGGGCTGGCGCGACCCGCGCACGGAGGTCCGCCTGCCCAAGGCGGAAAAGCTCTGGATCGCCCTGAGGCACGGACTCTGACCCATGGCTGAGACCGCTTCCCGGCGCAGCGCCCCCCGGGGCCGCGCACATGTCGTGGGCGCCGGCATTGCCGGGCTGTCCGCCGCACTGCGTCTCGCCGAACAGGGCTGGCAGGTGTCGCTCCACGAGGCCGCCGCCCAGGCCGGCGGTCGTTGCCGCTCCTATGTCGACGCCAAGCTGGAGCGCAGCATCGACAACGGCAACCACATGCTGCTGGCCGCCAACACCGCGGCCCTCGACTTCGTGGCGGAGATCGGCGCCGCCGACCGACTGACCCGGCCCGCCCGCGCCACCTTCCCCTTTCTCGACCTGGCAACCGGCGAGCGCTGGACGGTCACGCCGAGCCGCGGCCCGATTCCCTGGTGGATCTTCAGCGCCAAGAGCCGCATCCCCGGCAGCGGCATTGGCGACTACCTGGGAGCCTGGCGCCTCGCCACAGCGTCCGAGGACGCCACCGTGGCAGACTGCCTCGGCGACCGCGGACCCCTGTGGCAGCGCTTCTGGGTCCCGCTTACCGTCGCCGCCCTGAATACCCACCCGCGCGAGGCCTCGGCCCGCCTGCTGTGGCTGGTACTGCGCGAGTCCTTCGCCAAGGGGGCCGACGCGTGCCGGCCCTTCGTGGCGCGCCGCGGCCTGAGCGACGTCTTCGTCGACCCGGCACTGGAAACCCTGCGCCGCCGCGGTGGCGAAGTCGCCTTCGGCCGGCGGCTGCGGGCGCTGGCCTTCGACGGCGGCCGGGTCACCGCCCTCGACTTCGGCGAGCGGCGTATCGACCTCGTCCCCGAGGACTCGGTCGTGCTCGCCCTGCCGCCGGCCGTGGCCGGCGACCTGCTGCCCGGCCTCGACGTGCCGCGCGACAGCCGACCCATCGTAAACGCCCACCTGCGCCTGCCGGAGGGTGTCCGCCCGGCCTGGGTACCGGCCGCCGAACTGCCGTTCCTGGGGCTGGTGGGCGGCGCCGCCGACTGGCTGTTCCTGCGCGACGACGTGGTGAGCCTGACGGTCAGCGCCGCCGAAACGCTGGCGGAACGCCCGGCCGAGGAGATCGCCCGCCTCATGTGGCGCGACACCGCCAAGGCCCTCGGCCTCGACCCCTCGGCTGAGCCGATTGTCCGCATCGTCAAGGAAAAGCGCGCCACCCTGGCTCAGACTCCGGCGGCGCTGCGCCTCAGGCCCGGTCCGCGGACGCGTTGGCCGAACCTCGCCCTGGCCGGCGATTGGACCGACACCGGCTATCCCGCCACCATCGAATCGGCGGTGCGTTCGGGCAGCGCCGCTGCCGCTGCACTGTCGAAAAGGTGAATAGGCCCGATTGCGTGGTGGCTGGGGCTTGCAAGACCCGGTATCCTTGACCAAAATTCCTACAAATCCGCTGATTCGCGGGCGAAGCTTCGGGGGAGGCCAGCGCTTGAGGGCAGTCGACAGGGATCGCACATCCACAGCATAAGGCCTTGCCGGCAAAGGATCAGATGACCAGCAGTATCGCAGCCCGAGACCGGGACAGCGTCCCTACCCCAGCCGCCCCCCTTCCAGATATCGATGCCGTCGACGCGCTCGTCGAAGAGATGGCGGCGGCCCTGAAGGCGGAGCAGCGTCCGGACGGCCATTGGCTGTTCGAACTGGAGGCCGACGCCACCATCCCGGCCGAGTACATCTTTCTGCAGCATTTCCTGGGCCAGGTCGACACGCCGCGGTTCCGCGAGATCGAGCCGAAGATCGCCAACCACCTCCGCGCCATCCAGGGCCGCGACGGCGGCTGGCCGCTGTTCCACGACGGCGATCTGGACATCAGCGCCAGCGTGAAGGCCTACTTCGCCCTGAAGCTGGCAGGTGACGACCCCGAGGCGGCGCACATGCGGCGCGCCCGCGAGGCCATTCTCGCGGCCGGCGGCGCCGCGCAGAGCAACGTCTTCACGCGCATCGCGCTCGCCCTGTTCGGCCAGGTGCCCTGGCGGGCGGTGCCGGAGATGCCGGTCGAGATCATGCTGCTGCCCAGCTGGTTCCCCTTCCACCTGTCGAAGGTGTCCTACTGGTCGCGCACGGTCATCGCGCCGTTGCTGGTGATCATGGACAAGAAGCCGCAGGCCGCCAATCCCCGCGGCGTCACCATCCGCGAACTGTTCCGCGACGACCCGGCGCGCGCAACCTACAACATGAACGCCAGTGGGAGCCCGCTGGGCGCCATCTTCGCCGGCATCGACCGGGTGCTGCGGCTCAGCGACCCGCTGCGCCCGCGCGCCAAACGTCAGAAGGCCATCAACGCGGCGATGGAATTCGTGAAGGAGCGGCTGAACGGCGAGGACGGGCTCGGCGGCATTTTCCCGGCCATGGCCAATGCCGCGATGGCTTTCCACGTGCTCGGCTACGATTGGGAGGATCCGGACTACCGCCTGACCCGCGAGGCCATCGACCGCCTGCTGCTGCAGCGCGACGGCGACATCGTCACCTGCCAGCCCTGCCTGTCGCCGATCTGGGACACCTGCCTGGCCGCCCATGCCATGCTGGAGGCCGGCGAGCCCGGCCACAGCGATACCTTCACGCGCGCCTTCGACTGGTTGCTGGAGCGCGAGATCACCGAGGTGCGAGGCGACTGGGCCTGGCGGCGGGCCGACGCGCCGATCGGCGGCTGGCCGTTCCAGTACAACAACGCCCACTACCCCGATGTCGACGATACCGCGGTGGTGGTGCTGGCGATGGACCGCGCCGGCTCCGAGGCCAGCAAGCCGGCCATGGAGCGCGCGGCCAAGTGGATCATCGCCATGCAGAGCAGGAACGGCGGCTGGGGCGCCTTCGACGCCGACAACGCCTTCGAATACCTGAACCACATCCCCTTCGCCGACCACGGCGCGCTGCTCGATCCGCCGACCGCCGACGTCTCTGCGCGCTGCCTGTCGATGCTGGCGCAACTCGGCTACGGGCGGGACAACACCGTCGTCCGGCGCGGCCTCGACTACCTGCGCCGCGAGCAGGAGTCGGACGGCTCCTGGTACGGCCGCTGGGGCGTCAACTACGTCTACGGCACCTGGTCGGCGCTCTGCGCCTTCAATGCCTGCGGCGAGGACATGTCGGCACCGCACATCCGCAAGGCGGTCGCCTGGCTGGCAAGCCGCCAGCTGCCCGACGGCGGCTGGGGGGAAGACTGCGCCACCTACTGGGCGGCGAGGCGCGGCGAAGCCAAGGCCTCCACCGCCTCGCAGACCGCCTGGGCCCTACTCGGCCTGATGGCCGCCGGCGAGGTGGACAGCGACGCCGTGCGCCTCGGCATCGCCTTCCTGCAGAAGCAGCCGCGCGAGGGCGCGCGCTGGGCCGAGGATTACTGGACCGGCAACGGCTTCCCGCGGGTGTTCTATCTGAAGTACCACGGCTATAGCGCCTACTTCCCGCTCTGGGCGCTGGCGCGCTACCGCAACCTGATGCGAAGCAATCAGCGGCGCGTCAGCCACGGCATGTAAGGCGGTGCCTCCGGGCCCGGGAAGCGCCGCCCCCCCTGCGATCGGCGTGGTGACGGGACTGGCCTCCGAAGCGGCCGTGATCGCCGCCATGCTCGACGACAACGATGCGCCGACGCGTGTGGTCTGTGCGGGAGCCGACGCGACCCGCGCGGCCGTGCTCTCGCGGCAGCTGGTCGGCGAAGGCGCCGGAGCGCTGCTCAGCTTCGGCATCGCCGGCGGCCTGGCCCCCGACATCGCGTCCGGCGAGCTGATCCTCGCCGAGCGCGTCTGCGGCTCCGGTCGCGAAGACTACGCCTGCGACGCCCGTTGGCGCGCGGCGGTGGCGGCCAGGCTGAGCGAAGCCATGGTGGCCTTTCGCGGCGGCGCGATCCTCGGCAGCGCCCGCATGCTGCGCAGCGCCGCCGACAAAGAGTCCGCCCACCGGGAGAGCGCCTGCCTGGCCATCGACATGGAGTCCGCCGCGGTCGCGGCCATCGCCGCCGAGTCCGGCCTGCCCTTCCTGGCAGTGCGCGCCGTCGCCGACCGCGCCCGCGACACCTTGCCGTCTCTGGTGGAGAATGCCGTCAAGCCCAACGGCCGGCCGGCTGTCGGGCGCGCCGTTGCGGCCCTGCTTCGGCATCCCTCGGAGATTCCGGCAACCCTCAGGCTGGCGCGCCAGACCGAGCTCGCGCTGGCGCGTCTGCGCATGCTGGAGTCGGTGAAGGGCGCGCTACTCGGCGGCTTCTGAGGAAGAAGACCCGCTCGCCGGCTTCTCGCGCATCGCTTCGGCGACAAAGTCCTCGAAAGCGTAGACGGCGGGACGCTGCCGGCTGAGATCGATCTCCGGCGCCATCTTGCCTTCGGTGGAAACCCCCGTCATGGCCACCTTCAGGGCCTTCAGCGGATTGGCCACGGTATCGGCCACTGCCGTGCCCTCATAGCCGCAGTGGACCATGCAATTGGCGCATTTCTCGTAGTTGCCGGTGCCGTAGCCTTCCCACTCGGTCTCTTCCATCAGCACCTTGAAACTCGGCGCGTAGCCCTCGTTCAGCAGGTAGCAGGGCCGCTGCCAGCCGAAGACGTTGCGCGTCGGGTTGCTCCAGGGCGTGCATTCGTAGGCCTGATTGCCAGCCAGGAAATCGAGGAAAAGGCTGGACTGGGAAAAGCGCCACTTGCGGCCCTTGCCGAGGCGGAAAACGTCGCGGAACAGCTCCTTGGTCTGGCGCCGGCTGAGGAAATGCTCCTGGTCGGGCGCGCGCTCATAGGCGTAGCCCGGCGAGATGGTGACGCCTTCGACGCCAAGATCGCGGGCGAAATCGAGGAACTCGGCGACCTCGTCGGCCTGGGCGTTGTTGAAGAGGGTGCAGTTCACGTTGACGCGGAAGCCGCGGTCGCGCGCCAGCTCGATGGCCTTCACCGCGCGCTTGAACACGCCCTTCTGGTTCACCGCGCGGTCGTGGTGCTCCTCCAGGCCGTCGAGGTGGATGGAGAAGGTCAGGTACTTGCTGGGCTTGAAGAGGTCGATCTTCTTCTCCAGCAGGAGGGCGTTGGTGCAGAGGTAGACGAAGCGTTTGCGCTTCACCAGCTCCTCCACGATCTGCGGCATCTCCTTGTGAATCAGCGGCTCTCCGCCGGGGATGGAGACGATGGGGGCGCCGCTCTCCTCGGCCGCCTCGATGCACTCAGCAACCGAGAGGCGGCGGTTCAGGATATCCTCCGGATAGTCGATCTTGCCGCAGCCCGGACAGGCGAGATTGCAGCGGAACAGCGGCTCCAGCATCAGGACCAGCGGGTAGCGGTCGTTGCCGCGCAGGCGCTGTTTCATGATATAGGCGCCGACGCGCAGCTGCTGAATGAGGGGAACCGCCAAGACGTCGCTCCAGGGAAAAGTCGGGTGGGTCGCTCGGGAATACCGTTTTACCGGCGGACAGTCTAACGTTTTTGCGCCGCAACACCACCCCACAGGCTGTGGGGATATGGGGTCGATCCGGGGGATTCGAGTGGCCTGGCCGGCGTCCAGGGGCCGGTTGCGGCGGATTATCCTTGTCCCGCGCCCGTTCCGACGTACATCTGGACGGGTCGACCCCGCCGAAACCCGCCCTGGAATCGACATGAATCACTTTGCCCTGAGAGCCTTCGCCCTCGCCGCCGTGCTGCTCGCCGCCCCGGTGGCAGCCAGGGCCGACGCGACCCCGACAGCCACGGTCGAACGCCTGAACACCGCCCTGCTGGAGGTTATGAAGAGCGCCGAAGAGCTGGGCTACCGCGGCCGCTTCGAGCGGCTGGCCCCGGTACTGACCGAGGTCTTCGATTTCCCGGCCATGGCACAGGCCACGCTCGGCACCCACTGGAGTTCGATCGGCACGGCGGACCAGCAGGCCTTCACCGAGGCCTTTGCCGACTACAGCATCGGCGTCTTCGCGAACCGCTTCGACGGCTATGGCGGCGAACGCTTCGAGGTTCTCGGTGAGGAGCCAGCCCGGCGCCGGACCGTGCTGGTCCTCAACCAGATCGTGAAGAGCGACGGCGAAGCGATTGCCATCAACTATCTCACGCGCGAGCAAGGCAACGGCGAGGGCTGGCGCATCGTCGATACCATCCTCGGCGGCAGCTATTCGGAGTTGGCGACACGGCGCTCCGAGTTCACCGGCATCGTCGAGCGCCTGGGCACTTACGCCCTCATCCAGACCCTGAAAGACAAGATCTCCGGCTTCGCCGGGGAATGACGAAGCGACCGATGCCTCACCCGACCGTCAAGACCCTCGCCATCGTCACCGGCGACCACGAAGCCAAGGATCCGACCAAGCTGGGCGCCGCCTACGGGCCGGAGGACCTCAAGGCCCATGCGGCCATGGTGGCGGCCTTCGAGGGTCTCGGGCGCTTCGACATCACGGTCTATAACAACCACCTCCGCCTGTTCGAGCGGCTGTCCGAACAGAAGCCCGACCTGGTGGTGAACTTCTGCGACACCGGCATCGGCAACCGCCCGACCCGCGAGCTGAATCTGCCGGCCTGGCTCGAACTGCAGGACATCCCCTACACCGGTGCCACGCCTCAAGCCATGGTGCTCTGCTTCGACAAGCAGATCGTGCGCCTGGTGGCCGAGGCGCTGGGGGTCGAGGTGCCGGGCGAGGTGTTCCTGCCGGCGGGCGGCAGCCGCGAGACCCTGCCGGAGATCTACCCGGCGCTGCTGAAACCCAACGCCGCCGACGGCAGCGTCGGCATCACCAAGGATGCCGTGGTGCGCGACGAGGCCGAGGCGCGCGCCTACCTCGCCTTCCTCGACCGCGCACTGCCCGGCCACGACATACTCTGGCAGGAGTACCTGCCCGGGCCGGAATACGGCATGGGACTGATCGGCAATCCGGCGGCGGGCCTGTCGGTACTGCCACCGCTCGAGGTCGATTTCTCGGGCCTGCCCGCGGGCGCCAACCCGATCCTGTCCTTCGAATCGAAGGTGGATCCCGCCTCGCCCTACTGGACCGACATCAGGTTCAGGCAGGCGGCGCTCGACCCAGCCACCCTGGCGCGCCTGGAGGGCTGGGCGAGGCTCCTGTTCCGCCGCTTCGGCCTGCAGGACTACGGCCGCTTCGACTTCCGCTGTGCTGCCGACGGCCGGCCCAAGCTGATGGAGTGCAATCCCAACCCGGCCTGGGCCAACGACGGCAAGCTCGCCTTCATGGCCGGCTTTGCCGGCATC
>JBHJOA010000035.1:0-3842 GCA_050330205.1 Kiloniellaceae bacterium
TAACGTTTGGAGTAGCCAGTGCTGTCACGACGACACCTGCTTTGCGGACTCGGCGGGATCGCGGCCGGAATGGCCCTGCCGACCGCAGCGCACGCGGCCATGACCGGCCTGCAGGGCCCCTTGCCCGCCTCAACCCTTATGTCCTCCGGCGATTTCATCCCGGCACCGGCGGCCTGGTTCGCCCTGCTGCGCCGCCACCCGGAACTCGATCCGGCCGGCACGCCGATGGCGCCGGTGAAGCTCACCGGCGGCCGCGCCGCGCTGCTGATGAAGGTGAACCAGGAGATCAACGCCGCCGTGCGATTCCGCAACGACCCCGACCGCGACTTCTGGGAGGTCGGCGGAAGCGAGGGCGACTGCGAGGACATCGCCATCCGCAAGCTGACGGAGCTGAGCCATCGCCACGGCTTCCCCCGCGGCGCCCTCACCATCGCCGCCTGCAAGCTCGACTACAACCGCGGCCACGCGGTGCTGCTGGTCCACAGCGACCGCGGCGTCTACGTGCTCGACAACCTGACCCCGCGGGTGCTGCCCTGGAACGACCTGCCCTACCGCTGGGTGGCGCGCGAGGAACCCGGCGCGCCGTTCCGTCTCTGGCGCAGCCTGGCGGCCTGAGCGCGTTACACCTGAGCGCGCTGCACGGGAATCAGCGCGGCAGCGTCAGGCGATACACCTTGCCACCATCGCCGTGCCGCGAATCGTGCGCGCGGATGACCACCTCGCGGACCTCCGGCGGAATCACCACGCCGCCGAGGGAGCGGGTGAAGGGCTGTTCGTGCTCATGCGGATGCAGCAGAACGCGGGTGGCGAGCACGCGGCCCTCCGGCGTCTCCACCTGCCAGCGGTCGGCGTAGTGGTCCCAGCCCTCGTCGGCATGGCGGACGGTGACGGTGAAACGCCAGGTGCCGTCGCTCTCCCGCGCCGCCTCCGCCGCCACCACGTCGGCCTCGCCGGCCAGGACAGGCGAGGTCAGCGCCAGACTCAGAATTATGGCCGTCAGTTGGATCGCGCGCTTCACGCCCCCGCCCCCTCGTCCGCCGGCTCCTCGTCCAACGCTTGCGGAGCTTCCGGCGGCACCGGGCGCGGCTTGCCGGCGTCGTCGATGGCGACCAGGGTGAAGGTGCCCTCGGTGACCTTCACTCTTTCGCCGAGGCGGGAGCGCAGGGCCCAGGCCTCGATATGGATGGCGATGGAGGTGCGGCCGATACGGATGATGTCGGCATAGGTGCAGAGCACGTCGCCGACATAGACCGGCCGATGGAACACCATGGCGTCGACCGCCACGGTGGCGACGCGCCCGGCCGCGCGCGCCGCCGCGGTGATGCCGCCGGCGATGTCCATCTGCGACAGCACCCAGCCGCCGAAGATGTCGCCGCTGGGGTTGGCGTCGGCCGGCATCGCCAGGGTGCGGGTCGCCAGCCTGCCGCGCGGGCGCTGCGTGTCAGCGGCCATGGGAAGCGGCCTCGGAAAGGTCGAATGAAGTCATGGACAGCGAGGCTCCGCGCTACTAGATATCGGGTCTTCTTCTGGGTTAGCCTACCGCATCGGCGATCATCCTGTCCGATTCGCCAGTTCCCAGGGGGCTCCCAAGGGGCCGCGGGGTTCCCCGCCCAGCCCCTTTCCTTGTTAGCATAGGGTTAGCATAGGCCAAGATGGCGGACCTCTTCCAATCGGCATCCAAGAAACCGGCGGCAGCGACATCGGCGGGTAAGCAGTCGGGCTATTCGGCCAAGGACATCGAGGTCCTGGAGGGCCTGGAGCCGGTCCGCCGGCGCCCCGGCATGTACATCGGCGGCAGCGACGAGCGCGCCATGCACCACCTGGTGGCCGAGGTGCTGGACAATTCCATGGACGAGGCGGTGGCCGGCCACGCCAACCGTATCGAGCTGGAACTGAAGCCCGGCAACCGGGTGACGGTCACCGACAACGGCCGCGGCATCCCGGTCGATCCGCACCCCAAGTACAAGCCGAAGTCGGCGCTGGAGGTGATCCTCACCACCCTGCACTCCGGCGCCAAGTTCTCGCAGAAGGCCTATGCCACCTCCGGCGGCCTGCACGGCGTCGGCGTCTCGGTGGTGAACGCGCTCTCCGACGAGCTCACCGTCGAGGTGGCGCGCGACCAGATGCTCTACGAGCAGAGCTACAGCAAGGGCAAGCCGACCGGCAAGCTGTCCAAGGGCAAGCCGGTGAAGAACCGCCGCGGCACCACGCTCAGCTTCCGCCCCGACGCCACGATCTTCGGCAAGGAGGCGCGCTTCCGCCCGGCCCAGCTCTACCGCATGGCGCGCTCCAAGGCCTATCTCTACCGCGGCGTCGAGATCCGCTGGAGCTGCGACAAGAGCCTGCTGGAGAAAGGCGACGCGACGCCGGAGAAGGACAGCCTGCACTTCCCCAACGGCCTCTCCGACTTCCTCGCCGCCGCGCTCGACAAGCGCAAGACGCTGACGCCGGAGCCCTTCGTCGGCGAGGCCAAGCTGCCGGGCGACCAGGGCCGCGTCGAGTGGGCGATCTCCTGGCCGCTCGACGAGGACGGCTTCCTCAACTCCTACTGCAACACCGTGCCGACTCCCGAGGGCGGCACCCACGAAGCCGGCCTGCGCTCGGGCCTGCTGCGCAGCCTCAAGACCTACGCCGAGATGGTCGGCAACAAGAAGGCCGGCCAGGTCAACGCCGACGACCTCTGCGGCGGCGCCTGCGCCATGCTGTCGCTGTTCATCCGCGACCCGCAGTTCCAGGGCCAGACCAAGGAGAAGCTGGCCACGGTGGCGGCGACCAAGCTGGTCGAGACCTCCATCAAGGATCACTTCGACCACTGGCTGTCGGGCCATCCCGAGCGCGCGCGGCTGCTGCTGGAGCGCGTCGTCGAGCGCGCCGAAGAGCGCCAGCGGAGACGCCAGGAGAAGGAGCAGAGCCGCAAGACGGCGACCCGCAAGCTGCGCCTGCCGGGCAAGCTCTCCGACTGCAGCCGGAGCTCTTCCGAGGGCACCGAGATCTTTCTGGTGGAGGGCGATTCCGCCGGCGGCTCGGCCAAGCAGGCGCGCTCGCGCGAGACCCAGGCGGTGCTGCCGCTGCGCGGCAAGATCCTCAACGTCGCCAGCGCCTCGGCCGACAAGCTGAAGGGCAACCAGGAGATCGCCGACATCACCCTGGCGCTCGGCTGCGGCACCCGCGGCGCCTTCGACGTCGACAAGCTGCGCTACGAGCGCATCGTCATCATGACCGACGCCGACGTCGACGGCGCGCACATCGCCGCGCTGCTGATCACCTTCTTCTACCGCGAGATGCCCGGCCTCATCGAAAGCGGCCGGCTCTACCTGGCGCAGCCGCCGCTGTACCGCCTGACCCAGGGCGGCGAGAGCGTCTACGCCATGGACGACGCCGAGAAGGACCGCCTGGCCGCCTCGCACTTCAAGGGCCGCGGCAAGATCGAGGTCAGCCGCTTCAAGGGCCTCGGCGAGATGCCGGCGCGCCAGTTGAAGGAGACCACCATGGACCCGGGCCGGCGCACCCTGCTGCGGGTCACCATCGCCGCCGAGGGCGACAGCAACCCCGCCGCCGAGGCCAAGAACACGGCCGAGCTGATCGAGCGCCTGATGGGCCGCAAGCCGGAACTGCGCTTCGCCTTCATCCAGGAAAACGCGCGCTTCGTGCAGGAGCTCGACGTTTAGCGGTTCGGCCGACGTCACGTCTCCCCTGCTGGAGAGGCTCGCTGGTGCCACAAACAGGCTGTCGTCCCGGCACTTGTTGCCGGCAACTGTGTCATGGGGCGTGGTAGACGGTTTTGTCCCTAAGCATGGCGTTGAGGCGGACAAGCAGCTTTCGTGCGACGGCGATGAGAGCAA
>JBHJOA010000036.1:0-11512 GCA_050330205.1 Kiloniellaceae bacterium
ACGCGCTGCAGCAGAGCGACCCGCAGAAGTACGCCTCCCGCGCCGTACAGGCCGAACTGCAGTCCCTCTACACCAGGCTCTACGGCGGCCAGCCGGTGGTGGGGAGCGAGGGGCGGCGGGTGTAGGGGCAGGCTAAGAATTGGCACACCATTGCATGAAGAGAATCAAAATTTTGGGAAAGATTCTGACAGGATCAACAATTGACGCTGTGGTATATATTCAAGCTTGACTGTCTTTCAGCCATCAGCGGAGGGGACTGATGACTCCTGAAACAGCAACTATCGTTACCTCGATCATAGGCGCCGTAGGTACCATTTTGGCGGCGTTCATCGGGGTACGCTTCGGGAAGAGCCGTGGCTCTCGGGGAAAGAAAGCTGGATTGGAGTCAATGAGCACCGAGATGAACTTAGATGGAACAACTTGGGTTGGAGGCTATCAAGATCAAGTTGCGAATGGCGCGTTGACGCAACAACGAGGCACAATCGAATTTCGACAGTATGGCAGTCGAATTGTTGGCGAAGGCCAGTCCGAAGCCAGAAAATGGCTGATCGAGGGCGTCGCGTATCATCGAAAGATTTGCTACGTCTATGTTGGTGTCGATCGGAACCCAGTCAGTATTGGAACTGCAAATTTGGAACTTAATGCAGGGGGTGACGAACTTTCAGGTCAGTGGACAGGATGGGCACCAGACGGAACGAGGCTCGTCCCGCAACAATTAAGGCTACTGAAGAAAGTCAGCTGAACCTATGGAATGCCGGTATGTGTTGCTGTTCGATTCTCGCGGATATGCTCGGCTGATTCAGGAGCCTGACAGGCGAATCTACTTTGATTCGATTTTTGTAAAGGAAACTCATCGAAGACGGGGGATTGCTAGCGAGTTACTGCGTTTCGCTATCTGTTATTTCGGCAGATATCCTGAGCTTGATATTCGTCGGCAGTCTCTGGTAGCGCAACATATTGCAGCAAGGTTTGGATACGTCCGTATTGCAGAATCTGAAAGATACATAAGCTGTGATTTGTGGGTGCACTCAAGTTGTGATGCACCACAATGCCAATCAGTTTTTGGAGTCCAAAGTCTGCGAACCTATGACGGTACAAGTAGGAAGACGGTTGTTTACTATTTGAAGAGTATCAATGGCGCTGCTTATCCGCTTCTGCCAAGCGACGGTTGTCGGTCAGGTTCCATGAAGTTCGATTGTAAATAGTCTGTTTGCTACCGAAAGCGGGACAACCTTACGGCCCCGCCTCACATATCCGCGACGTCGAGGGCAGCGATGTTGCCGCCCACTCCATTCATCGCCCTCGGGCTCGATCCGGGGGGCCCAGGGCAGGCGGCAGAGTGACCGCCCTGGATCCCGGCTCGCGCTCGCTGACGCTCGCTTGACCGGGATGACGCTTGGGGTGGCGGTGGTGTTGCTGCGTCCACCCTCTAGGATTTGTCAACCCGATAGCCCGCTCCGACGAGGCTGGGACCCGCGCGCCTGCCGCCTCTCTGCGCCAGGCTCTACGGCGGCCAGCCGGTGGTGGGGAGCGAGGGAAGGCGGGTGTAGTCTCAGGCCTGGAACTGCTCTTTGTCTTCGGAACAGCGGCCGCGCTGCTCAAAGACGCGCAGCGCAGTTTCTGCGGCATCCCTGAAGCGGCACCAGTGCGGAAGAGTCTTCAGCTTCTCCGGATCGAATGTATTGTCCTCCTCCACCTCGGCCGTTTCGTTCCAGACTTTGGAGAATTCGATAATCTGTTTCCGTTCCGACACGGAGAATACCGGCTCCGCATAGAAGTCGGAGTCAGATTCGCGATACCAATCCTCCCAGAGATTGATGGTTTCGGAGGTGCCGCACCTGGCGATTTCATCGAAGGCGGATGCAATTTCAAGCACGTCCATCAGCCGGTTCCGAATCCGCTGCTGGAGTAGCGTCCTCCCGATGCTTTCAGACATGCCGAATCCTTTCCGTCGCCACCGTGACGGTAGCACGGACCAGCCTTCTGGCGGGACAACCTTGCGGCCCCGCCTCGCATATCCTTTCGCAGACCCAAGGCCCTGAGGCCGCGGGGTGCGGCCTGCCTCGCTCCGCGGGGCTGCGGGGTTCACAGACCTTTTCACGGTAAGCGCATAGGCGTTGCCGTCCTCTCCACACGTCACCCTCGGGCTTGACCCGAGGGCCCAGGGCGACCGCTCAGCAGGCCGCCCTGGATCCCGGCTCGCGCTCGCTTACGCTCGTTTGGCCGGGATGACAGCCGGAGGGGAGGAAGGAGAAGTGTGAACCCGGTAGCCCGTGCGATCGGGGCAGGGACCCGCGCGCCTGCCGCTTTGCCGGACAACCGGACGGACTGCTCATCCCAACTCCCCTTCGAAAGGAGATGTGCGTTGAGCACTTCCATCGATCTTTCCTTCGTGAAGCAGTTCGAACGCGAGGTTCACGAAGCCTACCAGCGCCAGGGCTCGCTGCTGCGGGCCACGGTGCGGTCCAAGAACAACGTCAAGGGCGCCTCGACCACCTTCCAGAAGGTCGGCAAGGGCGTCGCCTCCACCAAGGCGCGCCACGGCAAGGTGACGCCGATGAACGTCGACCACACGCCGGTCGAGTGCGGCTTGCAGGACTTCTACGCCGGCGACTACGTCGACCGCCTGGACGAGGCCAAGGTGAACCACGACGAGCGCATGGTGATCGCCAACGCCGGCGCCTGGGGCCTGGGCCGCAAGACCGACGAGCTGATCCTCGCGCAGGCGGACCAGACCACCTCCTTCGTCGGCAGCTACGCCGGCGGGCTCAGCCGCACCCTGCTGCTGCAGGCGGTGGAGGCGCTGGACGACAACGACGTGCCGGACGACGGCCAGCGCTGGGGCCTGCTGACGCCGCGGCAGTGGTCCATCGCGCTCACCGTCGCCGAGTTCGCCAGCGCCGACTTCGTCGGCGACGACCTGCCGTTCATGCAGCGCAACCGCACGCGCTCCTGGCTCGGCGTCAACTGGATGCGCCATACCGGGCTGCCGGGCAAGGGCACGGCCAACGCGGTCTGCTTCACCTACCACCGCAACGCCCTCGGCCATGCCTCCGGCGCCGATGTCACCAGCGACATCACCTGGCACGGCGACCGGGCGGCGCACTTCGTCAACAACATGATGAGCCAGGGCGCCTGCCTGATCGACGCGGAAGGCGTGATCGAGATCCGCGTCGACGACACCGCCACCATCCCGGCCTGAGGAGACCCGATCCATGGCGTACAACGCGAAGTACCTGACCCTTATGGCCCACGGCGCGGGGCAGCAGTGGTGGTCCTACCGCACGGCCGACACGCCGGCCACGGTGGACACCACCGGCTACTTCACCGGCGAGGCGGCGGCGATGCTGAAGGTCGGCGACCTGATCTTCGTGCAGCAGGTCGACAACCCGGCGGCACCCAGCAGCGTCACGGCGGCCGGCTGGCACCTGGTGCTGTCCAACGACGGCACCACGGTCGACGTCTCCAACGCGACGGCGATCTCCACCGCCGACACCGACTGAGCCGTCCGGTCCCAGGCCCGCGCGGGCGGTCCCCTTCACCGGGGACCGCCCGCTTTTCTTTCCCTTCCCCCGAACCACGGGAGTGCGCCATGCCCAAGGCCCAGCCGCAGAACCTGGAAACCATCGCCGCGCTGCAGAGCTTCTGCATCTTCGGCTACCAGACCGAGCACCCGATCGCCGCCGTGGCGCGGGACGACTATTTCAGCGGCTGCGCCTCGCGCCTGATGGCCAACGACCTGATCCTGGTCTGCGCCGATGCCGCCGCGAGCCCGGCCTGGGGGCTGTTCCTGGTCAGCCGGGTCGGCGCCGAGGGCGTCGGCCTGGAGAACGTCGCCGGCCTGACGCCCGACACCCTCAACGGGCTCACCTTCCTGCGCAGCACGCTGACCTGGCCGCCGCGCGCCCTGCGTCCGGCCCGGGAGGCCTGAGATGGCCGACGTGACGGGAATCTGCAACTCCGCCCTTGCCAAGGTCGGCGCGGCGCGCATCGCCGCTCTCGACGAGGGCAGCAAGAACGCCAACCTCTGCGCCGAACTCTACGACAAGTGCCGCGACGACCTGCTGCGCGCCCACAGCTGGAACTTCGCCATGGCGCGCGCGAAGCTGGCGCGGACGGCGGAGGCGCCGGCCTTCGGCTTCGATCATGCCTACGCGCTGCCGGCCGACTGGATCCGCTGCGTCTCGGCTCAGGGCAGCGCGCGCGGCGGCGAACTCCCGGCCTACCGGATCGAGGGCGGCCATCTGCTGAGCGACGCGGCGGCGGTCTACCTGCGCTACGTGCGCCGGGTGACCGACGCCAACCTGATGCCGGCCGACTTCCGCGAGGCCCTGGCCTGCCTGCTGGCGCGGGAACTGGCGACCCCGATCGCCCAGTCCAACAGCCTGGAGGAGAAGCTGGAGGCGCGCTTCCGCACGCGCCTGCGCCGGGCCCGCACGACCGACGGCCTGGAGGACCAGGCCGAGCCGATGCCGCTCGGCGCCTGGGCGGCGGCGAGGTAGGCCATGCCACGCGCCAATCCCCTGCAGGCGGCCTTCAACGCCGGCGAACTCGGGCCGCGGCTGGCCGCCCGGGTCGACTTCGCCAAGTACCGCAACGCCGGCTCGCGCGTCGAGAACATGCTGCCGCTGCCGCAGGGCGGGCTGACGCGCCGGCCCGGCACCCGCTTCGTCGCCGCGGCGGCCGATCCCGAGCGCCGCCCGCGCCTGCTGCCCTTCGAGTTCTCCACCGAGCAGGCCTACGTGCTGGAAGCCGGCCACGGCCGCTTCCGCTTCTTCCGCAACAAGGGCCAGATCGTCGTCCAGCCGACCGACGCGGCGATCGCCAACGGCGGCTTCGACAGCGACATCGCCGGCTGGGACGACGTCTCCAGCGGCGCCGCGGCGGCCGACCACCGGCTGGTCGGCGGCGAGGAGGTGAACCTGCTGCAGTTCGCGCAGACCGCGGCCCAGAACTGGGGCGACGGCATCGCCAACCGGGCCCACCTGGGCTTCAAGTTTCCGGTCGAGAACACCGGCGAACTCAAGCAGGCGCTGATCCAGATCACCGCCGTCGCCGGCGCCTTCTCGGCGGTGGCGCGGATCCACGCGGACAGCGGCGGCAATCCGGGCAGCCAGGTCGGCGGCGACAGCGAGCCCGTCGCCATCGACGCCGCCCAGCTCGTCACCTTCGCCTGGACGACGCAGCCGACGCTGCTGGGCGGCAGTACCTACTGGATCGTCTTCAGCGACGTGACGCTGGACGGCAGCGGCAACGCCAACGTCAGCCAGTGCGCCGACCGCGGCGCGGCCTATGCCTCGGGATTTCACGACAACGTCGCCAGCCTCGCCGATACTTCCGGCGGCTTCACCTCGACGCGTGACCTGCGGGTGAAGATCCAGATCGAGAACGAGGTCAGCGACGGCGCGCTGGCGCTGGTCGGCGCCGCCTCGGCGGTCGCCGCGGCCGAGCAGGCGGTCGCGACCGGCTTTGCCGGCCAGGAGCACGTGCTGGCGTTCCGGGTCATCGGCGCGCCGGGCGACCGGGTGAAACTGCGCATCGGACGCACCGCGGCGGGCGACCAGTTCCTCACCGATACCGAGGTGGAGACCGGAACGCACGCCGTCGCCTTCACCCCCGACGCCAGCCCGTTCTATCTGCAGTTCCGCAACGACGCGAACAAGGAAGTCTACGTCGACGACGTCCGGCTGATCGGCAGCGGCGCGCCCGGGCCGGCGGCGCTGGAGCTGGCGACGCCCTACGGCGAGGACGACCTCGCGGCGCTGAAGTGGGCGCAGTCCGCCGACGTGATGTACATCACCCATCCCGACCATCCGCCCGGCAAGCTGGGCCGCCGCGGCAACACCACCTGGTCGCTGACGCAGGTGGCCTTCGAGGACGGGCCCTACCTCGACGAGAACGGCGAGGGCGGCGTGACGCTGAAGCCCTCGGCGACGACGGGCATCGGCATCACCATCACCGCCAGCGGCCATGCGCCGTTCCGCGAGGGCGACGTCGGGCGGCCAGTCCGCCTCCGGCCGACCGGCGAGCCGGGCTGGGCGGTGATCACCGAGATCGTCAGCCCGGAGCAGGTGCGGGCCGACGTCAAGCGCGCCTTCGCCAACGTGAACGCGACGGCCAACTGGCGCCTGGGCGCCTGGTCGGCCGAGCGCGGCTACCCGGGCGTCGTCACCTTCTTCGAACAGCGCACCGCCTGGGCGAACACCCGCTCGCAGCCGCAGAGCTTCTGGATGAGCCAGTCGGCGGACCTGGAGAACATGCGCCCGGACAGCTTCGCCGGCGGCGCCGTCGAGGTGCAGGACGACGACGGGCTGGACTTCACCATCGCCGCCGACCAGGTGAATGCGATCCGCTGGATGTCGCCGGGCCGCCAGCTGATCCTCGGCACCTCGGGCGGCGAGTGGTCGGTCACCTCGGACGGGCCGGTGGTGACGCCGCTCGACGTCGAGGTGAAGCGCGAGTCGACCAACGGAAGCGCCGACATCCTGCCGCTGCGCATCGGCTCCATCGTGCTGTTCGTGCAGCGCGCCCGGCGCAAGCTGCGCGAGTTCGTGTTCAGCCTGGAAACCGACGGCTTCCACACGCCGGACCTGACGATCCTCGCCGACCACGTCACCGCCGGCGGCCTGCGCGAGATCGTCTACCAGCAGGAGCCCGACAGCCAGGTCCATTGCCTGCGTGAAGACGGCGTGCTGGCGACGCTGACCTATCGCCGCGAGCAGGACGTGGTCGGCTGGTCGCGCCACGTCCTGGGCGGCCGTTTCGGCGACGGCGCCCCGGTGATCGAGAGCCTCGCCGCCATTCCGGGCAGCGCCGCGGCGGCGAGCGAGAACCACGACGAGGCCTGGCTGGCGGTGAAGCGGACCGTCGACGGCGCCACCTTCCGCAGCATCGAGGTTTTCGAGGCGCCCTTCGAGGGCCCCAACCCGGAGACCTTCGACGCCGTGGCCGACTTCGATGCCGCGGTGCTGGCGCGGCAGAAGGATGCCTTTTATGTCGACTGCGGCCTCAGTTACGCCGGGCCGCCGACCGAGACTCTCTCGGGCCTCGACCACCTGGAAGGCGAGACGGTGACGGTGCTGGCCGACGGCGCCCTGCATCCCGACCGCATCGTCGCCGGCGGCGCCATCGCCCTGCAGGCGCCGGCCAGTGTCGCCCATGTCGGCCTGCCGTACCGCCACGTCTTCGCCTCGCTGAAGCTGGAAGCCGGCGCGGCGGCGGGCACGGCGGTCGGCAAGGTGAAGCGGGTGCACGGCATCGCCCTGGTGCTGCTGCATTCCCTCGGCCTGAGGATCGGGCCGTCGGTCGCGCGGCTGCAGGACGTGCCGCTGCGCGAGGTCGGCGATGCCATGGACCAGGCGGTGCCGCTGTTCACCGGGGAGCTGTTCGCCAGCTTCGACGGCGACTTCGAGCGGGACGCCCGCATCGTCGTCAGCGGCTCGGCGCCGCTGCCGCTGACGCTGCTGGCCGCCGCGCCGGAGCTGAAGACCAACGAGCTGCTGTGATGGGCGGCCTCCGCGTTGTGCCCTTCGCGCCGGCGCAGCTGGCCGACCTCGAGCCGCCGGTGTTCTGCCGTGGGCAGCTGCGGGACTTCGCCGCCGCCTACCGTCCGGCGGGCCCGGCCTTCAGCCTGGTGGAGGAGGGGCGGGTGCTCGGCTGCGCCGGGCTGGTGCTCGAAGGAACGCGAGGCAGGGCCTGGGCCTTCCTCTCGGAAAGTCTTCGGCAGCGCCCGTTCCTGCTGCATCGGACCGTGCGGCGGGCGCTGCCGGCGCTGGCCCGGCACTACGACCTGGAGATCATCGACGCGGAAGCGCACGCCGACTTCGCCGCCGCGCGGCAGTGGCTCGAGCGACTGGGGTTCCGGCACGTAGAGACGCTGCCGCGCTTCGCCGGCACCACGGAAAACTATGCGAGGTATCGTCTATGGGTGCACTGACTCTCGTGGGAACGCTGCTCAGCGCGGCGGGCAGCCTCGCCGCCGGCCGGGCGGACGCGCGCGCCGCCGAGTTCAACGCCGCGATGGCCCAGCAGCAGGCGGTGCGCGAACGCGATATCGCCCGCCGCGAGGCCGAGGATCACCGGCGGCGCCACAGCCGCCTGCTCGCCACCGCGCGGGCGCGCCGCGCCGGCAGCGGCGTCACCTCCGAGGGATCGCCGCTGATGGTCGACGAAGCCGGGGCCGCGGAGATCGAACTCGGCGCCCAGGACATCCTCGCCGGCGGCGCCGCCGCGGCCCAGCGTCACCGACAGTCGGCGGCGTTCCACCGCGCCCGCGCCGGAAACGCCCGAAACGCCGGCCTGCTGCGGGCCGGGACGACGCTGCTCACCGCCGCCAACCGCGGCGGCAGCGGCGGCTTCTTCGAGCTCTGACTGGGACCAAAGCCGCTTCTTCGTGCTCCACAATCTCGAGGTAAACCCATGCCCCGCATTCCCTCCGCCGCCGAGGTCGTCCCGGTCGGCGCCGCCCGAAGCCGCGTGCCGGCAATCCGGGCGGCCGCCGCAGACTTCGGACTCGCCACCGCCGAGGGCCTGTCGTCCCTGGGCGACGCCGTGGCCGCGTCGGGCCCTTTGGCGCAGCGCCTCGAAATGCTGCTGTCGGCCGGCGCAAGGAGCGAACGCGCCGCAATCGGCCTGCAGGCCGCCGCGCATCGCACCGTCCTGCGCGAGGCGGCCGACCGCATGGTCGCGGAATGGGACGACGACGATGCCGCGCCGATCGATGCGGCACGCCGGGCCGCGCGCGACCTGAAGGCGCTGGAGGAGCGCTGGCTGGACGACCTGCCGCCGGCGCAGCGGGACGCCGCCCGGCAGGCGGCGGCGCCGGTGCGCCAGGGACACGGCCTGCGGACGGCACAGCGGGCGCAGAACCTGCGCGTCGCCGCCCTCGCGCGGCGGACTGGCGAGACCCTGGATCTGCTGCAGCGCCAGGCGGCGCGCGAGCCGCAGTCGGCGGCACGCTACGCGGAGGAGGGCGGCGCATTGTTGGACTCGCTGCATGACGCTGGCGCCCTGACCCGGCCGCAGCTCGCCGCCGAGCGCGACGGGTTCCGGCGCGGCCTCGCCGTCGCGGCGATCCGCGCGCGCCCCGCTGCGGTGGCCCTGACCGAGCTGGACTCCGGCGCCTACGACGCCCTGCTGGACGACGCGGCGCTGAAGCAGGCGTTGCTGATGGAAACGACCCGGCGGCGCGAGAGCGAAGGCGTGCAGGGCGCTGCCTTGGCCGAGGCGATGGTCGCGCGGGCCCGGCGCGGCGAGGCCGCATCGCCGGAACTCGGCCGGATCGCCCGGCGGCTGCTCGACGACGACGGCCGCGCCGACCTCGACCGCCGCATCGAGATCGCCGAAGAGGTGCGGGCCGGACTGGACGGCCTGCGCTTCGCGCCGGCGGCGGCGCTGCAGGACGCCACCGCCGTTCTGGCGGTGCCGGAGGACCTCGACACCGAACTGCGCACCGCCATCGAGCGGGAGATCCGCGTGCAGGCCGAGGAACTGCTGCGCGAACGGGCGCGCGACCCCGCCGGCTACGCGATGGGGCTGGCACCGGTGGCGGAGGCCTTCGCCGCCGTGGACCGCGACGCGGCCCTGCTGCCGGCGGCGGTGACGCTGCGCCTCGCGGCGCAGGCAGCCATGGGGCTGGCGCCCGAGCAGCGGCGGGCACTTTCCGACATCGAAGGCGAGGAGATCCTGTCGGATCTGCGCGTGCTGCCGGCGCGGGCGCGGGTCGCGGCCCTGCGCGATCTCGCCCGCCGCTATGGCGACGCCGCCCCCAATGTCGCCGCCGAACTCGCCGAGGCCGGCCTTTCGCCGGCCGAACGCCAGGCGCTGGAGCCCGGCAACGGGCCCGGCGACTGGGCCAGGCTCAGCGAACTCATCGAAGCACAGGAGCGGCGGGCCGCGCCGGCGCCGGTGGCGTCATCCGCCGTCGCCGAGGCGGCCGACCGCCGCGTGACTCCGCGACGCCAGACCAGGAGCAGCAGATGACGATCTCCACCACCAGCGCCAAGAGCCGCTACGCCGGCGACGGCGTGACGACCGAGTTTCCCACCGGCTTCAAGTTCATGGACAACAGCCACGTGAAGGTGGTCCTCGGCACCGCCGCGGGCGCCGAGGTCGTCTGGACCGAGGGCAGCGAGTACGACCTCGACGGGGCGGGGGCGCCGGGCGGCGGCACCGTCACCGTGCGCAGCAGCCCCGTCGACCATCGGCCGGCGCCCGGCGACGTGCTGGTGATCAAGCTCGCCGTGCCGCCGCGCCAGGAAACCTCGTTGCCGCTCGGTGGCGCCTTTCCCTCGACGGCGGTCGAGGGCATGGCGGACCTGGCGGCGCTGCGGGACCAGCAGATCGAGGAAGCGCTCAGCCGGGCGCCGAAGTTCCGCGAGACAACGGCGCTGGCCGAGGTGGCGTTTCCCGAGCCGGCGGCAGGGCGGCTCGTCGCCTGGAACGCGGAGGGCAATGGGCTGGAGAACGTCGACAGGCCGACGGACGGGCGCACAGTGCTCAGCGGCAGCGGCGCGCCGTCGGCGGGACTCGGCCACGACGGCGACATCTACATCGACCTCGCCGCCTACGACTTCTACGGCCCCAAGGCCGGTGGCTGGGCCAGCGGTGTCAGCCTGATCGGACCCGCCGGGCCGGCCGGTGCCGACGGCCGCACGATCCACAGCGGCGCCGGGACGCCGTCCCCCGGGCTCGGTGCCGCCGGTGACTTCTACATCGATACCGCCGGCGACGCGATCTACGGCCCGAAATCCGGCGGTGGCTGGGGCGCGGCGTCCAGCCTGGTCGGCCCGGAGGGCCCGCAGGGATCTCAGGGCGTGCAGGGACTGCAGGGCATGCAAGGCCCCCAGGGCGATCCGGGCGACGACGGCAGCGACGGCGTCGGGGTGCCGGCCGGCGGCGATGCCGGGCAGGTGCTGGCGAAGGCCTCGGCCGCCGACCACGACACCCACTGGGTGAACCAGAGCGGCGGGGGCGGCGGCTCCGCCACGCCGACACTCGTCGTCACGGCGCTCAACAACGTGCCGCCGGCGGCGAACTACGCCACCCTGGACACCCGCAACGGCCACCCGGTGCTGGACTTCGACGGCAGCAGCAACGAGAGCGCGGTGTTCGGCGGCGTGCTGCCCGCCGGCTACGGCGGCGGCGGCCTCACCGTCGATCTGCACTACGCGATGACCGAGGCGACCTCGGGCGACATCGACTGGGACGTGGCCATCGAGCGCATCGGCGACCAGCACCAGAACCTCGACAGCGACGGCTTTGCCGCCGCCAACAGCGTGAACGACACGACGGTGCCCGGGACCGCCGGCCTGGTCGACGTGGTGACCATCGCCTTCACCGACGGCGCCGACATGGACAACCTGGCCGCCGGCGAGGCCTTTCGCCTGCGCGTCACCCGCGACGCGGCCAGCGACACCGCCGGCGGCGACGCCGAGCTGCTCGCCGTGCATGTGAGGGAGAGCTGAGCCATGGCACGTGGTTTCGGCTTCACCGAAGGCGCCGGTTCCGGCGA
>JBHJOA010000037.1:0-7107 GCA_050330205.1 Kiloniellaceae bacterium
GTGCTGGAGAACGACGCCACCGGCGCCCAGACCGAGAAGCACCAGAAGCGCATGATGGGCGAGATCGCCAAGCTGCTGGGCTCCTCCGACAAGCTGGGCTACCTGGCGCCGGGCGACTATGAGCGCACGGTCGAGACCCTGCTCAGCAACGAGTCGACGCCGGTCATCACCAAGAAGCCGGAAGGCGCCTGGACCCACGTGGTCTGGGAGAAGGCGATGGGGATGTAGTGAGAAAGCCGAGTCAAGCGGTCTGGGGCTGATGAAGGGGGAGTGCCGCCAGGCACTCCCCTTACTCTTGCGGCGGAGCCAAGGGCTGCCGCTAGTTGTCTTTCTTCACGCAGGTGACCTTGTCCTGGACCACCTGGCAGTCGGCGGCGATGAGGCCGATGCCGCAGGTCAGGCCCTCGGGACCGGAGTTGCAGCCGGTGCAGCCGCCGGGCTTGCTGCAGTCGTCGCAGCAGGCGTCGAATTCCAGCGGACCGCCCGGATTGGCCTTGAACGAGGAGCCGGGCTTGCCGCCACCACCACCGCCCGGCTTCAGGACGCGCTTTTTCAGTTCGCGGTACTCGGCCAGCGTCAGATCGCCGGCGGCCTTGGTGTCGACCAGCCTGGCATCGTCCGGCGTCGCGAGCGAGGCGACCTGGATCGGGGCGTCGAACTGCGCGGCGGAGGCTTTGGGTCCGCCATTCAGCGACAGTGCCAGCAGCGCAGCGACGAACGCCGCGGCAAGCAGATTGCGTAATTTTATCAATTAAATACTCCTCATTCTTGACACGGCGGCGACTGCGCCGAGAGCGGTGACATGACGGTGTTACGCCCGTCAGTCGGAGCGCCCGATGAGGAGGTTCACTGTAGCAGTGTATCTGTGGCGCAGCGCCCAGGCCTTCTTCAGCGTCACCGTGGCGTCGTCCATCGGCAGGGCCTTGTTGAGAAGCTTCACGCAGGCGTAGACCGCTTCGATGGCCGGCGCCGGTATCTCGACCAGTTGGCCCATCTCCAGGATGGCGCCGCAGGGCGCTCCCCCTTTTTTCTCGGCCGCGCGGCGGCCCGTTCCGTTACGGCAGGTCCTTTTCGCGTTCGCAGAGCCGGGCCAGGTCTTCGAGCGCACTGGCGATCAGCTTCTGCCGGCGTGGATCCTCGGCCTGCGGCGTCTCGGCCAGCAGCTGGATCAGGTATTGCGCCTTGGCGGCGGCTTCCGGCCAGGTTTCCGCCGGGGCGGCCTGGAGGAACTTCTCCAGTTGTTCCTGGCTGAGCTTCAAGGCTGCCTGGTTCGTCTCGAAGCGGTGCAGCAGTTCGCGGCGAATCTCCGTGGCCTTCTGGGCGGCCATGCCGCGGTGGACATCGAGATCGACCGGGTCGTCGGTCATGGCTTTGCTTCCCCCAGTGCAGGTGGCGGGGCGTCCGCGGCAGCCCGGTCGCGTTCCAGCGCGGCGTCCAGCGCGTCCGGGTCGATGGTCACCGCCCGCGACAGATACGAGGGCCCGCGCTCCGTCGGCAGGCGCAGCAGCGTCGATATCCGCCGGTAGGCCGGAAACGAGAGGCTGTCGATGCGCTCTTCCTCGGTTTCCACGCAGTATGTTCCGGCCGGCAGGGTTTCCCCCAGTCCGGCGAGCAGGAAGGGACGACTGAAGGTGACGGTGCTCTGGATCGTTCGCGTGGTCATCGGCGGTGGTTCGCTCGTGCCGGCGGCGTCGCAGTGGACGCCCCCGTAGCGGCGACTACGACTTCGGCGTGGTTGCGTCCGGCTTCGGCACCGCTTGCTTGGCCGGCTGGACGGGTGACGCGGCTTGCTTGGGCGTGGCGGCGGCGTCGTTGCCCGGAGGGCTCTGCGCCGCGGAGAACTTCTTGAAGGACATGAAGGGGTCGCCTTTCGCTGCGGCGGCATTGATTTGCCACCAGGGAATACATGACGCTCGCGGGAAAGAATTTCAATAGTGCATTAAATATTATCGCACTAATTTATCTGCAGGAGAAATGTATTTATAGAATTTCCGAGACTTTTTATTGCGGAGTGAAAGTAGGAATAAAGTGGATCAAAAAATATATCCGACGGAAAATTTGGAGAAATTCGCAATCGCGCCAGTGTCACCCGCGGACGTCGCCGGCGACCCCCTTGTCGGAACGGCGCGCTTCGACTTCAATCCGGGGAACCGGATACCTCAGCTTCCCTGGCAGGCAGTCGAACCGAAGATGCGCGTTCCGACCTCGGCCATCCTCGAAAACCTCCTGAACGCCGCGCCGGACGAGCAGGTATCCCTGGCGTGGATCGTCGAGAACCTGCGCGATCGCTCCTTCGGCATCGTGATCCTGCTGGTCGCGCTGGTCGGCCTGGTCCCCGGCGTGTCGCCGGTCGCCGGCATCCTGCTCGCCATCCCCGCCATCCAGATGATGCTGGGACGCGAGGAACCCGTTCTGCCGCGCCGGCTGGCCGCCCGCCGCCTTTCCAAGGCCCGCCTGGCGCGCCTCATTCGACGCTTGTCTCCGATCCTCCAACGCCTGGAGCGGATCGTCCGGCCGCGCTGGACCACTCCCTTCGGGGCGACCAAGCGGACCGTGGGACTGGTCGTCCTGTTCCTGGGGGTGACGTTCCTGGCCCCGCTGCCGTTCAGTCACTTCATCCCGATCTTTGTGACGATGCTAATTGCCTTCGCCTTCCTGGAGGAAGACGGCCTCCTGCTGTGCGTCGCCCTGGCGGCCGCCCTGATGTCCTTCGCGATCACCGGCGTTGCGATCTGGGGAGCCATCGAGGCGGGCGCCCTCTGGTGACCGGACAGCCGGCTCAGCCCGCCTTCTTCAGCGTCACCGCGGCGTCTTCCATCAGCATGGTCTTGTTGAGCAGCTTCACGCAGGCATAGACCGTCTCGATGGCCGGCGCCGGCGCCTCGACCAGCTGGCCCATCTCCAGGATGGCGCCGATCAGGGCCTCGGTCTCCAGCGAGCGGCCCGCCTCGACGTCCTGCAGCATGGAGGTCTTGTGCTTGCCGACCGACTGCGCGCCCTCAATGCGCTTCTCGATGGTGTGGCGGAAGGTGACGCCCAGCTTCTCGCCGATCACCTGGGCCTCGGCCATCATGGTGGCGGCCAGCTTGCGGGTCTCCGGGAAGGTGCAGATGTCCTCCAGGGTGGCGTGGGTCAGCGCCGAGATCGGGTTGAAGGAGAGGTTGCCCCAGGCTTTCAGCCAGATCTCCGAGCGGATGTCGTCCAGCACCCGCGAGCGGAAGCCGGCCTCGACGAAGAGGTCGTGCAGCTTCTGTACTCTTTGGCTGGCCGAGCCGTCGAGTTCGCCGACCGGGAAGCGGTCGCCCTCGACGTGCTTCACCACGCCGGGTTCGGTGACGGCGGCGGCGGGATAGACCACGCAGCCGACGATGCGGTTGCCGGGAATGTAGCGGTCCAGTACGCCGGAGGGATCGAGGCTCTTCAGCCGCGTGCCGTTCAGCGGGCCGGAGTAATTGTGGAAGTACCACCACGGCATGCCGTTCTGCACTGTGACGATCATGGTGTTGTCGTCCAGCAGCTTCTCGACATCGCGGGCGACCTGGTCGAGGAAATGGGCCTTCACCGCCAGCACCACCAGGTCCTGCGGCCCCGCCTCGGCGGCGCTGCCGACCGCCTTCATGCCGGCAAGGTGTTCGCTGCCGTCCTCCCAGATCAACTTCAGGCCGTTCTTTTGGATCGCCGCCAGGTGCGCGCCCTGGTCGATGACGGTGACCTCGTTGCCGGCGAGCGAGAGTTTGGCCGCCATGAGGCCGCCGATGGCGCCGGCGCCTACCACGCAGATCTTCATGGTCGTCGTTCCTCAGTTCTCGTAGGTGTTGGTGAGCTCGCCGATGCCGTCGATGGCGATGGTCACCGTGTTGGCCGGCTCCTTCATCGAGCCGACGCCGATGGAGGTGCCGCAGGCGATGACGTCGCCGGGCATCAGCGTCATGTCGTGGGAGAGCAGGCTGACCAGCCTGTGCGGCGGGAAGATCATGTCCGCCACCGGGTAGTTCTGCCGCTCGTCGCCGTTGAGGACGGTACGCACCGAGAGGCCCATGGGATCGATGCCGGTGGCGATCACCGGGCCGAAGGCGCCGAAGCCGTCGAAGCTCTTGGAGCGCGTCCACTGGGCGAAGGTCGGGTCCTTCTGGATGATCTTCGCCGCCGTCACGTCGTTGACGCAGGTGTAGCCGAAGATGTGGTCCGCGGCCTCGCTCTCGGAGATCGCCGTCGCGCGCTTGCCGATGACGATGCCGAGCTCGCCCTCGTAGACCACCGGGCCGTCGTAGGTCTTCGGGCGGCGGATGGTCGTGCCCGGGGCCGTGAAGGCGTTGGGGGCCTTCAGGAGGAACAGCGGCTCCGGCGGCTCGGCAACCTCCAGCTTGGCGGCCAGCGCGTGGAAGTTGTTCCACAGGCAGATGAACTTGCTCGGATCGCAGGGGGTTTCCAGTTCGACCTCGGACAGCTTCACGCTCTGCCCGGTGGGCGACGCGCCGTCGAAAAGGCTGCCGGAATAGACCTTTAGCGTATCGCCCTCGACCTGGCCGTAACCGACGTGCCCGGCACGGCGGAATCGCGCCCACAGCATGCTTTTCCTCCCTTTGTCTTTTTGGAAAAGCCTACCATTTTTGTTGCCGACTGCCGACAGCCGATGCGGACCGGAAAGCAGACCGGTGGGCTTTCTGCTGTCACCCGCCGAAATCGAGAAACGTCAGCGGCGATTGCACGAGCGGCCCAACCCGCTCATTGCGTCATCCTCGTGCTTGTCACGAGGATCCATGGTGCCGCCTGGCGCCCGGCTTCTCCCGTGGATCCTCGCAACAAGTGCGAGGATGACAATCGGAGGTATGTCCGCACTTGTGCGAGCCTGGCGCTAGCGGGCGAAGGCGTTGCCTCATCTACAGCGACCCGTCCAACGCCTCGATCAGCTTCTCGATTTCCTCCGGCGCCGTGTAGTGCACGAAGGAGAGGCGCAGCACCCCGCTTTCCGGGTCGATGCCCAGGGCCTCCACCAGGCGCCAGGCGTAGAAGTGGCCGGCACCGGCGGCGATGCCGCGTTGGGTGAGTCCGGTCAGCACCTCCGCAGCCGGCTTGTTTTTCGTGTGAATGGCAACGGTGGGGGCCCGCTCGGCCGGATCGGTCGGGCCCAGCACGCGCAGGTCGTTGCGCTGCCGCAGCCAGTCCAGCAGCGGCGCCAGCAGCGACTGCTCCTGGCCGCGCAGGAGGGCGTGCACCCGCCGGCCGCGCCCGGCGGCATCGACCTCGTCGTCGAAGTGGTGCGCGTGCAGGGCATCGAAGTAGTCGGCGATGCCGGCCGAGGCGGCGATCTGCGCGTGGTCGGGTCCGGCCGGCGTCAGCTTCTTCAGGATACTGCCGGCGTTGAAGAAATGCGCCTGGTTGGGCAGCCGCTCCGCGAGGTCGCGCTTGATCGTCATCAGGCCCTGGTGCGGCCCGTAGGTCTTGTAGAGCGAGAAGAGGTAGATGTCGGCGCCCAGCGCCGCTACGTCGGGCAGGCCGTGTGGCGCGTAGGAGACGCCATCGACACAGGTGACCGCGCCGGCGGCGTGGGCCTTGGCACAGATCTCCGCCACCGGGTTCAGGTGGCCGACGATGTTGGAGCAGTGCGGGAAGGCGACCAGCCTCGTCCTGTCGCCCAGCAGCGCGTCGAGGTCGCGCGGGTCGAGCCGGCCGCTCTCCGGGTCGACCTGCCACTCGCGTACAGCAAGCCCGCTCTCGGCGAGGCGGCGCCAGGCGCCGGAGTTGGCCTCGTGGTCCTGGTTGGTGACGACGATCTCGTCGCCGGGCTGCAGCATCTGCCGGAAGGCCTGCGCCAGCACGTAGCTGTTCTGGCTGGTCGAGGGCCCGAAGTGCACCTCGTCGGTGGCGACGTTCAGGTAGCCGGCGAGACGCGCGCGCGCCTCGTCCATCTCCTCGCCGGCGCGCCTGGAGGCCGGGAAGGGGCCGTAGGGCTGCACCTTGGTCTCGCGGTAGAAGCGGTTCAGCCGCTCGATGACCGGCCCGCAGGCATAGGACCCGCCGGCATTCTCGAAGAACGCCCAGTCCTGCAGCGACGGCTCGGAAAAGGCGGGGAACTGGGTGCGGACGAAGGAGAGGTCGAGGGAGGGCAAGATGGTTTCCTCAGATAAGAAAGGCGTATGAAACGGTTGACTGCAGGAGGCGCAGGTCGCCTGCCACCTCCCATATTGTCACCCTCGCACTTGTTGCGAGGGTCCATGGGAGAGGCCGGGCGTCTGGCAGCACCATGGATTCTCGCAACAAGTGCGAGAATGACAAGAGGAGGTGAGGGAAGCGCCGGTGCGAGACACGGACAGGCTGTAGGGCAGGTGCGGCTGGCTCATAAGACTACTTCAGGAAATCCACCGCTCCATTCCCCAGCACCTTCAACTGCGCCTGCACCGCCGGGGTCTCGGCGATCACCTGGCCGCGGCGGATGACGAAGAGGCGCGCGGGCTTCAGGCGCAGTGCTTCCAGCACGTCGCCGGCCTGCAGGACCACCATGTCGGCGTGGCAGCCGGGTTCCAGGCCGTAGCCTTCCAGCCCCATTACCCGGGCACCGTTCTCGGTGACGGCGGCGAAGCAGGCCTTCTGCTCCTCGACACCCGTCATCTGGGCGACGTGGAGGCCCATGTGGGCGACCTCCAGCATGTCGTGGCTGCCCATCGGGTACCAGGGGTCCATGACGCAGTCGTGGCCGAAGGCGACGTTGATGCCCTCCGCCAGCAGTTCCTTCACCCGGGTCATGCCGCGGCGCTTGGGGTAGGTGTCGTGGCGGCCCTGGATGGTGATGTTGATGAGCGGGTTGGCGACGGCGTGGACCTGGGCTTCGCCCATGAGGGCCATCAACTTGGTCACGTAGTAGTTGTCCATGGAGTGCATGGAGGTGAGATGGGAGCCGGTGACGCGGCCCTGCAGGCCCAGGCGCTGGGTCTCGTAGGAGAGGCTCTCGATGTGGCGCGACAGCGGGTCGTCGGTCTCGTCGCAGTGCATGTCGACCAGAAGGCCGCGCGCGGCGGCGATCTCGCAGAGCTGGCGGACGGACTCGGCGCCGTCGGCCATGCTGCGCTCGAAGTGCGGGATGCCGCCGACCACGTCGACCCCCTTGTC
>JBHJOA010000038.1:0-63856 GCA_050330205.1 Kiloniellaceae bacterium
CAATCAGCCAAGGCCCGGAAAGTTGCTCTCATCGCCGTCGCACGAAAGCTGCTTGTCCGCCTCAACGCCATGCTTAGGGACAAAACCGTCTACCACGCCCCATGACACAGTTGCCGGCATCAAGTGCCGGGACGACAGCCTTGGATTGACGAGGGTGGGACACTCCGGCGAGAGATATGCGAATACGGCAGGACTTGTCCCCAGCACCGTAGGTGCTCAGGCCAGCCCCTCGGCGATGCGCAGGAGGTAGTCGCCGTAGTCGTTCTTGCGCAGCGGCTGGGCGAGGCCTTTCAGCTGCTCGGCGGTGATGAAGCCCTTGCGGAAGGCGACCTCCTCGACGCAGGCGATCTTCAGGCCCTGGCGGTGCTCGATGGTCTGCACGAACTGCGCGGCGTCGATCAGGCTGTCGTGGGTGCCGGTGTCGAGCCAGGCATAGCCGCGGCCGAGCCGCACCACCTGAAGCTGCCCGGCCTCCAGGTAGCGGCGGTTGAGGTCGGTGATCTCCAGCTCGCCGCGCGCCGAGGGCTTCAGGTCGGCGGCGATGTCGCAGACCTGCTCGTCGTAGAAATAGAGCCCGGTGACGGCGAAGCGCGACTTCGGCCGGTGCGGCTTCTCCTCGAGGCTGACGGCCTGGCCGGCGGCGTCGAACTCCACCACGCCGTAGCGCTCCGGGTCGGAGACCTGGTAGCCGAACACCGTGGCGCCCCGGCGCAGCGCCGCCGCGCGCATCAGCACCTCCTGCAGGCCCTGGCCGTAGAAGATGTTGTCGCCGAGAATGAGGGCGCACTTGTCACCGGCGATGAAGTCGCGGCCGATGAGGAAGGCCTGGGCGAGACCCTCCGGCTTCGGCTGCACGGCGAAGCGGAGGTTCAGGCCCCAGCGGGCGCCGTCGCCCAGCAGGTTCTCGAACAGCGGCGCGTCGTGCGGCGTGGTGATGATGAGGATGTCGCGGATGCCCGCCATCATCAGCACCGACAGCGGGTAGTAGATCATCGGCTTGTCGTAGACCGGCAGCAGCTGCTTGCTGACCGCCAGGGTGACCGGGTGCAGGCGCGTGCCCGCGCCGCCGGCCAGGATGAGACCCTTCATCTTTCCCCCTTCACCTCTGCCGCCAGCGTCCGCAAGACGTCGTCCAGGCCGGCCCGCCAGTCGATCGGCGGCTGCCCGAAGGTGGCCTGAAACAGGCCGGAATCCAACGTGGAATCCACCGGGCGGCGGGCCGCGGTCGGAAAGTCTGCGGTTGCGATGGCATGCAATCTCGGCCCCGCAGCGCCGCTCAGCGCCTGCCGCGCGGCGAAGATCGCCGCCGCGAAGCCATACCATGAGATGCGCTCGGCCCCGGCGCAGTGGTAGGTGCCGCAGGCGGGCGCGCGCTGCGCGGCGACGACGAGGATCGCCTCGGCGAGGGCGGCGGCCGGCGTCGGGCAGCCGAACTGGTCGGCGACGACGGAGAGTTCGTCGCGCTCGCCAGCGAGGCGCAGCATGGTCTTCACGAAGTTGGCGCCCGCGGCGCCGAACACCCAGGAGGTCCGCAGGATGACGTGGCCCGCGCAGGCGGCCCGCACCGCCGCCTCCCCCGCCTGCTTGCTGCGCCCGTAGACGTTGAGCGGCGCGACCGGGTCGTCCTCGCGGTAGGGCGCGCCCTTGGCGCCGTCGAAGACGTAGTCGGTGGAGAGATGGATCAGCGTCGCCCCGGCGGCAGCGCAGGCCTCGGCGACGTGGCCGGCGCCGTCGCGGTTCACCGCCATGGCCAGCTCCGGCTCGCTCTCCGCGCGGTCGACGGCGGTGTAGGCGGCGGCGTTCACCACCACGGCGTGGCCGGCGACGGCGTCGCGCAAGCCGTCGCGCCTGACGATGTCGAGCTGCCGGCGGCCCAGCGCGGTGAGCGCGAGGCCGCGCGCGGCGGCCAGCCCGGCGACCTCGCGGCCGACCTGCCCCTCGGCGCCGAGCAGCAGCAGCGGCCTGTCGGTGCCGTCGGACATTCAGCGCGCCTTGGAGAGGCCGAGGCGCTCGCCCTGGTAGCGCCGCGCCAGGATGCCGCGCCACCAGTCCTCGTGGTCGAGATACCACTGCACGGTCTTGCGCAGGCCGGAGGCGAAGCTCTCCCGCGGTGCCCAGCCGAGCTCGCGCTTGATCTTCGCGCAATCGACCGCGTAGCGCAGGTCGTGGCCGGGACGGTCCTCGACGAAGGCGATGAGGTCGCGCCGCGACCCGCCATCCGCAGGCGGGCGCAGCTCGTCGACGAGATCGCAGATCATGCCGACGACCTCGATGTTGCGTAGCTCGCTGTCGCCGCCGACGTTGTAGGTTTCGCCGACGCGCCCCCCGGTCAGCACGGCGACTAGGGCGCGGGCGTGATCCTCGACGTGCAGCCAGTCGCGCACGTTCTCGCCCCGGCCGTAGACCGGCAGCGGCTTGCCGTCGAGGGCGTTGATGATCATCAGCGGGATCAGCTTCTCGGGAAACTGGTAGAGGCCGTAGTTGTTGGAGCAGTTGCTGGTGACCACCGGCAGGCGGTAGGTCTGGTGCCAGGCGCGCACGAAATGATCGGAGGCCGCCTTGCTCGCCGAGTAGGGCGAGTTGGGGCGGTAGGGCGTCTCCTCGGTGAAGTGGCCCTCGGCGCCCAGCGCGCCGAAGACCTCGTCGGTGGAGATGTGGTGGAAGCGGAAGCCGCGCCGCGCATCGCCGTCCAGCTCGCGCCACCAGGCCGTCGCGGTCTCCAGCAGGCGATAGGTGCCGACCACGTTGGTCTGGATGAAGTCGGCGGCATCGTCGATGGAGCGGTCGACGTGGGACTCGGCGGCCAGATGCATCACCGCGTCGGGGCGCTGCGCGGCGAAGACCTCGCGCAGGGCCGGGCCGTCGCAGATGTCGACCTTGGCGAAGGTGTAGCGCGGACTCTCCGCCGCGTCCTCCAGCGCCTCCGGCGTGGCTGCGTAGGTCAGCTTGTCGACGTTCACCACCGCCTCGCCGGCGGCGATGAGATGGCGGATGACCGCCGATCCGATGAAGCCGGCGCCGCCGGTGACCAGGATTTTCACGGATGGCCCCTCGTCAACTTCCCAAATTGGATTGAAAAGACCCTCTAAGAGCCTTGTTCATAATCGAAAACCCTTGCCAAATCCCTTAGCCGAGGCCAGGCCCCGTCGCGCTCCGAAAGCACCGCCCCGGCGCCCTCCGGCCACTCGATGGCGAGCTCGGGATCGTTCCACAGCAGCCCCCCCTCGGCCTCCGGCGCGTAGAAGTCGGTGACCTTGTAGAGCACCTCGGTGCCCGGCTCCAGGGTGCAGAAGCCGTGCGCGAAGCCGACGGGGATGAAGATCTGGTTCCAGGCCACGGCGGAAATCACCGCGCTGACGTGGCGGCCGTAGGTCGGCGAGCCCCGGCGCAGGTCGACGGCGACGTCGAAGACGGCGCCGCGCACCACGCGCAGCAGCTTGGCCTGGGCGCGCGGCGGCGCCTGGAAGTGGAGCCCGCGCAGCGTGCCGGCCTCGGCGGAGAGCGAGTGGTTGTCCTGCACGAAGTCGGCCTCGATGCCGGCGGCGGCAAAGGCGCGCTTGCTGTAGGTCTCGGAGAAGAAGCCGCGGTGATCGCCGTGGCGCGCCGGCGCGACGAGCCGCACCTCTGGAATGGCCAGACTGGTCACTTTCATACAGCAGCTTCCCGCCGACGCCGGCGCCGAATCGCCGTGCGACCAGAGTGTTAGCAGATTTTGCCCGAAAAGGCGCCCGGACCGGGAGGTCAGTCTGGATCGGCGGTCTCGGCGATCGACGCCGGCACCTTCGGCCGCACCAGGCGGCCGATCACCATCGGCGCGACAAACCCGACGACGGCGAAAGCCCAGAGACCGATGGCAAGCGGACTGCCCCAGAGGATGCTCCAATCGCCGTCGGAGATGGTCAGGGCGCGGCGCAGGTTGTCCTCCATCTGGTTGCCGAGCAGGATTCCGAGGATGATCGGCACCAGGGGCACATCCAGCTTGCGCAGCAGGTAGCCGGCGACGCCGAAAGCGACCATCACCAGCAGATCGAAGGTGCTGCCGGAGATACCGTAGATGCCGACGAAGCTGATCATGGCGACCGTCGGCATCAGAATGCGGGCCGGGACCCGCAGCACCCGCACGAACAGCCCGACCAGCGGGACGTTCATCAGCAACAGCATGAAATTGGCGATGAAAAGGGCGGCAATGAGGCCCCAGACCACGTCAGGATTCCGCGTGAAGAGCAGCGGTCCCGGCGTGATGTTGAGGGTGAGCAGCATTGCCAGCAGCACCGCCGTGGTGCCCGAACCGGGCACGCCGAGCGACAGCATCGGAATCAGCGCGCCGCCGGCCGAGGCATTGTTGCCGGCCTCCGGGGCCGCCAGGCCGCGCGGATCGCCCTTGCCGAAGGTCTTGCCACCGTCGGAGACCCGCTTTTCAACGGTGTAGGCCACAAAGCTGCCGAGCGAGGCGCCGGCGCCCGGCAGCACGCCGGCGACGAAACCGATGCCGGTGCCGCGGGCCATGGCGCCGAGGCAACGCTTGAGGGTGGCCAGCGGGATGGTGATGCGGTCCAGCTTGGTGCCGATCGGCGAGCCCTCCCCTTTGTGCTCCATGAAGAGGAACACTTCGGAGATCGCAAAGAGGCCGACGATGGCGACCAGGAAGTCGACGCCGTCGAGGAGGTGCACCTCGCCGAAGGTGAAGCGGTAGACCCCCGTCGAGCCATCGATGCCGACCATCGCGATGCCGAGGCCGAGGGCGGCGGCCATGGCGGACTTCGCCTGGTTCTTGCTGGACACGCCGCCGAGCGTCGCGAAAGCCATGGTGAAAAGCGCGAAATACTCGGCCGGGCCGAAGAGCAGGGCCACCTTGACCAGCATCGGGGCGAAGAGCGCGACGCCGATGGTGGCGAAGAAGCTGCCGACGAAGGAGGCCATGCCGGACAGCGCCAGCGCCTCCCCGGCCCGGCCCTGCCGGGCCATTGGATAGCCGTCCAGCGTCGCCATCAGGGCCGGTTCGTCACCGGGTATGTTGATGAGGATGCTGGAGATGCGCCCGCCATACATGGCGCCGTAGTAGACGCTGGTGAGCAGGATGAGCGCCGGAATCGCCGGCAGGCCGAGCGTGAAGGCGAGCGGAATCAGGATTGCGACGCCGTTCGAGGGACCCAGCCCCGGCATGGCGCCGATGATGGTGCCGAGGAAGCAGCCGAGCAGCGCGAGTCCCAGGTTCTCGACGGTCAGGGCGACCGCAAACCCTTGGGCGAGCAGATCGAAGGTTTCCAACGCTTAGAACCCCCAGGGACCCCGGGCGAGCGAGAGGCCGAGGATGATGTGGAAGATGACGTAGATGCCGAGCGAAATGCCGAGACCGGAAACCGCACCCCACAGCGGCTTGCTGCCGAGCCGCCAGCTCAGAATCGCCGCCGCCACCGCCGTCGACACGACGAAGCCGAGCGGCTCGAGCGCGTAGGTGTAGCCGATCAGCACCGCA
Organism: Kiloniellaceae bacterium; assembly: GCA_050330205.1. Classification (GTDB taxonomy): domain Bacteria; phylum Pseudomonadota; class Alphaproteobacteria; order Kiloniellales; family Kiloniellaceae; genus Pelagibius. Next base: position 5,477 of record JBHJOA010000038.1, read on the forward strand.
AGGGCGCCGAGGATCTCGAAGACCCGGCCCATCGCCGGCCAGGCCGGCTCGGGATCCGGCCGCACCAGCACGTAGAGCGAGCCCAGCAGCAGCACGCTGCCGATAATGATGGGGAAGCTCCGCGGACCCAACGGATCGACGATGAAGCCGGTCTCTATCAGGGTGGCGCCCCAGATGAACGCCACCCCGAGAGTCAGGCCGACAGCACCGAGCAGGCGGTCCGAGCCGATCATTTGATCAGTCCGATTTCCTTCGAGAGTTCCTGGATTTCGGCAATCTGATCGTCCACAAAGGCTTTCATCTCGGGACCGGCGAGATTGAAGGGCATAACGCCGTTGTCGGCCATGATCTTCTGCCAGGCCTCGGTGGCGTAGAGCTCCTCAAGTGCCTGCGACCAGTAGTCGTAGGCCTCGTCCGACATCTCTCCCGGCGCGTAGAAGCCGCGCCAGTTGGCACCGATGGCATCGACGCCCTGCTCCCTGGCGGTCGGAATGTCGGAAAGGCCGCCGGGCAGACGCTCCGGCGCCAGCACGGCAAGCACCCTCAGGTCACCCGACTCCATGAACCCCAACGCCTCGGAGATGTCGCCGGTGAAAGCCTGCACGTGGCCGCCGACCAGCTGCGTCACCGCCTCGCCGCCGCCCTGGAAGGCGACGTACTTGATCGTGCGGACGTCGTCGACGCCGGCGGCCTTCGCCGCGATCAGCACCTTCAGGTGATCCCAGCCGCCGACGGCACTGCCGCCCGCGATCGCCACCTTGCCCGGATCGTCCTTGAGCACCGCCATCAGATCGCCGAGGGATTCGTAGGGGCTGTCCTTGGCCACGCCGATGACACCGTAGTCGGCGCCCAAGGCGCCCAGCCAACGCACCTGGTCGGCGGTCAGGCCGGCGAACTGGCCCTGGGCGAGACGCGTGGTGGTCGCGGTCGAGGCGGCGACCAGCAGGTTGTTCTCGCTGTTGCGCTTGGTGACGACCTCGGCGTAGGCGACGGCGCCGCCGCCGCCGGCCTTGTTGACGACCTGGACGGGGCCAGGGGTCTTGCCCATCTCGAAGAGGGTCTTGCCGACCTGGCGGCAGGTGAAATCCCAACCGCCGCCGGGGTTGGCCGGGGCGATGCATTCCACGTTCTGCGGGTCGAAGGCCGCCGCCGGGCCGCCCGCGAGGCAGACTGTGGACGCCAAAATAGCCGCGGCGAGGCTCGCACGCGTAAACGCGGTCATGATATTTCCTCCCATGACGTTTCTTGCTGTGACGGCTTGGGGGCTTGTCTCCCCTTCTCGTTCACGGTGATGTCTACAGCCAGAACCTGTCACGAAACTGTCGCCGCAATGCCGGGGTGCCGGCCAACGGGTCCGGCCCGGCCGCGAAAGCTGGCATTCGGCCTGCGGTTGGTACAGATTGATCCTGCGCCTGCTGTTCGGCATGCTGCCCGAAAAAATGTGGCCCGGCAGCGGGCGAAGTGTCTTGTCTGGGGAGGCGCAAGACATGCGGATTCTGCTTGTCGAGGATACCGAGGACGTGGCCGAACCTATCGTTGCCACCTTCTCCCGACATGGGCATGCGGTCGATCATATGGCGACGCGGGAGGCGGCGGAGGATGCCCTTGCCGTCCAGGAGTACGATCTCATCATTCTCGACCTGATGCTGCCGGACGGCTCCGGCCTGGAGGTACTGCGTGGCTTGCGCTCCGCGCGCTGCCAGACCCCGGTTCTTGTTCTCACCGCCAGGCTTGACGTCGACGACCGCGTCGACGCCCTCGACACCGGCGCCGATGACTACCTGACGAAGCCTTTCAACCTGCGCGAACTGGAGGCGCGGGCGCGCGCTCTGATACGCCGCCAGTGCGAAGTGCGCTCAGGCATCATCCTGTATGGCGATCTAAGCCTCGACGCCGCCGCGCGGACGGCAAGCGTGAATGGCATCCCGCTTTCGCTCACACGGCGCGAGTTCCGGCTGCTGGAGATCCTGCTCACCAACCGCGGCCGGGTGATCCCGAAGAACCGACTGTTCGACAAGCTGTTCTCATTCGAGGAAGCAGACGTAGGGCTCAACGCGATCGAGCTTTATATCGCGCGGCTCCGGCGCAAGCTCGCCGCCTCGAAAGTGTCTATCCGCACGCTCAGGGGCCTTGGATACCAACTCGAGCGACATGAATAGCCTGACTGCGCGGCCTCCCTCGATCGCCTGGCGCCTCGCCCTCGCCATCACGCTGATCCTTGGTGCCGGCGGCCTGCTCATCACCGTCGCCGCCTACGCTTACGGCCGGCAAGCGGCGGGCGAGGCGTACGACCGGCTCCTGGCGGGGGCGGCATTCGAGATCGCCCGCTCGGTCTCCGTCACCTCCGGCCGCGTCGTTGTCGACCTGCCGACCTCCGCCTTCGAGCTGCTGGCGCTGGCGCCGGAAGACCGTGTGATCTATCGCGTGCTCGATCGCCACGGCAACACGGTTACCGGCTACGATACCGTACCGCGACCACCGCAGAGCGCTGACGACGTCGTTTTCTATGCTGCTGAGTTCGGCGGCGAACCCGTACGGCTCGCTGCCACCCGCCGCCGGTTCGCCGAGCGGGCGTACAGCGGAGAGGTCGGCATCGTTGTCGGTCATACAACCCGGGCGCGCAACGAGCTGGCGTGGGACATCACGGCGAGGGCACTTTTGATTTTGGTGGCGGCGGGGCTGGCAATGGTGGCGCTGACGGTGTTCGCCGTGCGCTCGTCCCTGCGCCCGCTGGGACGGATCGAGCAGGCGATCCTGGACCGCAACCCAAAGGATCTATCGCCCTTGCACGTCTCGAGCCCCCGGGAGATCGAGACGGTCGTCGTCGCCATCAACCGTTTCATGGATAGGCTGGCACGGCGGGTGACGGTCATGCAGACCCTGATCGCCGACGCAACACTCCAGCTCCGCACCCCGATCGCGGCACTGCGCGCGCAGGCTGAGTTGGCGGCGGCAGAGGAGAATCCGGAGCGGCTTCGCAGCATCGTCAGGCGCATCCACCAGCGCACGGTTGGCCTGAGCCGGCTCGCCGACCAGCTTCTCAATCAGGCGCTCATCATCCATCGCGCCGACGCTGTCGAGCAGCAACGCCTCGACCTCCGCGCCATCGCCGTCCGGGTGGCCGAAGAGATCGACCACGACCTGCCGGAGATGGGCCGCGACCTTGGGCTCGATCTTCCCGGCGATCCGGTCGAGGTACGGGGCGATGCCTTTAGTCTGGTGGAAGCAGCCAAGAACCTGGTAAACAACGCCTTTCGGCATGGCGAACGTCCCGTCAGCCTGACCGTCGAGGCCCTCGCCGGCGAAGGCAGGGCAGAGATTGCCGTCACCGATAACGGAGCTGGAGTGCCTCCCCTCCATTGGGCCGACAGCGGGCGGCACTTCGCCAACACCGCCGGATCGTCGGCACGTGACGCCGGCCTCGGGCTCGCCATCGTCAACGCGGTCGCCGAAGCGCACGCCGGCAGGCTCGAGTTCTCACATACCCCCGATGGCCGGTTCCGGGCGGCGCTGCGCCTGCCGCTGCAGCGGGAGATGGAATCATGAGGCGATGGTTCCTGATCCTCCTGCCCTGCCTTGTCACGGCGTTCGCCACGGCCAGCGCCCAGGGCGATGTTAGGGCCCCGGACGAGATCGTGACCCTCGGTCCACTCTGGAGCGAGTCGGATCAGAGGCTCCTGATCCAGGGCTCCACCGACGTCGAGCCGTTCACGCCGGTGCTCCAGGCGTTCTCTGCGCGCTTTCCGAACCTCGCGATCCGCTACGAGGAGATCCTGACCAATGAGCTTTACGAGCGTGCCATGCGCGCTTGTCGTGACGGCGCGGCGGTCGCCGACCTGGTGATCAGTTCAGCCATCGACTTGCAGGTCAAGCTGGTGAACGACAGCTGTGCGCAGCCGCATGTCTCGGACCACACCGAGCCGCTTCCCGACTGGGCGAACTGGCGCGACGAGATGTTCGGCATCACCTTTGAGCCGGCGGTGATCGTCTACAACCGCGATCGCGTTCCGCCCGAGCAAGTGCCGCGGTCGCGTTTCGATCTCATCGACATGGTGCGGCCGGCTGAGAACCCTTACTCCGGGCGGATCGCGACCTACGACATCGAGCAGTCCGGTCTCGGCTACCTATTCGCCTTCGTCGACTCGCAGCACGCGACCACTTTCGGCCGCTTGATCGAAGCCTTCGCCCGCAACCGGATGGTCGCGACCTGTTGCTCAGCCGAGATCATCGACGGCGTCGCGGAGGGACGTTACCTGCTGGCCTACAACATGCTCGGCTCCTACGCCTTGGCGCGCGCCGAGATAGACCCCCGGATCGGTGTCGTCGCGCCGGCCGACTACACGCTGATCCTGGCGCGGGCCGCACTGGTTCCTCGCTGGGCGGAGAATCCGGAGCCGGCCAAGCGCTTCATCGACTTCCTGCTGTCGGAAGAGGGCCGGCGACAGCTTGCCGAAGCCTCCTTGATCGTCTCGTTCGGAAGTAGCGACGACGGCGGCTCGTCATTGCTCTCGGGCGGTCCGTCGACACTCCACCCGATCCCCTTCTCGCCGGCCCTGCTGGTCGGCCTCGACCTGCAGAAGCGGGAGATTTTCCTCGATCTATGGCGTTCTTCCGTCGGCCACATTCGGGAATGAGGCGCCGCAGATGGCGACCTTCAATTTCGCTGACTGAACTGCCTCACGGGCGGCGCAAGGGGCAGCGGCGTGCGCAGGGCGGGTCGGCTGAGGGACATGATCTCGATGCCCTGTTCGGCGAGATACGCCTCCGCAGCGGCGCGCGCCGCCGGGTGCGAGTCCTCGAAGCCCTCGGCGTAGAACTCGCCCTTCAGCTTCCAGGTCACGCGCCAGCGGTAGCCCATGCGACCACGCGGTCCGTTGGGACCGGGGTTCCCGAGCCAAGGCTCGACAATGAGATTGTAGTTCTTGAGACCGTGCATCTCGATGCCGCCCCGATCTCTCCGCTCCGATCTCTCCGCTCCGGGCAAGAGGGTCGGGTCCTCCTGAGCCGATGTCCCCATTATAAACGAAACGACAAACTCGGGTGACGAAATTTTCGACTATTCGGCGGTAAGGCCATCGTGTTGCAAAGACAACACCTTGCCGGTCCTTGCCCTGCCGCCGGCGCGCGCGGGCGCCGAACTGACCCTTTCCAAGCCCCGCCGGGGCCGCTACATCAGGAGGCCGCGACGCCGCCCGATCTTCCAGACCTGCTGGTATTCCGATCAGCCCGGCCGCCGCGGACCACGGCGTGAAAACAGACGCAAAGGAATCTCTGCAGCAAATGCGAAACCTCGATCTGCCGGGCCGTTCGGTCGCCCGCTCGCTGCACGGCATGGCGGCGACCTCGCACGGGCTGGCGACGCTCACCGCGCTCGACGTGCTGCGCGACGGCGGCAACGCCATGGACGCCGCCATCGCGGCCTGCGCGGTGCAGGGCGTGGTGGAACCGGAATCGACCGGCATCGGCGGCGACTGCTTCGTGCTCTACGCCCCCAAGGGCAGCGGCGAGATCGTCGCCTTCAACGGCTCCGGCCGGGCGCCGCAGGCGGCCACCGCGGCGTGGTACGCCGGCCAGGGCATCGAGAAGATCGAGCGCTACACGCCGCACGCCGTGACCGTGCCCGGCGCGGTGGATGCCTGGGCGCAGCTGCTGCGCGACCACGGCAGCCGCAGCCTGGGCGACCTGCTGCAGCCGGCGATCCGCTTCGCCCGCGAGGGCTTCGCGGTGACCGAGCGGGTGTTCCGCGACTGGCAGAGCGAGATCGAGACGCTGTCGCACGACCCGGTGACCGCCGGCATCTACCTGCCCGGCGGCGCGGCGCCGGCGCTGGGCAGCGTGCAGCGCCAGCCGCTGCTGGCGGCCACCCTAGAGCTGATCGCCCGCGACGGCCGCGACGCCTTCTACAAGGGCGCCGTCGCCGAGGACCTGGTCGCGCACCTGCGCGCGCTGGGCGGCCTGCATACCCTGGAGGACTTCTCCGCCGCCGCCGGCCAGTACGTCGATCCGATCAGCACGCGCTACAAGGGCTATGACATCTACGAGTGCCCGCCCAACGGCCAGGGCGTCATCGCGCTGCTGCTGCTGAACATCCTGGACGGCTTCGACCTGCCGGCCCTGGGAGCGATGAGCGCGGCGCGCCTGCACCTGGAGATCGAGGCCGCCCGCCTCGCCTACCGCGAGCGCGACGCCCACCTCGCCGATCCCGACCAGGCAGCGGTGCCGGTGGCGGAGCTGCTGTCGATGGACTACGCGGCCGAACTGCGCCGGCAGATCGATCCCCGGCGCGCCACGCTCGAGCCCGCCCCGGCCCCGGTCGCCGCCCACGCCGACACGGTCTACATCTCCGTGGTCGACAAGGACCGCAACGCGGTCAGCTTCATCAACTCGCTGTTCTCCTCCTTCGGCAGCGGCATCACCGGCCCGAAGAGCGGTGTCGTGCTGCAGAACCGCGGTACTTCCTTCGCGCTCGATCCCGAGCACCCCAACTGCATCGCCCCGGGCAAGCGGCCGATGCACACCATCATCCCCGGCATGGCGGTGCGCGACGGCCGCGCGGTGATGCCCTTCGGCGTCATGGGCGGCCACTACCAGGCGGCCGGCCACGCGCGCTTCCTCACCAACCACATCGACTACGGCCTCGACCTGCAGCAGTCGATGGACCTCGCGCGCCTCTTCCCGGCGCCGGGCGAGACCGAGGTGCAGGCCGAAAGCGGCGTCCCGGCCGAGGTGCTGGCCCAGCTCGAGGAGATGGGCCACAGCTTCAAAGCGCCCGACAAGCCGCTCGGCGGCAGCCAGGCGATCCGCATCGACTGGGAGGGCGGAACGCTGGCCGGCGGCTCCGATCCGCGCAAGGACGGCTGCGCCCTCGGTTACTAGAGAGAAACAAGGAGCAACCCCCGTGCCGCTCGATTCCGCGCTGCGCGATGCCTACGAGAGCATCACCACCGCCACCATCACCACGATCCTGCTGAAGAAGGGCCTGCGCAACGTCTGGCTGCGCGGCACCCGGCCTCTGCGATCCGGTCAAGGGCGCCTCGTCGGCCCTGCCTTCACGCTGCGCTTCGTGCCGGCGCGCGAGGACCTGGCGACGCCGGCCTCCTGGGCCTCGCCGACCTCCACGCGGGCCGCCATCGAGGAGATGCCCGAGGGCGCCATCGCCGTGGTCGACGCCATGGGCGTCAGCGACGCCGGCATCTTCGGCGACATCCTCTGCGCGCGCATGGCCCAGCGCGGCGTCACCGCCCTGGTGACCGACGGCGTGCTGCGCGACCTCGACGGCGTCGAGGCCAGCGGCCTGCCGGTGTGGTGCAGCGGCATCGCCGCGCCGCCCTCGGTCGCCGGCCTCACCTTCGTCGGCTGGCAGCAGCCGATCGGCTGCGGCGGCGTCGCGGTGTTCCCCGACGACCTCATCGTCGCCGACCGCGACGGCGCCGTGGTGGTGCCGGGCGACATCGTCGAGGAGGTCGCCGCCCTGGGCCTGGAGCAGGAGCGCCTGGAAGCCTGGATCATGAAGGAAGTGCAGAACGGCGCGAAGCTGCCCGGCCTCTACCCCATCAACGACGAAAACCGCGCCCGCTACGAGGCGGAGACGAAAAAGGGCGGCTGACGGGCCGCCCCGTTTCCTGTCTTCTGTGGAAAATACCGCGCGCCGCCGAGCGGCGGCCGGCGGTCAGAACTGTTCGGACAGCTTTTCCATGCAGGCCGAAGCGACGGCACGGTTGGGGTCGTCGGACCCCGGCATGGTGGCCCAGCCGGCCTGCATCAGCAGGTCGCTGCGCTGGTAGCGGTTGGCCGCCTGCAGCTGCGCCAGGGTCTCGGTCAGGCGCGGGTCCTGCGCGGACTGCTGCACGCAGATCGGCACCAGGGCGGCAACGACCTCCATGCGGGCCTGTTCGGCCGCCATGGCCTTGGCGCCGCCGCCGGTCACCCAGCCGCCCCAGGAAAATCCGACGATCGCCAGCGCCGCCGCGCCGCAGATGCCGCCGTAAATTGCGGGTTTGAGCCATTCGGGTGTGTTCATTTGGGAAATCCTCTGCTCAGAGAGAAATATTTCCCTCTGTCTTTAATAATTATAGCACAGCGCCAATAATTCCCCTAATCATTACGCAGAGAGTATTTATTCCGCAGAGATTTTCTCAGCGTATATTTCTAGATTTATTTTATACGGGGAAGATCAGAGCAAGATTTCGCACAGGGCACCCCCAAGGGGTCGTGCAAGAACGCAATCGCCGCCGCCGTTACGATCACGTGGAGACCGGGGAGCGGCCGTGACGGTCCGGCTGTTGCCGGATCACCTGCGCCGGCTGGGGTAGCGCACCGACTTCAGCGGCGTCTCGAGCGAGGCCTTGGCGCCGCACTTCGGGCAAGCGGCGACCTTTTTCTTGAGGTCGTAGTACTTGCAGCCGCACTCCGTACAGCTGTGCTTGATCCCGCGTTCGGCCTTCAACATCTTCCAGACTCCTGCATCGATTGAATGGCGCCGCCCTAGCGCCGGCCGCTCGCCGTGGACGCCGCGGGCACGCCGCTGCGCCAGGCCGCGGTGCCCTTGCAGCGGGCGCAGATCCGCTCGCCCGACCAGGTGCTTTGGAAATCGACCTGGCAGCGCAGGCATTGGCGAAGCTTGGGCTCGCCGTGATGCAAGGTCTCGCCGCGGTGCAGCGTGTCTTCCGTCGTCTTCAGCTTGGCGGCGTTGGTCATGGCGTGACGAGCTCTCTCGATATTCCTGATGGCAAAGCGGAGCGACCGGAAGCCGGCCGAGGTTTGGCGCCGAGACGCACGGACCATCCACACGCAAGGGACGGCCGCCCGCGGCGAACCATGTGACAGCATAGATGTGGTGCCGCTACCGGTATTTTACAATGAAATCGCGGAGATGTTCAAAGACAACCTGGATCGACGGCAGATCGAAATCTCAGAATTCCGACTTTTTTATTGTCAACCCGAAAGTCGAAGCAAATATTTTTTCTGCCGGGACCCTGTGAATTAACTCCCGATTTTTGTCGCCCGCCCCGTGGGTTCGAGCCCGCCCGGCCCGCGGGACGAGGCCGCGCGATCCGCAGAAATCCGGGGTTTCCGGCGGGGCCAACGCCTGCCCAATTGACTTTTCGCGGGGAACCTATAAATAAACGACATACGCGACGCATATGTTGGATGCTACCTAATCTGCCGGTACGCCGACTGCCTTAGCTGCCTACTGACATTGTGAGCGTTTCCGCAGCCGCGCTTTCGCAATGGCAGGGTGCGGCATCCAGACTACCGTTAGAGGAACAGAGCTATGGCTACTGGTACCGTTAAGTGGTTCAACGCAACCAAGGGGTTCGGCTTCATCGAGCCGTCGGATGGATCCAAGGACGCGTTCGTCCACATCTCCGCCGTCGAGCGCGCCGGCCTCACCTCCCTGAGGGAAGGCCAGAAGGTCTCCTACGAGCTTCAGCAGGGTCAGAACGGCAAGTCGTCGGCTGAGAATCTCTCCGTCATCGACTGACCGGCCCAGATACCGCCCCCAAGCCAGCGTTTGGGGGCGGTCGCCGTCTTACGGCACGAAATTCGCCTTTCCCGATGGCCGGCCGGTCCACGCGATCCGGCCGCGATGCCGCCGGACCTTGAAATGCAGTCTGCGGAAGCTTCCGTCCCGGCACGCGGGTCGGCACCCTTCGCCCTTGTCGCATCCAAGCAGAACTGAGGGAATCGGATATGTGGAAGTCGAACAAATCGAGGGCCGAGCAACACTTCGCGGCAAGCCAGAAGAAAGACGACACGGTCATCAAGCAGAAGGAAAAGACGCAGCGCGAGCGTGACGAGCGCATGGCGCGGCTGCGCGACCTTCGCCTCGCCAAGGAAGCCGCCGAGCAGCAGACCCCGGCGCCCGCTGAGGCGGCGCAGAGCGAACCGGCCGAAGCCGCCGAACAGGCCGATGCCTCCGCCAGCCTGCCGAAGGTCCACCCGCACAGCTCGTGACGCCCGCGGCCGTGATTTAGGCGCTCCGGGCCACCCGGCCCGAACTTGCCCACTTGCCCGTCTAGGTATCCCTGCCTAAGCTCGGGCAAATGCAGCTAATCCGACTCATTCCCCGCTACCGTATCCGCCGCGCCCGTGCTTCGGACGCCGGGCAGCTCTTTGCCGTTCACGAGCGCGCCGTGCGGGTGCTCGGTCGCCGGGCCTATAACGACAGCCAGGTGGAAAGCTGGGTCCACGGCAACGACCCGCAGCGCTACCTCGAGGCCATGCGCGACGACGGCGAGATCTTCGAGGTGGCGGTGGCGCGCCTGCGCGGCATCGTCGGCTTCTGCGGCCGCAAGGACGAGGAGGTGCGCAGCCTCTATGTCGATCCCGACTGGGCGCGGCTCGGCGTCGGCAGTGCCCTGCTGCGGCGCGCCGAAACAGCCATCGCCGCCGCCGGCCACGACCGTGTGACGATCGGCGCCAGCCTCTCCGGCCTGCACTTCTACGAGCGCCACGGCTACCGCGTCGTGAAGCACCGGCACTGGCGCAGCCGCGGCGGCCTGATGATTCCCGCCGCCGACATGGAAAAAGCGATCGGGGAGGACCGCGGCGCCGCCTGACGGCCCGCCGCCCGACTTAACCCTGCAGCGGCATCGCGTGGATGCCCTCGCCGAGCAGCGACACCGTGGCCTCCACGCCCGGCGCGATGCCGTTGCGGTGCGCCACGTGCAGCGGCACCGAGAAATGCAGCGGCAGGGCGGGCGCGTGGCGGGGCCGCAGGACGATGTGCGCCATCTGGCCGATGGTGAGCACGGATTCGACACTGCCGGGCACGGGGTTCTCGTGCTCGCCGCGCGACGGGCGATCTCGGCGATGCAGCACCACGAAGCCGTCCGGCACCACCCAGGATACCTCTGCGCCCGCCGCGACCGCCGGCAGCCTCTCGACCTCGAGCCGCAGGCCGGCCCAGTCGATGACGCCGCCCCCGTTCGCGCCGGCGGCAACCGTGCCCTCGAAGACGTTGCGCAGGTCGACGAGCCGCGCCACCTCCGCCGAGAGCGGGCGCTGGGTGATCTCCTCCGGCGTGCCGGTCTGCAGCGTGCGCCCGCGATGCAGCACGGCGATGCGGTCGGCCAGCATCGCCGCCTCGTCGAGGTCGTGGGTCACCAGTACCACCGGCATGTTGAGGCTGCGCCGCAGCACCGCGATCTCGCGGTAGAGGCGCTGGCGCGTCGCCTTGTCGACGGCCGAGAAGGGCTCGTCGAGAAGGAGCGCCTTGGGCTCGCGCGCCAGGGCCCGCGCCACCGCCACGCGCTGCTGCTGGCCGCCGGAGAGTTCTTCCGGCCGGCGTTCGTAGAGGTCGTTCAGATGCACGAGGTCGAGCAGCTCGCGGCCACGCCCTGCCCTTTGGTCGGCCTCGAGGTGGCCGAGCGCCGCCACGACGTTGCCGAGGGCGGTCATGTGGGGAAACAACGCGTAGCTCTGGAACACCATGCCCACGGCCCGGCGGTGGGTCGCCAGGTGACGTCCGCGCGCGCGGTCGAACCAGGTTTCGCCGCCGACGCTGACGCGCCCGCCGGCCGGCCGGTAGATGCCGGCGATACTGCGCAGGATGGTCGACTTGCCGCTGCCCGACGGGCCGACCAGGGCCAGCACCTCGCCCGGCGCGCAGGCGAAATCCACCGCCAGCGGGATCGGCGCTTGCTGGTGCAACGACACCTCGAGGCCGGCCGCCGCGCTCATCCGAGCCGCCGCCCGATGCGCCGCGAGAAGGCGAAGGTCAGCGCGATGGTGACCAGCGAGAACACCAGCAGCAGGGCCGACATCTGCGCCGCGCCGGCATCGTCGAAGGCCTGCACGCGATCGTAGATTGAGATGGCGATGGTGCGGGTCTCGCCGGGGATGCTGCCGCCCACCATCAGCACGATGCCGAACTCGCCCAGGGTATGCGCGAAGCTCAGCACCAGGGCGGTCAGGATGCCGGGCCAGGCCAGCGGCAGCTCGACGCGCAGCAGCGCGCGCCAGGGCGCCATGCCGCAGCAGGCCGCCGCCGCCCGCACCTCGCGGGGGATCGCCTCGAAGCCGCGCTGCATCGGCTGGATGGCGAAGGGCAGGTTGAAGACGATGGAGGCGATCAGCAGGCCCTCGAAGGTGAAGACCAGCGGCCGTCCGAAAACCGCCTCCCAGAATTGCCCGACCGGCGAGGCGGCGCCGAGGATCACCAGCAGGTAGTAGCCGAACACCGTCGGCGGCAGCACCAGCGGCAGGGCCACCAGCGCCTCGGCGAGGCCCTTGCCGGGGAAGTCGCGGTAGGCGAGCAGGCGGCCCACGAAAATCCCGACCGGCAGCAGCACCACCACCGTGAAGGCGGCTAGGTGCAGCGACAGGAAAAGCGCGGTCCAGTCCATGAGGCGTGCCCCCTCGCCGCCGCTCAGCTTTCCTCGCCCGGCAGCATAAAGCCGTAGCGGCGCAGGATCGCGCGCGCCGCCGGCTGCTGGACGTAATCATAGAACTGCTCGGCGACCGGGCCGGCGTTCTTCAGCAGCACCATGCGCTGGCGCAGCGGCGAATGCCACTCCGCCGGGATCAGGGCGTAGCTGCCAAGGGCGGAGACCTGCGGCGACAAAGCGAGGGAGTAGGCGACGATGCCGCCCTCGGCGTTGCCCGAGGTGGCGAACTGGGCGGCCTGGCTGACGTTCTCGCCGAGCACCAGCCGGGGTCGGATCGCCTCCCAGAGGCCCTTGTGCCGCAGGGCCTCCTCGGCGCGCTTTCCGTAGGGGGCATGCTCGGGGTTGGCGATGGCGAAGCGCTTCAGCCGGCCGTCGTCCAGCGCCGCCGCGAGGTCGTCGAGGGCGGTGTCGGCCGTCAGCGACGACCCATGCGGCGCCATGACGACGATGCGGCCGACGGCATAGAGCGTGCCGGCATCGCGGGTGAAGCCGTCGCGCTCGAGGTCGAGGACGTAGCTCTCGTCGGCCGAGAGGTAGATCTGGAAGGGCGCGCCCTGGCGGATCTGGCGGGCGAAGTTGCCCGACGAGCCGAGGGCGAGCCTGACCGCCTGGCCGGTTTCCGCCGTGAAGGCCTCGGCGATCTCCGAGAGGGCGAACTGCAGGTCGGACGCGCCGGCGACGACCGGCGAGTCCTGCGCCGCGGCCGGCGGTAGTGCCGCGGCAAAGACCAGGGAAGCGATGAGGACGGCGATGCGGCCCGCCCGTCCGGGCCGCGACCTCAACTTCGGATGTCGGCGGTTCATGGCTTTCCCGTCGAAAGGTGCGCTTGAACCTATCGACGGGCCGCCGGGGCGGTCAACGCCCATATGGCGCTCCTCCGGTCGCGCCGGGGAGACATCCTCACCAAACCAAGGCTGTCGTCCCGGCACTCGTTGCAGGGACCCATGGGCCTCGCCGCCGCGCATTCGGGCGCCCAGACTGCCAAGGTGGTCGGCATGCGGCGGCAGCATTGGGCCCCGGGGTCAAGCCCCGGGGCGACAGCAGCGTATGTTGATGGGCGCTGCGAACCCGTCGCGACCTGTGTGAATAGCGTAGGGACCACCCCAGGGACCGCGCCTGGGGCCGGGGCGACGCTCACACCTGCTGCGGCGGCGGCGGTGCCTGGCAGAGGATTTCCTCGACGGCGGTCAGGAAGCCCTGTCCCACGGTCGATTCGGGGTCCATCTCGCGCAGGATGCGGCGCAGCACCGTGCTGCCCTCGGGGAAGCGGCGCATCTGCGCCACGGTCTCGCGGGCCAGGCGCTCGCCGCGCGGCCAGTCGTCCTGGTAGACGCCGGTGTCGGCCGGCACCTCCCAGTAGCGCCAGGAGCCGTCCGGCTGCTTGCCAACGGTCGGAAACTTCAGCCACTCGGCGTCCCACCAGGCCGAGGCCCGGGCCGCCTCGCGGACCGCCTCGCTCTCCTCCCGGCGATAGGCTTCGAGATCGAATACGGATTTCTCTGCGCCCATGATCTTGCTCCCTGTTGTGCCGCCTGATCGGGTTCAGACGGAAAAATACTTGGCCTGCGGATGGTGCAGCACGATGGCCGAGGTCGACTGCTCGGGGTGAAGCTGGAACTCGTCGGACAGCTCGACGCCGATCTCCGAGGCCCTCAGCAGCCGCAGCAGCTGTTCCTGGTCCTCCAGGTTCGGGCAGGCCGGATAGCCGAAGGAATATCGCGAGCCGCGATAGCCCTGCTGCAGCATGGCGTCGAGGTCGCGGGCGTCCTCGTGGCCGAAGCCGAGTTCGCCGCGGATGCGCTTGTGGACGTACTCGGCCAGCGCCTCGGCCAGCTCGACGCCGAGGCCGTGCAGATAGAGGTAGTCCTGATAGCGGTCGTCCTTGAACCACTCCCGCGCCACGTCGGAGGCGCGCTGGCCCATGGTGACGATCTGCAACCCGAGGACGTCGCGCTCGCCCGAGGCGACGTCGCGCAGGAAGTCGGCGATGCAGAGGCCGCCGGCACGCGCCTGGCGCGGCAGCGAGAAGCGCGCCACCTCGCGGCCGTGGTCGTCGGGGTCGAAGACGATGACGTCGTTGCCCTCGGCGGCGGCCGGCCAGTAGCCGTAGACCGCCTGCGGCACCAGGATGTCCTGCTGCTTGCAGACCCCCAGCATGCGCTTGAGCGTCGGGCGCAGCTCCTTGCGCGCCCACTTCATGTATTCCTCCAGCGAGCGGCCGCTCTTCCGGAAGCCCCATTGGAACTGGTAGAGCATGCGCTCGTTGAGGAAGGGAATGAGGGCGTCCACCGGCACCCGCGCCAGCACCCGCGGGCCCCAGAACGGCGGCTCCGGCACCTCGACGCCGGCGGAGAGCTCGTCGCGGCGCAGCCGGGTCTCCTCCAGGTCGACCGGGCGCTGATCGGCACGGGTCGCCTCGCCCAGCACGCGCTTGCCGGCAGTGGGCTTGCCCTTGCGCTTGGCCTGCTGCGCGCCGACGTGGTCGGCGAAGTTGCCGTTCACCACCTTGTCCATCAGCGACAGACCGTCGAAGGCGTCGCGGGCGTAGGCGACCTGCCCGCCGGCGTAGGCGGCGGCGCAGTCGGTCTCCACGTAGTTGCGGGTCAGCGCCGCGCCGCCCAGCATGACCGGCACCTTCAGGTTGTCGCGCGACATGCGCTCCAGGTTCTCGCGCATCACCACGGTCGACTTCACCAGCAGGCCGGACATGCCGACGGCGTCGGCCTCGTGCTCGATGACGGCGGCGAGGATGCTGTCGATCGGCTGCTTGATGCCGAGGTTCACCACCTTGTAGCCGTTGTTGGTGAGGATGATGTCGACGAGGTTCTTGCCGATGTCGTGGACGTCGCCCTTCACGGTGGCGAGCACGATGGTACCCTTCTCGCGGCCGCCGACTTTCTCCATGAAGGGTTCCAGGAAGCGCACCGCCGCCTTCATGGTCTCCGCGGACTGCAGCACGAAGGGAAGCTGCATCTTGCCGGCGCCGAACAGCTCGCCGACCACCTTCATGCCGGCCAGCAGGTGGATGTTGATGACGTCGAGCGGCGGGTGCTTTTCCAGCGCCTCCTTCAGGTCATCCTCCAGGCCCTGGCGGTCGCCGTCGACGATGCGGTCCTTCAGGCGGGTCTCGACGTCCTCGGCGCGGGCGCGCTTCTCGCTGGCCTGCGCGCTGCGCCCCTCGAAGAGCGCCATGAAGGCCTGCAGCGGATCATAGCCTTCCCTACGGCGGTCGAAGATCAGGTCCTCGGCGACCCTCACCTCCTCCTCGGGGATCTTGTGCAGCGGCATGATCTTGCTGACGTGAACGATGGCGCCGGTGAGGCCGCGCTTGATGGCGTGGTCGAGGAACACCGAGTTCAGCACGTGGCGCGCCGCCGCGTTGAGGCCGAAGGAGATGTTGGAGAGGCCGAGCAGGATCTGGCAGTCGGGCAGCGCCGCGGCGATGCCCTCGATGGCGTCCAGGGTCCAGAGGCCGAGCTTACGGTCGTCCTCGTTGCCGGTGCAGATGGTGAAGGTCAGCGGGTCGATGATGAGGTCGGCCGCGGGCAGGCCGTGCTTCACGCAGGCGAAGTCGTGCAGGCGCCTGGCGACCTCCAGCTTGCGCTCGGCGCTCTTGGCCATGCCCTCCTCGTCGATGGTGAGGGCGATGACGGCCGCGCCGAAGCGGCGCGCCAGTTCGAGGCGCTGGTGGGCCGCCTCCTCGCCGTCCTCGAAGTTGATGGAGTTGAGGATCGGCTTGCCGCCGTAGAGCTTCATCGCCGCTTCCAGCACCGGCAACTCGGTGGAGTCGAAGACCAGCGGCGCCGACACCGAGCCGCGCATGCGGGTCACCACCTCGGTCATCTCGGCGATCTCGTCGCGGCCGACGAAGGCGGTGCAGACGTCGACGGCGTGGGAACCCTCCTTGGCCTGCTCGACGCCCATGGCGACGCAGCCGTCCCAGTCGCCGGTTTCCTGCAGCTCGCGGAATTTCTTGCTGCCGTTGGCGTTGCAGCGCTCGCCGATGGAGAGGTAGGCGTTTTCCTGGCGCAGGGCGACCTGGCTGTAGAGCGATGCCAGCGAGGGCACCCAGAACGATTGGCGCTGCTTCGGCGCCGGTCGCGCGCCCCTGCCCTGACCGTTGGCATCGGCGCGCTTGCGCAGCATGGCGTCGAGGGCGGCGATGTGCTCGGTGGTGGTGCCGCAGCAGCCGCCGACGATGTTGATGCCGTCCTCCTCCAGGAAGCGCTCGATCCAGCCGGCCAGTTCGTGCGGGCGCAGGGGATAGCGGGTCTGGCCGTCGACCAGCTCCGGCAGGCCGGCGTTGGGCTGCACCGAGAGAAAACCCGGCCAGTTCTCGGCCAGCCATTCCAGGTGCGGCGCCATCTCCTGCGGGCCGGTGGCGCAGTTGAGGCCCATGACCGGGATGTCGAGGGCGCGCAGCACGATGGCCGCCGCCGCCACGTCGGCGCCGACCAGCAGGGTGCCGGTGGTCTCGACCGTCACCTGCACCATGATCGGCAGGTCCCGAGCCCCTGGGCCGGCCGCCACGCGGGCGAGCTTGGCGCCATTCACCGCCGCCTTCACCTGCAGCGGGTCCTGGCAGGTCTCGATGAGGATGGCATCGGCACCACCGGCGATCAGCCCGGCGCACTGCAGCCGGAAAGCCGCTTCCAGGCTGTCGTAGTCGACGTGGCCCAGCGACGGCAGCCGCGTGCCGGGGCCGACCGAACCCACCACGAAGCGTTCGCGGCCGTCGCCGGCGAAGAGTTCGGCGGCCTCACGGGCCAGTTCGGCGGCGCGGCGGTTGATCTCCTCGGCGCGGTCGGCGAGGCCGAACTCGCCCAGGGTGACCGGGGAGCCGCCGAAGGTGTTGGTCTCCACCATGTCGGCGCCGGCCTCGAAGTAGCCGCGATGGATCTCGCGCACGATGTCCGGGCGCGAGAGGTTCAGCACCTCGGTGCAGTTCTCCTGGTTCCAGTAGTCGCCCTCGAGCGAGAGCTCCATGGACTGCACGCGGCTGCCCATGGCGCCGTCGCAGAGCAGCACCCGCTCGGAAAGAATGTCCAGAAAACGGCTCACGAAAGGCCTCCCGCCATGAGCTTCACCGGCTCGCCGCGGTCCTGCCCGGCCCGATGGCCGTTGCGCAGCAGCCGGCACAGCGCCGCCGTCAGGTCGGCCCGGTTCAGGGTGTAGACGTGGAAGTCCTCGACGCCGCGCGCCATGAGGTAGCGGCAGAGGTCGGCGGCGACCGACACCGCCACCGGGAAGCGCACCTCGGCGTCGTCCTCGAGGTCGGCGTAGAGGTCGATGAGCCAGCGCGGCATCGCCGCCTGGCAGCTCTCGGCCATCTGCCGGGTGCGCTCGAAGTTCACGATCGGCAGGATCCCCGGCACGATCGGCGCCGCGATGCCCGCCGCCCGGGCGCGGTCGACGAAGCGCAGGTAGTCGTCGGGGTCGAAGAAGAACTGGGTGATGGCCCGACTCGCGCCGGCATCCAGTTTCCGCTTCAGGTTGTCGAGGTCGGCGGCGGCGTCGCGCGCCTCGGGATGCACTTCGGGATAGGCCGAGACGGAGATGTCGAAGTCGGCGACCCGCTTCAACCCGGCGACGAGGTCGGCGGCATAGGCATAGCCTTCGGGATGCGGGACGTAGCCGCTCGAGCCCTTGGGGGGATCGCCGCGCAGGGCCACCAGGCGGCGCACGCCGGCATCCCAGTAGCCGGCAGCGACCGCGTCGATCTCGGCGCGGCTGGCGCCGACGCAGGTCAGGTGCGCCGCCGGTTCCAGCCGCGTCTCGCGGCGCAGCCAGTCGACGGCCTTGAAGGTGCGCTCCTGCGTGGTGCCGCCGGCGCCGTAGGTCACCGAGACGAAGTCCGGCGCCAGCGCGGACAGCCGCTGCGCGGAGTCGCGGAAGCGCGTCTCGGCCGCCGGAGTCGCCGGCGGAAAGAACTCGAAGGAGAAGCGCGGCAAGGCATCGTCACCCCCGGCGAAGGGGCGGCGGACGGCGGCGGTATTGCGGATCACGTCGGCCAAGATCCCGGTTCCTCGTTACGCCGCTTGCGAGCGGCCGGGGGCCAGCGCCTGGCGCGCCGTCCAGATGCAGATGGTCAGCGCCTTGCCCTTCAGCCGGCGGCAACCTTCCGGTTCGAGGCCCGCTTCATGCAGCCAGTCGTCCACCTTGTCGTCCTCGAAACCGAGCCAGCGGTGCTCGTGCTCGCTGCGCAGGTAGTCGAGGTCGTGGGCCTGGAAGTCGACGATGAAGAGCCGGCCGCCGGGCCGCAGCACCCGCGCGGCTTCCCGGATCGCCTGCGAGGGGCGCTCGGCGTAGTGCAGCACCTGGTGGATGGTGACCGCATCGAAGCTGGCGTCGCCCATCGGCAGGTGGTGCATGTCGCCCTTGCGCAGCGCACAGTTGCGCAGGCGGGCGCGCTCCAGCTTGGAGCGCGCCAGCATCAGCATGTCCGGCGAGAGATCGACGCCGACGGCGCGCTCCACCTTGCCGGCGAGAAGCTCGAGGATGCGGCCGGTGCCGGTGCCGATATCGAGCAGATCGGTCACCTGCTCGGCGGCAATGAGGTCGGCGAGCTGCCGCTCGACCTCGTCGTCGTGCACATAGAGCGCCCGCAGCTCGTCCCACTGCACGGCGACCTTGCGGAAGTAGTCCTCGGCGCGGCGCGCGCGCTCGTCCATCAGCTCCTCCAGGCGCTGCAGGTCGCGCAGTACCGTCGGATCCTGGTCCGGCAGGGCGTCGACCAGGGTCTGCCCGAGGGCCGCCGTGGGGCCGGCGTGGGCGAGGCGGAAGTAGACCCAGCTGCCTTCACGGCTCCGGTCGAGCAGCCCGGCCTCGGCCAGCAGCTTCAGGTGACGCGACAGGCGCGGCTGGCTCTGCCCGAGGATCTGCACGAGGTCCGAGACCGTCAGGTCGGCGTGGGCGCAGAGCACCAGCAGGCGCAGGCGGGTCGGCTCGGCGACCGCTTTCAGGGCGGTAAGAAGAGAGTCCATCGCTGCCCTCCCCGGGCGGCCTCGTCGAAGCAGGATGCTATAATAAGGATATAAAGATATCGTTATGTCAAGGGGGAGGTGTGCGGCCCGGCCCGGCCGGCGGCCTCGACGCAGCCGGGGTTAACCCCGAATTCCCCCGCGCCACGCGGCTTTCCCGGCAAGCGGCCGGGTCCGTCTTAGTTATGAATCGTTTAAGGCGAACGACGGTATGATTCGGCATGGTCATGGCCCACAATCCGCAATCGCGACCTCGCATCGGCCTCGCCCTCGGCAGCGGGGTGGCACGCGGTTGGGCCCATCTCGGCGTGATCCGCGCGCTGGCGCGCGCCGGCATCGAACCCGACGTCATCGTCGGCACCTCGATCGGCGCCGTGGTCGGCGGCGTGCACCTGGCCGGCAAGGGCGAAGCTCTCGAAACCTGGGCGCGTTCGCTGACCCGGCTGCGCATGATCTCCTACATGGATTTCCGGGTGCGCAACGGCGGCATGATCGGCGGCCGCCACCTGGTCGACGCGCTGCGGCAGAACGTCGGCGACATCCGCATCGAAGATCTCGGCATCCCCTTCATCGCCGTCGCCACCGACCTCGTCACCGGCCACGAAGTCTGGCTGCGCGAGGGCGACCTGGTCGACGCCATGCGCACCTCCTTCTCGCTGCCGGGCGTGTTCGAGCCGATGCAGCACCACGACCGCTGGCTGGTCGACGGCGCGCTGGTCAACCCGGTGCCGGTGTCGGTGTGCCACGCCCTCGGCGCGCAGATGACCATCGCCGTCAATCTCAACACCGACATCCTGGGCAAGGAGCGCCGCGCCGGCGCCGCCATCCCGACCGTCGCCGGCTTCGACCTGCTGAGCGAACTGAAGGAGCACGAGGAGGCGGCCAGGGGATCGAAGATCGGCTCGCTGGCCAAGCGCATCTTCCGGCGCGAACCGAGTCACCCCTCCATGTTCGGCGTGATGATCTCCTCCCTGGGAATCGTCCAGGACCGGATCTCGCGGTCGCGTCTCGCGGGCGAGCCGCCCGACGTCCACATCACCCCGCGCCTCGGCACCTTCGGCCTCTTCGAGTTCGACCGTGCCGCCGAGATCATCGCCGAAGGCGAGGCCGCGGTGGAGCGGGTGCTTCCGGACCTCAACGACGCCATCTCGATCTTCGCGCGCGAGACCTGACGCCGCGCCCGACCAGGCACGCGGAACCCGGTCCTCAAGGCAAAAAAGAAAGCGGCGACCTCCGGTGCGGAGGCCGCCGTCTTCCAATTCACGCGCTGCCTTTTGCGGCAGCTAGAGGCGGCGTTGCGCCGCCTCCAGGCAAGTTGTTTCCGGCCTCAGGAAGCCGCTGGCGCAGCAGCCTTTTTCGCTGCTTTCCTGGGAGCCCTTTTCTTGGCGACCTTCTTTTTGGCGGCCTTCTTCTTGGTGGCCCGCTTCTTGGTGGCCTTCTTTTTGGTCGCCTTCTTGGCCGTCTTCCTTACGGCCTTCTTCTTGGTCGCCTTCTTTTTGGCGGCCCGCTTCTTGGTGGCCTTCTTGGCTGTCTTCTTCACAGCCTTCCGTTTCGTCGCCTTCTTGGCCGTCTTCCTAACGGCCTTCCTCTTGGCGGTGGACTTCTTCGCCGTCTTCTTGGCGGCGCGCTTCTTCGCAGGCGCTTTCTTCTTAGCGGCTGCGCGTTTCTTAGCCGACGCTTTCTTCTTCGCCGGCTTCCTTGCGGTGGTCGTGGTTGCCAATTGTCTAATCCCCTAACGGTAAGAACGAATCCGATGGTGCCATCCTGCGTGGCGAATTGTGCATCTTTGATGAAGCAGTGACAAGAAAAGAGAGAACAATGGAAAGCAATGATCGAAAGTTTTTTTGACCCTCCCGATGCCCGTTCGGAGACCTCGGCAACGACATGAACGCCACTTCGCCAGTTCAACGTGTCGAAGCGACTCACCTTTGCTTCGACTCGCATTCGACGCGGTCGGCGTTCCACGAAATGCATCGGGCATTGCTTGGTCACTTCTGTCGCGACCGGCAATCGTCGCCCGACAAGTTCGATGCATGACCTCGGCGGGTTGTCGCCGTCACGCCGTCATCGGCAAAACCGAGTCAACATCGATCTCGGGCGCGAGGGACTCAAAAGTGCGAATCCGATCGACGGCTGTCGGGTCGTGCGGTCAGCGCCGACGGCGTCCGAAGCGATGCGGGCATGACGCGCGGACGGGAGGGCGCCGTGACAATCGCCTTTGGTCGCGCCGGCCGTCGGAGCATCGATGGCGCCATCGATCGCGCCATCGATCCGGGCGCGCGGCGACATGCCGCTGTCCCTCCCCCAAGCCACTTTCCCCCATGCCACTTCCTTGACTCTTCCGCAGTTCGCAGAGGGCGGCTTATATCGGGACCGTCGATGCAAAAAAGGCCAGTAAGGCCGCAATTTCAATCGCCTAGCACTATGGCGCAAGCAAGTCCGATTCAACCTGCGGAATAAACGCCGGGGCGGCGGGTCAATATTTTCAGGTACGTTCTGGCACCGCTTGAAAGCGGATCAGCGCATCGCCATTTGGGCGAGTTGGCGAGCTGGAAGCGCCTGATCGACGGCCATTCCGGCCCGGCAGCCAGCCCCCAATAAATGAGGCGAAGGTGTCATCTCGTTACTTCGACCGGCGGACGTTCCTGACGAGCGTAGGTGTCGGTGCCCTGCTTCCCGCGACGGTGCTGCAGCCGTCCCGCCCCGCCCAGGCGGCGCGGGACTGGACCCTTGCCATGCCCGGCGCCGGATTCGGATTCGACCAGGTCGCCGCCATGGCCGAACAACTGGCCGCCGAACCCCATCAGCCCAACGCGGCGCCGATGCCGGAGCACCTCGCCGAGCTGAGCCCGGCGCGCTATCACGCCATCCGCTTCCGGCCGGAGGCGCGCCTGTGGCGCGACGACCCCTCCCCTTTCAAGATCGAGTTCTATCCGCGCGGCTCCTACTTCCGCCACCGGGTCGCCATCAACGCGGTTGCCGGCGACGACATCGCGCCGGTCGCGTACCGGCCCGAGCTGTTCGACTTCGCCGGCGCCGAGATGGCCGAGTCGCCGCCGGAGGATCTCGGATTCGGCGGCTTCCGAATCCTCTATCCCCTGAACGACGGCGACAAGCTGGACGAGCTCGCGGTCTTTCTCGGCGCCAGCTACTTCCGCGTCCTCGGTGCCGGTCAGCACTACGGGCTCTCCGCCCGTGGACTGGCCATCGACACCGGCCTGCCGAAGAAGGAGGAGTTCCCCTACTTCCGAGAATTCTGGCTTAAGCAGCCGCAGGGTGGCGCCGGGCGGATCGAGATCTACGCGCTGCTCGACAGCGAGAGCCTCGCCGGCGCCTACCACTTCACGCTGATCCCGGGGACGGAAAGCACCATGGAGGTGCGCGCTCGCCTCTACACCCGCGCCGCGGTGGACAAGCTGGGAATCGCCCCCCTCACCTCCATGTTCCTCTACGGCGAAAACAGCCTGCGGCCGGCCGACGACCTGCGCCCGGAGGTCCACGATTCCGACGGCATGCTGCTCGCCACCGGCCGCGGCGAGTGGATCTGGCGCCCGTTGACCAACCGCTCGCAACTGCAGATCAGCTCCTTCGGCGACGAGAACCCGCGCGGCTTCGGGCTGATGCAGCGCGACCGCGACAGCCGCCACTACCAGGATCTCGACTTCAACTACGAGCGCCGCCCGAGCGCCTGGATCGAGCCCCTCGATCCCTGGGGCAAAGGTGTGGCCCAGTTGATCGAGATCCCGAGCGATTCCGAGCGCTACGACAACATCGGCCTGTTCTGGGTGCCGGAGCAGCCGGTGGAGCCGGGCCAGGTCTGGCCCTTCGCCTACCGGCTGCGCTTCGCCTGCGATTATCCCGATTTCCCGGCGACCGGCCGTGCCCTGGCGACGCGGGAAGCCGGCGCCGGCGAGTCGGACCACCGCCGCTTCTCCGTCGAGTTCGGCGGCGGCAAGCTCGCGGAACTCTCCGACGAGAACGACGTTGAGTTCGTAGTCTCCGCCTCCGCGGGCAAGGTGCTCGACGCAAGGATCAGGCACAACCCGGCGACGGGGACCTGGCTCGCCCTTTTCGAGCTTGCGCCCGAGGGGGAAGACTCCATCGAACTGCGCGCCTTCCTGAAAGACCACGACAACGCCCTGACCGAGACCTGGAGTTACCTGTGGAAGCCCGCCTGACTGAAACTCTCCCGCAGCCCGGCATTCGCCTCGACGCCGGCATTCTCGATGGCCGGAACCAGGAAGATCGGCCCCGCAGCGAGGCGATGATCCGCATCGGCCGCTACCTCGCCGCCGCGGGAGTCGACGACCACGATCACCGCCGGCGCCTCGCCGCCGCGGTCGCGCGCGACCTGCTCGCGCGGGGCGGCGCCAAGTCGTTGGGGGCCGATCCATTGGGGGCCGAAGCGTCCGTGATGGAATCCTCCTGGGCGGAGATCATCGCCGCCGTCGACCGGCAGTTGACGACCGAGTTCGCGCCCGGATACGAAGACAGCGCGCCCGGCCCGCGCGGGCGCGTCGCCCTGGCCGCCGCCCGGTCCGGCCACGACGCCGGAACCGATACCGACTGGGGCACGCCGCCGCGCCGGCGCCAGGCGATGCCGGCGCAGGACCTCTCGCTCTGGCGCCCCAGCCCGGAGGCCGCCGCCGCGCAGTTCGGACGGCTGCGGGTTGGCCGCGCCACGCAGGGACTGGCCGCCTGCCTCTGCTGGCTCGCCGTGGTCGTGGTTCCCTGAGGGCGCCCTCCATGGACCCTTCCAGGGACCGGCGCTCCGGACCCAGATTCCGCAGAGCGGTCCTCTTCTTCCTCGTGCTCGCCTCCACCGCGGCAGCAGTGGTGGTGCTCGGCACCATTCTCGCGGCCGACGACTTCTCGCTGCTGGAACTGGCCATTCTCGGCCTCTTCTCGGCGCTGTTCGCCTGGATCACCACCGCCTGCTGGATCTCGGTCATCGGCTTTGCCGTGCGGCTGGCCGGCGGGCGGCGCCTTGGCCTGAAAGGAGCAAGCCCGCGCGCCGATCGCGACAGCCAGCCGTCGGCGACCGCACTGGTGATGCCGATCTACAACGAGGATCCCGAACGCGTCATCGCCGGCCTGACGGCGACCCTGGAATCGCTCTGCGAGACGCGCGCCGACGGGCACTACGACCTCTATATCCTCAGCGACACCACAGACCCTGAAACCTGGCTGGCCGAAGAGCTCGCATGGAGCCGGCTCAACCGTGCCTTCGCCGGCCGCATCGCCGTCTACTACCGCCACCGGCCGCGCAACCTCGCGCGCAAGAGCGGCAACATCGCCGACTTCTGCGAATCCTGGGGCTACCGCTACGACTACATGGTGGTGCTGGATGCCGACAGCCTGATGTCCGGCGACTGCCTGACCCGGCTGGTCGCGCGCATGGACCGCAACCCGCAGGTCGGCCTGATCCAGGTGCCGCCGGTGCCGGTGATGCGGGAATCGCTCTTCGCGCGCAGCCAGCAGTTCGCGGGCAGCGTCTACGGACCGCCCTTCGCCGCCGGCCTCGCCTATTGGCTGGAGGGCGATTCCAACTACTGGGGCCATAACGCCATCATCCGCGTGCGGCCCTTCCTGGAACACTGCGGGCTGCCGGCACTGCCCGGCCGCGAACCCTTCGGCGGCGAGATCCTCAGCCACGACTTCGTCGAGGCGGCGCTGCTGCGGCGGGCCGGCTGGGAGGTCTGGCTGGCCGACGACCTCGGCGGCAGCTTCGAGGAGCCGCCGCCGACCCTGATCGACCACGCCAAGCGCGACCGGCGCTGGTGCCAGGGCAACCTGCAGCACCTCGGCGTCCTCTTCGCCCGCGGCCTGCGTCCGCTCAGCCGCCTCCACCTCTTCATGGGCGTGATGTCGTACCTCTCCTCGCTGCTGTGGCTGGTGCTGCTGGTGCTGTCGGGGCTCGAGGCCTACCGGCAGTCGCGCACCGAGCACAGCTACTTCATCGGCGACGACCTGTTCCCCAACTGGCCGGTGTCCTACGCCTTCGAGGCGACCACGCTGCTCGCCATCACCCTGACCATCCTCTACCTGCCCAAGCTGCTCGGCTACCTGATGCTGTTCGGCGACCGCCGCCGCCTGGTGGCCCATGGCGGCGCCTTGCGGGCCGCCGTCAGCGTCGTGCTGGAGAGCGTGCTGTCGATCCTGCTGGCGCCGATCCTGATGCTGTTTCAGAGCGGCTTCGTGGTCTCGATCCTGGCCGGGCGCAGCGTGCACTGGGCGGCCCAGCAGCGCGACGACGGCGAGACCTCCTGGCGCGAGGCGGTGGCCGCGCACTGGGCCCACACGCTGATCGCCCTGGCGACCGGCTACCTCGCCTACCGGTACATCCCCGCCTTCTTCCCCTGGCTGACTCCGGTGCTGCTCGGCCCGGCGCTGTCCATCCCGCTGTCGCGCTTCACCAGCCGCGTCGATGTCGGACGTCGCCTGAAGGCCTGGGGCATCTTCCTGACCCCCGCCGAAAGCGACCCACCGCCGGTGCTGCGCTACCTCGCCCGCCACCTGGGCGAACGGCCCCAGCCGGCGCTGCCGGGCAGCGGCAGCCTCTTCGCGCAGGCCATCGCCGACCCCTTCGTGAACGCCCTCCACCGCACCCTGCTGGAGCGTCAGCCGCGCGCCAAGAGCGAGCGGCTGCGCCTCGACGGGCTCATCGCGCGGGTTCAGGAAAACGGGGCGGAAAGCCTCGCCGCGGCGGAGAAACGCGACCTGCTGTGCGATTCCACCAGCATGGCCACGCTCCACGCGCTGGCCTGGCAGGACCGCGACGCAGACCCCGCCGGCGCGGTACCGTCGCAGGACGCCGCCGCCAATTGACGCGCTGCCGGCTCAGTTCTTGCGGAACACGAAGGCGGCGATCACGCCGGCCGCCACCGCCAGCAGCACCGCAATGATGCCGTAGGCCGCCGAGTAGTTGTGCGCGAAGTAGAAGACGTCGGCGCCGAGACCGGCCTTGCGGACGATCAGCGGCGTGGTCTGGGCGTGCACCACCCGCCCCTCCTGCAGCATGAAGACCTCGACGTCGTAGAAGCCGGTCGGCACGTTGGCCGGGAAGTGCAAGCGGGTCCGGAACAGCTGGCCGCCGAGGAAGGTGATGTTGTCGCCGCTGGTCGCGAACAGGCCGGCGCGCTGCTTGTTGCGGATCAGGGCCGCGCGGAAGATTGCCGTTGCCGCCTCGTCGGTTTCCGCCTCGCCGGGGCGCAGCCGCAGGTACTCGGCGCCCATGCCGTGGCGCAGGCGCGTGGACTGGCTGGCGATCTCGTCCAGCGGGGCGTTGCTGCGGACCGCGTAGAAGCTGGGCACGCGCTCGAAGACCACGCGGCGGTCGTTGATCCAGATGCCGGCGAAGCGCCCTTTGCGCCAGACCGTGGTCTCCTGCTCCGGGCCGCGCACCACCACCACCACGTTGGCGTCCGGCGCCACGGTGCCGAACAGCAGCACGTCGGTGCCGACAAAGCCTGTGGTGATCTGAATCTGGTGCTCCGAAAGGTCGGCGATCAGCGGCGCCTGGCCGAAGCCGGGCACGGCGAGGCCCATGATGGCGATCGAGAGGGCGACGGCGCGTAGGTTCATCTCAGTGCCCTCCCCCCCGCGCGATGGAGAACAGGTCCTCCGGCGTCACCACGAGGTCGAACAGCAGCTTGCCACAGACCGCCAGCACCAGGAGCGCCAGCAGGACCCGCAGCTGCTCGCCGCGCAGGCGGGTGCCGGCGCGGGTGCCGATCTGGGCACCGATGACGCCCCCGGTCAGCAGGATCAGGGCCAGGATCACGTCGACCGTCTGGTTCTGCGCCGACTGCAGGAAGGTCACCGTGGCGGTGACGAAGATGATCTGGAACAGCGAGGTACCGACCACCACCGAGGTCGGCATGCCGAGCAGGTAGATCATCGCCGGCACCATGATGAAGCCGCCGCTCACGCCCATGATGGCGGCCAGGATGCCGACCACGAAGCCGATCAGGATCGGCAGCAGGGCGGAGATGTAGAGCTTCGACTTGCGGAAGCGCATCTTGAAGGGCAGGCCGTGCAGCCAGTGGTGCTGGTGCAGCTTGCGCCGCACGTCGATCTGGCGCCGGCGCCGGAACAGGGCGCGGCTGCTCTCGAGGAACATCAGCGCGCCGACGATGCCCAGGAAGATCACGTAGCAGAGCGAGATGACGAGATCGAGCTGGCCGAGACCGCGCAGAAAGCCATACAGCCAGACGCCGAAGACCGAGCCGAGGGTGCCGCCGAGCAGCAGCACCGACCCCATGCGGAAGTCCACGTTGTTGCGCCGCCAGTGGGCCAGCACGCCGGAAACCGAGGAGGCGACGATCTGGTTGGCCTCGGTGGCCACGGCGACCGCCGGGGTGACGCCGATGAAGATCAGCAGCGGCGTCATCAGAAAGCCGCCGCCGACCCCGAACAGACCGGAGAGGAAGCCGACCGCACCGCCCATGCCCAAAAGCAGAAAGATGTTCACAGAGATCTCTGCGATGGGCAGGTAGATGTTCATCAAAGCCGGCTTTCACGCGGCCCCGGCGCGCGGGGCCTGGACTGGATCACGGGAATTCGACTCCCGGAGATACCGCATTGCTATAAAAGCATTGTTAATCATGCGATTAAAGCGTGATTATTACCCAACGACCATCAGGCACGGCTTTCTCCGTAGTAGAGTGTGACGACGTGCTTGGCCTCGGCAAAGAACAGCCAGCGCTCGATTGCCAGGCCGAGGCCCGCCAGGATCGCCGCCGCCAGGGCGGCGGCGGCGATGCCGCCGGGCAGCGCCTGGCCGAGGGCGATCAGCAGGAAGGGCGCCGCGAAGCCGGCCGCAAGCGCGATGCAGCGCAGCTTCGCCGAGTGCTTGCGCGCGACGGCAAAGCCCATCTCCTGCATCAGGTAGTTGGACTCGCTGTGCGGCGCTTCCAGCAGCCGCACTTTGCCGCCGTCGCCGCCGAGACCGGTCGCCGACTCGGCGCTCGAGTCGCCGGCCGCCGCGACGTCGCGCCAGTACAGCAGCTTGACGGCCGCCCCTGCCGCCAGCAGCAGCAGCGCCACCCAGGCGAAGGATCCCGCCAGCGGCAGTCCCCAGGCCTGCAGCAGCAGGTTCAGCAGCACCGCGCCCGACATCAGCGCGAGCACCAGGTAGACCGGCAGGGTCCAGGCGGACCGCCAGGCGCGGATGGTGCGCAGTGAGGCGTAGATCATCGCCGTGCAGGCCACGGTGGCGAGGCAGAAGACGCTGGCCAGGAGGCCGAGCGCGGCGGTCAGGCCGCCGCCGGACGGCGCGGCCAGCCACAGCACCGCGAAGAGCCCCACCGGCAGGAAGGTCAGCACCGCCGCCACGCCCTCGCGCGACAGCCAGGAGGAGCGCCACTGGCT
Source organism: Kiloniellaceae bacterium (assembly GCA_050330205.1). Lineage (GTDB taxonomy): Bacteria > Pseudomonadota > Alphaproteobacteria > Kiloniellales > Kiloniellaceae > Pelagibius. Next base: position 34,221 of record JBHJOA010000038.1, read on the forward strand.
GAGGGCACGCCAGGCGCGCTCCGGGTGGCCGAGATGCAGCATCGAGGACAGCAGGCCGAGCACCACCAGCCCGAGGCCGAGTCCGAAGGCGGCCAGCGCGAACCAGCGTCCCGCCGGCAATTGGCCGAGGCCGGCCAGGATGCCGAGCCAGGCGAGCAGGCCGTAGCCCGCGCCCGAGGCGGTGGTGAAGAGGATGACCGATTTCGCCGGATGCACTGCCTGACTGCTCCTAGCGGCTCAGCACACGGTCGACCCAGCGCGCCAGCAACCCCGCGGTGGCGTCGCCGCCGCTCGCTTCTGACGGCCTGCCCCGCGTTTCGAGTTCGGGCGCAGCGGTATCGGGCGCCTGCTTCGGGCGCGGCGGCAGGTAGCGGTTCACCGGACGGCAGCCCTGCTCCGGCATCAGCTCGTAGCCCTGGCGCGCCGCCACCAGCAGCGAGACCTCGGACTGCGGATCGCCGAGATCGCCGAAATGCCGGGCGCCCGCCGGACAGGTCGAGACGCAGGCCGGCACCCGGCTGCGCGGCTCCAGGTTCTCGTTGTAGATCTTGTCGACGCAGAGCGTGCACTTCTTCATCACGCCGGCATCCTCGTCGTACTCGCGGGCGCCGTAGGGACAGGCCCAGGAGCACAGCTTGCAGCCGATGCAGGCCTCGGCGTTCACCAGCACGATGCCGTCCTCGGCGCGCTTGTAGGAGGCCCCCGTCGGGCAGACGGTGACGCAGGGCGCGTCCTCGCAGTGCAGGCAGGACTTGGGGAAATGCACCGTGCGGCTGTCGCCGTCGTCCCGCACCACCTCGAAGCTGTGGATGCGGTTGAACCAGACGCCGCTGGGATCGGCGCCGTAGGGATCGCTGTCGGTGAGCGGCGCCGAGTGGCCGGAGGTGTTCCACTCCTTGCAGTTCACCGCGCAGGCATGACAGCCGACGCAGATGTCGAGGTCGATGACCAGGCCGAGCTTCACCGGCCCGGGGTTGCGCGGCAGGCTGGTCATGGCGTGCCGTCCCCCTCGCCCTTCGCCCGCTTCACGTTGCCGCGGCCGTCGGCCACGCCGGCGACCGAGAGCGAAACCTCGTGGCGGTTGCCGATCCAGCTTTGCGCGGGGGCTCCGGCGCCGTCGACCGCCGGCGCGCGGCACTTGAGGTCGTCGCCGTAGCGCAGCGTCTCCGCGTTCTTGACGCCGCGCCGCGGCGGCGCCTTCACCGGCTCGACCAGCGGATCGGTGACGCCGCAGTCCTCCGGCAGGCAGCGCTCCAGGCGGACGCGCAGGTCGTACCAGGCCGCCTGCCCGGTCACCGGATCGGAGTTGGAGTAGCGGTGGCCGCCTTCGCGCAGCGGCAGCAGCTCGGAGATGATGTGGTTCAGCAGGAATCCGCGGTTGCTCTCCGGCGCGTCGGCGTCGAGGCCCCAGGTGCCACGGCGCTTGCCGATGGCGTTCCAGGTCCAGACGGTGTCCGGGTTGACGCCCTGCATGAGGCGCACCTGCCCCTTCACGCGGCCATGGTGGCTGATCACCCAGACCCAGTCGTCGTCGGCGATGCCGAAGCGCGCCGCCGTTTCCGGATGCACGAAGAGGCGGTTGCGCGCGGTGATCTGGCGCAGCCAGGCGTTCTGCGAGCCCCAGGAGTGGTACATGTGCATCGGCCGCTGGGTGATGGCGTGGAGCGTGAACTCGTCGCGGTCCACCGCCGCCTCCTCCAGGGGCGGGTACCAGAACGGCAGCGGGTCGAAATAGGTCTCGATGCGCCGGCGCTCGCGCTCGGGCGGCTGGATCCTGCCGTGGCCGCGTGCCGCCAGGCGGAACTTCTGCAGCACCTCGCTGTAGAGCTGAAGGGTGATCGGCTCCGCCGTCGGCAGCCAGCCCATCGACTTGGCGTAGTCGAGGTAGCCCTTGTTGGCGAACTTGAAATGCAGCTGGCCGGGGGTCAGGCGGTGGCTCCAGAAGCAGCCGTTGTCGATGTAGCGCTGCAGCTGGTCCGGATTGGGCGCGCCGGTGCCGTGGCGGGTGCCCGCCGCGCCGCGCCAGCCCGCCAGCGGGCCGATGCCGGGCACGCGCTCGTGGTTGACGATGTAGTCGGCGTAGCCGCCGGGATAGACCGCCGCGCCGCTCTCGTGCGCGAAGCCGGGCAGCCTTAGCCGGGCGCCGAGGTCGATGAGCACGTCCTGGAACGGCCGCACGTCGCGGTCGGGCGCGCAGACCGGCTGGCGGATCGCGTCGCCCGGGCCGTGGGCGCTGCTGATCGGCCGGTCGAGCAGCGAGATGCAGTCCCAGCGCTCCAGGTAGGTGGTGTCCGGCAGCACAAGGTCGGCATAGGGCACCATCTCCGAGTAGTAGGCGTCGGAGTAGATGATCTTCGGAATCCGGTAGTCGCCGGTGTCGGGGTCCTTGTCGGTCAGGTAGCGCAGCGTGCCCTGGACGTTCATGGACGAGTTCCAGCCCATGTTCGCCATGTAGAGCATCAGCACGTCGATCGGATAGGGATCGCCCGCCCAGGCGTTGTGGATGACCATGTGCATCAGGCCGTGGGCGGCCAGCGGATGCTCCCAGCTGTAGGCCTTGTCGAGGCGCGTGGGCCGGCCCTCGGCGTCGACCAGCAGGTCTTCGGGGCCGGTCGGGTTGCCGAGCGGCATTCCGCCGAGCGCGCGCCCGGGCATCACCGCCTGGCCGCCCGGAACCGGCGCCGGCGGGATCGGCTTCGGGAACGGCGCCTTGTAGCCGAAGCCCCCCGGGCAGTCGATGGCGCCCAGCAGCATCTGCAGCAGGTGGATGGCGCGGCAGGTGTGGAAGCCGTTGGAGTGGGCCGAGATGCCGCGCATGGCGTGCATGGACACCGGGCGGCCGATCATCTGCTCGTGGCGGCGCCCGGCCCAGTCGGTCCAGGGAATGTCGAGCACCACCTCGCGCTCGAAGGCGGCCTCGGCCAGTTCGGCGGCGATGCGCCGGATGGTCGCCGCGGCGATGCCGCAGCGCGCGGCCACTGCCTCCGGCGCGTAGCTGTTGTCGAGATAGCGCCGCGCCAGCAACTCGAAGGCCGGCCGCGCCGCGCGGCCGTCCGGCAGTTCGAAGCGCCCGACGACGGCGGCCTGCACTGTGGCGTCGGCGGTTGGAACCGGCGCCTGGCGGACCGTGTCCCAGCACAGTGCCTGCCCTTCGGGATTGCGGGCGAAGAGGCCGTCGGCGGCACCGCCGGGATCGTCGATCACCAGCCAGGTGGCGTTGGTGTAGCGGCCGAGGTAGTTCCAGTCGATCTTCTCCGCCTTCAGCAGTTCGTGCACCAGGGCCAGCACGAAGAGCCCGTCGGTGCCGGGCCTGAGGCCGACCCACTCGTCGGCGATGGCCGAGTAGCCGGTCTTCACCGGGTTGACGGAGACGAACTTGGCCTGGCCGCGGGTCTTCATGCGCCCGAGGCCGGCCTTGATGGGGTTGGAGTCATGGTCCTCGGCGACGCCGAACAGCATGAAGTAGCGGGTGTGGTCCCAGTCCGGTTCGCCGAACTCCCAGAACGAGCCGCCGATGCTGTACAGCCCGGCGGCCGCCATGTTCACCGAGCAGAAGCCCCCGTGCGCGGCGAAGTTGGGGGTGCCGAACTGCGCCGCCCACCAGCCGGTCAGCGACTGGCTCTGGTCGCGGCCGGTGAAGAAGGCGAAACGCCGGGGGTCGCGGCGGCGTGCGTCGCCCAGCCACTCGGTGGCCAGCGCCAGCGCCTCGTCCCACTCGATCTCCTTGAACTCGCCGCTGCCGCGCTCGCCCACCCGCAGCAGCGGCTTGGACAGCCGCGCGGGGGAGTAGTGCTGCATGATCCCCGCCGAACCCTTGGCGCAGAGCACGCCCTTGTTCACCGGATGGTCGGGGTTGCCCTCCAGGTAGCGGACCTTGCCGTCCTTCAGGTAGACGTTGATGCCGCAGCGGCAGGCGCACATGTAGCAGGTGGTCTGCTTGATCTCGTCGGCAACTTCCGGACAGGTATTGACGCGCTCGTTCGGGGTCTCAAAAGGGCTCCTGGCCATCGATCCTCTCTGTCCCGCCCTTTGCACCGCGACCTGTCCCTCTCGCCCCGGCCGTCCGCAGGGACGGCGGCTCACCCAGGCCGCGTCCGGCGGCCCAGGGTTCCAGCAAGAGCTTAGTGGAATACCTGAGCATCGCTTCTAAAGCATTGGCTGGGCGAAGATAACAGGATTCCCGGGGCTTCGCGCCCCTGGCCCCATCGATTGTTGACAGTTGGATGCACGCCCGCTGCCAGGCGAGACAGAGAAAATATTTCTGTGCCAGTGAAACGCTGACGGCCGCGCCCTCGTAAATGCAATCAGGTCCGCCCGCCAGAAGCCCGGCGGCGGGGCCGGACGAGCGAGATTTCCGGGCTGAAGCGGGGTTCACCCCCCGCGTTCAGGCGAGGTGGCCACCGTCCGCGGCAGAGCGGCGCTAACGGCGGTGGTCACTTCCCGCCTGACCGGCCATGGCCGTCAGGCTGCCGTTCGACCCTACACCCAACCGCCATCCACGATATAGCTCTGATTGGTGCAGCCGCCGGAATCGTCGGCGGCGAAGAACAGCACCGCGCGGGCGATGTCGGCCGGGACCAGCTTGCGCTTCAGGCACTGGCGCTGCATCAGCTCGGCCTCGCTTTCCGGCGTCAGCCAGAGGTCGATCTGGCGCTGGGTCATGATCCAGCCGGGCACCACGCAGTTGACGCGGATGTTCTTCGGCCCGAGGTCGCGGGCGAGCGAGCGCGTCAGCCCGGCGATGGCCGACTTCGCGGTGGTGTAGCAGGGCATGCCGCCCTGGCCGATCATCCAGGAGACCGAGCCGAGATTGACGATGGCGCCGCCGCCGGCCGCCTCCATGTCCGGGTAGACCGCCTGCGCCGCGAAGAACTGGTGCTTCAGGTTGACCGCGATGCGGTCGTCCCAGTATTCCGGCGTCACCTCGTCGATGGGGTGGCGCTGGTCGTTGGCGGCGTTGTTGACCAGCACGGTGATCGGGCCAAGCGCTTTGCGCACCTCGCCGACGGCGGCGCGCAGCGCGGCGATGTCGGTGAGGTCGCAGTTCACGAAGTGCGGCTTGGCGTAGCCCGCCGCCGCCATAGCCTCGACCAGGGTGGCGGAGGCGGCTTCGTCGATATCGACGAAGCCGACCTTGGCACCCTGCTGGCAGAAGTGCTCGACGATGGCGGCGCCGATGCCGCTGCCGCCGCCGGTAACGAAGACGACACGGTCCTTGAGGCTGGGATAGATCGCGCTGGATGTCATCGGAAAGGGACCCTCGTTCTCTACTGGTGAAAGGTGCCGGCGAGGCTCAATGCAGCTCGGCAAGCTCCTCGGCCGTCTCCTCCTCGGGCAGCTTGCCGAGGATGATCATGCCGAGCACCTCGTCTTTGGTTACCTTGGATGTGTCGCGGGTGCCGACTAGGCGGCCGTTCTTCATCACCGTGACGCGGTCGGACAGGTCGAAGACGTCGTGCAGGTCGTGGCTGATGAGGAAGATGCCGATGCCTTCCTTCTTCAGGTGATGGATGAGTTCGGCGACCATGGCGGTCTCCTGCGGACCCAGGGCGGCCGTCGGCTCGTCCATGATGAGGATGCGGGCATTGAACAGGATGGCGCGGGCGATGGCCACCGACTGGCGCTGGCCGCCGGAAAGGTTCTTCACCGGATCCTTGATGTTGGTGAAGTTCGGGTTGAGGCGCCGCAGCACCGCGCGCGCCTCGTGCTCCATGGCGCCGTCATCCAGCAGGCCGAGCGGCGTCTTCAGTTCGCGGCCGAGGAAAAGGTTGGCCGGGGCGTCGAGATTGTCGGCCAGCGCCAGGGTCTGGTAGATGGTTTCGATGCCGTAGCGGCGGGCGTCGCGCGGCGTCTCGATGGTGACCTTCTCGCCGTTGACGAAGATCTCGCCGCTGTCGCAGGGATAGGCGCCGGCCAGCATCTTGATGAGGGTCGACTTGCCGGCGCCGTTGTGGCCGAGCAGTCCGACCACCTCGCCCGGGTAGAGATCGACGGAAACACTGTCGACCGCCTGCACGCCGCCGAAGCGTTTGGAGATGTTCCGCATCTCGACCAGCGGCGTTGCCATGACCTGCCCCTCCCCCTCAGCGCCGGTTGCGGTTGTAGACCACGTCGAACCACACCGCGGCCACCAGCACCAGGCCGATGATGATGTTGCGCAGCGAGCTGGACACGCCGAGCAGCACCATGCCGTTGTCGAGGCTCTGCATGATGACGGCGCCGAGGATGGCGCCGGGCACGGTGCCGATGCCGCCGGCCAGCGAGGTGCCGCCGATGACGGCGGCGGCGATCACGTTGAGCTCGGCGAGGGTGCCCATGGAGTTGGTGCCGGCATTGAGCCGTGCCGTGGTGATCACCGCGGCGATGGCGCAGAGCACCCCCATGACCACGAAGATTTTTACCGTGGTGCGCTTGACGTTGATGCCGGAGAGCGCGGCCGCCTCTGGATTGCCGCCCATGGCGAAGACGTAGCGGCCGAAGCTGGTCATGCGGCTGACGAAGGTCATGACGATGACCACCGCCAGCAGGATCAGCACCGGCACCGGAATGCCGCGCGGGATATCGCTGCGCGGCCGGGTGTAGGCGTTCATCACCATGACGAAACCGACGATGAGCGCCGACCAGGCGCAGATCATGGCGATCTCCGCCCACAGCGGCTTTACCGCGAAGCCGAAGCGCAGCCGCTTGCGGCGGGCATTGAGGGCGAGGAAGATCACCGCCGCGATGGCGGCGATCCCCAGCGCCCAACTCGCCGTCGCCCCGATGGAGCCGTCGGCGCCGCCGCCGAGGAGCTGATAGACCGGGTCGAGCGGCGCCACGGTGCGCCCGTCGGTGATCTCGAAGGCGGCGCCGCGGAAGATCAGCAGCCCGCCGAGGGTGACGACGAAGGCCGGCACGCCGCCGTAGGCGACCCAGAGGCCCTGCCAGAGACCGACCAGCGCGCCGAGGGCAATCCCGGCCAGGATCGTCAGCGGCCAGTTCCAGGCCGCCCCCAGCGGCAGCACCTCGACCTGCAGGAAGGCGATCGACATGCCGATGAAGCCGAGCACCGAGCCGACCGAGAGGTCGATGTGGCGCGCCACGATGACCAGCACCATGCCGGTCGCCATGACGCCGACGGCGGAGCCCTGGACGGCGAGGTTGAAGAGGTTGCGCGGGGTGAGGAAGAGGCCGCCGGTCAGCAGGTCGAGCACCAGCCAGATAACCACCAGCGCGCCCAGCATCACCAGCAGGCGCGTGTCCAGTCCGCTCAGGCGTGCGAGGTCGTCGACCGCCCCCAGCCGCAGCCCGCGCGGCTTGGCTCCGCTTGCCTCCAGCTTGCCGGCTTCGGCGTCGCTTGCCATACCCTGCCCGTCCGCTTTCCGTCGATGAAGCCCGCCGCTCGCAGCGCCGGGCGCGGCGACGGCCAGGCCGCCGCCGGGAGGCGGCCCCTGGCCGTCGCGATGCCTTCGGTTGCGCCTACTTGCAGGCGCCGGGCGCCATGCCGGAGTCGACGCCCTGGCAGGCCACCGCCTTGTCGATCCAGCCCGCCTCGATCACCACACCGAGGTTCTCCTGGGTGACCGGAATCGGCGCCAGCAGGATGGCGTTCATCGGCACGCCCTTGGGCCCGTCGCTCCAGATCTGCGCGCCCTCGATCTGCGACGGCTCGGCACCCTTGGCCAGTTCCACGGCGATGCTCGCCGCCGCCTTGCCGAGTTCGCGCGCGTCCTTCCAGACGCTGACGGTCTGCAGGCCCTTGGCGACCCGGTTCAGCGCGGCATGGTCGCCGTCCTGGCCGGAGACCGGCAGGCCTTCCAGCCCCTGGGCCGAGAGCGCCGCCACCACGCCGCCGGCGGTGCCGTCGTTGGAGGCGACGATGGCGTCGACCTTGTTGTTGTTGGCCGTCAGGATCTGCTCCATGTTCTTCTGCGCGTTCTCCGGCAGCCAGCCGTCGGTGTACTGCTCGCCGACCACCTTGATCTTGCCGGCCTTGATGGCCTCGTCGAGCACCTCGAGCTGGCCGGAGTGCAGGAAGTCGGCATTGGGATCGGCCGACGAGCCCTTGATGAAGACGAAGTTGCCTTCCGGCTGCACCTTCAGCACCTCGCGGGCCTGGATGCGGCCGACCTCCTTGTTGTCGAAGGTCAGGTAGAAGACGTCCTCGACTTCGATCAGGCGGTCGTAGCCGACCACCGGAATACCTTCGGCCTTGGCCTTCTCGATGCCCGGCACGACGGCCGAGGCGTCCTGCGCCAGCACGATCAGCGCGTTGGCGCCGCGCGCGATCAGGCCCTCGATGTCGGCGATCTGCTTTTCGTTGGACGACTGCGCGTCGGCCGAAATGTAGGTCGCCCCCAGCCTCTCGAGCTCCGCCTTGATGGCGGCTTCGTCGGTCTTCCAGCGTTCTTCCTGGAAGTTCGACCAGCTGACGCCGACGATGAGATCCTGCGCCTGAGCGGCAAAGGACGAGAATGCCATGCCCGCAGCCACCAGCGCCGCGGAAAGACCACGTGTAATTCCGTTCATGGGTACCTCCCTGTTAAGGCCGCGGCTGGGTAGCCCGCCGCGGTTGATCGTTCGGACGATTCTGTCGTCTTTGGACGCATAGTCGTTGCGCAAGACAGCGCTGTCAACCGGATCATTGTAGAGACCGGAACAGAGGTAGCGTTGTGAGATTCCAGGGCAACCGACGCCCGGCGGATCACCCCCGCGGCGTCCCGCGGAGGCCGCCTACTCCTGAGCGCAGGGCCAGGATGCAGGCGCCGTCAGCCCCTCCGGCAGGACGGTGCCGGTGTCGCCGCAGGCATCGTCCAACTGCCGCTGGGTGAGGCCCTTCACCCGCGACAGGTCGGTGGCCTCGAAGCGGGCCAGGTAGGTGTAGGCGCCGGTCATGTCGGTGCCCACGAGGCTGGCCCCGGCGAAGACCGCGCGGGCGACCTCGGCACGGCTGAGATCGGCGCCGTCGAGCCGGCTGCCGGCCAGGATGGCGCGGCCCAGTTCGGCCTTCTCCATCACCGCGCCGGTGAAATCGGCGCCGGTGAAATCGGTGCGCGACATCTCCGCCTTGCCGAGGTCGGCGCCCTTGAGGATCGCTCCGGTGAAGTTCGCCCGGTCGCCGTTGGCCTTCGTGAGAATGGCACCGCTGAGATCGGCGCCGGCCAGGCGCGCATGCTCGAGGCCGGCTTCGGTCAGATCGGCGCCGACGAGCTTCACCCCGGCGAGGTCGCTGCGGCCGAAATCCGTGCGCTGGAAGACGCCGTTGCTGAGATCGCGGTCGCGCAGGATGAGGCGGCGCTTCTCGCATTTCGACCAGTCGACGCCGGCGGCGGGACGGTCGCTGCAGGCGGCCGCGGCCGGCTGCGCCAGCAACAGCGGTGCCGTCACCAGCGCGAAGCAAAAGGTCCAGATGGCGCGTTTCATTCTGTGGGAAAACTCCTGTTTTGCGGGCCGCCCGCCCGCGGAATGGTAGCGAAGCGCCAAGCGGATGAACAGGCTGCCGCGCGGCCCTCCGGCCGGCCCGCCACGGCCCGGGCGGCGCCCCGGGCGACCCGGCCAAGTGCCCCGCGCCGCCGCCCTACGACCAACGAGCGGATTGACTGGCCGCGAAAGCTGGTTCAGGGTAGCGCTATCAATTGCGGTATTCCTGGCTTGGCCGGATCGGCAGGCCGGCCCGCGCCGGGTCCAGGAATCTATAAGCAAGAACACCGTCGGCGGCTCCCGCTCGACGAATGGGAGGAATACAGATGCTCACGAAGTCCATGTTCGGGATGGGCCTGGCCGCCTTTTTGGCCGCCGGCACCGTCTCGCAAGCCCTTGCCGCCGGTCCCGAAGTGGTCAGCGGCCCGGGGGTGAACCCATCCTGCTTCGCGCCTTTCAACGCCGATACCAAGTACCTCAAGTTCCCCAAGAAGGAACCGCCCTACCGCATCGCCATGGCCAACGGCTTCGTCGGCAACACCTGGCGAATCCAGATGATCAAGACGCTGAAGGCCTATTCCGAGCAGCCCGACGTGGCGCCGATGATCGAAGAGTTGAAGGTGGTGTCCACCGGCACCGACGTGGCCGCGCAGATCGCCGCCATCGACAACTTCATCAACGCCGGCTACGACGCCATCCTCACCATCGCAGTGAACCCGACCGCCTTCGGCCCGGTGATCCGCCGCGCCAACCGCGCCGGCGTGGTGCTGGTGCCCTTCGACAACGTGCTCGACAGCGAGGAGATCATCCAGGTCAACGAGGACCAGTCGGAAATCGGCCGCATCATGGGCCGCTGGCTGGTCAACAACGTCGGCGCCTCCGGCAAGATCCTCGAGGTGCGCGGCCTGCCGGGCAACTCTGTCGACCGTGACCGCCACCTCGGCTTCCGCGAGGTCATGACCGGCGGCGGCAACTACGACATCGTCGAGGTCGTCGGCAACTGGGACGACGGCACCGCCCAGAAGGTGACCGCCGACGCCATCGCCGTGCACGGCAAGTTCGACGGCGTCTTCGTGCAGGGCGGCTCGACCGGCGCGGTACGGGCCATGATCGACGCCGGCCATCCCTTCGTGCCGGTCGCCGGCGAGGCGGAGAACGGCTTCCGCAAGCTCTGCGCCAAGCACGCCGACGAGGGCCTGATCTGTTCCTCCGCCGGCCAGTCGCCGGGCCTCGTGGCCATCGCCGCCAAGACGGCCATCACCGCGCTCCAGGGCGAAGTGCTGCCGCAGTATGTCTCGGTGCCGATCCCGCTGGTCGAGCATCCGGACTTCAAGGCCGGCGAGAACTACTACCCGGACCTGACCGACAACTTCTTCACGCCGAACGAGTTCCCGCCCTGCGGCGTGAACATCACGGCGAGGGAGATCATGGCCAAGTCCGAGGCCGACCAGTAGGCCGAACCCGAGGCCGCAGCAACGGCGCCGCATCCTTCCGGGGAAACCCGGAGGGGGCGGCGCCCCCTACCCTTTTTCAGCAGTGCAGCCGTCCGCGCCGATGAACGACCAGCACAACGCCGCCACCCGAGCCACCGTACCGCAGGGCGCAACGGCCCCGGCGCCACCGTTCTGGCAGATGCAGGGTATCACCAAGCGCTACGGCGGCATCGTCGCGCTCGACGGCGTCGACTTCGCCTGCGAGCGCGGCTCGATCCACGCCGTGCTCGGCGAGAACGGCGCCGGCAAGTCGACCCTCATCAAGATCGCCGCCGGGGTGGTGACACCGACCGCCGGCAGCCTGCACCTCGAAGGGCGCGAGGTGAGCTTCGCCGGACCGCAGGACGCCCAGGCCGAGGGCATCGTCTGCATCTTCCAGGAACTCTCCCTGATGCCGGACCTCTCGGTGGCCGACAACATCTTCATGACCGCGCCGCCGGGCCGCTGGGGCTTCATCGATCATCGCGCCCAGCGCCGCGGCGCCGAGGAACTCCTGGCGCGTGTCGGCTGCGCCGACGTCAATCCCCTGGAACTGGTGAAGAACCTGCCGCTGTCGCGCCGCCAGATGGTGGAGATCGCCAAGGCGCTGGGCCGCCGCCCGCGCCTGCTGATCCTCGACGAGGCGACCTCGGCGCTGACCGCCGCCGACGTCGACAAGGTCTACGCCATCCTGCGCGAGCTGCGCCGCGACGGCCTTTCCATCCTCTACATCTCGCACCGCATGCACGAGATCGAGGAACTGGCCGACACCTGCTCGGTGTTCCGCAACGGCCGCCACATCGAAACCTTCGCCAAGGGCGCGCTGAGCGACAACGAGATCGTGCGCCTGATGATCGGCCGCGAGTACACCCAGGTCTATCCCACCAAGCCCGAGCGCCCCGAGCCACCGGCACCGGCCCTGACGGTGAACAACCTGTCCTGGGGCAGCCGCCTGAAGGACGTCTCGCTGACCGTCGGCAAGGGCGAGATCGTCGGCCTCGGCGGCCTCGACGGCCAGGGTCAGCGCGACCTGCTGCTCGCCCTCTTCGGCGTGCTGCGCGGCGTCACCGGCAGCATCGAGATCGACGGCCGGCCGGCCCGCCCCGGCAGCCCGGGCGAGGCCAAGTCACCACGCATCGGCATGGCCCTGATCCCCGAGGACCGCAAGTCCGAAGGCCTGCTGCTGCCGATGTCGGTGCGCGACAACATCTGCATGGCCTCCATCGGCCGCTTCACCCGAAAAAGCTTCCTGGGAGGCCTGTTCATCGACCGCGCGCGCCAGGACGCCAAGGTGGAGGAGATGATCCGCCGCCTCGCCATCAAGGTCGGCGACCCCGACAGCCCGGTGGCCACGCTCTCCGGCGGCAACCAGCAGAAGGTGGTGATCGCCAAGTGGCTGATGACCGAGGCGCGGGTGGTGCTGCTGAACGATCCGACCCGCGGCATCGACGTCGGCACCAAGCAGGAGATCTATCAGCTGCTGCGCCAGCTCGCCGATGCCGGCACGGCGATCCTGTTCTACACCACCGACTACGACGAGCTGATCGGCTGCTGCGACCGGGTTTCCATCATGTATGCCGGCGGCATCAAGCGCGAACTGCGCGGCGCCGAGATCACCGAGGAGAACATCGTGGCGAGCGCCCTGAACATCGACCTGGAAGGCGCCGCATGAGCGCCCCCTCGAGAACGCTGCAGGACTGGAAACTGCGGGCGAGCCAGGGCCAGGGGCTGATCCTCGCCGTCGTCGTGTTCCTGCTGATGTTCGCGCTCTACGTCGGCAACCATCCCGCCGGCCTCACGGTGCCGGTGGTGACCACCGCCGCCAACAAGGCGGTGCTGCTGGCCCTGGTCGCCATGGCGCAAACCCTGCCGGTGCTGACCGGCGGGCTCGACCTCTCGGTCGGCATGATCTTCGTGATGACCAATTGCCTGGCCTCGATCATCGTCAACGGAGAGCCCTGGCAGGTCGCGCTCGGCATCGTCGCGGTGCTGCTGACCGGCGCCCTGGCCGGCTTCGTCAACGGCGCCATCGTGGTCTACGGACGCCTGCAGCCGATCATCACCACGCTGGCCACCGGCGCCGTCTACTACGGCATCGCCCTGCTGCTGCGCCCGGTGCCGGGCGGCGCGGTGCAGGAGGATCTCGCCGACTTCATGACCTACACCGTGTTCGACGTGGTGCCGACCTCGCTGGTACTGCTGCTGGCGGTGGTCGTCATCATCTGGCTGCCGTTCCGCAACTCGGTGATCGGCCGCGGCTGCTACGCGGTCGGCTCGGCGGAGGGCGCGGCCTACATGTCCGGCGTCGCCATCGGCCGCTCGCGCCTCGCCGCCTTCACGCTCTCCGGCCTGCTGGCGGGCGTCGCCGGGCTGATGCTGACCTTCGTCACCTTCTCCGGCGAGGCCTCGGCCCCCATCGGCGGCACCTACACCCTCAACTCCATCGCCGCGGTGGTGATCGGCGGCACCTCGCTCTACGGCGGCGCCGGCGGCGCCATCGGCTCGATCTTCGGCGCCTTCATCCTGCGCACCATCGACGACCTGCTGTTCGTCTTCGACCTGCCGCCGCTGTGGCAGCCGCTGTTCCAGGGCGTCGTGCTGCTGGGCGCGGTGAGCCTCGGCGCGGCGCGGGTGTTCCGCATCCGCAACCGGCTGGAGCTGTTCAACTGATGCAGAAGCTGCTGCAACGGATCGACCGCCCGGTCGCCATCGCCTTCGGCTTCATCGTGCTGCTGCTGCTGGCCGGCAGCCTCTACTCGCCGAGCTTCCTCTCCGCCAACTACCTGCTGCAGCAGCTCCAGGTCGCCGCCTTCCTCGGCCTTATCGCTTCCGGCGTCATGCTGGTCATTCTGCTCGGCCACATCGATCTTTCGATCCCCTGGCTGGTCACCGTCGGCGGCATGATGTCGACGGCGGCGGCCGGCTGGTTCGGGCCGGAGTGGGCGATCCCCTTCGGCGTCTTCTGCGGCCTGATCTTCGGTCTCATCAACGGTCTCGGCGTCGCCATCCTGCGCGTCCCCTCGATGATCTTCACCCTCGGCATCAACGCCGTGGCGCAGGGCATCATGGTGCTGCACACCGGCGGCTTCGCGCCACAGGACCACGCCACCGAGCTGATGCACTGGCTGGCGGTGGGGCGCGTCTTCCTCGGCATCCCCAACGCGGTCTTCCTCTGGGCCCTGCTCGGCATCGCCATCGTCGTCATGCTGAAGCGCACGCCCTTCGGCCGCTACATCTACGCCATCGGCAACCAGGAGGGCGCCACCTACCTCTCCGGCGTCAACACCAAGCTGATCATCGTCGCCTGCTTCGCCATCTCCGGCATGTGCTCGGCCCTGGCCGGGGTGCTGCTGGCCGGCTATTCCAGCAAGGGCTACCAGGCCATGGGCGACCCCTACCTGCTGCCGGCCATCGCCGCCGTGGTGCTCGGCGGCACCCACATCCTCGGCGGCCGCGGCACCTACCTCGGCACCGTCGCCGGCGTCATCCTGATTTCGCTGCTGGCCTCCATCCTCTCGGTCATGCAGATGCCCGAGGCCGGCCGCCAGATCATCTACGGCTGCGTCATCGTCGGCATGCTGCTGGTCTACGGGCGGGGGCAGAAGGTGTTGGGGTGAAAGGCTTTTTCTTCCCCCCTTAACTCAGGCCGTCAACTCACCCACTCTCCCATCGTCACCCTCGCACTTGTTGCGAGGGTCCAGGGCTGACGACGGTTCGGCCGCCCTGGATGCTCGGAACAAGTCCGAGCATGACATGAGAGTAGCGACGGATTTCCTGTTGCCCTCGCCCAGCACTCACGGCCACTGTACGCCCCTGCGGTTCAGGTAGATCGCATAGAGCGACGTCGTGGCGGTGATGAAGAGGCGGTTCTTCTTCGGTCCGCCGAAGGCAACGTTGGAGACCACCTCCGGCACCTTGATCTTGCCGAGCAGTTCGCCTTTGGGCGAGAAGCAGTGCACCCCGTCGCCGGCGCTGGACCAGATGTTGCCGTCTTCGTCGACGCGGAAGCCGTCGAACAGGCCGGCATCGCAGACCGCGAAGACCTTGCCGCCGGTCAGCTTGCCGTCCTTGCCGATCTTGAAGGCGCGGATGTGGCGCGGGCCCTCGGGGTCGTGCGAGGCGCCGGTGTCGGCGATGTAGAGGGTCTTCTCGTCGGGGGAGAACGCGAGGCCGTTGGGCTTGTCGAAGTCGTCGGCGGCGATGGTGAGTTTTCCCGAATTGGGATCGAAGCGGTAGACGTGGCAGGCGCCGATCTCGCTCTCGCCCTTGTGCCCCTCGTAGTCGGAGAGGATGCCGTAGGGCGGGTCGGTGAACCACACCGAGCCGTCGGACTTTACCACCACGTCGTTAGGCGAGTTGAGCCGCTTGCCCCTGTAGCTGTCGGCCAGCACGGTGATCGAGCCGTCCCACTCGGTGCGCGTGACGCGGCGGGCGCCGTGCTCGCAGGAGACCAGGTGCCCTTCCCGGTCGCGGGTGTGGCCGTTGGCGTAGTTGGAGGGCCGCCGGAACTCGGTGACGCCGCCGCCCGGCGTCCATTTCAGCATGCGATCGTTGGGGATGTCGCTCCACAGCAGGAAATCCCCATCGCAGAAGTACACCGGCCCCTCCGCCCAGAGCGTGCCGGTGTAGAGCTTCTCGAGCCGGCAGTTGCCGTTGATATAGTCGTTGAAGCGCCGGTCGCGCGGATCGTACTCCGGGAACATGCCCCCGCTCCTCCCCTTTGTTCTTTGTTGGAAAGCAGCATAGCGCTGTCATGCGCCGGCGCCAATTCTCCTTCGCTCACGTCGTCATCCCGGCCAGGCGAGCAGCGCGAGCGCGAGTCGGGATCCATGGCAACCTGCTTAGCGGTGACCCTGGATCGCGGGTCAGGCCCGGGATGACAAGAGGAGGCGTTGCACCACCTCTGCTCCCCACCCAATTGTCATGCTCGGACTTGTTCCACGCATCCAGGGCGCCCGCTCCGTCACTTGCCCTGGACCCGCGCAACAAGTGCGAAGGTGACAGTCGGTGCAAATGGCCGACGCTAGCGTAGCGGACTGAGGTTCTCGAGAAACCGCTCGGCGCAGGCGGACCAGGAGTAGGTCAGGGCGTGGGCGCGGCAGGCCTCGCGCGGCAGGGCGATGGCACTGGCTACCGCCTGGCCGAGGTCTTCGTTCAGCGCGCCGACCCCGACGCCATCGACGATATCGAGCGGTCCCGGCACCGGGTAGGCGGCGACCGGCAGGCCGCTCGCCAGCGCCTCCAGCACGACGAGGCCGAAGGTATCGGTGCGGCTGGGGAAGACGAAGACATCGGCGGAGGCGTAGCAGGCCGCCAGTTCCTCGCCGTGTTTGGCGCCGGTGAAAATCGCTTTGGGGAATTCCGCCTGCAAGGCGGCACGCTGCGGACCGTCGCCAACGACGACCTTGGAGCCGGGCAGGCTCAGGTCGAGGAAGGCGCGGATGTTCTTCTCTACCGCCACGCGGCCGACGTAGAGATGGATGGGCCGCGGCAGGTCGAGGACCTTCGGGACATCGGGACGGAATAGGGCCGTGTCGACACCGCGAGTCCAGTCGACAAGATTCTCGAAGCCGCGCGCCTCCAGCTCGCGTCGCATGGAGCCGGTCGCCACCATGATCGCCCTGGACGGCCCATGGAACCAGCGCATGAAGGCGTAGCCCCAGGAGACCGGCACCGGCACGCGCGCGCTGAGATACTCGGGAAACCGCGTGTGGTAGGAGGTCGTGAAGGTCAGCCCGTGCTTCACGCAGTAGTTCCGCACCGCCAGGCCGATCGGCCCTTCGGTGGCGATGTGGATGGCGTCCGGCGCCGCCGACTCGATGCGCTCTGCGAGGCCGATGCCCGGCAGGATCGCCAGCGGAATCTCCGGATAGGAGGGACACGGCAGATTGCGAAACTGCGCCGGGCAGATCGCCTCGAAGACGTGGCCCCGGGCCTCGAGTTCCGCGCGCACACGCTCCAGCGTCCGCACCACGCCGTTGACCTGTGGGGCCCAGGCGTCGCTCGCCAGCAGAATTTTCATGCGGAGGGGACCCTCAGGCCGCCGCCGTGGCCGGGCTCAGCATGGGCAAGGCGCGCAGTTCCGCCCAGGGCAGGATCTCCAGGCGGCCGTCCATGTGTTCGACCAGGGCGGTGCAGCTTTCCACCCAGTCGCCATCGTTGATGTAGAGCACGCCGTCGATCATGCGCATCTCCGCGGTATGGATGTGGCCGCAGACCACGCCGTCGACGCCCTGGCGCCTGGCTTCCGCCACCACCGCCGCCTCGAAGTCGCCGATGAACTGCACGGCGTTCTTCACCCGGTGCTTCAGGTAGGCCGAGAGCGACCAGTAGCCGAAGCCCAGCTTGCGCCGCAGGTAGTTGAACCAGGTGTTCACCTGCAGCATGACGACATAGGCCCAGTCTCCCAGCAGCGCCAGCCAGCGCGCGTACTTCACCACGCCGTCGAACTCGTCGCCATGGATCACCAGCAGGCGCCGGCCGTCGGCCGTCTCGTGGATCGCCTCTTTCCTCACCTCGACGCCGCCGAAGTGCATGCCGGGATAGCCGCGCAGCACCTCGTCGTGGTTGCCCGGCACGTAGACGAGCCGCATGCCCTTGCGGACCTTGCGCAGCAGCTTCTGCACGACGTCGTTGTGCGCCTGGGGCCAGTACCAGGTCCGTTTCAGGCGCCAGCCGTCGAAGATGTCGCCGACCAGGTAGAGCGTCTCGCAGTCGTTGTGCTTCAGGAAGTCCAGCAGGTAGTCCGCCTTGCAGCCTCTGGTTCCCAGGTGGATGTCGGAGATGAAGATGGTGCGGTAGCGCGCGCTGCGCGCCGAAGGACCGTAGGGTGCCAGGCCGTCCATGAGTCTACTCCGCGGAGATCAGAAGAATTTCAATAACGACAGCTTTCTTCCGCGGCATATAACAAGATGTCGTGACAGGACAAGCACAGGATGCCAAGTATGGATGAAATATAACTCCACCGTCATTGTAGTGTCATGGAACGTACATATTGGCCTTGTCTTCACCTGTTGCGGCTTTCCGGCCGGCCTGCCCGCCGGTGCCATGAGCCCCGCAAATCCGGTTCAGCTTCGCGCGCTCTGCCCTTATAGTCGCACGGTGCGTCCCGCCGCCCCGCGGCCGAAGGGATCGTGACACACCGCACTCGAAGCGAGGGTTCGACCGCAGCATGACCAGCCCCCTTCCCGCCGACGCCGTTGCCGCCGATCCCGCCGGGCATCTGCTCGGCCTCCTGGTCGAGCTGGGCAACGAACGCTACGGCGGCGAGGAGGTCAGCCAGACGGTCCACGCCCTTCAGTGCGCGACCTTCGCGCAGGCCGACGGCGCCGCCGAGTGCCTGGTCGCGGCGGCCCTGCTGCACGACATCGGCCACCTGGTGAATCCGAAGGACGAGGGCGCCACCTTGCGCGGCATCGACGCCGCCCACGAGAAGGTCGGTGCCGCCTACCTGGCCCGCTGGTTCGGCCCTGCGGTGACGGCGCCGGTCGCCCAGCACGTCGCCGCCAAACGCTACCTCTGCCATGCGGAAGACGGCTACTTCCAGCGCCTGTCGGACGAATCGATCCGCAGCCTGGCGGTCCAGGGCGGCCCCTTCACCGCCACCGAGGCCGCCGCCTTCCTGGCCCGCCCCTACGCCCGGGAAGCCATCGCCCTCCGGCGCTGGGACGAACTCGCCAAGGACCCGGAGATGCGGACCCCGGATCTGGAAGAGTTCCGGCCGCTGTTAGAGCGTGTGCTGCGGGCCGCCGAGGCCTGAACCGCAGTCCTGCCGGCTCACGCCGCCTGCTGCGGCAGGTAGGCCTCGATCGCGATCTCGTCGATCAGCTCCAGCGGCATGTAGCGCTCGGCATAACGGCGGTAGATTCCGGACTTGAGGAACAGCTCGAAGATGTCGGGGTCGACATGCCCCTCGCCGGCCATCCTCGCCATGATCCCGAGGGCCTCCGATAGGGTCTTGCCCTTCTTGTAAGGGCGATCGGCGGCGGTCAGCGCCTCGAAGATGTCGGCGATCGCCATCATGCGCGCCACCGGGCTCATCTCCTCTCCCTTGAGCCGACGCGGATAGCCGGTGCCGTCCATCCTTTCATGATGGCCGCCGGCCATCTCCGGCACCTCGCGCAGGTGACGCGGATAGGGCAAGGCGGAAAGCATGATGATCGTCTGGGTGATGTGGTCGTTGACCTTGTACCGCTCCTCCGCGCTGAGGGTGCCGCGGCTGATCGAGAGATTGTGCAGCTCGCCACGATTGTAGAGGTGCGCCGGCTGCTTCATCTTGAAGCCCCAGGGATTGTCTTCGCGGAGCACCTCCTGCGCCGGCCGCGGAATGACGAGATCCGGGCGGTCGGCAAGTAGCGGCTCCAACACGGGCGGTGCCTGTCTCGGAACCGCCGCCTTACGCTGGCGCTCGTCGCGGGAGATGCCGAGGGTGTCGTCCAGGGTTCGCAGCCAGGTCCGCTTCGCGATGGCCCTCAGCCTTCCGACGTCGTCCTCGCCCATGAACTCGCTGCCTTCGTTGCACCTGGCGACGAAGGCAAAGTCGTCGTCGAGCCGCCGCCACTGCGCGTCGCGCAATTCGAGCGCAGAACCCGGATCAGCACCCGTCTGAACGGCCGTCAGGCGATCGATCTCCGCATCCCGCTTCAGCACCTCGAAGCGCATCCGCACTTCGTGGATGCGATCGTAAATCGTCTCCAGCTTCGTCGCCTTGTCGATCACGAACTCCGGCGAGGTGACCTTGCCGCAGTCGTGAAGCCAGGCCGCGACGTGCACCGCATGCCACTGGTCCTCGCTGAGCGTGAAGTCGCAGAACGGGCCCTCGGTCGCCTCCACCGCCGCTGTGGCCAGCATCTTGGTCAGCTCCGGCACGCGCGCGCAGTGGCCACCAGTGTAAGGGCTCTTGGCGTCGATCGCACTGGCGATGAGCGCAATAAAGGCGTTGAAGAGCGCCTTTTCCGAGGCGATGAGCTGGCGAGTCTCCAGCAGGATCGCGGCAATCCCCGTGAGGGCGCCGACAAGGGCGCGGGCCCCCGTTTCCGCCTTCTCCGCGTCGAGGAAAAGGATGGCGCCGACCACCTGGTCCTTGCGGTCGTGCAGCGGATAGCAGAGGGCATCGTCAAAGGCCGCCCCGGCCGGGGCGACCGCCGCCAGGCCCGGCATCGCCGTCTCGTCTGCGGTCACGCGACCGGCGACGGCCCACCTCTCCCCGCTCGCCAGGGTGTCTACCACCAGGGCCGGCACCGGGCCCGGGTTCGACTTGCCGACCTCCATCAGGGCGATACGCCCGCCGTCCTTGTACGCGGCGACAATCAGGCCATCGGCCTCCTGCGGCACGACATAGAGGACCGCCTTGTTCACTTGCAGCACCGCAGAAAGCTCCGCCAGGATTGCCGGCTGCAGCGAGGTGAGATCCTGCTCGCGCGAGATCCGTTGCAGCAGGTGCCCGTAGCGGCGCAATGTCCGTCGCAGCGACCGGAAACTGTCCCCGAGGTCACGCACCTCGCGTATCCACGACCGGCTTCTCAGTGGTGTCTCGTAGTCGAACTGTTGCACGCGGCGGGCCACCTGCGTCAGATTCGACAATGAGCGGCTGATCGAGTAGGCGGCCAGCAGCGTCGTCACCAGTGCGACAATGAAAACCAGAACCGACACAACCAGCATCTTGCGCCGGGTGTCGTAGGCGGTGGCCAGCAACTCGTCCTCTGGGATGACGATGATGAGGCTGAGCGCTGCGCCGCTGCGCAGGCTGACCGGCATCCTGAGCCCAATGTAGGGGGCACCCCGCACCGCGTAGCGCCGCATCCCTGCCGATCCATCGTCGATTTCGCTGAACGCGCGCAGCGGCGCGGAGGCGAAGGCCTTGAGTCCGACGATGGCCGTCTCGCCCTTGTGTCCCTCGACGACAGGAATCTCCACGCCGTCCGCCGCGATCACCCTTTCCCACTGGTCGACCAGCGCCACCCGCGCCCTCGGCGTCGGCTTTTGCCGGCCGACCACCTCGGACAGCGACGCCAGGCTGAGGTCGGCGCCGACCACCGTGCCGGCCCGCGGACTGCTCATGGCGAAGGTCAACCCGAGCGCGCGGGTCGTCGTGAAGATGTAGGGGTCGGTGCGGACGACCCCGTCGGTCGCCAGCGCCTGGCCATACCATGGGCGCACGCGTGGATCGTATGCTTGCGGATACTCGGGATCGACGATCTGCCGCACGATCCCCCCGCTGGAATCGAGATAAAGGATGCGGCCATCGCTCTGGCGGCCCTCCCAGTCGATGCTCTGGACGATGTAGCTAACGCCCTCGCCCACGCCGAACTGCCGCCGCTCTTCGTCGGAGCGAGGTCTGCGCACCATGAAGAAGTCGCCGTTGCGATAACCCACGAAGTAAGCATTGACGGGTGAACTGGTGTCCAGAGCCCGCCCGAACAACGGAAGATGGTCCAGGCGTTCTTCCCAGGTCGTCTCCTCGTTGACTTGGTGCTCGCCGATCAGCGAAACCGCCAGCTCCACCGGCGCGAAGATGGCGTCGATGGCGTGGCGAACCTCCGCCGCCGACTTCTCCGCCAGCTCGGTCCCATTGATCTCGACAAGCTCGACCGAGCGTTGATAGCTGAGCCACGTCAGCGCGGCGACGGTGACCACAATCAGGAGCCCGAAGAGGGTCGACAGGTGGATCACCAGTGGAAAGGCAGGCACTCTCATCAGCGTAGCCCTCCCGCGCCCCGACCGCAGGTCGGCAGAACGGTTATCGAGAACGCGCCTTCATGCCCTCAACACCCCTTGGAACCAGCACCCTGGGACCAAGAAAAATCATAGCCATGGCTCTACCGGGAATGGAAGCTAAATCGACCTTCGGTGGTATTGGCATTCGAGATGCCTCTTTCTGGCCGGCTGGCGAAACCCGAGGCACGTCGCCTTCGTAGGTGGCAACAGGAATCCGATGGCACCCGCCGCAGTCCGCCACCGGAATCCGGCAACGCCGTTCACGAGCAAGGAAGTGCCAGATGCCTTTAAGCGATTTTCAATGGTTTGAATTCTACCCAAGGTGCAGGCAGCAGCGACGCGGCGCCGACATCCAGAGCGTCGGCACGGGCCGGCCGACGAATGCCCTGATCTGCGCCGCCCTCGCGGAAATGGTGCCCTCCACCGCGGCGGAGATCGCCGAGGCCACCGGGCTCGACCCGGTCACCGCCGGTGCCTGCCTCGAGAGGCTGGCGGCCACCTGCCGCGTCATGTTCAACCCGCTGACCAAGCGCTACAGCCTGCCGCGGCCGCGGCCGATGGTCGGTCTCGCCGCCTGACCCCGATGCGGGCAGGGTTCGCGCCGACAGGGTTAGCGGCGCATTAACCGCTCCTTCGCAACTTGCTGGTCTAATCGGGGTCGAGGAGCAGGCCCATGCAGACCAGACTACTGACTTCCGTCCTACTCGGACTCGCTTGCCTGACCGCCCTGCCGGCGGCCGCGCAGCAAAACGGCGCAGCCACCCTGGCATCGCGTGAACATCCGCTGCCCCTCGCCACCGACTTCAACCTGATCACCGCGATCGACGCCTCCGACTCGATCAACCGCCACGACGAGGCGCTGCAGTACGACGGCCTCGCGCGCGGCGTGATCGACGCGGAATTCCTGCGCCGCGTCGCCGAAGGCACCGAGCGGCGCATCGGCTTCGCCGCCTTCACCTGGTCGAGCGGCGGCCAGATCGACGTGATCGTCCCCTGGACCGTGATCGAAACCCGCGCCGACGCCGAGCGCGTGGCCATGCAGTTCGGCGACGCGCCGCGCATCGACCGTTCCGGCTCTGGCCGCTACGCTCCGCTCTCGTCCAATACCGATCGCTACCGCGGCGGCATGACCGACATCGCCGAGGCGATCCAAACCGCTGTGCAGCTCAGCCTCGACGCCCCGTTCCGGACGCCGCGGGTCGTAATCAACATTCTCTCTGACGGCATCGACAATTACGGCCAGAGTCCCGCCGTGGCCCGGGATCTGGCGGTCGCCATGGGGATCACCATCAACGGCGTCGCCTTCGGCGACCGCGAGGACCTGCCGGACTATTTCCGCGAGAACGTCATCGGCGGTCCCGGGGCCTTTCTGATGACCATCCGCGAGACCGTCGACATGCCGGAGGTGCTGGAGAAGAAATTCTGGCAGGATCTCCTCGCCAGCCTCCCCGAGCCTGCCGCCGGCTGACGCCGCCCTCCTCTACAACGCCGCGATCCCCGTCGCTTCCGCCGAGTAGCGCGCCGCCAATTGCCGGTAGCGCCGGTTCAGCGGTGAGTCCGGTTTCAGCGCAATCCGTTCGTTCGCCAGCCCGCGCAGCAGCGCGTAGTGGCCGTCGCGCCGCGCCGCCTCGATCAGCGTCAGGTCGAAGACGTCGCGCTGTGCATGGCTGCCGCCGAAGCGGTGCAGTCGGTTGCGCAGCGGGCGCAGCAGGCTGATGCAGGTGGCGTAGTCGCCACGGCCGAAGGCGCGCAGGCCGGCACAGAGCGGATAACCCACCTCCCAGGTCATGCGCGCATTGCCGTTGCCGCCGCGCATGGCGTGCTGCTGCGCGCCGAGCAGGGCATCGGCCGCCTTGTCGCGGCCGTCGGCGACGAAGGCCATCATGGCGTGGGCGTCGTTGAAAGCGTGAAAGCCGTCGCTGGCCAGGGGCTCCCAGCTATCCGCCAGTTCCCGCCAGCGCTCGCCGACATCCACCCCGCGCAGGTGCAACCGCCACAGCAGGGCCGAGGCGTCGACAAGATCGAGCACGATCTGCGAACGATGGCCGCGCAGCGCGCCGTCGTAGAGGCCCAGCACCGCCTGGTACTGCTCGAGGTCGAGGTGAAACAGCGCCAGGTGCCACCAGTTGTGCACGGCGAAGAGATTGTCTTCGGCCCAGAAACGCTCACGTCCCGTCATCCAGTCGATACCGTCGTGCATGCGCCCCTGCATCTCCATCACATGGGCCACCGCGTGCTGGGCCCAGGCGTCATGGGGGTTGAGGTCAACGGCGCGGCGGCCGGTCTCCTCGGCACGCCGATAGTCGCCGCACTCTTCCAGGCCGAAGGCGTGCATGCCGAGCAGCGCGTGGTAGCCGGGGTCCTCCGTCGACCACTCGGGCAGGACGCGGGCAACGTGATCGCGCAGGTTGCGTGCATCGCCGGTGAAGAAATCCGAGAGATGCAGTACCTGCACCGCCAGGGCGTCGCGCGGATGGTCGGTGACGACGTCCTCCAGGGCGGCGACCGCGCCTTCCCAGTTGCCGTCGAGGCACTGCCTCAAGGCGACCAGGTGGCGGCGTTCGCGGGCGTTGGTCCGCAGCTCCGCCGCGGCACCGAAGCTGGCCCGCGCCTCAGGCAGTGCCCGCGCCTCGGTGGACAGGATGTAGAGATAGGCGCGGAAGCAATGCGCCATGACGAAGTCGGGCGACTCGGCGATCGCCCGGTCCAGGGTGACCGGCGGATCGCCGCGGTAGCATTGCAGTTCGGCGAGCGCCTGTTCGTAGAGGGTGACGGCCGTGTCGGAGGCACCGCTGATCGGCTCCCCCCGTGCATCGACGCCTGTGGTCATAAATCTCTCTCTGGTTTCGTCTCCATGCGGCTGCTGGAATATGGTGCGGCGACGACAGCTATACCGCCGCGGAACGGCGCCTGCTTGTGCGAAAGTCCACATCGTTACAATTGAAACACGGAAAGGTGGAGGGGCTGGCTGCTGGCCCTGCGGGTGACTATAGTAGCGCCGATCTCACGACTTTGCGGGAACCAGCCATGCCAGCTTCGCAGATCGCCATCCCCTGCATCCTGATGCGCGGGGGCACCTCCAAGGGCCCCTATTTCATGGCCAAGGACCTGCCCGCGGACCCGGCCCTGCGCGACCAGGTGCTGCTGGCGGCGATGGGCTCGCCCGACGCCCGGCAGATCGACGGCATCGGCGGCGCCACCACCCTGACCAGCAAGGTCGCCATCGTCGGCCCCTCGACGCGCCCGGGGGTCGACGTCGACTACCTCTTCGCCCAGGTGGAGGTGGAGGCCGCCCGCGTCGACACCAACCCGCCCTGCGGCAACATCATGGCCGGGGTCGGCCCCTTCGCGCTGGAAACCGGAATGGTGAAGCCCCAGGGCGACGTCAGCCGGGTGCGCATCTACCACGTGAACATCGACGCCAAGATCGAGGCGGTGGTGCAGACGCCGGGCGGCGCGGTTTCTTATGACGGCGACACCGCCATCGACGGCGTGCCCGGAACCGCCGCGCCGATAGAGCTGAACTTCATGGATGTGGCCGGCTCGACCTGCGGCAGCCTGCTGCCGACCGGCAATCCCATCGACGAGATCGAGGGCGTTGCCATCACCTGCATGGACGCGGCCATGCCGGTGATGATCCTGGCCGCCGAGTCCGTCGGCAAGACCGGTTACGAGAGCGCCGCCGAACTCGATGCCGACAAGGCGCTCTTCGCGCGCATCGAAAGCATCCGCCGCATCGCCGGCGAGAGGATGGGCCTGGGCGACGTCTCCGAGAAGGTGGTGCCGAAAGTCATCCTGCTCGCCAAACCTAGGTTCGGCGGCACCGTCACCTCGCGCTACCTGGTGCCGCACAAGACCCATGCCGCCCACGCGGTCACCGGCGCCATCTGCCTGTCGTGCTGCTGCCTGCTTGAGGACGGCGTTGCGGCGCCGCTGGTCGATCTGCCGGCCGGGCCGCCCTACCCGATCCGCATCGAGCATCCCTCGGGCGACCTTGAGTTGCTGCTGGACGCCGATCCGGGCCGCGGCGGCATCACCCTGCGCTCCGCCGGAACCCTGCGTACCGCCCGCAAGCTGATGCGCGGCGAGGTTTACGTCCCGGCCCGCGTCTGGCCTCAGGCAGCCCTGGCGGCGGAGTAGCCGGTGCGGCTCAGGGCTCGATGACGCTGCGGGGCTTGCCGGCCAGGAAGGCGGCGATGTTCTCGGCCGTCTCGCGGTAGAACACGGCATAGTTCTCGCGCGACACGTAGCCGACGTGGGGCGTCGCCACCACGTTGTCGAGGCGGCGCAGCGGATCGTCGGCCGGCAAGGGCTCCACGTCGAAGACGTCGAGCGCCGCGCCGCCGATGCGCTTTGCCTGCAGCGCATCGAGCAGCGCCGCGTTGTCGACGATCGGACCGCGCGAGGTGTTGACGATCCAGGCGTCCGGCTTCATCAGCGCGAACTCGCGCGCCGTCACCAGGCCACGCGAGCGCTCGCTGAGCTTGAGATGCAGGGTGACGAAGTCGGCCTCGCGGAACAGCCGATCTTTGTCGACCAGTTCGGCGCCCTGCTCTGCGGCGCGCTCGGCCGTCAGATTCTGGCTCCAGGCGATCACCCGCATGCCGAAGGCGCGGCCGTAACCGGCGACCAGGCTGCCGAGGCGACCGAGCCCGATGACGCCCAGGGTGGCGCCCTTGAGGTCGCGCCCCAGGCCGATCTGCCAGCCGCCGTCGCGGAACGAACGGCTCTCCAGGTCGATACGCCGCGCCGCCGCCATGACCAGCGCCCAGGTCAGCTCGGCGGCAGCGTGCGCCGAGGACGGCGTGCCGCAGACGGTGATCCCCAATGCCTTGGCGGCGGCGATGTCGACGGAGTCGTTGCGAAGCCCGGTGGTGACGAGCAGCTTCAGCCTGGGCAGGCGCTCGAGCAGGCTCTTCGGGAAGGGCGTGCGCTCGCGCATGATGCCGATGATCTCGAAGTCCTGCAGCCGGGCCGCCAGGGCGTCGGGATCCGTAAGAGTATCGCGGAACGCCGTGACCTCGGCCTGCGGCAGGATGCCTGGCCAGTCGGCGCAGCCGAGGGCGACGCCCTGGTAGTCGTCCAGGAGGGCGACCTTCATGGGAGTATCCCGTGCCGCACCGCTCAGCGTCCGCCGTTCCGGTTCTTCCTGAACAGCATGTAATAGAAGTCGCTGCCGGCCAGCACGACCACAATGACGGTGATGATGATCAGGTCGAGGCTCGTCACGAAGCTGACGAGAATGCCCATGAAGCCGACCAGAACAGCCATCGCCGCGAAGCCGAGGAACTTGTCTAGCATCTGTCTCCGTCCTGTTTCCCGCCGGCCATTCTAGGCCGTTTCCGAAAGGAAGTTAACCAGCCAGCGCGCCGTGCGCAGCAGCCGCGCGTCGTCGCCGCGGCGACCGACCAGTTGCACGCCCATGGGCAACCCGCTCTCCGACTGCAGCAGCGGCAAGGTGACGGCAGGCACGCCGCAGAAGGTCCAGATGGCGTTGAAAGCCGCACTGCCGGTGGACTCGAGACCCTCCGGCGCCGGGCCCGCCGCCGCCGGCGTCAGGATCGCGTCGTAGCGGTGGAAGATCGCCTCCAGGGCGTCGTTGAGCAGACCCGGCCAGTCGCGCGCGACCAGATAGTCGTGCGCCAGGATGCTGCGGCCGCCGTCGATGGCCTTCTGCATGGCGGCGCTCAACTGGTCGCGGCCGCGCCGCTCGTAGTGATAGTAGGACTTGGCGAGTTCCGCCAGCTGCACCACCTCGCTGAATCGCAGCGCGTCGGCGAAGTGATCGGTCAGTTCGATTTCGTCGCAGTCGTCGCCCAACACCTCCCGCAGTTCGCCGAGCCCTTCCTGCATCTCCGGCGCGGCGCTGTCCCACGACGGCTGGCGCACGAAGGCAAAGGTCGGCTTCAGCGGCGGCGCCGCGAAGGCAGTCTCGAAGAGGCGCGGCGCCGGCGCCATGACGGTAGCCGGGTCCGCCGCGTCATAGCCGAACAGGCTGTCGGCCAGCAGCGCCGCCGCGCCGACGCTGCCGGCGAAGACACCGACGGTATCCAGCGACGGCGACTGGCTGAGCACTCCACGGCGCGGAATTTCCCCGAAACTCGGCTTGAAACCGACGACGCCGCAGAAGGATGCCGGGCGGATCACCGAGCCGAGGGTCTGGGTACCGAGCGCGAGCGGCACCATGCCGGCCGCCACCGCCGCCGCCGAGCCCGAGGAGGAGCCGCCCGGGGTATGGGCCGGGTTGTGCGGATTGCGCGTCTTGCCGGGATGGCGCAGAGCGAGCTCGGTGGTCACCGTCTTGCCCATGATGAGCGCGCCGTCGCGCTTCAGGCGCTGCACGACGTAGGCGTCCTCGCCGGGTTTGCGACCGGCGTCCAGCGGAGTGCCGTTCTCGGTGGGCATGCCCTTGGCGTCGATGATGTCCTTGAGGCCAACGGGCAGGCCGTGCAGCGGCCCGATCGGCCGGCCGCGGCCGCGGTGGTCGTCCAGCGCCTTGGCCTGCTGCATCACGTTGTCGCCGTCGAGAAAGGCCCAGGCACCGACCTCCGGCTCGCGCCGCCCGATCTCGTCGATGCAGGCCTCGGCCAGTTCCACGGCACGCAGCGCGCCACCCGCCATGCGGTCGCGTAGTTCGACCGCGTCGAGCTGCAGCAGAGGGTTCACGGATGCCCCGTCACCGGCCGTAGATCAGCTTCGGCAGCCAGGTGGCGATCTCCGGCACGTTGTAGAGCACCACCATGGCGACGAAGACCAGCAGCAGGAACGGCATGCTGCCCTTGAAGATCTGCACCAGCTGCACGTGTGGCGGCGCGATGCCCTTCAGGTAATAGGCCGACATCGCCATCGGCGGGGTCAGGAACGAAGTCTGCAGGTTCAGCGCCACCAGGATTCCAAAGAACAGTGGGTCGATCCCGAAGAAGGGCAGCAGCGGCAGGAAGATCGGCACGAAGATGATGATGATCTCCGACCACTCCAGCGGCCAGCCGAGCAGGAAGATGATGAGCTGGGCCATCAGCAGGAACTGCAGCGGCGTCAGGTTGAGCCCGGTGATGAACTCGTAGATGACGTGCTCGCCGCCGAGGTAGGAGAACACCGAGGAGAAGGTCCAGGAGCCGACGAACAGCCAGCACACCATCGCCGTGGTACGAACGGTCAAATAGACCGACTCGCGCAGGCGGGTCCAGGTCAGGGCGCGATAGGCGACCGCCAGCACCAGGCCGCCCAGGGCGCCGATCGACGCCGCTTCGGTGGGTGTCGCCAGCCCGAAGAGGATGGCCCCCAGCACCGCCAGGATGAGAAAGGCCAGCGGGAAGAACGAGGTGGCGAGCATCAGCATAAGCCGGGCAAAGGGAATGTCCGGCACCTCCTCGGGCCTCGGCTTGGGCGCCACCGAGGGCTGCACCACCGCGCGGCTGACCACGTAGATGAGGTAGAGGCTGGAGAGCAGCAGGCCCGGCAGCAGCGCGCCGGCGTATAGCTGCACGATGGAAACACCCGAGGACGCGGCATAGACGATCAGCATGATCGAGGGCGGAATGAGGATGCCGAGAGTACCGCCGGCGCAGATGATGCCGGAAGCGAAGCTGCTGTCATAGCGCGCCTTCAGCATCGCCGGCAGGGCGAGCAGGCCCATCAGCGTCACCACGGCGCCGACGATGCCGGTGGCGGTGGCGAACAGCGTGCAGGTGATCAGTGCCGCCACGGCCATGGAACCGGGAATGGCGCGCGCCGCGATGTTGAGGGTAGAAAACAGCCGCGAGACGATGTTGGCGCGCTCGACGACGTAGCCCATGAAGAGGAACAGCGGCACCGCGGTGAGGACTTCGTTGGTCATCACCGAGTATGTCTGATTGACGAAGAGATCGAATATTCGGTTGTTGATGAAACCGTTCAGCCAAAGCTCGGTCTGGGTCCAGCCGTCGGCGCCGCTCTCCACCGCGCGATTGTAGGCGCGCCACATGCGCGAGGCGTCGAAGTAGGCGTAGTAGCCGAAGCTGATGCCCATGGCCATCAGCGTGAAGGCGATCGGAAACCCGAGGAAAATGA
>JBHJOA010000039.1:0-8404 GCA_050330205.1 Kiloniellaceae bacterium
GGCGAGGCCAGCCAGAGGAATCCGAACAGCACCGGGATGAAGACCGCGGCGATGTGGTTGATGGTGAAGCTGACGCCGGCGGTGGAGGCGATGTCGGCCGGGTCGGCGATCTTCTGGAAATAGGTCTTTATGGCGATGGCCAGCGCGAAGAACAGGTGGTCGACGATGTAGAGGCCGGCCGCCACCGCCGCGTCCTCGACGAAAGCGTAGGCGGTGAACACGCCGATCAGGCCGATGTACTCGAAGATCAGCGCCTTGCGCTCGCCGATGCGGCCGATGAGGCGGCCGATCTTCGGCGCCAGCCACACGTTGACGGCGGCGTTGACCAGGAACAGCAGGGCAATGGCGCCGACGTCGTAGTGGAACTTCTCCACCATCAGGAAGCCGGCGAAGACGATGAAGATCTGCCGCCGCGCGCCGGACATGAACACCAGCGCGTAGTAGAGCCAGTAGCGCTTGCGCACCACCATGTGCTTGTGCTGCTCGACCGGCTGCTTGAACTGTGGGAAGGCGAGCCAGGCCATCAGCGCGATGGCCGCCGTCACACCGCCGCCGATGAGGTAGATCCAGTGGTAGTCCAGCGCCAGGAGGTCGCTGGTGAACCACACCAGGGCGTAGACGATGATCGAGGTGAAGGAGCCGATGGCGATGAGGCGGCCCAGGGTCTCCGGCGCGCGCGCCTTGTCGATCCACTGCAGCGACAGCGAAACCTGCAGGGTCTCGTAGTAGTGATAGCCGAGCGACATCACCACGGTGGTGATGTAGATGCCGAGCACCGTCGGGAAGTATCCCGTCGCCGCGGTGCCGAGGCCGAGCAGCAGCAGCGAGAGTATCGCCAGGCGCTGCTCGCGGATCAGCAGCAGCAGGAACACCACGCCGAAGGCGAGAAAGCCGGGCACCTCGCGCAGCGACTGCATGGTGCCGATCTCGACCCCGCCGAAGGCCGCTCGCTCGTAGGCGAAGTTGTTGATGAGCGCCTGCCAGGTGGCGAATGACAGCGGCACCGCCGCCGCCATCAGCAGCAGCAGGATCTCCGGCCGCCGCCAGCGGTCGAGAGGGGAAGCAGGGGCAGTCAGTCCGGGCGTCTGCATGGCTCCGATATACCGCTCCCCCGTTTGCCCGTCTTTCTGTAGAATGCCAATGAATGGCGCGATACGGACAAACCCCACCGAGCACGCGATCCGCCCGGACAGCCCCGGCGGCGCTTCCGCAGGAACGGCACCCCGACGATCTGCGTCCCGACGACCTGCACCCGGGCGATCTCGACGATCCGCGGCGGCCCATCGCCCCCTTCGCCATCGACTATCCGGGCGCCTCGCTCAGGCCCCGGCATCACCACCGGCGCGGCCAGCTGCTCTACGCCGTCAGCGGCGTCATGCAGGTCGCCACGGCGGCGGGCACCTGGGTGGTGGCGCCGGAGCAGGCGGTCTGGGTGCCGCCCGGCGTCGAGCACCAGGTCGGCCACCGCGCGCCGGTCGCCATGCGCACCCTCTACATCGACGCCGGCGTCGCCGAGGAGCTGCCGGGCGGCTGCTGCGTGGTGGCGGTGCCGCCGCTGCTGCGCCAGCTCATCCTGCGCGCCGTCGAGATCGGCCTCGACTATCCGCCCGAGGGGCCGGCGGCGCGGCTGATGGCGGTCATCCTCGACGAGCTGCGCGCCCTGCAGCCGGAGCCCCTGCACCTGCCGCAGCCGCGCGACCCGCGCCTGGTGAAGATCGCCGAGGCGCTGCTGGCCGATCCCGCAGACGGCCGCGCCCTGGAGGACTGGGCCCGCGCCGCCGGCGCCAGCGCCCGCACCCTGGCGCGGCTCTTCGTGAAGGAGACCGGCATGACCTTCGGCGCCTGGCGCGAGCGCCTGCGCCTCATGGCGGCCGTCGCCCGCCTCGCCGAGGGCGAGCCGGTGACAGCGGTCGCCTACGACCTCGGCTACCAGAGCCCCAGCGCCTTCATCGCCATGTTCCGCCGCTCCCTCGGCGACACGCCGGGGCGCTACCTTAAGCGGGCCGGGGAGGGTGGCTAAAGCGAATCATGACCCGCTCTGGGGAGATGGTGCCTCGGCGCGGAGGTGTTGGAGCAGGGCGGTGGCGGCGCGGCGGTCGGCGACCTCCTCGTCGAGTTCCGGGAGTTCGAAGGCGAGGCAGAGGGATTCCAGGATCGCACGCGCTTCCTCGTTGCGTCCCAGGTCGATATACAGGCGGCCGAGGTTGGTGGCCGCCCGCAGTTCCCAAAGCCGGGCCTCCTGGGCGCGAGACAGCTCGAGGGCGCGCGTGAAGCAGGCTTCGACAGCCGTAGCGTCGGCCTTGGCGGTCAGGCGCAGCAGCTCGCCCCGGCCGCGGTGCAGTTCGGCTTCGTACCAGCGCTCTCCGGTTCGCTCCACCAGTTCGAGGGCCTCGGCGATGCGCCTCAGGCCGGCCTCGACGCGGCCGTCGCGGCCGAGCAGTTCCGCCAGAACGCCGAGGAAGTAGCAGACCTCCAGCACCTCGCCGGTAGCCCGATGCTCGGCGAGCGCGTCCTCGAAGCGAGCGATGCCCTCGGCCGGCCGGCCGGTGGTCGCAGCCACCCAGCCCTGGAACATGACGCCGAGCGAGCGCCAGTGCGGATAGCCCTTCTCGGTCGCCAGGTTGATGACGTTCTGCGCGCAGTCGGCGACCGCAGCGCGATCCTGGCGCAACTGGTGCAGGTAGCAGGCATTGCCGTTGGCCACCACGAGGTCGTAGGCCGCCTCACTGTCCTCGGCGAGTTGGAGCGAACGGCGGCATTGCCGCAGGGCCGTCTCCGGCCGGCCGAGGGCAAAGGAGGTCCAGGAGAGATAGCAGAGATCGATGACCGGCGATTCCGGCCGGTCGGCGGCGCTGCCGTTGCCGGGCCGCTCGGGATCGTTCAGCGCCAGGGCCTGCTCCAGCTGGCGGTGCGCCTCGGCGAAGTCGCCCTGGCCGAAGGCGGTGCGGCCGATGGCACTGTGGCCGCGCAGCAGGGCATCGTCGTCGCCGAGCTGCTGGCCGAGGGCCAGTAGCGATTCGCCGAAGCTGCGCGCTTCCAGCAAGTTGGCGTTGCCCTGGTGGAAAAGGAAGCAGCCGTAGAGAACACGATAGTGCAGCGCCTTGTGCTCGTTGTCGGTATTGTCACCCTCACCGCAGAGGGCCTGGGCGCGCGCCCAGGCGGCGCCGGTCTCCGGCGCGCTGGTTCCCTTGATGGCGCGCAGCGCGGTGGCTTGCGCGACCCTCAGGCGCAGCTCCAGGGCATCGCGGTCGATCTGCTTGCGGAGGCCGGGCAGCAGCCCGAGGCCGAGTTCGATCTCTGCCGCCGCCTCGACCATTGCCGAGCGCAGGGTCGACCGTTCGCCGGCCTTCAGGCGGTAGGTGATGGCCCGGTGCGGCAGATCGGCCTCGGTATAGTGATGCGCCAGCAGCTCAGGCTCGGTGACCGCGAGATGGGGACTGCGGTCCTCCAGGAAGGCGGCGATCTCCCCATGTAGGCGCCGGCGCTTCTTTCGCAGCAGGCTGGTGTAGGCCATCTCCTGCACCAGGCCGTGCTTGAAGCGGTAGGTCGCCCTCGGCGGCACGCCGGCCTGGTACAGCAACTCGGACTGTACCAGGCGATCGAGGGCGCTGCGCAGCTCCGACTCCGGCAGGGTGGAAACGGCCGCCAGCATGCGGTAGGGGAACTCCCGGCCCATCACGGCGCCGAGCTGCGCCACTTCGCGGGCCGCCGGGTGGCGGTCGAGGCGCGCCAACAGCGAGCCGCGCAGCGTGGTGGGAATGCTCTGGGCCGGTTGCCCCGCGGTGATCTCGTAGCGGTCGCTGTGCTCGACCACGGCATCCGACTCGAGCACCGCCTTGGTCATCTGCTCGATGAAGAGGGCGACACCGTCTGTCCGCTCGGCGATGGTATCCACCAACTCCTGCGGCAGCTGCTTCTGCTGCGCCAGATTGCGGATGATTGTCTCGCATTCCAGGCGCTGCAGGCGGTTCAGCGACAGGCCGGTAGCCGGAAACCGCGGCCGCATCTCGGTTTCCACCTCCGGGCGCAGGGTAAGCACCAGCAGGATCCGCAGCCGGGCCAGGCGCTGCGACAGGCGCTGCAGGAACTCCAGAGAGGTCGGGTCGATCCAGTGCAGGTCCTCGACGATCATGAGCAGCGGCTTGCGCTGGGCCATGGCTTCGGTTTCCTGCAGCAGCACCTCCAGCAGGTGGTCCATGTCGGTCTGCGCGCCGCCGGCGCTGGCCTGCCCCGGTGGTTTCACGGCGAGCAGCGGGGCGAAGAGGCGGAGCGCCTCGTCGACACCCAACGCCGAGTTGCTGAACAGCCGGCGCAGCTTGGCCATCCCGACTATGGGCGCGTCCTCGGCCGAGAGGCCGGACAGCCGGCGCAGCCGTTCGACGAAAGGGTAGAGCGCGCTGCCCCGGTGGAAAGGCGTGCAATGAAAGGTGATGGCGGTGAGAGTCTCACCGGCTAGGCGCTCCACGAAGGCGCGCAGCAGTCGCGACTTGCCGATGCCGGCTTCGCCGGACAGCAGGACGACCTGGCCCTGGTGATTGCAGGCCATACGCCAGCGGTCGAGCATCAGGGTGATCTCGCCGGTGCGGTTGACGAAGGGTACCAGGCTGTCGCTTTTCATCGCCTCGGCGCGGCGGTCGAGTTCACGCGGGCGCAGTACGCGCCAGGCCTTGGCCGGCAGGGTTATGCCCTTCAGGCTCTGCTGGCCGAGGTCGTCGAAGTCGAAGGCGCTCTGGGCCAGACGGTGGGTCGTGCTGTCGACGACGACGCTGTTGGCCTCGGCGTGGCCCTGCAGGCGGGCCGCGAGGTTGGGGGCTTCGCCGACTGCGGCGAACTCCTGGGCGGCGCCCAGTCCGACGAGGTCGCCGACGATCACCGTGCCGGTGGCGATGCCGACGCGCGTCTGCAGGCGCAGGTCCATCTGCGGGCGCAGGAGGGCGACGGCCTCGACGATCTCCAGCGCGGCGCGAACCGCCCGCTCGGCATTGTCCTCATGGGCGCGGGGAAAGCCGAAGTAGATCAGCACGCCGTCGCCCATGTAACGCGCGATGTAGCCTTCCAGACGGGCGACCACGCCGGCGCAGGTGTCCTGGTAGGCCCGTACGATGCTGCGCAGATCGTCGGGTTCGTAGCGCATGGAGAGCTCGGTCGAGCCGACGAGGTCGCAGAACATGACCGTCAGATGGCGTCGTTCCGCCGCCGACTCGATAACCTGCGTTTGTGGCGCTTCGAACGTGGACTTCTGCGGGTTGCTCGCCCCCCAATGGGGAAACGGCGGCAGGGCGGCGATGGCGCGCTGCAGCTTCTTGCGGTCGCCGAACGACATGCCGAGTTCGATCAGGTCGGACTCGGTCAGGTCGGGCAACACGTCGAAATCGATGTCCTGCTCGACAAAAGTTGCCGCATAGCGGTCAAGACCTATGCGCTGCAGCCAATCGTAGATGGCGCTCATGTCGGCAACCGCACTCCCCGGGGCCGGACTCCGATGCTTCCGCGTCATCTTCTCGGTCGGCCATTCTTCTGAAATTCAGCCTATCCGCCGAATTGGGGGCCAAGAAAGGGACTCTTATGTGGTAAGCAATTTAAGGGGGATGGCCGACTCCAGGATTGCGGCGCCGGCCACCGGGCTTCTCTTGTTAGTCGTGCAGTGGGGGAAGGCGACGATGGCGACTGCGGACGCGCTGGCAGTCAAGGCACTCATGCCGCTGGCGGTCGCGAGCTTAGCTTTCGCCGGCTTCTGGGTCGCCGCGAAGTTCACTACCCGCGGTTGGCCGGCCGTACAGCGCGGCTGGATTCTGCGGGCACGTCGGGCCTGGCGCCGCAGGCTGGGATCGCGGCCGCGCGAGGCCCGCGTTGCGCTCTCCGGCATGCCGCCCCGCTCGATCCGCACCACCATATCGGCGGCGGGCCGACTTCCCGCGGTACTGTTCTATCTGCCCGTGGTGGTGCACTGCCTGTGGCTCGGCTGGCGCCATCGCGGCTTCATGCTGCCCTCGATCGCCAATCCGAACATTCTCTGCGGCGGCTTCCGCGGCGAGTCCAAGATGGCGTACCTGGATCAGATTCCCGCCCGCCTGCAGCATCGCGTCACTCCCTCCCTGCGCCTGGTGGCGGGGCCGTCCCTGCTGGCGCGCGCAGGCCCCGACCGGCTGGCGCAGGCGGTCGCCGGCCGCGGTCTCGCCTTCCCGCTGGTGGTGAAGCCCGACATCGGCTCCCAGGGCTATGGCGTGCGCCTGGTCCGCAACCTGGCGGACCTCGCCGGCTACCTGCGGGACTTTCCCGCTGGCGAGGGGTTCCTGCTGCAGACCTATGTCGATTGGGAGGGCGAGGCCGGGGTGCTCTATGTGCGCCTGCCGGGCGAGGCCCGGGGCCGAATCTTCTCACTCGGCTTCCGCAGTTTTCCCCACGTGGTCGGCGATGGGCGTTCGAGGCTCGCCGACCTCATTTCGACGGACCCGCGCACCTGCCGCATGGCCCGCCGCCATCGCAAGGCGGCCGCCACCCAGCTGCGGCGCGTGCCGGCCCAGGGTGAACTGGTCCGCCTCTCGCTGCTCGGCAGCGTGCGCACCGGCGCCTTCTACTACGACGGTGCCGCTTACATCACGCCGGCGCTGGTGGCGCGCTTCGACGAGATTGCCCGCGCCATGCCGGAGTTCTACTTCGGACGCTTCGATATCCGCTTCGGCTCCGTGGAGGCGCTCTGCCGCGGCGAGGATTTCCAGATCCTGGAGGTGAACGGTGCCGGCGCTGAGGCCATCCATATCTGGGATCCAGAGCAGACGGTGCGCGAGACCTACCGCGTGCTTTTCGAACAGTTCCGCCTGCTCTACCGGATCGGCGCCGGCAATCGCGCGCGCGGCCACCGGCCGGTCAGCCTCGCCGCCTTCCTCGCCCTGCAGTGGAAAGAGTCGTGCCTGCTGCGCCGCTATCCGGCTTCCTCCTGAGCGGTGGCCGAGCGGAACGGAGCGGAGCCGGGGCGTTAGCGCCTGCCGCTCACGCGGTGGATCAACTTGACCAGAACGTAGATCAGCAGCCCCGCGAGACCGAGGGCGGCAAGTCCGATCACGATCAGCGAAATGCCGTCGAAGCGGCTGAGGACGTCGGAGTGGGGGTCGACGATCGCGCCGGCTTGCGCCATGGCGCGGCCGCCGGCGGTGAACATGCCGCAGCCGGCAAGCGCGACGATTCTGAGCCACATTTCCCATTTCCCCGGCGGTCTGGTTCGCCCATATATGCAGTCTGCCCTGCGCAGCGGGAAGTTCAAATTCAGAGGGAACGCGCCATGGCCTTCGCGATCAGGAACCTCGACCACGTGGTGGTCTGCGTCAGCGACCTCGACCGGGCGCTGAAGTTCTACACCGAAGTGCTTGGCTGCAGGGAGGAACGCCGGGTCGAGCGCATCGGCCTGGTGCAGCTGCGCGCCGGCGCCTCGATGATCGACCTGCAGCTGGTCAACCCCGGGCCGGAGGACAGCGAGTTCTCCGGGCCGACCCGCAACATGGACCACTTCGCCCTGCGCATCGATCCCTTCGAGCCGACCGGCCTGCGCCGCCACCTGGCGGACCACGGCATCGACGTGGGCGAGGTGGTGCAGCGCTACGGCGCCGAGGGCGACGGCCCCTCGGTCTACATCACCGACCCCGACGGCAACACCATCGAGCTGAAGGGCCCGGCGGCAACCGCCTGAGCCCCTCGGGGCTCGAATGCTTCACGCCGTCGCCTCGACGATCACCATCCATGAAACACCGAAGCGGTCGGCGACCATGCCGAAGCGCGGGCTGAAGAAGGTCTCGGCGAGCGGCATCTGCACCTCGCCGCCCTCCGCGAGCGCGGCGAAGACCCGGTCCACCTCGGCCGTGCCGGCCAGAGTGAGCGTCAGCGAGAAGCCCTTGAACGCCGGCTGTCCCTGGCAGTGGCCGTCCGACATCATTACCCGCGTGTCGCCGATGCGCAGCGACATGTGCATCACCTTGTCGTCGCTGCCGGGCGGCAGCATCCCCGGCTGCGGCGGCTCGGGGCTCTCCTTGAAGCGCATGAGCATCTCGACCTCGGCGCCGAGCACGCGCGTGTAGAACCCGGCTGCCTCTTCGGCGCGGCCGTCGAAGAAAAGGTATGGCTGAAGCTGCACGGCTCCCTCCGATTTGCTGTGACGGGCTTGCTCCTGGTCTTCTCTGTCCGCAAGCTACTATAGTCGCCGGCGCCGGTTAAGCGCCGGCGGTATCGGACGAAGGAGCACAAAGGATGGTGGCATGAGCGCGTTGGAGGAGGTGCTGGGCTTCTGGTTCGCGGAGGGCCGCAAGGCGCAGTGGTTCGCGGGCGGCGAGGCCTTCGACGCCGAGGTGCGCCGCGCGCTGCTGCCGCATCTCGAAGCGGCGCTCGCCGGCCGCTACGAGAGCTGGCGGCGCGA
>JBHJOA010000040.1:0-41284 GCA_050330205.1 Kiloniellaceae bacterium
CTGTCGCCGAAGCGCTCGACCACCTTGCGGGTGCGCTTGAAATAGACGTCGGTCCAGGCGGCGATGTCGGCCTCGGCGGTCGGCCAGCCGACTCCGCAGGCTGTCGCCTCCGCCGCTTCCTCCTCCGGCCCCTGGGACCGGTTCGGGCCTTCGGGCATCGCATCTCCTTCCAAGCCGTTCGGGTGGCTTGTCGTGTGCCGAGCGAGGGAGACTAGCGCGAAGCCCCGGCGCCTCGCCAGGGGGCAAAGGCGCGGGTCAGCCCTGCGGCAAGCGCCGGGCCGGCGTTCGGCCCCGCCGTCAAGAGGCCGCCGCCACCCGGTCGCTCTCGCCGTTCTGGCGGGCCAGCCGCTCGTCCTTCAGCGCCTCGGAGATCAGGAAGGCCAGTTCCAGCGACTGCTTGGCGTTGAGGCGCGGATCGCAGTGGGTGTGGTAGCGGTCGCCCAGCGTCTCGTCGCTGATGGCCTGGGCGCCGCCGATGCACTCGGTGACGTCCTGGCCGGTCATCTCGAAGTGGACGCCGCCGGCGTAGCTGCCCTCGGCGCGGTGCACCGCGAAGAAGTTCTTCACCTCGGCCAGCACGCGGTCGAAGGGCCGCGTCTTGTAGCCGCTGGGCGACTTGATGGTGTTGCCGTGCATCGGGTCGCAGGACCACACCACCTTGCGGCCTTCGCGCTCGACGGCGCGGATCAGCGCCGGCAGGTGCTCGCCCACCTTGTCGTGGCCCATGCGGGCGATCAGGGTGAGGCGGCCGGCCTCGTTCTTCGGGTTGAGGATGTCGATCAGGCGCAGCAGCACGTCGGGGTCGGTGCTGGGGCCGCACTTCATGCCGATCGGGTTGTGGATGCCGCGCATGAACTCGACGTGCGCCTCCTCCGGCTCGCGCGTGCGGTCGCCGATCCACAGCATGTGCGCCGAGCAGTCGTACCACTTGCCGGTCAGGCTGTCGGTGCGGGTCAGCGCCTGCTCGTACCACAGCAGCAGCGCCTCGTGGCTGGTGTAGAAGTCGGTCTCGCGCAGCTCCGGCACCGTCGCCGGCTCGATGCCGCAGGCGCGCATGAAGCCGAGCGCCTCGTCGATGCGGCCGGCCAGCTCGTCGTAGCGCTGGCCCTGGGCACCGTCGGAGACGAACTCCAGGTTCCACTGGTGCACCTTGTGCAGGTCGGCGAAGCCGCCCTGGGCGAAGGCGCGCAGCAGGTTGAGCGTGGCGGCGGCCTGGTTGTAGGCGCGGACCAGCCGCTCCGGATCGGGCTCGCGGGCTTCCTTGGTGAACTCGATGCCGTTGATGATGTCGCCGCGGTAGCTCGGCAGCTCGACGCCGTCGATCACCTCGGTGGGCGCCGAGCGCGGCTTGGCGAACTGGCCGGCCATGCGGCCGACCTTCACGATCGGGCAGGCGGCGCCGAAGGTCAGCACCACCGCCATCTGCAGCATGACCCGGAAGGTGTCGCGGATGTTGTTGGCATGGAACTCGGCGAAGCTTTCCGCGCAGTCGCCGCCCTGGAGCAGAAAAGCCTTGCCCTCGGCCACCGTGGCAAGCTGCTCGCGCAGGCGGCGCGCCTCGCCGGCGAAGACCAGCGGCGGGAAGTTGGCGAGCTGCTGTTCCACGCGCTCCAGCGCGGCCTTGTCGGCATAGTCCGGCACCTGCCGGATCGGCTTGCTGCGCCAGCTGTCGGGCGCCCAGGGGGTGGCCATGGCGGACCTCTTTCGTTCCGGTACTTTCAGTAGGACCGCCGGTTTTACGCGCCTTGGCCCCCTTTTTCCACAGGAAAAGCCACCCTCCGGCGCCGCGAAAAGGCCGGTTAACCTTGGAGTCGCGCGGGATCGCTGGCGCCGCGCCCGGTTCAGTCCTCCAGCATGTATTCCAGGGTCGAGACCACGCGGACGGTCTTGTGGATCTCCTTCTCCTGCTGGATGCCGGGGGTGTCGTCGCGCGGCAGGATCTGGAACACGCCCTGGCTGGCGCGGCGGATGCCGCCGACCCGGCTGCCTGAATCGGCGGCGAACTGCTCGGCCCCGGCCCGGGCGTTGGCGGTCGCTTCGGCGATCATCGCCGGCTTCAGGTCGTTGAGGCCGGTGAAGACGTAGGTCGGCCCGGCGTTCCACTGGTTCTCGTCGGACATCACCAGGCCGGCCGCCACCAGTTCGCCGAGGCGCCCCGGCAGCCCGGCCACCCGCCC
Source organism: Kiloniellaceae bacterium (assembly GCA_050330205.1). Lineage (GTDB taxonomy): Bacteria > Pseudomonadota > Alphaproteobacteria > Kiloniellales > Kiloniellaceae > Pelagibius. The sequence goes on from JBHJOA010000040.1 coordinate 2,178, forward strand.
GACCTCGGCCGTGCGCAGGGTCACCGTCTGGGCGATGATGAAGCGGCTCTCCACCTGGCCCTGCTGGTACTGCTGGGCCAGGCGGTCGGTCACCTGCAGGCTCTCGCCGGCGAACTCTTCCGGCGCGAAGCCACCGGCGGCCAGGAACTCGCGCAGCCGCGTCGCATCGGCGGCGATCTTGCGCTGTACCTCGCCCAGGTCGTTGCCGGTGGCGACGAAGCGCAGCGGCCAGACCGCGAGGTCGGCCATCACCTCGCGCTCGGCGAGGCCCTTCACGGTGACGTAGCGGTCGCTCTTGCGGCCCTCGAGGAAGCCGTTGCCGACGAACCAGCCGGCCAGCGCGACGGCGGCAGTCAGCACCGCGGCGGCGGCGAAACCGAAGATGTTGTTGGGCATGGGGGCCTCGATGTGTTGCGGGTCGCCCGCCGGGCGGCGGGCGCCGTTGCTGGCGACTGCCGGCAAGGTCGCCCGGCGATGCGGCGTTTTCAAGGCAGCGGCAGCCCTCGCTTCCTTGACGCTCCGGGGCGAAACCGGGAAGCTGGCCGCCACTCCCTCGTAAACGCCCGCCCGAATTGGCCGCTCCACCCGTGACCTCTCCCGACGATCCCCTGGCAGCCGCGCGCAGTGTCCTGGCGCCGGGCGAGACCCTGGTCTGGGCCGACCGGCCCGACCCGCGGGCCCTGGCGCGGGCGCAGCTGCCGCAGGCGATCCGCGGCGCGCTCGGCCTGGCGGTGATCGGCGGCTTCCTGTGGCTGAGTTTCCTGCCCAACTGGCCGGGCGGGCTGCGCGGCCTGCTGCTGGCCGGCTTCCTGCTGGCGGCGGCGCTCTATGCGCTATGGCTGCTGGCGGCGCCGCTGGTCGCCCGCGCGGCGGCGGGACGCACGGTCTACGCGGTGACCGACCGCCGCGTGCTGACCCTGGAGGGCTGGCCGTTCCGCCGCCTGCGGGCCTTCACGGCGGCGGAGCTCGACGACACCATGGTGGTGCCGGCGGAGGTGCCGGGGGCGGCGGGCGGCGGCAGCGTCGCCTTCATCCACCGCAAGCGCCCGTGGTGGCGGCGCAGCGCCGGCGGCAGCTACCAGATCGAGGCCTTCTACGGCATCGCCGAGGCGCAGCGTGTGGCCGAGCGTATCGACGCGCTGAAGGCCGCCGCCGGCGCGCCGCCGCCCGATGAGGACCTCTGAGGCCGCGGCCTCAGCCGCCGGCTTCGGCGAAGGCCTCGGGCAGCCAGCGGTAGTGGCCGGTGATCGGCCAGTCGAACAGCACATCCTCCAGCTTGGGACCGGCGCCGATGTTGTGCACCACCTGCGGCCGCCCGGAGGCGGCGATGCGGTCGGTGACGATGCCGATGTGCGGCAGGAAGCCGCCCCCGCCGTTCGGGTTCCCGCGCAGGTTCCAGGCGACGATGTCGCCCGGGCGGTAGTCGGCGGGATCGCCGGTCACCGTCAGCGCGGCGCCGCGGCGTTTCAGGAAGGCTTCCAGGTTCGGCACCCGCCGGTGGTCGATGTTGGGGTCCGGGCGCGTCAGGCCCCAGTGCCGCGGGTAGGCCTCGAAGGCCGCGGTCATGTCCTCGTGGACCAGCTGCTGCAGGTCGATGCCGAGGGCCCGGTAGACGCGGACCACGACGTCGGCGCAGACGCCGCGGTCGGCGGGCACGTCGCCGCCGGGGTAGGCGAGGCGCAGGTAGGACGGGTCGTAGGTGACCCGCGCCAGGGTCCGCTCCAGGGCGGCGGCGTTCAGGCGCCCCGCCATCGAGTCCGCCATCGAGTCGGCCATCGGGGGAGCCGTTGAGGACGGCTGCGGGTCGGCGCGTCCGGGCGCCGGCAGGGCGGCGGCCAGCGCGAGGGCGAGCACCAGCGCCGATGGGCGGTGCCGGGCCTTGGGCAGGGTGGCATCGGGCATGGCGGTGACCTCGCGTTGCGCTGCCGGTGGGTCGTCTTTCGCGCGAGAAGGTTCAGTGGTGCTTACGGCGCTTTTGTGGCGCAAACCCGGCGGGACGGCGAAAAGAACGGCGGGGGCCTGGGGGAGGCCGCCCGCCGTTTGAGGCTAGCAGGTTGAGGTAGCTGGCGTTTCGAGCCTGCCAGCAGGGCTGTCCGGTGGCGGGGTTCAGGGCCGCCAGAAGGGCTTGCGGATTTCCCGGTGCAGGTCTTCGGCGTCGAGGCCGATGTCGCGCAGCAGGTAGTCCGGCAGGCGTTGCAGGTAGGCGCGGTCGCGCAGGCGGCTCTGCCAGACGATCAGCGGGCGGGCGGCGGCGAACAACAGCCACAGCAGCGCCCGGCCCAGCGGGTTGCCGACTTGGCGCCAGCGCAGGTCGGGACGGCCGAGGTCGACCGCCGGCGCGGCCCGGCGGGAAGCGGAGAGACGGAGGGCGGCGGGGACCTTGCGGGAGGCCCCGGAGGAAAGGCTCGACATTAGGTCACCTGATTTCTAAGCGTTGACGGGGAGGGGCGTTTCTGGGAAGAAATATCGCCTGACGGCGCCTTTCCGGCAAACGACGATTTGTAATGTCTGATATAAGATCAGCTAATGCGAACCCGGGGTGGGGGAGGCCCTGATGGCGGCCCCGCCCCTGCCGGCCCTGCGCACCTTCGAGGTGGCGGCCCGCCATCTCAGCTTCACCCGGGCGGCGGCCGAACTGCACGTCACCCAGGGGGCGGTCAGCCAGCAGATCAAGCAGCTCGAGGCGAGCCTCGGATTTCCGCTGTTCCGCCGCGGCCCGCGCGGGCTCACCCTGACCGAGAAGGGCGAGGCGCTGGCGGCGACGGCGGAGAGCGCCTTCCGGCGCCTCTTCGACAAGATCGAGGAGCTGCGCCAGGCGGAGCCCGGCGGCATCCTGACAGTTTCCGTCAGCCCTTCGCTGGCGGTGAAGTGGCTGATCCCGCGCCTCGGCCGCTTCTACCAGAGCCACCCCGAGGTCGACCTGCGGATCCGCCCCGAGCCGATGATCGTCGACCTGCTGGCCGAGGCCGACAGCGTCGACATGGCGATCCGTTTCGGCCAGGGCCCCTATCCGGGGCTCTCCGCGACGCCCTTCATGCACGAGACGGTGTTTGCCGTCGCCAGCCCCGACCTGCTGGCCAAGGGGCCGCCGCTGCGCCATCCGCGCGATCTCAGCCGCCATACGCTGCTGCACAGCGATTCGGTGCGCCTGGAGGTGAACTCCATGGGCAACTGGGAGGTCTGGCTCGCCCTGCTGAACGTCACCGGCGTGAACGCCAAGGCCGGGCCGACCTTCCCCAGCAGCTACATGCTGCTGCAGGCGGCCATCCACGGCCAGGGCGTGGCGCTGACCTGGGCGGCGCTGGCCGACGACGACCTGCGCGCCGGCCGCCTGGTGCGCCTGTTCGACCGCGCGCTCGAGGGGTCGATGAGCTACTTCGCGCTCACCACGCCGGCCGCCGCGCGCAAGCCGAAGGTGATCGCCTTCCGCGACTGGCTGGTCGAGGAGGGGCGCAGCTTCACCCACGATCCGGGCCAGCCGGCCCAGGACGTGCCGCTGAAGTGAAATGTCGGTCGCATCACGCATCATGGCGCGACACTAGGTGGCCGCGCGGCGGCGATATATCCGGATCCTGCGCGGGCTCCCTTTTTCCCTCGCCCCTTTTCAATCGTCGCCGTCGGCTCGGCCTCAATCGTCACCCTCGGCCCCCGAGCCTACGACACTCACACATCGTTTGTGGCTGTCACACCAGCGCCGCCGATCACTCCGGCTGTCACCTTCGGGCTTGTCCCGAGGGCCCATTTTGCCGCGGCACCGAGCCTCTCCGGACAGGTTCGGAGCCTGTTGTCGGCATGGATTGCCGGGAACAAGCCCGGCAATGACAGTTTGAGCAGGTCGCCCGGCGGTCGCGTGACCGCTGCGTAAGATGTGTGAATCCGGTAGGCCCCCGAGCCGAGGGTCCAGGGCAAGCGATGGAGCGGTCGCCCTGGATGCCCGGCTCGGCGGCCGGGCGTGACGATCGGAGAACTGCACGGGCTGCGCTTTCCCCCACAGGCGCATGGCGAGGGGGCGTTTGTTGACGTACCCCCCGGGCTGTGCTGAATAGCGCGACGGATGGGGCCAGGACAGTGAGATGGTAAACGAAAAGCGGGTCTTTCTCTTCGATTCGACCCTGCGCGACGGGGCGCAGACCCAGGGCGTCGACTTCACCGTGCCGGACAAGGTCGCCATCGCGCGCGCCCTCGACCGTCTCGGCATCGACTACGTGGAGGGCGGCTGGCCCGGCGCCAATCCCACCGATGACGCCTTCTTCGCCGATCCGCCGCAGTTCCGCACCAGCCGCTTCGTCGCTTTCGGCATGACCCGCCGGCCGGGGCGCAGCGCCGAGAACGATCCCGGCCTCGCGGCGCTTCTGAACAGCGAGGCTGACGCCGTCTGCATGGTCGGCAAGGCCTGGGACTTCCACGTCGACGTGGCGCTGGAGATTCCGCGCGCCGAGAACGTCGCCATGATCGCCGAGTCCGTGGCCCACGCGACGACCCGCAAGGGCGAGGTGATGTTCGACGCCGAGCACTTCTTCGACGGCTACAAGGCCAATCCCGATTACGCCATGGAGTGCGTCGAGGCGGCCCACAGGGCCGGCGCCCGCTGGGTGGTGCTCTGCGACACCAACGGCGGCACCCTGCCGCGGGAGATCGAGCGCATCGTCGGCGCCGTCTGCGAGCGCATTCCCGGCTCCCAGGTCGGCATCCACTGCCACAACGACACCGAGAACGCGGTCGCCAACTCGCTGGCCGCGATCCATGCCGGCGCGCGCCAGGTGCAGGGCACCGTCAACGGCCTCGGCGAGCGCTGCGGCAACGCCAACCTGATCACGCTGATCGCCTCGCTGAAGCTGAAGAGCGACTATGACATCGGCCTCGACGACCATGCGGTCTCGCAGCTCACCCATGTCTCGCGCCTGCTCGACGAGCGGCTCAACCGCCAGCCGGCGCGCAATGCCGCCTACGTCGGCGAGTCCGCCTTCGCCCACAAGGGCGGCCTGCACGTCTCCGCCGTCGCCAAGGACCCGCGCACCTACGAGCACATCGATCCGGCGCTGGTCGGCAACCGCCGCCACATCGTGGTGTCCGACCAGGCCGGGCGCGCCAACATCCTCGCCCGCCTCGCCGAGATCGGCATCGAGCTCGATCCGGGCGACGCCGGGGTCAACAGCCTGGTGGAGCAGGTCAAGGCGCGCGAGTTCGAGGGCTTCGCCTACGACGGCGCCGAGGCCTCGTTCGAGCTGCTGGCGCGGCGGGCGCGCGGCGAGGTGCCGAACTACTTCTCGCTGACCCGCTTTCGCATCATGGACGACCGCCGCTGGAACGCGCGCGGCGAGCTGGTCACCGAGTCCGAGGCGACGGTGACCCTGGAGGTCGCCGGCAGCGCCAAGATGGAGGTGGCCGACGGCAACGGCCCGGTGAACGCGCTGGATACCGCGCTGCGCAAGGCCCTGGTGCCGATCTATCCGCAGCTTCAGGACATGCGGCTGGTCGACTACAAGGTGCGCATCCTGACGCCGCAGGCCGGCACCCGCGCGGTCACCCGGGTGATGATCGAAAGCGCCGACGCCAACGGCCGGCGCTGGACCACCATCGGTGTCTCCACCAACATCATCGACGCCTCCTTCAACGCCCTGCACGACGGCATCACCTGGAAGCTGTTCCAGGACGGCGCAACCGTGCCCAAGGACGCCGCCGAATGAGGTTGGCCGCGCTCGCTCTCGCCGTTCTGCTGCTGCCGCTGCCGGCGGTGGCGCAGGAGGACGAGGCGGCACCGAGCGAGCGCGAGCTGGTGCTCGAGGGCTTCCGCCGGCTGGTCGATCGCGGCGACGCGCGCGGTCTTTTCGGCCTGCCGGCCGATGCCTTCTGGCGGCGCCAGGGCGGCATCGGCTTCGCGCTCTTCGCCGACGAGGCCGAGCGGCTGGAGCCCGTGCTGCAGGGCGCCGCCGCATCCTTCGCCGAGGTGACGGGCGAGACCATGACGGTCGCCGAGGCGGCGCCGCTGTCGCCACAGGCCGCCGACGTCGCGTCGCTGGCGCCACAGGCGGAGATGGTGATCGTGATCGGTCCGCGCCCGCGCCTCGTCGAGCTTGCCGAGGACAGCGACTTCAACCGTGTCATGCTCGACCAGTTCGAATACGGTGCCTGGCCCTTCGCGTTCCGCTTCGACGCCGACGAGCGCCGCCGCGGCGTCGTGCTGCTGGCCGACGACGAGTCGGCGCGCGCCCGCGAGGCCTCGTTCATCCTCGCCACCGTCTGGGCGCTGGGTGGTGTCACCCTGGGGCCGGAGCTGACCGGGCTGGTGGGCGATTCCGACACCGGCCCCGAGCTGACGCCGCGCGGCGAGGCGGTGTTCGGCCTGTTCTTCCACCACGACCTCGACGTCGGCATGCCGCTGGCCGATGCGCTGCAGCGTGCCGAGACGCTGCTGCCGCGGTAGAGCGCCGCAAGGAACCGCGATGTCCGGTACCGACCGTTCCCGCAAGACCGCGCTGCCGCCGGGCCCGGCGGTCATCCTGGTGCGCCCGCAGCTCGGCGAGAACATCGGCATGGTGGCGCGCGCCATGTTGAACTGCGGCCTTACCGAGCTGCGCCTGGTGCGCCCGCGCGACGGCTGGCCCTCGGCGACCGCCGAAGCGGCGGCCTCCGGCGCGCTGTCGGTGCTGGAAGGCGCGCGGGTGTTCGACACCACCAAGGCGGCGATCGCCGACCTGCAGCGGGTCTACGCCACCACGGCGCGGCCGCGCGGCATGGTGAAGGTGGTGGTGACGCCGGCGCAGGCGGCTGTGGAGCTGCGCGCCGAGGCGGCGGCCGGGCAGCGCTGCGGCCTGCTGTTCGGGCCCGAGCGCTCCGGTCTGGTGAACGACGACATCGCCCTCGCCGACGCGGCGCTGTCGGTGCCGCTCAACCCCGCCTTTGCTTCGCTGAACCTCGCCCAGGCGGTGCTGCTGGTCGGCCACGCCTGGTTCCTGGCCGGCGACGCCACCCCGCCGAGCCGGCTGGAGGCCAACGCCGGCCAGCCCGCCAGCAAGGCGGAACTGGTGAACTTCTTCGAGCGCCTGGAAAACGCCCTCGACGAGACCGGCTTTCTGTTCCCGCCGGAAAAGCGCCCCACCATGGTGCGCAACCTGCGCAACCTGTTCCAGCGCGCGAAGCTGACGGAAAGCGAGATCAACACCCTGCACGGCGTCGTCGTCGCCCTTATGGGCAAGAAGGCCCAACGCGCGCACCGCGCGAAAGAAGAGTCCGTCGCGCGCCGCGCGAAAGAAGAGTCCGTCGCGCATCGCGCGAAAGAAGAGTCCATAGCGCATCGCGCGAAAGAAGAGTCCAAAGCGCGCCGCGCGAAAGAAGAGGCAGGCGCGCGCCGCGCAAAAGAAGCGTCCGTCGCGAAGCGCGGCAAGAGCGGGGCTCGGGAATAGAGAATTCAGCGACCGACGGCACGATGAAGCGGTAAGGGAGGAAATCATGGCGAAGACGGCATTGGTGACGGGCGCGAGTTCGGGGATCGGCAGGGCGGTGGCGCTGGCGCTGGCGAAGGCGGGCTACCGCGTCGCCATCTGCGCGCGCCGCCAGGACGCTCTGACGGAGACCGCCAAGCAGGCCGGGAGCGGCGCGCTGGCACTCCCCTGCGACGTCAGCGACCCCGCCGCCGTGGACGCCATGTTCGCGGCCATCGAAAAGGACTTCGGCCGTCTCGACCTGCTGTTCAACAACGCGGGCACCAACGTGCCGGCGACCAACTTCGGCGACCTCGAATGGAGCGCCTGGAAGAAGGTCATCGACGTGAACCTGAACGGCATGTTCCTCTGCGCCAGTGCGGCCTTTAAACTGATGCAGCGTCAGCAGCCGCAGGGCGGGCGCATCGTCAACAACGGCTCGATCTCCGCCCACGCGCCGCGGCCGGGCTCGGCGCCCTATACCGCTTCCAAGCACGCGGTCACCGGCCTCACGCGCTCGATCTCCCTCGACGGCCGGCCCTACGATATCGCCTGCGGCCAGATCGACATCGGCAATGCCGCCTCGCACATGACCGACAAGATGGCCGCCGGCGTGCCGCAGGCCGACGGCTCGATCAAGCCGGAGCCGACCATGGACGTGCAGCATGTCGCCGACGCCGTGGTCCACATGGCCGGCCTGCCGCTGGAGGCCAACGTGCAGTTCATGACCATCATGTCCACCAAGATGCCCTTCATCGGGCGCGGGTAGCGCTCTCCCGACTGTCGCCTGCGGGCTTGGCCCTGCTGGGTTCACACATCTGCCGACGGTCTCGCAGGGTCCATCGACATACGCTGCTGTCGCCCCGGGGCTTGACCCTGCTGGATTCACACATTTGTCGACGGTTTCGCAGGGTCCATCGACATACGCCGCTGTCGCCCCGGGGCTTGACCCCGGGGCCCAATGCCGTCGCCGCACGCCGACCACCTTTGCCTTCTGGGCGCCGAAAAGCGCGGCGGCGAGGCCCATGGGTCCCGGCAACAAGTGCCGGGACGACAGCCTTGAATTGGCGAGGGCGGGACACTCCTGCGAGATGTGTGAATGTCGTAGGGCTTGTCCCCGGAATCCATTGGCGTTGGTGCGAGGATGTGGTTGGGGCAATAGGTCCCGGCGACGAGTGCCGGGACGACTGTGGAATGTCCTTCGACTTCCGCAGATGGAATTGCGGGCAGAAGCGAATTACTCCACCCGCTTCAGCGGCGATCCTGAATCCAGCAGCGGCGCGGCATCCAGTGTTGCGGCGCCCATCATCGCCGCGACCTCGTCGAGGGTGGCGAGGATGCGCGCCTGCCGCGCCGGGCTGAGGCGCCGGAAGGCCTCGGTGAAGCGTTCGTGCAGCAGCGGCGGCGCCTTGCGCAGCAGCGCGCGGCCCTGGCGGGTCAGGCGGCTGTGCACGATGCGGCGGTCGGCGTTGCTGCGGTAGCGCTCGACCAGGCCGCGGCCCTCCAGGCGGTCGAGGATGGTGGTCACCGTGGCCTGGCTGAGGCTGACCCGGCGCGAGAGCTGGCCGGTGGTCACCTCGCCGAGGTCGCGCACCGCCTGCAGCACCACCGCCTGCGGGGTGGTGAGGCCGACCTCGCGGGCGAGCTGCCGGGAGTGCAGGTCGGTGGCTCGGATGATGCGTCGCAGCGCGCTCAGCACTTCGTCGCAGGATTCTCCGCCGCCGCCGTGCCGCTGCCGCGCATTTGCTCTCGATTGCGATGTCTGCATCGCCGGCTCTCCGCCACAGGTCTATCCAACAGGGGCCGAATGCTTCGCCTTGAAAACTTTCGACCTCTAAATATATTAGGAGCGATGCAGAGAGCGCTCAAGCGGCAGGTCCGCCGGCGCCGGGCCCGGCCGGAGGGCCGATTCGGCCCTTCCCCCAAGCGAAATCCAGCGAAAGGCGAGAACCATGAGGCTTAACGAGACGCAGACTCAGCGGGTGCAGGAGCAGACTGGCGCCAGCCTGGTGCCGGAGGACAATCCCTCGATGCCCGCCCTCAAGCAGAACTTCGGCGACCATACCTTCTTCCTCGACGCCGAAGGCCTGCACATCTGGGAGACGGTCGAGGAGGAACCCAGCGAAGGCGGCAAGCTGGTCGGCGTGCGCATCGCGTCCTGGAGCAACGACCAGAAAAACTCCCTGGTGGCACACGAGCCGGCACCGAGCCAAGTGCTCGAAGAAACCAAGAGTTCCTGACGCGCGGCGCGGCGAACCCGGAGGCGGCGATGCGGCGCGACGCGGGCGGACAGCAGGCTGGCACGCCAAGGCCGCCGCCGGAGCGCCCGCCGGAGCCGGTGCGCCCGCCGCCTGTCCCGGAGCGGCCACCGGAGCCGCCGATCGAGATCCCGCCGGATCATCCCGAGGGCCCCGAAATCCCGCCCGACGAGCCCGGCCAGCCGGAGCATCCGGAGATTCCGCCCGACGAGCCGGAGCGGCCCTGGACTCCCCCCGAGGTCCCGCCCGGCGAGCCCGACCGTCCGCCGGCGCCTTAGCTAGCCCGGACCGCCGCCTCAGTCCTCGCGGGCGGGGCCGCGGCGCAGCTTCTTCACCTCGCCGCGCTTCACCTTGTCCTCCACGCGCCTTCTCTTGGCGGCCTTCGGCGTGCGCGTCGCCTTGCGCGGGGTCGGTGGGATGGCGGCCTTGCGCAGCAGTTCGACCAGCCGCGCCAGGGCGTCCTCGCGGTTGCGCTCCTGGCTGCGGAAGCGGTTGGCGGTGATCACCAGCACGCCTTCCTTGGTCAGGCGCCGGCCGGCCAGGCGCTCGGCGCGGGCCCGCAGCGCCGCCGGCAGGGAAGGGGAGCCGCGCAGGTCGAAGCGCAGCTGCACGGCGCTGGCCACCTTGTTGACGTTCTGCCCGCCCGGCCCGCCGGCGCGCAGGAAGGTCTCCTCGATCTCGTCGGGGTCGAGGACGACCGAGCTGGTGATCCGGATCATGGTCCCGCCTTCCGCCTCATCCCACCGTCACGAGAGGGCCGGCTGCCGCCGGCGGTTGGCGGCGAGCGCGTGGCCGGCCAGGGTCAGCACCACCAGGCTGCCGCCGAGCAGCGCCAGGTCGCCGGGATACTCGGCCAGCACCAGCCACACCCAGAGCGGCCCCAGCACGGTCTCCAGCAGCATCAGCAGGCCGACCTCCGCCGCCGGCAGGTAGCGCGGGCCGAGGGTGATGAGGGCGAAGGAGACCGGCACCACGGCGAGACCCATGACCAGGGTGTAGCCGAGCTGCGTCCCGGCGAAGAGGAACGGCCCGGTCTCCAGCAGCAGCGCCAGGGGCAGCGCCGCGGCGGCGGTCGCCACGCCGGCCAGCGCCATCGCCGGCACCATGGAGACGGCGCGGGCGTGGCGGGTGATGGTGAAGGTGGCGCCGATGCAGAGCGCGCAGATCACCGCCGCGAGGTCGCCGAGCAGCGAGCCGGCGCCGAGGTCCTCGAACACCAGGATGGCGATGCCGACCAGGGTGAGGCCGATGGCGATCCAGGTGCGCGGCGGAACCCCCTCGCCGAGGAAGACGCGGCTGAACACGGCGGCGCTGAGCGGCGCGGCGGCGATGATCACCAGCACGTCGGCGACGGTGGTCAGGCTGAGAGCCAGGATGAAGAACAGGGTGCAAACGGCGAACACCACGGCCAGCAGCAGCCCCCAGCGTCCGACCGCGTGGAACGGGGCGGCCAGGCGGCCGCGGTACAACACCGCCAGGATCGCCAGGATGCCGAGCGCCTGCAGCACCCCGCGCCAGACCAGCAGTGTGAAGGGCTCGGCGTCGATGAGGCGCACCAGCAGGGTGTCGGGGGTCAGCACCAGCACGCCCAGGCTGGTCAGCAGGAGGCCCTTGTGGTGGTCGGCCAGCCGGACATGCATAGGGAACATTTTAAGGAATCCAACTACTTACGCCATTTTCTGCGAGTGGTTTCGGACCGTTTGACATTCCGGGCGGCCTGCGTATAGTCCCGCCTTCCTTTCCGGGAACGCGGGAGGGCCCCTCACGACCCCAAGGTCGGATGCCCCCACCCCGCCCAGGAACCCCGACGGCGCGCCCCGCAGGTTTGCCCTAACGGCGCGGTGTCGGAAAGGCCGGATTTTCCGGCCGGCCCTGCAGAGGGCTGTCCCTGGGACTACCGGAACAACAAGGCCGGCCCCCCATGATCGAACGGGCCGGCATCGATGAAAGAAAGGAATGGCGCCGCCATGTCCAAGCGCATTGCGTCGAAGTACAAGATCAACCGCCGCCTCGGGGTCAACCTCTGGGGCCGCCCCAAGAGCCCCTTCAACAAGCGCGAGTACGCGCCCGGCCAGCACGGCCAGCGCCGCCGCAAGCCGACCGACTACGGCACCCAGCTCGCCGCCAAGCAGAAGCTGAAGGGCTACTACGGCAACATCGGCGAGAAGCAGTTCCGCCGCTATTACGCCGAGGCCTCGCGCCGCCGCGGCGACACCGGCGAGAACCTCGTCGGCCTGCTGGAGCGCCGCCTCGACGCGGTGGTCTACCGCGCCAAGTTCGTGCCGACGGTCTTCGCCTCCCGCCAGTTCGTGAACCACGGCCACGTGACGGTGAACGGCAAGCGCGTCAACATTCCCTCCTACCAGGTGCAGGACGGCGACGTCATCCAGGTGAAGGCGAAGAGCCGCGAGCTGCCGCTGGTGCTGCAGGGCGTCGACTCGCCGGAGCGCGACCTGCCTGACTACATCGAGGTCGACCACAACCAGATGAAGGCGACCTTCATCCGCGAGCCGAAGCTGGCCGACGTGCCCTACCCGGTGTCGATGGAGCCGCACCTGGTCATCGAGTTCTATTCGCGCTAAGCCGCGAAGCCTTGCAGAGAAAGGGCCGGCAGCGACGGAAGTCGCGCCGGCCCTTTTCTTTTGTGTGGACTGTTGGGTCTTCAGGCTCAGAAGCTGGGGTCGAGGCAGAAGCTCTGGACCACGTTGTTGTTCTCGTTGGTCTCGGGGATCTTGTTCTGGTAGTCGACGCGGATGGTGAAGCCGACCTTGCCGCCGTTCCAGGCGCTGTCGGGAATGTAGGCGGCGGCGCCCTTCGCATCGTTGGGCGAGTTCAGAACCACCGTCTGGCGCACCTTCTTGCCGCCGGAGAACTCGAAGAGGACCACCACCTGGCCGGGTGCCTTGGTGCCCTGGCTGTTCACCACGACGCTCACGGCGGTCGGCTTCTGGTTCGGGTGTCCGGCGCAGTAGAACTGCCCCGGCTGGCCTTCGTGGCCCTGCGGGAAAAGCGGGGTCGGGAAGAGGTCGGTCTGGGTGGACTTCAGGTCGTCCGGCGTGCCCGGGATGGCGGGGCCGACGCGCGCCGGCTTGCCCGGCTGAGCGGTCTGCGCCTCGGCGGTGCCGGTCAGATCGAAAGTGCCGGCGGAAAAGTCGGCGACGGCGGTCAGGGCGACGGCGGCGGTGGCCGACGCCAGGATGAGTTTCTTGAACATTTGCGGGTGACTCCAAGAGGCAATTGACGTTCGCCCCGGTAGTCGCCGCCGCGGCGGCCAAGGTTCATCCGCCTCGACAGAATCTCAAGGTCGACACGCAGCTATCTGATTTCTCAGTGAAAAACGAGAATCTTCAGATCGGCGGATGGGGCTGCGGCGGGCCCGGCGGCCGGACCGAGATGGCAAAGCAGCCGCCGTCGGGCAGCACCGCGAAGACCTCCGGCCGGTAAGCGGCCAGGGCGCCGGCGGCGGTGAGGCGGCCGACGAAGCCGGGTGCCTCGGACTCGGCCAGCCACACCAGCCCGCCCATCATCGGCAGGATCGGGCGGCCGTCGGCGGCGGCGATGGCCAGCAGGCGGGCGTCGGGCGCGGAGCCGGGCGGGAACACCGCCAGCACCCGCCCGCCGGCGCTGCCGGGCAGGGCGGCCAGGGCGAGGGCGCCGGCCATCACCGCGAGCCAGAGGCCGGCGAAGAACAGCAGCAGCAGGGGGCTGAGGCCGCGCGCCATGGTGCCGGTTCCGGGCCGCCGGGTCCGCCGCCGCCTCAGCCGGCCGGCGCCGGGCGGGCGACGGCCTGCTCGCGGATCGGCCAGTGCACCGCCGCGGCCAGCAGGCCGAGCGCCACGCTGGCCCACCAGATGGCGTCGTAGGAGCCGGTGAGGTCGAAGAAGTAGCCGCCCAGCCAGACGCCGAGGAAGGCGCCGACCTGGTGGCTGAGGAACACGATGCCGAACAGCATGGCCATGTGCTGGGTGCCGAAGAACTGCGCCACCAGCCCGGAGGTCAGCGGTACCGTCGACAGCCACAGCAGGCCCATGGCGGCGGCGAAGATCAGCACGCTGGCCTCGCTGACCGGCAGCAGCACGAAGACGGCGATGGCCACGGCGCGCAGGAAGTAGAGCGCCGACAGCAGGTACTTCTTGCTGTAGCGGCCGCCCAGCAGGCCGGCCGAGTAGGCGCCGACGATGTTGGCGGCGCCGACGATGGCCAGCGCCCAGGCGGCCAGCCCGGCGTCGAGGCCGCGGTCGGTGATGTAGGCCGGCAGGTGGGTCTGGATGAAGGCGACGTGGAAGCCGCAGACGAAGAAGCCGAGGGTCAGCAGGTTGTAGCTGGGATGGGCGAAGGCCTCCTTCAGCGCGGCGCCGATGCTCTGCGGCTGCAGGTAGCCGCCGTGACCGCGCCCGGCGAGGGCGGCGGCGCAGGGCACCATGATCAGCGCCACGAAGCCGAACAGGGTCAGCGCCGTCGACCAGCCGTAGGCGGAGATGAAGGCCTGGCCCAGCGGCACCACGAAGAACTGCCCGGCCGAGCCGGCGGCGGTGCCGACGCCCAGCGCCCAGGAGCGCTTGTCCTCCGGCATCAGCCGCGTGAAGGCGGCCAGCACGATGGCGAAGGAGGCGCCGGCGACGCCGACGCCGACCAGCAGGCCGGCCGAGAGGGTGAGCATGCCCGGGGTCGAGGCGCCGGCCATGAGGAACAGGCCGAAGGCGTAGACCAGCGCGCCGAGGGCGAGCACGCGGCCGCTGCCGTAGCGGTCGGCCAGGGCGCCGGCGACCGGCTGCGACAGGCCCCATATCAGGTTCTGGAGGGCGATGGCGGTGGCGAAGACCTCGCGGCCCCAGCCGAAGTCGGCCGACATCGGCGCCAGGAACAGGCCGAAGCTGGAACGGATGCCGAAGGACAGCAGCGCCAGCAGGCAGCCGGCGCCGATGACGATGGCCGGCGTGCGCCAGCCGGGTTGGACAGGCCGCGCGGAAGGAGCGGTACGGGTCATGAAGCAGGGCTCCGGAAAGCTCGGGACAGCGAGCGAGACGGCGGCCGAGCAAATCTAAGTCCCGCCAAGATATTCCGCCAACTCAATTTGCCGATGATGTTCATGCGAATTCTGCATGCGCCGAGGCGGCCGGCATCTGCCGGAAACCTGAAGTAAGATCTCAGGTCATGCCAAAGCGGCAAGGCGGCGGCTCAGAAACCGCTTTTAAGACGACGTGTGAACGACGACAGAAAGTCGTTCGATAACAATGTATTGTGCGTTGTCTTTCAGGTGCGAAGTCTGCTGTTTCCGGCGTCGATCCCGGCCGCGTTCCGCCGTGGGGACGCAGAGGGGTTGCCCTGGATGCTCGGAACAAGTCCGAGCATGACAAATGGAGGGGTGATCACGGCGGCGCGTCCCCACGCGGAACGTCACCCTCGGGCTTGTCCCGAGGGTCCAGGGCGGTTGTCCGGGCGCTGGCTCTGGAGGCTCGTAACAGATCCGAGCATGATAAATGGAGGAGTGGCCACGCCGCTGCGACCGCCACCGCCGCGTCACGCGGCGACGGCCTCGAAGCAGGCGGTGTCGAGGGTGAGGCTGCCGTCGGCGGCGAAGTCGAACTGCGCGGCGACCTCCGCCGGGGCCTGGCGCTGCAGGGCGAGGATGGCCTCGGCCTGGACCGGCGGCGTGCCGATGCGGGCGATCCAGGAGGCGAAGTCGAGGCGCAGGCGGAAGCGCTCGACGCGCCGCAGCGCAAAGCCGGCGCCTTCCAGCAGGGCGGCCCATTCGTCGCAGCCGTAGTCGCGGACGTGGCTGGGGTCGCGCAGCAGCTCGACCGCCTGCAGCCAGGTGTCGGCCAGCGGCCGGCCGGGCGAGACCGCGTCCATGAAGACGGCGGTGGCGCCGGGCGCCAGCACCCGCCGGCATTCCCTGAGGGCGCCCGGCAGGTCGCCCCAGTGGTGGGCGCTGTAGCGGCTGGCGGCGAAGTCGACGCTGGCATCGGCCAGGGGCAGGGCGGCGACGTCGCAGGCTCGGGTCTCGATGTTGGCGAGGCCGCGGGCCGCGGCGGCCTCGGCCACCGCCGCCAGCATGCGCGGCGAGAGATCGCAGGCGATGACCCGCCCGGCGTGGGGCGCCAGGGCGTAGCTGACGTGGCCGCCGCCGGTCCCGAGGTCGAGCGCGACCCGGGGCGCGAGAGGGGCGACCGTGGCCGCCAGCCAGTCGAGGTCCGGCCCGCTGGCGTGGACGGGGCTGGCGACATAGGCCGCCGCCTGGGCGCCGAACTGGCGCTCGACGAGGTCGGTCTGGCTTCGCTTGGCGGGCATGGGGCGGTTACCTCTGCTTTCTCTGGTGCTCTCTCTGGTGCTGTCTAAGGCGGGACCGCCGGGCGCGGGGTCCGGGGTTTGGGGAAAGAGACTACACCAGGGCCGCGCCGCCGTCCCGGCGCGCAGCCACCGCCGCCGCGACCGCCGGTCCTCCACGAAATTGCCGGTGACACCGCCACGGCGGCGAATAGACTGCGGCCATGATTCTCGTCGGCCAGTACGATTCGCCCTTCGTGCGCCGCGTCGCGGTGTCGCTGCGCGTGCTCGGCTTCGCCTACGAGCACGACACCCGCTCGGTGTTCGGCGACTTCGACTCCATGCGGCAGACCAACCCGCTGGGCCGCATCCCTTCGCTGGTGCTGGACGGCCAGGGGGGAAAGGCGGGCGAGGTGCTGATCGACTCGGCGGCGATCCTCGACTGGCTGGACCAGGAGGTCGGGCCCGAGCGCGCCCTGGTGCCGCCGGCGGGGCCGGAGCGACGGCGGGCGCAGCGCGTGCTGGCGCTGGCCTGCGGCGCCGTCGACAAGGCCGGCGCCGCCGCCTACGAGCGCATTATCCGCCCCGCCGAATACCGCTGGCCGGAATGGATCGCCCGCTGCCGCACCCAGGCCGAGGGCGCCGTCGCCGCGCTCGAGACCGAGTTCGGGCCGGACGGTCATATGGCGGGGAGACCGGACGAGGCGCCGCTCGACCAGGCGCAGATCACCACCGCCTGCCTGCTGCGCTACCTGCAGATGACCAACCCGGACCTGCTGCCGCCGGGCCGCTACCCCGGCCTGGAGGCGCTGTCGCGGCGCTGCGAGGCGCGGCCCGAGTTCAAGGCCACCTATCCGCCCGACGTGGTCTACCCGGCGGGGTGAGCGGCGGCGGGCGCGGGGCGGCAGGGTCCGCTTCGGCCGGATCGTTTTCGCGTCCGGACCACGAGCGGACGTCTCTGCGCGCGGTATCTGAGTCGCAGGATGGTCCGGAGCGGCTATATGGACTGATTGTTTTTTAACACCGCTTGGAGTCCTTATTGCCATTTGAGGATCGCGCAGAGCATCATCGGCTTTCGCGGGCGCAAGTCCAAAAATTAGAGTTATACGAGGTTAACCACGGTGCCCGTGCATCAAGAAGTTCGCTAAGTTCTGATACTCATCTGTGTCTTTCCGGGAAGCGCTATCCAGCGCTCTCTTAACATACCGCTCAACATCTGGCTGTGCCATCGGTGCCAAGATAGACATTACCGCACTGATGTTATCTTTCCTCGACTTTCGCGGGCGAAATTCTTTGCTAACGGCTTCGCCGAACCTTCTCAGCTCTTCGTTGGTCGAGAGCACTCTTCCTTCACGAACTAGCTTGTCGAACTCCAATAGTATTCGGTGTTTCTGTGGATCAGACCTTTCGAGATCTAGCACCGCCTTGGACGTCGTCTGATATATTGGCTTTGACGCTGATGTGCTGCGAAAAGCCTTCTCAGGCTTCGCTATGCGATCGCTTCCTGATGTAGCTGCGAGATACCTAAGTAGGTCTGAGTTGTATCCATACTTCTCAAGAATGCCGATAGCGTCAGCGATTTCATCTGACGAATGTTCTTCCAATATCTGAGCGATCCGGAGAGCAAGTGAGCGTGTTGATTTTCTCATATCGCTCCCACTGTCTCCAAAAACTTCTTAGCAACCTTGTTGAACTCACCTTTCACGTAGTCGCGCGCGTAGTCAGTCCTAAAAATTGGGTCGCCTTGGCGTGAACCCGCGGGATAAGAATCCGAATGATGCGCCACCTCGTCAAAAACTGACCATCCATGTTTCGCCGCTAGAGCTCTTACATCCAACAGTGACTTTGTTTGCTCGGGGGGGGTATTGGTGCGGCGAAGCCCATTGAAAATAATTCCTGCCATTTCAAGACTTTGATCTTGATGCATCAGCTTGAACTCTTCAAGCGATCTGGCCAATAGAGGCAAGCCGATTGTCGCCAGAAACTCTGGGCGTACGGGAATCGCTACGTAGCGGCTTGAGCGATACGCAGCGGTTGTAAGTATAGATTCTGTCGGTGGGCAGTCGATCAATATTAAATCGTAGTTATCCGATATTTTTGATAGAAATTGCGGAAGCAAATGAGATTTCTCGGTCGGGTTTTTCAATGTCCAGGCTAGTTCGAGCCGAGCAGGTACAAGATCGAGTAAACTATCATCATCCCATGCGTGTAAATGGTGAATCACCTCATCTGGGTTGAGTGGAGTTGGTGAACCGCTGCCCGCTTTTGGCGAAGAAAACTGCTCGAAGACTTCAACCACTGTGGCTTTATCAGCTTTTAAATACTTGACGTAGTCTTCTGCGCCCATGAAGTACTGGCTAAGATTTGATTGCGGGTCTAGGTCAACAGCTAGAACGCGAAGGTTGCCTTTCCATGCAGCATACCAAGCGAGATTGAACGCCAACGTGGTTTTGCCCACACCGCCTTTCATGTTTATGAGCGATACTGTCACCGTCATTGTCATTATCCATTTCAAGAAAATTCGTGCTGCCGACGCAATTGAAACTGTAGTGCTCCCTGAGTTCTACACAATGACCGGGCGGGTGGTCTAGTGTGCAAGGTCTTGAGTGCCCTCTGCTGGAAAACCGCCGTTTGAGAAACGTCCGCTTCGTCCGCTCGGTGGATATTCACCGGTGGTAGCCAAGCCTGACATGGAGTCGGCTCCTGGCACCGAGCCGCCGTTCCTCAGGGATGACGGGTAGATCCGCTCACCAGCGCAATGCCGAACGCGACGTAGCGGTGTGTCCACTTGACAGGTCGATGACCTTGATGCGCCCCGTAGCGGAAGGTTCGCGCCAGGCTCCGGGGGCCTGCGCCTTCGCGCGGAGCTTTTGCCGATCCGCCGCCGCCGGCTTCACTCCTTCGCGGCTTCTTCCATGCCGCGGAGCAGTTTCGCCAGCAGCGCCGCCAGCATCTTGCGCTCGCTCCTGCCGAGCGGCGCCAGCATCTCCGCCTCGACCGCCATGTCTTCGGCGAAGGCCTTGCCGATGACGGCCCGTCCTTTCGGCGAGAGCCTGACGAGCAGGCTCCGGCCGTCCGAAGGGGAGGCCTCGCGGACCACGAGGCCCTGCTTCTCGAGGCGGTTCAGCCGGTCGGTGAGCCCGCCGGACGAGATCATCAGGGACTGATAGAGCTCGGTCGGGCGCAGGGCATAGGGCGCGCCCGAGCGCCCCAGCGTCGCCAGCACGTCGAATTCGCCGGCGTCGATGCCGTGCCGCCTGAACACCGCCTCGATCGCCGGGCGCGACAGCAGCGTGAGCCGGCGCGCCCGCGCCAGGATCTCCATCCCGTCCAGCGGCACCTCGGGGCTCTCGCGCCGCCGCAGCGCGATCAGGCGGCCGACATGGTCGCCAGGGGATTTGTCGTTGTTCTTTGCCATCGGCGCAGCCTAGCAGGGATTTATCTTGACGGCGAGATATATCCGAGTTATCTTGATATCGAGATAAACGGAGGTTTCCCATGGACCGCACGTCGAAGCCGATTCACACCGAGGACCTGCCCTGGATGCCGCTCGACGAGGGCGTCTGGGTGCGGCCGCTGCGCTTCAGCGGCGAGGCGCGCTCGCTGCAGCTCAAGGTGGCCCCGGGCGTCACCATCGGCCGCCACGCCCATGGCGGCGAGGTGCACGCCTTCAACGTCTCCGGCAGCCGCCGGCTGGGCGGCGGCGACATCGCGGGGCCCGGCGCCTATGTCTACGAGCCCGCCGGCAACGTGGATTCCTGGACCTGCGTCGGCGACGAGCCCTGCGTCGTGCAGATCAGCATGTCGGGACGCCTCGCCTATCTCGGCGACGGCGGCAAGGTGCGCGACGTCACCGATACGCCGAAGCTGAAGTCGCAGTATCTCGCCTGGTGCCGCGAGAACGGCCACGAGCCCTGGGCGATCGGCGCGGCCGATTGAGCCGGGCGGGGCCTCACTTCGTTGTGACGAGGCGGTAGCCGGCGTCGTAGGCGTCGAGGTCGAGCAGCTCGGTGTGGCGCCGCGCCCAGGCGCCGGACTCCAGGTCGCGCGCAAGCCTTTCCAGGCCCTCGGACGGGTCGTCCATCGCCCAGAAGGACGACATGGCGGCGCGGATCCGCGGGTCGAGATAGGCCGCGGGCCGGCGCCAGTAGGCGTAGAGGAAGCCGTCGACACAGTCGTGCGGCACCGCGACGGTGGAGATCTCCACCGGCCCCAGCCATGCCGCGTAGTCGGTCATCGCCGGCATCTGCGTGTCGTCCAGGGCGGCAAGCTGCGGGAAGTAGTCGGCAAGCCAGACTCCCCGGTGCGCCGGGTCGAAGGTGAGGACGACGACCCGGCCCCGCGTCACCCGGCGCAGCTCCGTCAGGCCCTTCGCCTTGTCGGCCCAGTGGTGCACCGTCAGCACCGCCATCGACGCATCGAAGGCATCGTCGCCGAAGGGCAGGGCTTCGGCCCGGCCCTGCACGACCGGCGCCGCCGCGGCGCCGCGCTGCCGGATCATCCGCAGCGACGGCTCGACGGCGGTGACCTGGCGGCCGGCGGGTTCGTAGGACCCCGCGCCGGCGCCGAGGTTCACGACGCTGCGCGCGGATCCCAGGGCCTCCGCGATCGCCGCGGCGATGCGGGGGTCGGGCTTGCGGAGGTCGGCATAGTCGACCCCGATGGTATCGTAGGACGCGCGCATGGCGCCCGAGTACCACGGGGCGGCGGCGATGTCATGGCATGTCGGAGTCGCCGGCGATGCGGGCGCCGGGGATTGCGGCGGCCCGGTTTCGCGTGGCGCGGCCGGATGGTCTAGACTGCCGGCGCGATAGAAACCTGAACCGGCCCGCGGGAGGATGCGGCATGACGATCGGGACGGCGTCGCGGGGCGACTGGACGCTGCAGAGCTTCGTCGGCGAGATCGCCCGCTTCGGCGGCCATCCGGCGCTGATCGCGGCGCGTGGCGAGACGGTGGAGCGCTGGAGCTTCGCGGAGCTCGCCGACCGGGCGACGCGGCTCGCCGCCGGCCTGCGGCGGCACGGCATCGCGCCGGCCGAGCCGGTGTTCCTCATGGGCCGGGGCAGTCCCGACTGGGTGGCGGTGCGCCTGGCGCTGGGTGCCGCCGGCGCGCTGGCGGTGCCCTGCGACCACCTCGCCGGCGCCGAGGAGGTCGCGCGCCTGCTGCGCGCCAGCGGCTGCTGCCGCGGCTTCGTGGCGGCGGAGCACGTCGAGCTGCTGCGCGGGCTCGACGGCGGCGCGGACCTCGAACTCCACCTGCTGGAAGGCGAGGCGGAGGGCGTGGCCTCCTGGCGGGCGCTGCCGGCCGCGGAGGCCGGCGAACTGCCCGCGCTGGCGGCGGAGGCGCCGGCGGTGCTGGTCTACACCTCGGGGACCACCGGCGCCCCCAAGGACTTCACCCTCAGCAGCCGCAACATCGACGCCAACGTGGCGGGCCTGGTGAAGGAGCGGCTGGTCGGGCCCGACGACCGCATCCTGCTGCCGCTGCCGCTGCATCACGTCTATCCCTTCGTCGTCGGCCTGCTGGTGCCGCTGGCGAGCGGCGCCGCGGTGATCTTCCCGGAGGGGCTGGCCGGCCCGCAGATCGCCCAGGCGCTGCGCGCCGGCGCGGCCACCGGCATCGTCGGCGTGCCGCGGCTCTATGCCGCGCTGGTCGCCAACATGGAGGCGCAGATCGCCGCGCGGGGCCGCCTCGCCGCTTTCGTCTTCGCGCGGCTCATGGATCTTTCCATCGCGCTGCGCCGGCGCTTCGGCTGGCACGCCGGGCGGCTGCTGTTCCGCCCGCTGCTCGGCCGCGTCGGGCCGAAGCTGCGGCTGCTGGTGTCCGGCGGCGCGGCGCTGGAGGAGCGCCTGATCTGGCGGCTGGAGGGCCTCGGCTGGACGGTGCGCAACGGCTACGGCCTCGCCGAGACCGCCTCGACCTTCACCGGCAATCTGCCCGGGCGCGAACGCATCGGCAGCGAGGGCCGGCCGTTCCAGGGCGGCGAGCTGCGCATCGCCGGGCCCGAAACCGACGAGGCCGGCGCGGCCGGCGAGGCCGGCGGGGCCGACGAGAACGGAGTCGGGGAGATCCAGCTGCGCGGCCCCAACGTCTTCGACGGCTACCGCGACAACCCCGAGGCCAACCGCGAGGCCTTCACCGCCGACGGCTGGTTCCGCACCGGCGATCTCGGCTGCCTGGACGGCGACGGCTATCTCTACTTCAAGGGACGCAGCAAGGAACTCATCGTCCTCGGCGGCGGCAAGAACGTCTTCCCGGAAACGCTGGAGCGGGTCTACGGCGCCAGCCCCTTCATCGCCGAGATCGCGGTGCTGGAGCAGGACGGCGCGCTGCACGCCCTGGTGCGACCGGACAGCGAGGCGATCCGCGAGAGCGGCACCCTTCGCATCGAGGACAGCCTGCGCGTCGCCCTCGGCGCCGCCGGCCGCGAGCTGCCGCGTTATCAGCGCCTGGCCGGCTATGCCGTCGTGCGCGCGCCGCTGCCGCGCACGCGGCTCGGCAAGTTCCGCCGCTTCCTGCTGCCGGAGCTCTACCGGCGCGCGCGCGACGGCAGCACCGCGCGCGAGGCCGCGGAACCCTCGGCGGCCGACCGCGAGCTGCTGCGCCAGCCGCTCGCCGCCCGGCTGTGGCGCCTGCTCGAGCAGCGCTATCCGCGCCAGCCGCTCGACCTCGACAGCAGCCTGCAGCTCGACCTCGGCGTCGACTCCCTGGAGTGGATCACGCTGTCGCTGGAGATCGAACGCCAGCTCGGCATCCGCCTCGACGAGGCCGAGGTCGCCGAGGTCTACAGCCTGCGCGACCTCGTCGCGGCCGTGCAGGGGGCCGCCGCGCGTCCGCAGGCGGCGCAGACTCCAGCCGATGCCGGCTCTGCCGGCGACGCGGCGCGCTGGATCCGGCCGGGGCACCTCGGCCATCGGCTGCTGGCGGCGGCGCTCTTCGCCGTCAATCGCGTCCTGATGCGCCTGCTGTTCGGGGTGCGGCGCGCGGCGGCGCCAGGAACGCAGCCCGGGGGAGCGTTACCCGAAGGGCGCTTCGTCATCGTCGCCAACCATGTCAGCGACCTCGACCCGCTGGTGCTGGCGGCGGCGCTGCCGTACCGGACTCTGCGCCGCGTCTACTGGGGCGGCGACGTCGCGCGGCTCTTCGCCGGGCCGCTGCGGCGCTTTCTCTGCCGCGCGCTGCACATCTTCCCGGTCGACGAGCGGGCGCCGGCGGCCTCGCTCGCCCTGGCCGAGCAGGTGCTGCGGCGCGGCGACGCGCTGATCTGGTTCCCCGAGGCCTGGCGCTCGCCGACCGGCGAGCTGCAGTCCTTCCTGCCCGGCATCGGCACGCTGATCGAACGCACCGGCGCCACCGCGCTGCCGGCCCGCATCGACGGTGCCTTCGAGGCGATGCCGCGCTGGGCCAAGCTGCCGCGCCTGCACCCGATCGCGGTGCGCTTGGGCGAAGCGACGGCGGTGGACGCGCTGCGCGGCGGCGACGGCGGCACGCCGGCGGAGCGGATCACGCGGAACCTGCAGCAAGCGGTCGCCGACCTCGGCCGGCCGACGCCGCCGGCCTGAAGCGGCAGCCGCCGCTTCCTCCTCACCCGGCGGTGCCCAGGCGCGCGCAAAGAAAATCGACGACGGCGCGCACGGCGGGGAGCTGGCCGCGGCGGTGCGGCATCAGCACGGTGGTGGTCACGCTGCCGGCCGACCAGGCGGGCAACACGCGCTCGAGGCTGCCGCGCGCGACGGCGTCGCGGCTCATGGCCTCGGGCAGGCAGGCGATGCCGAGGCCGGCCGTTGCCGCCCGCAGCAGCACGACCGGCTCGTCGGCCACCATGCGCGGGCGCGGCGTCACCTCGACCGCGTCGTCGCCGGTGCCCTGGCCGAGGCGCCAGGTGGTTGCCGCGGGGCCGGTCAGGAGGGCGTCGTGGGCGGCGAGATCCTGCGGCCAGTGCGGCGTGCCGCGCTGCTCAAGGTAGGCCGGGGCGGCGACCAGGACGATGTCCTGGCACGCAAGCTGCCGCTGCACCAGCCGCGAGTCCGGCAGCGGCGCGAAGTGGCTGCGCAGGGCGATGTCGAAGCCCTCCTGCACCAGGTCGACGAAGCGGTCGGTGACGTGCATGACGAGGTGCAGCTTTGGCCAGGCCACGGCCAGAGCCGGCAGGTGGTCGGCGAGGTAGAGCTGCGCGGTCGGCACCGAGGCGGTGATCCGCACGGTGCCGCTCGGCTCGGCGAGGTGCCGGCGCACCACGCCCTCGGCGCTCTCCGCCTCGATCAGCGCGGCGCGGGCGTGGTCGTAGAAGTCGCGGCCGAGATCGCTCAGCGTGAAGCTGCGCGAGGTACGGTGGATGAGCCGTGCCCCCAGGCTCGCCTCCAGCTCGGCCACGCGCTTGCTGACGGTCGACTTCGGCACGCCGAGGTGGCGGGCGGCGCTGGTGAAGCCGCCGCTCTCGACCGCCTGCACGAAGAAGCGGAGGTCGTTCAGGTTCATCATCGGCCTTCAATGTCCATACATGTGGACGATCAGTCTCTCTTTTGTCGTCTACCGCGTCAACGTCCACGAAGGCAGGGTGACGCGATCAGAAAACAAAGGAGACGACCCATGCATCCCATCCTGTTCTACGGCGTGCCGGAAGGCTGCTCCTTCGGCTCCATCGTCGCTCTCGAGTGGACCGGGCAGCCCTACCGCCTCTGCCGCATCCAGATGCCGGAGACGGTGTCGGGCGACACCTACCGGCGGATCAACCCGGTGGGGGAAACGCCCTCCCTCATGACCGGGGGTGGGGAGGTGATCAGCGAGAGCCTGGCGATCCTGAATCACATCGGTTCCCGGGCGACCGGCAGTGGCCTCGCCTTTCCGCAGGGCAGCCGCGAGTTCGACCGGCTGAACGCGATGCTGGCCTTCCTCAACACCACGTTCTTCGAAGCCTTCAGCCCGCTGTGGTACGTCCTCGACCACGGCGGCGACGAGACCGAGGCGGCGGTGCTGACGGCCTACGGCCGGGGCATGGCGGCGAAGGCGCACGCGCAGCTCGAGGCACTGCTCGACGGCCGCGACTGGCTGCTCGGCCGCCGCTCGCTGGCCGATGCGTACTTCTTCGGCATCGCGCGCTGGGCCGACTTCCACAAGGCGGTCGACCGCCGCGACTATCCGGGGCTGCAGCGACTCTTCGAGAAGCTGAAGGACGATCCCGCGGTGCGCTTCGCGCAGGCCATCGAGCACGAAAAGGAGGCGCGGAGCAGCGGCGGCTTCGCCGGGCATGTGAGTCTGGAGGAGGCGCTGGCGATGGCGAAGGCGGCGGCGTGAACAGTGCGGGCACCGCGTCCCCCTCACCCAGCTTCGCTTAAGCTCGGCTCCGCCTCGCTAAGGCTGCGCAACCCTCTCCCGCGAGGGGAGAGAGAAAGAACGTGGGAGCGCGGAAAAGAGAAACCCTCTCCCTTGGCGGGAGAGGGTTACGCAGGCTTGCTGAGCGTCAGCGAAGCTAGCCGGAGTTGGGTGAGGGGGAAGCCCTCACGCCGCCGGTTTGGCCTCGACGCCGTTGCTCTGCAGGAACTCCTGCAGCTCGCCGGTCTGGAACATCTCGCGGACGATGTCGCAGCCGCCGACGAACTCGCCCTTCACGTAGAGCTGCGGGATGGTCGGCCAGTTGCTGAAGTCCTTGATGCCCTGGCGGATGCCCGGGTCCTGCATCACATCGACGCCTTTGAACTTCACGTTGAGGTGCGAGAGGATCTGCACCACGGCGGCGGAAAAGCCGCATTGCGGGAACACCGGCGTGCCCTTCATGAAGAGCACCACCTGGTTGTCACCGATCTCCTGCCTGATCCTGGCGGCTACGGTTTCATCCATCAGCCCAACTCCTTCTGAAAAAAAACTTTCAAGCTTCGGGCGGCGCCGAGGTCTGCAGCGCCAGGGCGTGAAGCTCGCCGCCCATGCGCCCCTGCAGGGCCTCGTAGACCATCTGGTGCTGCTGCACCCGCGTCTTGCCGCGGAAGGCCGCCGAGACGACGTAGGCGGCGTAGTGGTCGCCGTCGCCGCGCAGGTCCTCGATGCGCACCTGGGCGTCCGGCATCGCCGCCTTGATCATGCCCTCGATCTCCCCGGGGTTCATCGGCATGCTGAAATTCCTCGTCCCTCGATCCTGCCGGGGCCGCTGAAACGGGCCCTCGATTTCTGTTCTTCCGCCGTACTCAGCGGTTCATGTAGCCCGGCAGCCAACCCTCGTGGCCGGCCCGGAGGTCTGCCAGGGATATGGCCTCTCCCGCGGCGAGGATCAAGCTGTCGCCTCCGGTGCGCCCGATCATCCGCGCCGGAACCCCCGCTTGGTGCGCCGCGTCCAGCAGGCCCGCCGGGTCGCCGGTGGCGACAAGATAGCGCGCCTGGTCCTCTCCGAACAACCACGCGGCCAGAGGGGGATTGTCCCCGGCCGCCGCGCCCTCGGAGATGTCGGCGCCGCAGCCGCCGGCCAGCGCCATCTCGGCGAGGGCGACGGCGAGGCCGCCGTCGGAGAGGTCGTGGCAGCAGGTCACCGCGCCGGCCTGGATCCGCGCCCGCAGGAAGTCGCCGTTGCGGCGCTCGGCGGCGAGGTCGACCGGCGGCGGCGGACCCTTCAAGGCAACTTCGATGTCGCGCAGGTAGATCGAGGCGCCGAGGTGGCCCCTGGTCTCGCCGATCAGGACGATGGTCTCGCCGGGCTTCGCGAAGGCGGCGGTGGCGATGCGGTCGAGATCGTCGATCAGGCCGACGCCGCCGATCACCGGGGTCGGCAGGATGGCCTGGCCGTTGGTCTCGTTGTAGAGCGACACGTTGCCCGAGACGACGGGGTAGTCGAGCGCCTCGCAGGCCGCCTTCATGCCGGCGATGCAGCCGACGAACTGGCTCATGATCTCCGGGCGCTCCGGGTTGCCGAAGTTCATGTTGTCGGTGACGGCGAGCGGCCGCGCGCCGACGGCGGTGAGGTTGCGCCAGCTCTCCGCCACCGCCTGGGCGCCGCCGCGCTCCGGGTCGGCCTTGCAGTAGCGCGGCGTGCAGTCGCTGGCCATGGCGAGGCCGCGGTTCGAGCCGTGGATGCGCACCACCGCCGCGTCGCCGCCGGGGCGCGCCACGGTGTCGGCCATCACCATGTGGTCGTACTGCTCCCAGACCCAGCGCTTGGAGCAGAGGTCGGGCGTCGCCATCAGGCGCCGCAGCGCCTCGGCGGCGCCGACGCTGGGCGTGAAGCCCTCAGGATCGACGTCGGGCTGCGGCGGCGTCGGCTGCCAGGGGCGATCGTACTCCGGCGACGCGGCGGCCAGGGGGTCGATGGGCAGGTCGCCGACGACCTCGCCGTGCATCTTCAGCACCATGCGCCCGCTGTCGGTGAGGCGGCCGATGATCGCGAAATCGAGGTCCCACTTCTCGAAGATACCGCGCGCGAGATCCTCCTTGCCCGGCTGCAGCACCATCAGCATGCGCTCCTGGCTTTCCGAGAGCATCATCTCGTAGGGCGTCATGCCGACCTCGCGGCAGGGCACCTTGTCGAGGTCCAGCTCGACGCCGGAGCCGCCCTTGGAAGCCATCTCGAAGGAGGAGGAGGTGAGGCCGGCGGCGCCCATGTCCTGGATGGCGACGATGGCGTCGGTGGCCATGAGTTCCAGGCAGGCCTCGATCAGCAGCTTCTCGGTGAAGGGGTCGCCGACCTGCACGGTCGGGCGCTTCTCCTCGGAGTCCTCGGCGAACTCGGCCGAGGCCATGGTGGCGCCGTGGATGCCGTCGCGCCCGGTCTTGGAGCCGACGTAGACCACCGGCTTGCCGACGCCGGCGGCGGCCGAATAGAAGATGCGGTCGGCCGGGGCGATGCCCACGGTCATGGCGTTGACCAGGATGTTGCCGTTGTAGGAGGCGTCGAAGTTCACCTCGCCACCGACCGTCGGCACGCCGACGCAGTTGCCGTAGCCGCCGATGCCGGCGACCACGCCGGCGACGAGGTGGCGCGTCTTGGGATGGTCCGGCGCGCCGAAGCGCAGGGCGTTCAGGTTCGCCACCGGACGCGCGCCCATGGTGAAGACGTCGCGCAGGATACCGCCGACGCCGGTCGCCGCGCCCTGGTAGGGTTCGATGAAGCTCGGGTGGTTGTGGCTCTCCATCTTGAAGATGGCGGCGAGGCCCTCGCCGATGTCGATCACGCCGGCGTTCTCGCCGGGGCCCTTGATGACCTGCGGGCCGGTGGTCGGCAGGGTCTTCAGCCACTTCTTGGACGACTTGTAGGAGCAGTGCTCCGACCACATGACCGAGAAGATGCCGAGCTCCAGCAGGTTCGGCGCGCGGCCCATGATGTCGAGGATGAGGTCGTACTCCCGCGCGTCGAGGCCGTGCTCGCGCACCACCTCGGGAGTCACGGGGCGTTCGTTCACTGCCACGGAACTCACGAAAGCGCCTCCATCCGTACCGAAAACAACGGCGACACTAGTGATTCTCCTGAAGCTCGTCAGCTACAAACCGCATATTTAGGCGACAGCTTATGTCGCCTATGGAAGACATGTTCTCTGCGCCGACAGGATCGATTCCCATTTCACCACCTATCGACACGTTGCTGAGCAGCATCGCAAAAAAAACGCAATTCTTAGGTGCCTTCACCTTCGAGAGGTCAGCAGTCCAACGGATTGCATTCTTGGTAGTGATCAACTCAGTTTGCTCAGTATTGCTTCGTTCCACGATCACACTCTCAGTCGCGGGATCTGTTGTGTCTGTGAAACGAAACATGACCGGCGCATTTACAGTCTCTCGTCTACAACTGATTACGGCGCGGCAGGTGCAATGCTGGGCCGGTACTGAATCAATCGTAATCTTATCTGGAGGAACGTCGCAGCGAAGTAGCTGCGGGCCATTCCTGATAACGCTATCGCCAGCAGAACGAGCGCAATGTTCTAGAAGGGGAACGATGCCCGGGAAACCATCAATTCGTACTTGACCGGGATCTCCAATCTTTGGCCGATGCAATCGAAGGATGTCTACGTTGAGCTGCAGGTTGCTGAACTGCATGAACTGAACTTCAATTCGGTCGAAGTTTGTCCACGAAGCGATCTCGTCTTCGGAAACTCGGTTAATGCTGCGAGTAAAGATCCCCAATGCCTTCGCCTTCGTCTCGGCCGCGCGGGTAAAGCCAGAACCCGATACAGCGATCACGCTATCTGCATTGACGCTGACTCTCTTGGCCGATAACTGCTCGATCCACTGAACGTCCTGCGGACGATTGTGAAGTCGGCACTCGACTATCACCTGTTTTCCTTCGTCCTGCAAAAGAACGTCTATCTGTCTGCGCAATCCGGGAACGTGGTCGTCCTGAATCTGCGCATTCCATCTTACCTCAGCCTTAGCGCTCAAAGTCCGATAGATGCGTTCGACAAGCCGCTCAAATTCCTCTGCTGTTAGCGAGGAACTCACGAAAGCGCCTCCACCATGCCGTCGAAGAAGGGCCGCCCGTCGGTGCCGCCGAGGCGCGGGTCGGCGAGGCGTTCGGGATGCGGCATCAGGCCCAGCACCGTCTTGGTCTCGTTGTAGATGCCGGCGATGTTGCGCCGCGAACCGTTGGGGTTGGCCTGGTCGGTGACGGCGCCGTCGGCCTCGCAGTAGCGGAAGGCGACGCGGCCGCGCTGCTCCAGCTCCTCGAGGGTCGCGTCGTCGGCGTAGTAGTTGCCGTCGTGATGGGCGACGGGGAAGCGGATCGCCTGATCCTGCTCGTACTTGGCGGTGAAGAGGCTCTGGCTCGTCTCCACCTTCACCGTGACGTCGCGGCAGACGAAGCGCAGGTCGGCGTTGCGCATGAGGACGCCGGGCAGCAGACCGCACTCGGTCAGCATCTGGAAGCCGTTGCAGATGCCGAGCACGGCGACGCCCTTGCCGGCGCGGGCGACGACCTCCTTCATCACCGGCGAGTTGGCCGCCATGGCGCCGCAGCGCAGGTAGTCGCCGTAGGAGAAGCCGCCCGGCAGGACGATGAGGTCGACCTTCTCGAAGTCGCTGTCCTTGTGCCAGACCATGACGGGCTCGCTTCCCATCGACTGCCTGAGCGCGACCTGGACGTCGCGGTCGCAGTTGGAACCCGGAAATACGATGACCGCGGCCTTCATGCGCGCTCTCCCAAGAAAGAAACGCTCCCTTGCGGGGGAGCGGGTCAGCCGTTCAGCTCGATGGCGTAGTTCTCGATCACCGTGTTGGCGAGCAGCTTCTCGCACATCGCCTCGACCTCGGCGCGGGCCTTGGCGGGATCGCTCTCGGCGAGCTGGAACTCGATGACCTTGCCCTGGCGCACATCGTTCACGCCGGCGAAGCCGAGAGCGGCGAGGGCATGCTCGATGGCCTTGCCCTGGGGGTCGAGGACACCGTTCTTCAGGGTGACGTGGACGCGTGCTTTCATGGGGGCCTTCACGGACTGCACCGCTCCGACTCGCGGGGGGTGAAATTTGGCCGGACCTTAGCCGCGCCGGGACGGCAAGACAAGCTGCACGCGAGCGTTCGGCAGCGTTTGCGGTGGCCATTTTCCAAGGCTGTCATCCCGGCACTTGTTGCCGGGATCCAATGCCCTGACCGGGTGCGCGGGGCTGGAGCCGATGGGTCCCGGGGACAAGCCCCGGGACGACAGTGGTGTGGGCGGCGAGGGAGGTGCGCCGGTTACTCAGTTGGTTGACAAAGTCATCTAATTCGATGGACTATGGCAGCTAAGGGAGGCTCTCGGGAGGCGCCGCCATGACGACCCTGGACAGCCGGGTGGAAGCGGTCCGCCGCTTCACACGCTTCTATACCCAGCAGATCGGCGTGCTGCACCGCCGCCTGCTGGAAAGCCCGTTCTCGCTGACCGAGGGGCGGGTGATCTACGAGCTGGCCCATCACGAGACCACCAGTGCCTCGGAGCTGGCCGCCGAGCTCGGCCTCGACAGCGGCTACCTGAGCCGGATTCTCAAGGGCTTCGAGAAGCGCGGCCTGCTGGAGCGCCGGCGCTCCGAGGCCGACGGCCGCGCCGCCGACATCTCCCTGACGCCGGCCGGGCTGGAGGCCTTCGCGCAGATCAATGCCCGCTCGCGCGCCGAGGTCTCCGCCATGCTGGAGGCCCTGGACGACGCCGCGCAGGCCGAGGTGGTGGCGGCCATGGAGACGGTCCAGGCGCATCTCGGCAGCCGCCGCCCGCGCCGCGTGCCCTACATCCTGCGGCCGCCGCAGCCGGGCGACATGGGCTGGATCGTGCACCGCCACGCCGTCCTCTATAGCGAGGAGTACGGCTGGGACGAGAGCTTCGAGGCGCTGGTCGCCGGCATCGTCGCGCAGTTCGTCGAGAACTTCGACCCCAGGCGCGAGCGCTGCTGGATCGCCGAGAAGGACGGCGAGGTGGTGGGTTCGGCCTTCGTGGTGCGCGAGAGCGACGAGGCGGCCAAGCTGCGCCTGGTCTACGTCGAACCCAAGGCGCGCGGCCTCGGCATCGGCCAGCGCCTGGTCGCCGAGGCGATCCGCTTCGCCCGCCAGCAGGGCTACGCGAGGATCACGCTGTGGACCAACGACATCCTGCATTCGGCGCGGCGCATCTACGAGGGCGCGGGCTTCACGCTGGTGAAGGAGGAGAAGCACCACAGCTTCGGCCATGACCTGGTCGGCCAGTACTGGAGCCTCGAGCTTCGATAGCGCGCAGGAATGGCGGTGCGTCCTTCGAGACGCGCGCCCGGGCATGCGCCCGACCGCGCTCCTCAGGATGAGGACCATAGAGAATGGCAGAAAGAAAGAACCTCATGCTGAGGAGCGCGGCCAAGGAACTTGGCGGCGCGTCTCGAAGCACGCAGAGCGCCGGTCCCCCGCGCGCCTGGCTGGCGGTGCTGGCCGCGGTCCTGGTGGGGGTGCAGGTCGGTGCCGCCACGGTGGCCTCGCGCGCCGTGGTGGCGGAGGTCGGTCCGGCCTCGCTGGCGATGCTGCGCTATGCCATCGGCGCCTGCTGCCTGCTGCCGTTCCTGCTGGCGGCGCCGCGGGTGCGCTTCCGCCCCGCCGACCTCGCCGCCGTCGCCGCGCTCGGCATCGGCCAGTTCGGCATCCTCGTCGCCCTCTTGAACTTCGGCCTGCTCTACGTCACCGCGGCGCGCGCGGCGCTGCTCTTCGCCGCCTTCCCGATGATGACCCTGCTGCTGGCCGCGGCGCTGGGCCGCGAGCCGGTCACCTTCGCCAAGACCCTGGGCGTCGCCGTCTGCTTCGCCGGCGTGGCGCTGGCGCTGCTCGACAAGCTGGCGCTGGAGACGGCGGCGGCGGGGGACTGGGCGGGCGTCGCCGCGGTGCTGGGCTCGGCGCTCACCGGCGCCGTCTGCGCGGTGCTCTACCGGCCCTACCTGCAGCGCTACCCGACGCTGCCGGTCAGCACCCTGGCGATGGTCGCCTCGGTGTTCTTCCTGGCGCTGCTGGCGGTGCCGGAGGGGCTGCTGGAAACCGTGCCGCGGCTCGGCAGCGGCGCCTGGGCGGCGATCCTCTTCATCGGCCTGTCCAGCGGTATCGCCTACTTCTGCTGGCTGTGGGCGCTGGCCAGCCTGCCGCCGACCCAGGTGACGGTGTTCCTGTCGCTGTCGCCGGTCACCGCGGCGCTGCTGGGGGCATGGCTGCTCGGCGAGACGCTGTCGCCGCTGACCATCGCCGGGCTCGCCGCCGTGGTCTCAGGGCTGGTGCTGGCCTTCGCGCGGCCAAGACCTACTCCGGATTGATCTTGGTGATCTTGGTGCCTTCGATGGTGACGCCGGCCATCAGGCCCTTCTGGTCGAAGAAGAACACGTAGATGTTCTCCTTGGCGGAGGTCGTGGTCAGCGAGGCGCCGGCGCCGGACTCCACCACCACCACGTTGGGGGCGGTGCCGATCTCCCAGCCGTCGCTGCTGTCGAGGTACTGCACGGCGCCGTCGTCGAGGAAGAACACGGCGTAGCCGAAGGTCTGCAGGCCGGCCTGCAGGCCGAAGGACGCGGCGGCGGTGCTGTAGTAGCCGTTCAGGTCTTCGCCGTTGAAGAGCGCGCCTTCGCCGTACTGGCCGCCGATGATGAGGCCGCCCTTGACGATCTTGGGGAACACCAGGATGGCGCGGGCGTCGTCGGCCAGGCGCCGCGCGCCTTCGGAGTTCTGCTTCAGCAGGGCCAGGGCCTCGCGCGAGTTCTGCTCGATGGTCGCCGCCTTCTCGGCCTGCGCCGGGGCGGCGCTGAGCGCGGCGAAGATCGCCAGGACGGCCAGGATCACCGGAAACCGCTTCTGCATCTTATTCTCCTGTCGTTTTGGCCTGTCGGTTCATCGACGGAATGGGGCGGGCTTCATTCTGCGCCCTATTGGAGCAGGCGGGGGCCCTTGATGTCGACGGGGCCGGCCTCCGGCAGCACGCCGAGGCGGCGGGCGACCTCCTGATAGGCCTCCTCGACGCCGCCCATGTCGCGGCGGAAGCGGTCCTTGTCCATCTTCTCGTTGGTGGTCACGTCCCACAGGCGGCAGGAGTCCGGGCTGATCTCGTCGGCCAGCACGATGCGCATCTCCTCCTCCTCCCAGAGGCGGCCGAACTCGATCTTGAAGTCGACCAGCTTGAGGCCGACGCCGAGGAACAGGCCGCTGAGGAAGTCGTTGGTGCGCAGCGCGTACTGCAGCATCTCGTCGAGATCCTGGGTGTTGGCCCAGCCGAAGGCGGTGACGTGCTCCTCCGAGACCATGGGATCGCCCAACTCGTCGTTCTTGTAGTAGTACTCGACGATGGAGCGGGGCAGCGGCGCGCCCTCCTCGAGGCCGAGGCGCTTGACCAGCGAGCCGGCGGCGATGTTGCGCACCACCACCTCGATGGGAATGATCTCGACTTCGCGGATCAGCTGCTCGCGCATATTGAGGCGGCGCACGAAGTGGGTCGGCACGCCGATGCTCTCCAGCCGCGTCATCAGGAATTCCGAGATGCGGTTGTTGAGCACGCCCTTGCCGGTGATCACACCCTTCTTCTGGTTGTTGAAGGCGGTAGCGTCGTCCTTGAAGTACTGGACGAGCGTTCCCGGCTCCGGCCCCTCGAAGAGCACCTTGGCCTTGCCTTCGTAGATCTGTCTGCGTCGCATCTCTTGCACCTGAAATCGGGCGCCGCCGGGACGGCGGCCTGCACCCTGGATGGGTTTTTTGTCCCGGATCGCGCAACGGCCGTGGCGCCGGCGCGGGCGGGGCCCCTCGTGGCGGGGAGCCCTGTGATATAGCAGGAGAACCGGGGCAAAACAATGACGCCCGCCGGCCCCGGGGCGGGCAAATCAAGTCATTGGTATTTCTATGTTTTTATGGGGGCGCCGGCGGTCTGCGCCAAGGCCGCCAGCGGCGCGTAGGGATGGCGGTCCGGGCGCCCCGGCGCAAACAGCCAGACCGGCCGGCGCGGCGCCTCGGCGGCCCGGCGCGGCGGCGCCGGCAGCGCCAGCAGCGAGGCGCAGACGGTCTGGAAGCCGCCGCGCTCGACGGTCATGGCGGCCTCGCTGCCGGGCTCGGACCGGGCCAGGATCGCCTGCCAGGCGGACCAGTCGCCGCCGTCGGGCGCCTCGGGGTCGGGCGCCGGCGGGGCCGCCGCCTCGAAGGCCGGCAGGTGGCGGGCGGTGCGCGGACTCGCGCGGTCGTTGAGGTCGTAGGCGGTCAGCATGGCAAGGCCGGCGGGCAGCGGCGCCACCTCGACGACCCGGGTCTCCGGCGTGCCGGCGTTGCGCAGCCAGTAGGCGTCGCGGTTGTCGGCCACCACCATGTTGAAGCTGCGGTAGGCCCCGGGATCGAGTTCGGCCAGGGCCTCGGCGGCGGTCAGGGCGTCGGCGTGGTCGAGGGCCTCCAGCACCAGTTCGCCGCGGCTGCGCTTGCCGGGGGCCGGCCCCAGCGAGCCCCGCCGGTTGAGGATGGCGGCCACTACGCCGTCGTCGTTCATGCCCAGCCAGCTGCCGCCGGCGGTGCGGTCGAGGCCGGCGATCGCCTCCGGCCGGTCCGGCCAGTGGCGGCCCGGCGGCGCCCAGGGCCGGTCGACCATCTCGTCGCGGTTGGCGGCGAGGATCACCGGCCAGTCGTGGTCGGGGCGTCGCAGGATGACCAGGGTACACATGGCGGCTTCCGGGGATCATTCCTAAAGGGGGCCGGGAGGGGCGGGCGGCGCCGGGCCGCGACTCGAAGTGGTTTACGTGGCCGCGAAGGGCGCTATATATCAAGGTGATGAATCGCCGCTGCCCGACGCAGCAGAGCATAACCGCAAAGACAAGGGTCGGCTACGCCATTGCCCGCGGGCCGTACCGGGAGAGCCATCGACCGATGCCGACATTCAACGACCGCGAAAAGGCCTTCGAGGACAAGTACAAGCACGACCAGGACCTGCAGTTCCGCACCGAGGTCCGGCGCAACAAGCTGCTCGGCCGCTGGGTCGCCGAGGAACTGCTCGGCCTCGAGGGCGACGCGGTGGAGGCCTACGCCAAGGACGTCGTCGCCAGCGACCTCGACGAGCCCGGGCCCGACGACGTGATCCGCAAGATCATGGGCGACCTGCAGGCCAAGGGCGTCGACTTCAGCGAGCACCGCCTGCGCCACCGCCTGGACGAGATGATGGTCGAGGCCAAGCAGCAGATCATGACGGAGTAGGGCCTGGCCCTCTCGTCACCCTGAATTGTGATCGGGCCGCTCCGATGGAGCGGCCCGTTTCCGTTGAGCGGCAGGCACTACCGCCACCGCCAAATTCAGAATGTCATCCCCGCGAAAGCGGGGATCCGCTGCGCCGCTTGGCGCCCGGCCTCTGCCGTGGATTCCGGCTCGCGCTCGCAAGCTCGCTTGGCCGCGATGACAGCCTGAGTTACGCCACCGCCTTCGCCGCCGCGTCCTTGCCGAACACCCGCGCGAAGATGGTGTCGACGTGCTTGGTGTGGTAGCTGGCGTCGAAGCAGGCGGCGAGCTTGGCCTCGTCGATCTTCCCGGCGATCTCCGGGTCGGCCTTCAGCAGCTCCAGGAAGTCGCCTTCGCCGCCCCAGACCTTCATGGCGTTGCGCTGCACCAGGCGGTAGGAGTCCTCGCGGCTGATGCCGGCCTGGGTGAGTGCCAAGAGCACGCGCTGCGAATGCACCAGGCCGCCCAGCCGGTCGAGGTTCTTCTGCATTGCCTCGGGATAGACCAGCAGCTTCTCGACGACGCCGGCCAGGCGGTTGAGGGCGAAGTCGAGGGTGACGGTGGTGTCGGGGGCGATCATGCGCTCGACGGAGGAGTGCGAGATGTCGCGCTCGTGCCACAGGGCGACGTTCTCCAGCGCCGGCACCACGGCGGCGCGCACCAGGCGGGCAAGGCCGGTCAGGTTCTCGGTCAGCACCGGGTTGCGCTTGTGCGGCATGGCCGAGGAGCCCTTCTGCCCCGGCGCGAAGTATTCCTCGGCCTCGCGCACCTCGGTGCGCTGCAGGTGGCGGATCTCGGTGGCGAGGTTCTCGATGGAGGCGGCGATGACGGCGAGCGCCGCGAAGAAGGCGGCATGGCGGTCGCGCGGGATCACCTGCGTCGACACCGGCTCCGGCTGCAGGCCGAGCCTGGCGGCGACGTATTCCTCGACGAAGGGGTCGATGTTGGCGAAGGTGCCGACGGCGCCGGAGATGGCGCAGGTGGCAATTTCTTCGCGGGCGGCTTCAAGCCGCTTGCGGCCTCTGGCAAAAGCGGCGTAGTGGCCGGCCAGCTTCACGCCGAAGGTGGTGGGCTCGGCATGGATGCCGTGGCTGCGGCCGACGCAGACGCTGTCCTTGTGCTCCAGCGCGCGGGTCTTCAGCGCCTCCAGCACGCGGTCCATGTCGGCCAGCAGGATGTCGGCGGCCTGGGTGAGCTGCACGGCGAGGCAGGTGTCCAGCACGTCGGAGGAGGTCATGCCCTGGTGCACGAAGCGCGCCTCGGGGCCGACGTGCTCGGCGAGGTTGGTGAGGAAGGCGATGACGTCGTGCCGGGTTTCGCGCTCGATCTCGTCGATGCGGTCGACCTCGAAGGCGCCGCGCTCCCACACCGCCTTCGCGGCCTCCTTGGGGATGACGCCGAGCTCGGCCTGGGCGTCGCAGGCATGCGCCTCGATCTCGAACCAGATGCGGAACTTGTTCTCCGGCTCCCAGATGGCGGTCATTTCGGGGCGGCTGTAACGCGGAATCATGCGGGGAATGTCCTGACTGCTGCGGGAGGAACCGGGAAGGCCCCTGTTATAGCGGCGGGGGGCGGTGGCGGCAACGGGCGGGGAGTGAACGGCGATCCATCTCTATTGTTTGTTGGTGTTGCGCAGCCGCCCACCCTGCAGTGACTATACTGCTCCGAGCTTGAAAAATACTTTATTGGGTCGACTATGGCGATTGTGTTCGAGGCCAATTCGAGCGTGGGGCCAATTCGGCTAGGCGACTCATCTGATCTTTGCACAGGGTTTGCCACAAGATGTTTGAGAAGATTGTTCTAAGGCGTTCTCCGACCGGCGGCGCATTGACAGCAGGCGAAATTGCAGAGGCTTTGCTGTTTTACGATAACGTCCATGTTCTCTTGGATTTTGGAAGCCTGGGTGGCTTGTTGAGAACGATTGGTCCAGATCTTCTCTGCTCGCTTATAGAGGAAAATCGACTAAAGGCTTCCTATTACCGGAATCTGCTTGGTACCTACTCAGAAACAAAGAACTACATCCAAACTCATCGCTTCGAGGTATTCGAATGGTCGGGTGATGCGAAAAGTGGCCCGAAAAAGCGCATCGAAGATACATTGCCGTTGATCTTTAAGAGAGCGCTGGACGATCCTCGTTTGTCTCGGAAGTCAGCCGAGAGATTCCTTAAAAGTGTGCCTACAAAAAGCTTCTCAGAAGGCTTTGGTCATCCGAAAGGAATTCGAGGGGTTGCGACCGCGGACCTAGACGACGCGGGTTACATCCGCCAAGTGGTGGAGATCGCGATACGGACCAGACTGCCTAGCTACGTATTTCCCCCTGGCTGGGACTTCCAAATAATGCGATTGGAAGACGATTTTTTTATTGTCTCGACCAACCTCCCTTACAATGAGCTCAATAAACAGTATCAGAGGCTATATCGAAGGGATGATAAGCCATTCAATTCTGGCCACTTAATTGACCACGTTCTTGATGCGAGAGCTGATCTTATGTTGTCTGTTGACAACATGGCAGAGTTTATGACTAGCCAAGTATCAGGAAGTATCATGGAATTAAAAGTTAAGAATATTTTATACAGGAGATATCGGAATGCTGGAGAAATAGATTTATTTCAAAAAATAATTATACCCAACTCTCGCAATCTGAAGGAGGCGATAGATTCTGGAGATCGCAAATTTGAAGAGTTCCTGCCTGTGCTCGATAAGGCGAACAAGTTTAAGTCTTGGTTACGCAAAGGCCATCCAGATTCGAACGTAGTCAGCGAATATCTAATGGCAGTGAAAGAAAAAACGTGGATCGACAAGTTGCCAACCAAGGGGCTGCGTTTTGTGGCAACGACAGCTGTCGGGCTAGCGGAGCCCGCGGCTGGCGTAACACTGGGGTTGGCTGATGCCTTCCTGTTGGATCGGTTCGCAAAGGGTTGGCGCCCCAACCAATTCATCGAGAATTACTTACAACCTTTTGTCTCTAATCAGACCAACTGAAAAAAATTCGTGTACGCTATTGGATGCTCTAGACGACTAAGTATCACAGCGATCCCTGATCTCACAGCAGCCCCAAACTGCGAAAACTCGCGTGGCCGGCGCGGGCGATGACGAGGTGGTCGTGGATGGCGATGCCGAGCTTCTCGGCGGCACTGCGCAGTTCCTCGGTCATGGCGATGTCGGCGGCCGAGGGTTCGGCCTCGCCGGAGGGGTGGTTGTGGACCACAACTAAAATGCCTTTTCCACTTCGTTCGGTGGCACAGGCACTTAGTCGATGATCGTAGAAAAATCGCGGCATTCCAGCGTTTCCACTCTCTCCCTAAAACTCCCTGAATCTGCCCGATTCTCCGTTCCGTCGCTTACCCCGTGCTTACCGGCGCGATCCGCCCAATTTGATTGTAGCCACAATCATCCCCGAGGCGACCACGGCACGAAGGGCAATATACTGGAACTCGGTAATGACGGACAGAACTAATAAATTTGCGTTCACCAATGCCAGCGTGAAAGCCATACCAACCCCGACGGCCGAAGAGGTTGGAAAAGTCGGGTTTCGCTTCTATTGGGACACGG
>JBHJOA010000041.1:0-2972 GCA_050330205.1 Kiloniellaceae bacterium
CAATCAGCCAAGGCCCGGAAAGTTGCTCTCATCGCCGTCGCACGAAAGCTGCTTGTCCGCCTCAACGCCATGCTTAGGGACAAAACCGTCTACCACGCCCCATGACACAGTTGCCGGCAACAAGTGCCGGGACGACACTGTGGGGTGGGCTTGCGGTCAGGTGGCTTGTTCAGGAAGTTTGCGAGGTATTTGAATGACACAACAGATCGATGACCTGCTGTCCCGCCACAAGCGCCTGAAGGACCGGCGCCGGGCCTGGGAGAGCCACTGGCAGGAACTGGCCGAGGCGATGCTGCCGCGGCGCGCCGATTTCATCGCCGAGCGCCACCCCGGTGAGCGCCACGGTGGTGACCGTCACGGGGGTGACCGTCACGGGGGCGACCACCTGTTCGACGGCACGCCGATGCTGGCGCGGCGCGGCCTCGCCGCCGCCATCGACGGCCTGCTGAAGCCGAAGACGGCGCGCTGGTTCCGCATCAGGACGTTGGACGACGCGCTGGGCGAGGCGGAAGAGGTCAAGCGCTGGCTGGAGGTCGCGGAAGAGCGGCTCACCCGCGCGATCTACGATCGCCGCGCCCGCTTCATCCAGCGCTCCGGCGAGGTCGACGAGGACCTGGTGACCTTCGGCACCGGCGTGCTCTTCGTCGGCGAGGGCCGCGCCCTGAACCGCCTGCTGTTCCGCTCCTTCCACCTGAAGGACGTGGTGCTGGAGGACAACGGCGACGGCGAGATCGACAGCGTCTTCGTCACCCTGCGCCTGACGGCGGAGCAGGCGGCGCGGCGCTTCGGCGCGGCGGCGCTGGGCAAGGACACCCGCGCGGCGCTGGCGTCTGGGGAGACGGAGAGGTTCTTCACCTTCCTGCAGGCGGTGCGGCCGCGCGAGGCGCGCGACGGCCGCCGCCGCGACAGCCGGCACCTGCCGTTCGCCTCGCTGGTGGTCGACGTGCAGTCGGAGCACCTGGTGAGCGAAAGCGGCTACCACGAGTTTCCCTTCGCGGTGCCGCGCTGGGACACCAGCAGCGGCGAGGTCTACGGCCGCTCGCCGGCGATGATCGCCCTGGCCGATGCCAACACCCTGCAGCAGATGGGCAAGACCCTGCTGGTGGCGGGGCACAAGGCGGTCGACCCGCCGCTGCTGGTGGGCGACGACTCGGTGCTCGGCACGCCGAAGACCTTTCCCGGCGGCATCACCACCTTCGACATGCAGGCGGCGCGCGACCTCGGCCGCATCCCCGTCGAGCCGCTGCAGACCGGATTCAACCTGCCGATCGGCCGCGACATGCAGAAGGACGCCCGCGACCAGGTCTGGGCCGCCTTCTTCCGCAACGTGCTGCAGCTGCCGGTGGCGGCGCCGAAGATGACGGCGACCGAGGTGCTGGAGCGCAAGGAGGAGTTCATCCGCACCATCGGCCCGGTGTTCGGGCGCCTCGAGAGCGACTACATCGGCCAGGTGGTGGAACGCAGCTTCGCCATCCTGCTGCGCGCCGGCGCCTTCCCGGAGCCGCCGGAGGCCCTGCGCGGGCAGGAGGTCGCCTTCGACTATGCCTCGCCGGTGGAGCAGGCGCGCCGCCAGATCGAGGCGGCGGGCGCGGCGCGCTCGGTGGAACTGCTGGCGCCCTTCGTGCAGGCGGACCCCGGCATCCTCGACAACTTCGACGGCGACGCCATCGCTCGCGACACGCCGGAGATCTTCGGCCTGCCGCAGCGCTGGCTGCGCCCCCGGGAGGAGGTCGAGAGCCGGCGCGACGCGCGGCGCCAGTCGGACGCGGGGCTGCCGCAATGATCGGGCGCCGGCACAGCGCGCGGCGCGGCGGCCCCGACCCCGAGGCCTTCTTCGCAACACTGCGGCGGAGCGCGCTCGGCGGGCGCTACACGGCCGTCGATCGCTATCGGGATTTCCGTGCCGTGTTCTTCGGCCAGTCGACGCCGGAGCAGGGCAAGCGGGTGCTGTGGCAGATCCTGGAGTGGTGCCGCCTATTCCGCCCGGTGAGCGCGCCGGGCGACCCGCACGAAACCTACCGCCGCGACGGCGAGCGCAACATCGGCCTGAAGATCTTCATGACGCTGAACGCCGAGCCGGATGAACCGGACGACACAGCACAACAGCAGGAGGAGATACGCAGATGAGCGAGACGCCGGCGACTTCGGAGGCCGCGGCACCGGATGCGGTCGCGGGGGAGGGAACGACAGACTGGCGCGCTGCGATCAGCGAGCCCGGCCTCAGGCGGGTGGCGGAGAAGTTCACCTCGCCGGCGGAGGTGGTGAAGTCCTACGCGGCGCTGCAGGGCCGGCTCGGCCGCTCGGTGGTGAAGCCTGGTCCCGATGCCGGGCCGGAGGAGATCGCCGCCTATCGCCGGCAGCTCGGCGTGCCGGCGCGGCCCGAGGACTACGCGCTGAAGCTGCCCGACGACCTGCCGGAGGCGCTGCGCGACGATCCGGCCGCCGCGACCCTGCGGCAGGATTTCGTGACGGCGATGCATGGCGCCGGCGCCACGCCGGAGGTCGTCCAGCAGGCCCTCGACTGGTACCACGGCAATGTCGCCGAGAGCCTGGCGCAGCAGCAGAAGGCGGCGGGCGAAAGCCGTGCCGAGGCCGAGGCCGCGCTGCGCCGAGAATGGGGCGGCGACCACGAGCGCAACCTGGCCTTCGCACAGCGCGCGGTGCGCAGCTTCGGCGACGACAGCTTCGTCGACTTCCTGGAGAGCCGGGAAGTGGAGGGGGTGAAGCTGGGCGACCATCCCGCCTTCCTGCGCGCCTTCGCCGCCATCGGCCGCGCCATGGCCGAGGACAGCCCGCTCGCCGGCGAGGGCGCGGCCGGCGGCAGCGGCCCGCAGGCGCGCATCGACGCCCTCCACGCGCTGCAGCAGAGCGACCCGCAGAAGTACGCCTCCCGCGCCGTACAGGCCGAACTGCAGTCCCTCTACACCAGGCTCTACGGCGGCCAGCCGGTGGTGGGGAGCGAGGGGCGGCGG
>JBHJOA010000042.1:0-80421 GCA_050330205.1 Kiloniellaceae bacterium
CCCGCGGCCCGGCGTTCCTGGATGCGCCGCGCATGGTAGCGCTGGAAGTCCTCGTCGGTGTCGTAGAGCTTCTCCCTCACCCAGGTGAACATGTCCAGGAAGGTGCCCTTCTGGAAGGCGCCGGGCATCGAGGCCACCGCCGCCTGGCGGGCATCGAGATCGCCGGAAACGTTCTCCGGAAAGAACAGGATGGTGGGCGTGAAGGCGATGCCCCACTTGCGCGCCGCGGTCTTCTCGGTCAGCACCTCGCCGTCGAGGTCGGTGACCTCCTCGTCGCCGTAGAGGTTGTACTGGATCATCCGGTAGTTGGCCTTGATGTAGTCGCGCACCTCGGGGTCGGTCAGGATCTCCTCGTGCACCTTCTGGCAGTAGATGCAGCCGCGCTGCTCGATGATGATCGCCAGCCGCTTGCCCTCCTCGGCCGCCGATTCGATGTCTTCCTTGATGTCGCGGAAGGAGATGGTGAACCAGTCCTGCTTGTGCAGGCCGTCGTCGCCGATGGTGACCGCCCAGCCCGGCGAGGCGGGCAGGCAGAACGCAAGAACCAGGAGCAGTCGCCTCAGCATTTCTCTTCTCCTCAGCCGATTTCCGCAAAGATGGGGAAGGTTTCCAGCAGCCAGAA
This sequence comes from Kiloniellaceae bacterium, assembly GCA_050330205.1. Taxonomy (GTDB): domain Bacteria; phylum Pseudomonadota; class Alphaproteobacteria; order Kiloniellales; family Kiloniellaceae; genus Pelagibius. The sequence goes on from JBHJOA010000042.1 coordinate 623, forward strand.
GGCAATCTCCGCCATCTGGCCGGTCATGAACAGGATACCGGTAAGCACCAGAATCGCCCCCATGGCCATCTCGACCTTGGGCATGTGGCGCCGGAAGCGGGCCGCCCAGTCGAGAAAGCGGGTGGCGAAAACCGCCGCCAGCAGGAACGGCAGCCCGATCCCCAGCGAATAGATGGCCAGCAGCAGGGCGCCGCGCCCGGCGCTGCCCTCGGCCCCGGCGATGAACAGGATCGCCGCCAGCACCGGGCCGACGCAGGGTGTCCAGCCGAAGGCGAAAGCCAGACCCATGACGTAGGCGCCGGCGACGCCGGCCGGGCGGCGGTTCACCTGGACGCGAGCCTCGCGATAGAACAGGGCGATACGGAACACGCCCAGGAAATGCAGGCCCATGACGAGGATGATCACGCCGGCGACGATCGACAGGATGTCGAAATAGCGGGCGATGGACTGGCCGATGACGCTGGCGGTGGCGCCCAGGGCGACGAACACCGTGGTGAAGCCGAGCACGAAGGCGCTGGCGGCGGCGATCAGCTGGCGCGTCGACTCGGCACCGCGGTTCTCGTCCTTCAGCTCGTCGAAGGTGAGCCCCGCCAGGTAGGCCATGTAGGGCGGCACAATCGGCAGCACGCAGGGCGAGACGAAGGAAATCAGGCCCGCCAGGAAGGCGCCGCCGAAAGTGACGTCGAACATTCAGCGGGACTCGCGCGACAGCGGCATTGTACGTAGGGACCTCTCCTCGGGCCGGCCGGATCCTTGGGCCGGCCGGATCCTTGAGCCGGCCCGAACGCCGGGTTTGCAATACATGCATTAATTCATATATATTATTGCTATTCAATCGGGATTTCTCGCCGAGGCAGAGCATGAAGTTTCTGGTGCCGCTATCCGTCGCGCTCGCCCTGGCCTCCGCCTCTCTTGGCGTGCCGGCGGTCCAGGCCGCCGAGTTGATCATGCTGGAGCGGCCGGGCTGCGGCTGGTGCCTGCGCTGGAACCGCGAGATCGCCCCCGCCTATCCGCACACCGCCGAGGGCCGCCAGGCGCCGCTGCGCCGCGTCGACGTCACCGCGCCCTGGCCGGAAGATCTCGCCGGCATCGCCGCCGACCGCTACACGCCGACCTTCATCGTCGTGGAGAACGGCACCGAGATCGCGCGCCTGCGCGGCTATCCCGGTGAGCACTTCTTTTGGCCGCTGCTCGGCGAGATGCTCGGCAGGCTGCCCACGGCGACTGACGATCTCGGCGGCTAGGGACTCGCAGATGGCCGAACTCAGTCCAACAGGCTCGGAGAAGGATTTCGAAGTCCTGATGGATCGGGCGCGCAAGGCCGGCGATCTGCTGAAGGCGCTGTCGCACGAAAGCCGCCTGCTCATCCTCTGCATCCTGGTGAAGGGCGAGCGGTCGGTCTCGGAGCTCGAGGAGATCATGGACATGCCGCAGGCCGCGGTGTCGCAGCAGCTTGCGCGGCTGCGCTTCGACCGCCTGGTGCAGACGCGCCGCGAAGGACGCATGATCTACTACTCCGTCGCCAACGAAGAAGTCGCCCAGCTTGTGGAGCTTCTCTACGAGTTCTTCTGCAAGCCGGCATTGGACGAGAACCGCAAGCCCTAGACGGTTCGACGGGGCCGGCCGGCGCAGCGGGCGCCGGCAGCGCCGGGACAAACAACAAGGGCGTAAAGGGAGGGGTCGATGGACGACGTCGGCTGGCTGCTACCCATCGCCGGAGGGGTCACCGGCATCGTCATCGGCGCGGCGGCGCGGCTCGACCGCTTCTGCACCCTGGCGGCACTGGAGCGCTACTGGTACGTGGGCGACGCCACGGGCGTGAGGACCTGGGTGCTGGCCGCCGCAGTCGCCCTGATCGCCACCCAGGCGATGATCTTCGCCGGCCTGATCGACCTCACGGACTCCTTCTACCTCGATCCGGCCTTCGGCTGGAGCGGCGCCATCCTCGGCGGTCTCGCCTTCGGCTTCGGCATGGCCCTGGTCGGCACCTGCGGCTTCGGCGCCCTGGTGCGCCTCGGCGGCGGCAGCCTGCGGTCCCTGGTGGTGCTGATCGTGCTCGGGCTCTCGGCCCTGGCCGCCCAGCGCGGACTGGTGGCGCAGGGCCGCGTGGCCGTGGTCGACGACCTCGCCGTCGACCTCGGCTTCGCCGGCGACCAGTCGCTCGGCAGCCTCGCCTCCGCCATCGCCGGCACCGACCTGCGTCTGCCGGTCGCCGTGCTGGTGGCCGGGCTGCTGCTGGCCTGGGTCTTCGCCTCGGCCGACTACCGCCGCCGCCTCGGCCACATCCTGACCGCCGCGATCATCGGCTGCGGCATCGCCGCCGGCTGGCTGATCACCACCTGGGGCCGTCACAACGCCTACGAGCCGGTGCAGCTCGAGGCCGGCTCCTTCGTGGTGCCGGTCGGCGATACCCTGATGCAGTTCATCACCTATACCGGCGTGCTGCCCGACTACGGGGTCGGCCTGGTGGTCGGCGTCGCCCTCGGCGCCGCGCTGGTCGCCTGGCGCAAGCACGACGTGCGCTGGGAGGCCTGCGACGACGCCCGCGAACTGGGCCGCCACATCGTCGGCGCCTTCCTGATGGGCGTCGGCGGCGTCTTCGCCTTGGGCTGCACCATCGGCCAGGGCGTCACCGCCGTCTCGGCGCTGGCGCTCTCGGCACCGCTGGCGATGCTCTCCATCGCCGTCGGCGCCCGGCTCGGCCTCAGCTACCTGCTGGAGGGCTCGGTCTGGGGCGTGTTCCGGATATCCCATCGCAAGTCGGCCGAGTAGACGGCCGCCGCCTGCGCCGACACCGACAATAAACTCTGGAGGAGGAACCGCGTGAAACCCATCCGACATCTGGCCGCCGCCTTCGGCATCCTCGCCGCCGCCGGCACCGCCGCGCAGGCCCAGGACGACTCCGAGGCCCTGGTTTCCTTCTCCGTCATGAAACCGGAGATCGCCGTGAAGCTGGCCGAGGCCGCCCTCGAGAGCTGCCGCGCGGAGGGCGCGCAGATCGCCGTCGCCGTGGTCGACCGCTTCGGCAATCTGCAGATGCTGCTGCGCGACCGCTTCGCCGGGCCGCACACGCCCGAGACCGCCCGCCGCAAGGCCTGGACCGCCGTCAGCTTCCGCACCGACACCCTCACCCTGGCCGGCACCACCAAGCCGGGCAGCGAGGCCTACGGCGCCAACTTCATCACCGAGGCGCTGATGCTGGGCGGCGGCGTTCCGGTCGAGGCGCAGGGCAGCATCGTCGGCGCCGTCGGCATCTCCGGCGCGCCCTCGGGCGAGATGGACGACGCCTGCGCGCGCGACGGCATCGAGGCCGTCGCCGCCGATCTGGAGTTCTGAGCCGGGCGGCGCCGGCTACGAGCCGATGTTGACTCTGACCGAGCCGCCGGAGGTGCTGGAGCGCGAGCGGCTGCCGCCCTTGGCGGCTTCGGCGTCGATGGGCCCGTCGGCGCTGATGCGGCACACCAGCCCGGTGCCGACGTAGGTCGCCTCGAAGGGCATCGCCTCGTTCAGCGAGAAGGCGCTGTTGCCGCCGGTCGTCTTCAGTTCGCACTCGGCGGTGAAGGCCGCGCCCGGGGTGCCGTCGACGCGCAGCACGATCTCCCCGTCCTGCGCCGCCGCGGCCGAACCGGCATCCGCGGCGACCAGCGCCACCGAGGCCAGCAGGGACTTGAGGCAGGAGCCTTTGATATTGAGCGACATGGGTCGATCCGTTCGCAATTGACTGCAGGATGGTCGCCGCCACTCTAGGCCCGCCGCGGCTCGGCGGCCAGCGTCTTACGGGGCCAGTTCGGCGCGCCGCGGCAGGTCCGCCCCGCGGCGGCCGCAGGTGACGGCGGCGGCCCGCGCGGCGAAATCCAGCAGTTCCCGCAACGCGGCCTCGTCGAGGCTTTCGAGGCCGTCGGGGTCCAGCCGCCCCGCCTCGGCGAGCCCGGCCAGCAGCGCCGCCTGGTAGCTGTCGCCGGCGCCCACGGTATCGACCACCGCGACCGCGCGGCCGGGCAGGTCGACCCGGCAGCGCCGGGTCCAGGCCGTGGCGCCGTCGCCGCCGCGGGTGATCGCCACCAGCCGCACGCCCTGGTCCAGCCACTGCTCGGCCATCCGGACAGGGTCGCGGCCAGGATAAAGCAATTCAATATCTTCGGCGCTGATCTTCAGAAGATGGACGCAGTCCGTCAGGGCCTCGACCCGGGTCCGCCAGGCGCCCGCGTCGGGCACCACGGCGAGGCGCACATTGGGGTCGTAGGAGAGCAGCCGCGCGCTCCGCTCGCGCCGCGCCAACTGCGCCAGAGCATCGGCCATGGGCGGCAGCACCGCGGCGATGGAGCCGAAATGAACGACGCGAACCTCCGGCCCAAGGTCCGGCAGGTCGGCCGGCGTGACGGCGCAGTAGGCCGGGGCCTCCGGATAGAAGGCATAGGCCGGCACGCCCCGTGCGTCGACATCGACGATGCTGAAAGCCGTCGGCCGCTCGGAGGCGACGGCGTGCTCCAGGCCGATGCCGGCTTCCCGCATGTAGCCAAGCAGCCGGCGCCCCAGCACGTCGTCGGCGAGGCCTGTGAGGAACTCGACCCGCTGACCGAGCCGCGCCAGCCCGACCGCCACGTTGTAGGGCGAGCCGCCGGGCCGCGCGTCGAGCACGAGGCCGTCGTCCCCCTGCCCGGCCACGAAGATGTCGAAGAGCGCCTCCCCGCAGACGAGGAACATCGGCTAGCCTTCGCCGCCCGCGCCGGGACGGCGCAGGTCGGCCAGGTAGGTGTTGGCGGCCGGGTCGCCGGCCACCGCCGTCATCTGCCGGACGGCGATCCTCAATCCCGCTCCTCCGTCGACCACGCCCCGAGCAGCCGCGGCAGATCGCCGTAGCGCGCCACCAGCCCGAAGACCACGGCGGCGATGGCGACGAAGAAGATCGACACCGCCGCCATGGTCGGCGTGTAGCCGTAGCGCAGGGCATTGAAGATCTTGATGGGCAGGGTTTCCAGAGTGAATCCGACGGTCATGTAGGAGACGATATACTCGTTCAGAGAAAGGACGAAGGCAAACGCGTAACCCGAGACAAGATAAGGCAGAATCAGCGGTACGATCACCGTGCGCAGGACCGTGCGGTCGTCGGCCCCCATGGTCGCCGCCGCCTCGACCAGCGAGCGGTCGATGGCGGCGAAGCCGAGCGACAGGGTGACCAGCGGCAGGGTGACGAAGAAGATGGCGTGGCTGATGACCGCGGTCCAGGGCGCGCCGTAGAAGCCGGCGGTGGCCCAGAACGACAGGAAGCCGAGGGCGGTGATCACCGGCGGCAGCATGAACGGCGCCACCCCCAGCACCTGGAACACCCGCGCCCAGGGCGCGACGCGGCGCCACAGGAACCAGGTCAGCGGCATGGCGATGGCGACCGCGAGCGCCGCCGAGAAGGCGGCCAGGCCGATGGAGGCGAACAGCGCGCCGCGCCAGCCGCTGTCGGTGAAGATCTCGGCGTACCAGGCGAGCGACAGGCCCTCCGGCGGAAACAGCAGGGTCTTCTTCTCGTTCAGCGAGACGCCGGCGACCACCACCAGCGGCGCCAGCAGGAACAGCGCGATGAGGGACATGTAGCCCCGGCGCAGCCAGGCCGGCGTCATGGCGTCGCCTCCCGGCGGCCGCCGACCAGCAGGGTCAGTCCCACCAGGGCCAGCGAAATCAGCACCAGGAACACCGCCATCGCCGCCGCGAAGGGCATGTTCGACTGGTAGATCGCCTGGTCGGTGATCAGCACCGAGAGGGTCCAGTGCTGCGGCCGCCCGAGAATCTGCGGCAACAGGTAGGCGCCCAGCGCGAAGACGAAGACCATGATGAGGGTCGCCACGATGGTATTGCGCAGCATCGGCACGATGATGGTGAAGAAGCCGCGCAGCGGCGAGGCCCCCAGCGTCAGCGCCGCCTCGAGGAAGCTCTGGTCGAGCCGCACCAGCGCCGGGTAGAGCACCAGGATGGTGTAGGGCAGCGCCTGGTAGACCATGCCGGTCATCACCGCGGCGAAGTTGGGCATCAGCGCCACCGGCTGGTCGAGCAGGCCGACGGCGACCAGCAGGTTGCTGAGCCCCGCCGTGCGGGAGAACAGCGTCGACCAGGCGAAGCCGATGATGACCTCCGACAGCGACAGCACGGCGAGCAGCGCCACCAGCCAGACGACCTGCACCCGGCGCGCCCGGCAGGTGAGGAAATAGGTGAAGGGAAAGGCCAGCACCACGCAGCAGACGGCGACCGCGGCGGCCAGCAGCAGCGAGAAGCCGAGCACCCCGCCGAAGAACGGCGTCAGGAAGCGCGCGTAGTTCCCGAGGTCGAAGTCGGTCGTGTAGAAGCCGGCCGGCTCGCGCTGGAAGAAGCTGACGGCGATCATGATGCCGAAGGGGACCACGAAGAAGGCGACCAGCATCGCCGCCGGAAAGATCACCGGCAGGTGATCGGCCAGGCCGCGCGCCGGCGCGCGTCTCATTGTTTCAGCACCACGCAGGACTCCGCCGGCAGCAGGACGCCGATGCTGTCGCCGGCCGTCACCTCCGGGCGCTCGCGCGGCGTCGACACGGCGACCACGGTGGTACCGGCGACCTCGACGAAGATCTCGACCGTGCCGCCGAGGTCGCGCAGGAAGGTCACCCGCCCGGTCAGCGCCGCCTGCCCCGGCGGCGTCAGGCGGACGTCCTCCGGGCGGATCGACAGGCGCGCCCGGTCGAGGCCCTCCGGCAGCTCGAGGCCCGGCAGGGCGACGCCGGCGACCGCCGCGGCGCCGGCGCCGTCGCGGGCCACCTCGAGCAGGTTGGTGTTGCCGATGAAGTCGGCCACGAAGGTGTCGGCCGGGCGGCGGTAGATCTCCACCGGCGCCGCCGCCTGGCGCACCCGTGCCTGCCCCATCACCACCACGAGGTCCGCCATGGTCATGGCCTCGCGCTGGTCATGGGTGACGACGATGGTGGTGATGCCGAGCTTCTGCTGAAGCTGGCGCAGCTCCACCTGCATCGCCTCGCGCAGCTTGGCATCGAGCGCCGAGAGCGGCTCGTCGAGCAGGAACAGCTTGGGGGAGACGGCCAGCGCCCGGGCGATGGCGACGCGCTGGCGCTGGCCGCCTGAAAGCCTGCCGACCGGGCGGTCGGCATAGCCGGTCAGGTGCACCAGGGTCAGCAGCTCGTCGACGCGGCGGCGCCGCTCCGCCGGGGCGACGCCGCGGATGCGCAGCGCGTAGCCGATGTTGTCCTTCACGTTGAGGTGCGGGAACAGGGCCAGCGACTGGAACACCATGCCGAAGTCGCGGCGGTGGGTCGGCACCGCGGTGATGTCGGCATCGTCGAGCAGGATGCGCCCCTGGCTGGGGTCCTCCAGGCCGGCGATCATCCGCAGCAGGGTCGTCTTGCCGCAGCCCGAGGGCCCGAGCAGGCAGACGAAGGTGCCGTGCGGCACCGTGAGCGACACGTCGTCGACCGCGGTGAACGCACCGAACTGCTTGGTGACGCCTTCAAGGGTGAGACCGGACATGCTTACCCGCCGGACAAAGGGGAAACCGCGCGGCCGCCGGCATCCCGGCGGCCGCTTTGCGCCTGGCGGATCAGCCGACGATCAACTCGGTCCACTTCTGGTTCAGCCAGTCGGACCGCTCGCCGTAGAGGTCGTAGCGCGGCACGATCGGCTCGATCTCCGAGGACACCGAGGCGAACTCGTCGCCGGTCAGGTCGAGAAGCTCGCGCTTCACCGTCGGCGCGGTGCCGACCTTGCGCGACATGGTCGACTGGATCGACGGCTGGCTCATGTAGTCGATGAAGATGTGCGCCTCGTCGCCCTTGCGCGACGCGCGCGACAGCGCCCAGCAGCCGCTGTCGAGGATGCCGCCTTCCTTCGGGAAGGTCGAGCGCACGGGATGCCCGTCGGCCTCGGCGAGGCCGGTGACGTCGTGGTAGTACTGGCCCATCGGAATCTCGCCGGACTTCAGGGCCTGCTCGAACTGCGCCTCGTCGCGATACCACAGGCGGACGTTCGGCTTCACCTCGGCCAGCTTGTCGAAGGCCTGGAGGATGCCCTCGTCGCTGTCCAGCGCCGAGGTGCCGCCCAGGAAGGTCTTCGCCGTGACCTCCAGCAGGAAGGAGTTGGAGACCAGCGCCAGCAGGCCGAGCCGGTCCCTGTTGGCCGGATCCCAGAGCGCCGCCCAGGAGTCCGGGGCCTGCGGATAGACGTTGGTGTTGCTGACCAGGGTGATGTACCAGGCCACCGCGCCGATGCCCGCCACGCGGCCGTCGTCGTACCTGTTGACGAAGTGCGGGATCAGGTTCGAGGTGTTGGGCAGGCGCGCGAGATCGAGCGGCGCCCAGAGGTTGGTGGTCTTGCCCTTCAGCATGGCGACCTGCGACATCATGGAGACGTCGGCCGGTGCCTGGCCGGCCCGCGCCGCCTGCTCCAGCTGCACCAGCCAGGCCTCGCCGGTCGGCTCGGCCACCGATTCCACCGCGATGCCGGTGGCCCGGGTGAACTCCGGGAAGATGTGTTCGTCGAAGGAGTCCTTGAAGTAGCCGCCGTAGACGCCGACCTTCAGCGAGCGGTCCTGCGCCCGCAGGACCGACGGCATGGCCAGGACGCCGGCCCCCGCAAGGCCCGTCGCCATCACGGTGCGGCGCGACACGCCGCTCTTGAACGTCTGCTTGGTCATTGCACCCTTGCCTCCGCTGTTGTTGCAGCGGCCGCTTGCCGCGGCCGCTTCGCTTGCCCGGGCCCGGCTATCTGAGGGCCGGGCTGTACACCATCAGACTCAGAATCTCGAACAGGACCTGGGCGCCGACATGGGCCGTGTTGGTGGTGGTGTCGTACTGCGGCGCCACCTCGACGACGTCGCCGCCCACCACGTCGAGCCCTTTCAGGCCGCGCAGGATCTCCAGGACCTCGCGGGTGGTCAGGCCGCCCACCTCCGGGGTTCCCGTCCCCGGCGCGAAGGCCGGATCGATGCCGTCGATATCGAAGGAAACGTAGGTCGGTCCGTCGCCGACGACCTGCAGCGCCTTCTCGACCACCGCGGCAATGCCGAGGTTCGGCACTTCCTCGGCATGAATTACCGTCATGCCGCTGTCGACGGAGAACTCCCAGAGGTACTCGGCCGAGCCGCGGATGCCGATCTGGATCGATCGGGTCGGGTCGAGCACGCCGTCGAGCACGGCGTTCCGGAACGGGCCGCCGTGATGGAACTTGGTCTGGTCGAAGGCGCCGCCGGTGTCGCAGTGGGCGTCGATGTGGACCATGCCGAGCGGCCGTTCGCGGCCGAGCGCCTTCATGATCGGGTGGGTGATCGAGTGGTCGCCACCGACCGACAGCGGCGCCACGCCCGCCGCCACCACCTTGTCGATATAATGCTCGATATCGTCGAGGCTCTGTTCGAGGCGGAAGCGGCTGCCGAAGGGGATGTCGCCGACGTCGGCGACGCGCAGGTCGAAGACCGGCGCGCAGCCGAGCACGTGGTTGTAGGGGCCGATACGCTCGATGTCGCGCAGCGCCCGCGGGCCGAAGCGCGCGCCGGGGCGGTTGGTGACCCCGAGGTCCATCGGCACGCCGATCAGGGCGACCTGAAGGTCGCCGAAGTCGGGGTTGCGCGGGTCGACCTGGCGGTAGGGGGCATCGAGCAGCGTCGACACGCCGGCGTAGGGCGCCATGCGCGTGCCGTCCTTGCGGAAGATCTTGTCGGCGACCTTCTGGAACGTCGGATCGAAGAGGTCGCCGCCGTGGCCCTTGCCATATTTCTCACGCAAGGCAGCCAATTTGTCCTGATCCCAGGCCATCGTCTCATTCGCCCCCAAACAGAGCCGTCCGCTGATCCTGCAGGCGATATTGCGGAATTGCGATTGCCAGATCAATTGACATTGTCATAGCCTTTCTTGTGAGAAATATTCACAAGTAGGCTATCGCCGATGTCCGCCCGCCTGCCGCCGCTCAATCCCCTGCGCGCCTTCGAGGCCGCCGCACGCCTCGGTTCGGTGTCGAGCGCCGCGCGCGAGTTGAACGTCACTCACGGCGCCATCAGCCACCAGATCCGCAAGCTCGAGGCGTCGATGAAAGTGACCCTGCTGGAGCGCGGCGCGCGGCGGGTAAAGCTGACGCCGCACGGCGCCGCCCTGCTGCCGGCGGTGACCGCCGCGTTCGGCGAGATCGCCGCCGCCACCGCGCGCATGACCCGCCCCTCGACCGGCGGCGACCTGGTGGTGAGCTGCGTCCCGGCCCTGCTCTCGCTGTGGCTGATCCCGCGCCTTACCCGTTTCACGGAGCTCTATCCCGGCGTGCGCCTGCATCTCAATTCCTCCAACGACCCGGCCGCCGTATTCGATCCCGATATCGACGTCTGCATCCGCTACGGCCAGGGCAGTTGGGGCGATTGCTGGGTGGCGCATTGGAGCGACCTGGAGCTCTTTCCCGTCGCCAGCCCGACCCTCTTGAACCTGCGTCCGCTGCGCGCCGTGCGCGACCTCGCCGACCACGTCATCCTGCACGCCGACGACGGCCGCGAGTGGCAGACCTGGCTGGCGGCCGCAAGGTCGCTGGACCTCGGCAAGGGCCCGCACCACTTCATGGGCGACGCGCGCCTGGTCATGGAGGCGGCGCTGCACGGCAACGGCGTCGCGCTCGGCGATACCGTCACCGCCAGCAGCCTGTTGGCGAAGGGCAGCCTCGTCGCCCCCTTCGACCTCTCGGTGCCGGCGGTCGACAGCTTCTACGTGGTCTGCCGCAACGAGGCGAAGGCGGCCCCCATCGTCAGCGTCTTCATCGACTGGCTGTTCGCGGCGCGCGAAGAAGAGGATGCCCGCGCCGAGGTCCCCGCCATCGCCCGCCGCTCGCTGCGGCGCGGACGCAAGTGAAGCAGCCTTACGGCGCCGCGGCTTCCGCCATCACCCAGTCACGAAAAGCCTGCACGCGGGCGTCCGCCAGGCGCTCCTTCCGGTACGCCAGGTGATAGCCCTTGCCGGTCGGGACGCTGACGTCGAAAGGGTAGACCAGTTGCCCGGCCGCCACCTCCGCATCGACGTAGCCGGAGTAACCCAGCAGGACTCCGTGGCCGTTCACGGCGGAGGCGATTGCCATCGAGTAGTCGATGAAGCGCAGTTCGCGCGACGGCGCAAAGTCGGCCAGGCCCACTTCCTTCAGCCACAGGTCCCAATCGTCGTAGTCGTGGTGGTGCTCGCGGATTAAGGTCACGTCGGCCAGGGCCTCGGCTAGCGGCACGCCGGCCATCGCCTGCTGCACCGCTGGCGCACAGACCGGAGACACATCGAAGTGCAGGATCGGCTCCGCTTCGACGCCCGGCCAGCGGCCGGCGCCGTAGCGCAGTGCCACGTCGGCCTCGCCGGCCTGCAGGTCAACCACGTGGTAGGTGCTGAGGAGCGCCGTGTCGATGTCAGGGTGCAGCGCGCGGAAGCGGTGGAAGCGCGGCATCAGCCAGCGCAACCCGATCTCGGAAGTGAGACTGATGGTGAGCGGGCGCGACAGGTCGGGCCCCAGCAGATCGGCCGTCGCCTGGACGAGGCCGGCGAAGGCCACCTCGACGGCCCCCTGATAGCGGCGGCCGGCCTGGCTTAGGGTGAGCCCCCGCGGTGTGCGATGTAGAAGGTGCACGCCCAGTTCCCGCTCCAGCCCGCGCACCCGATGGCTGACGGCACTGGCTGTGATGCCGAGGGCCTCGGCCGCGGCGGCCAGGTTGCCGAGCCGCGCCACGGCCTCGAAGGCCTGGATACCCTTGAGCGACGGCAGTCGCCGCATGCCCCCTCCTATTGAAAAAACTTCAACTGTGCTCGCAGTCTTCGCGTTTGCCTAAGCCGCAGAACTTCGCCAACTCTATGCCTATGGTTGGAGAAAATTTCAAGAATGGGCAACAACCTCCGGCGCCCCCGAAGCTGTCTCGGGACCTCATGGTGCTGCTGGTAAGCGGACCGGCGGGCGGCACCGACCCGGTGCTCTGGAGCCTGCTCCTGCGAGGGCGGCCGCAACCCGCTGCAGCGGGGGAAAGGCGCGGTCAGCCGTGGGAGCGACTGCCCTTTGCCGGCTTGCGCGCCCGCTTCGCCGTGGTACTGCGCGCCGCTTTCGCGCGCGGGCCGTAGCTCTTGAACTTCTCCACCACGCGGGCGATCTCGTCGTCGGGCAGCACCCGGGGCTCGCCGAAGGCGCGCGCCAGGACGTACTGCCGCGCCAGGGCCTCCACCTCCCCCGCCAGCCAGAGCGCGCGCTTCACGTCCGGCCCGGTGGCAATGACGCCGTGGTTGGCGAGCAGGCAGGCGTTGCGCCCCTCCAGCGCCTGCAGCGCGTGGCGGGAGAGCTCCGCCGTGCCGTAGGTGGCGTAGGGCGCCACGCGGATGCTCGGCCCGCCGGCCGCGGCGATCATGTAGTGCACCGCCGGAATCTCCTCGCCGCAGATCGCCAGCACCGTCGCGTAGGTGCTGTGGGTGTGGACCACGGCGCCGACCTCCGGGCGCGCGCGCAGGATGTCGAGATGGAAGCGCCACTCCGAGGACGGCGCGAGGCGGCCTAGGTAGCGCCCCTCGGTGCCGTCGAGCGGCATGGCCACGATGTCCTCGGGCGTCATCTCGTCGTAGGGCAGCCCCGAGGGCGTGATCAGCATGCCGGCACCGCAGCGCGCGCTGACGTTGCCGGAGGTGCCCTGGTTGATGCCGCTGGCATTCATCTCCCGGCAGGCGGCGACGATCTGCTGCCGCAGCGCCGGCTCCGCCTTGTCGTCCGCCCGCTTCTTCATGCCATCCTCGCCGTCCCGACGCGGCGCACTATGCGGCGGCGGCGGCGCCTTGTCGAGGCGCCGCCGCGATCCGCTGCGGCGTGAATTACAGGGCGAGCGCCGTGGCGGGCTGCGCGATGCCGCCATGCGGCCTGCCCGCGCCGACGTCGCCCCAGAGGACGGCATGGTCCTCCGGCAGGGCGCGGGAGTTGGGCATCGACAGCCAGAGGCGCAACAGCAGGCGGTCCTGGCCCGTGCCGGCGTCGTCCTTGAACGCCGTGCGGCCGTGGTAGACGACGTGATTGTTCAGCAGCTGGATGTCCCCGGGCGCGAAGCGCATCTCGAAACTTTCCTCCTCCGCCACATCCATCAACATCTGGATCGCCTCGCGTTCGGCATCGCTCAGCCGTCGAACGTTCGGCAGCATCTGCGCGTTCTCGATGTAGGTGAGCGAGAAGTGGCTGGTGAGCTTGCCGTCGCGGACGCCGAAGACCGGCAGCTCGTAGACCATGTGCTCGCCGCCCGCCTCTTCGCCGAAGCGGCTGCGCGGGATCGGCCTGCACAGCTGGGCATGGAGGTCCGGGCGACGGCTAAGGATGCGGTTGTAGACCGTGGCGCTGCTGGCCAGCTTGCTGACCCCTCCCTCGGACGCCTGGCGCAAGCAGAGCAGGCCGACGACGTCGCAGCGGTCGGTGTGAAAGCGCAACTGCCCCGACGACAGCGTGCGGGCACCCGAGGAGAGAAACGTCTTGCCCGAGGCGTCGACGGTCGCGCCGTAGAGGCTGGCGGCGACGCCCGTGCCCTCGTCCCTGATGTCGCGCATCACCTCGCCGCGGCAGTTCTGGTACATCGGCGTGCCGAGATGACAGCCGAGGCCGTACCAGAGGCGGCGGAGTTGCTCCAGGTCGTAGCGGCTCACGTCCAGCCCGCGGATCTGCACCATGCCGGAGCCGTTCTCCAGCTCCTCACGTACATCGTCGAAGAAAGCCGCCGCGTCGGGCAGCGGAAAGTTTCGGCGATCGATGCTGCGCCAGTCGATGGCTCCGGTCCCTTCGAGCGCGGCATCGATCTGCGCCAGCACGGTCGCCGGGAACTCTTTGACCCATCGGCGGTTCCGGGCCATTTCGGCACCGGTCCAGACGCAGGCGCCTTGCAGGCAGCTCGAATTGGACATGACCTCTCCGCAACGGCAACCATCACCGAATGCGTGTTGCCTGGACTTGAAGGGAAAGGTCAGCGCATCCCCCGGCCGCTGTCAACCGGGCATCGCGCGGCGTCGGAAGGTCGGGCGCCGCCGGATACCGGCAGCGCCCGAGCGCCTTTCAGGCAGGGTCAGGCGAGATCGAAGCGATCCGCGTTCATCACCTTGGTCCAGGCCGCGACGAAGTCCCGCACGAACTTCTCCTTGCTGTCGTCCTGGGCGTAGACCTCGGCATAGGCGCGGAGGACCGAATTGGACCCGAAGACGAGATCCATGCGGGTCGCCGTCCACTTGACCTTGCCGGTCTTGCGGTCGCGGATCTCATAGAGGCCCTTGCCCGCCGGCACCCACTTGTAGGCCATGTCCGTCAGGTTCACGAAGAAGTCGTTCGTCAGGGCCCCTTCGCGATCGGTGAACACGCCGTGCCGGGTACCGCCGTGGTTGGTGCCGAGCATGCGCAGGCCGCCGACCAGAACGGTCATCTCGGGCGCGGTCAGCCCCATGAGCTGCGTGCGGTCGAGCATGAGTTCCTCGGGACTGACAACATAGTCCTTCTTCTGCCAGTTGCGGTAGCCGTCGGCGAGCGGTTCCAGCACGTCGAAGGACTCGGCATCGGTCATCTCGTCGGTGGCATCGCCGCGCCCCGGCGCGAAGGGCACGGCGACGTCGACGCCGGCGGCCTTGATCGCCTGTTCGATGCCGACATTGCCGGCCAGGACGATGACGTCGGCCACGCTGGCGCCGCTCTCGGCGGCGATGGGCTCGAGCTTGCCCAGCACCTTGGCGAGACGCTTGGGCTCGTTGCCCTCCCAGTCCTTCTGCGGCGCGAGGCGGATGCGCGCGCCGTTGGCGCCGCCGCGCATGTCGGAGCCGCGATAGGTGCGCGCGCTGTCCCAGGCGGTGGCGACCATTTCGCCGACCGACAGACCGCTGGCCGCGATCTTCGCCTTCACGGCCTTGACATCGTAGTCGGTTCGGCCGGCCGGCACGGGATCCTGCCAGATCAGGTCTTCCTTCGGCACGTCGGGACCCACATAGCGCACCTTCGGTCCCATGTCGCGATGGGTCAGCTTGAACCAGGCCCGGGCGAAGGTGTCGGCGAAATAGTCCGGATCGGCGATGAACTTCTGGCAGA
Organism: Kiloniellaceae bacterium; assembly: GCA_050330205.1. Lineage (GTDB taxonomy): Bacteria > Pseudomonadota > Alphaproteobacteria > Kiloniellales > Kiloniellaceae > Pelagibius. The sequence continues at coordinate 15,674 of JBHJOA010000042.1, forward strand.
TCGCGTTATAGATCGGGTCGACCTTCATCGCCATGTCGGCATCGGTCATGATCGGCATGCGCCGGATCGAGGTATCCTCGACGTCGACGGGCATGTCTTCTTCCTTGATGTCGACCGGTTGCCATTGCCAGGCGCCGGCCGGGCTCTTCTTCAGTTCCCATTCATGGCCGAAGAGCATCTCGAACCAGCCCATGTCCCACTTGGTCGGGTTCTTGGTCCAGGCGCCCTCGATACCGCTGGTGACAGCGTCGCGGCCACTGCCCTTGCCGGTAGGGTTGGACCAGCCGAAGCCCTGGTTCTCGACGTCGGCACCTTCGCAATCGGGGCCGAGCAGCGAGGCGTCGCCGTTGCCGTGGCACTTGCCGACGGTGTGGCCGCCTGCGGTCAGCGCGGCCGTCTCCTCGTCGTTCATCGCCATGCGCGCGAAGGTCTCGCGCACCTCCAGCGCGGTCTTGGCGGGGTCGGGCTTGCCGCCGACGCCTTCCGGGTTCACGTAGATGAGGCCCATCTGCACGGCGGCCAGCGGATTCTCCAGCGACTGCGGATTGTCGTCGCTGTCGTAGCGGCCTCGGGCCAGCCACTCCTTCTCGGAGCCCCAATAGGTGTCCTTCTCGGGATGCCAGATGTCCTCGCGGCCGAAGCCGAAGCCGAAGGTCTTCAGGCCCGCGTGTTCATAGGCGATGTTGCCGGCCAGGATGATGAGGTCGGCCCAGGAGATCTTGTTGCCGTACTTTTTCTTGATCGGCCATAGCAGGCGCCGCGCCTTGTCCAGGCTGACGTTGTCGGGCCAGGAGTTCAGCGGCGCGAAGCGCTGGTTGCCGGTACCGCCGCCGCCACGGCCGTCGGCCAGCCGGTAGGAGCCGGCGGCATGCCAGGCCATGCGGATCATCAGGCCTTCGTAGTTGCCCCAGTCGGCCGGCCACCAGTCCTGGCTCTCGGTCATCAGCGCGTGGAGGTCTTTCTTGAGCGCCGCGACGTCAAGCTTCTTGAGCTCTTCACGATAGTCGAAGTCCTTCCCCAGCGGGTCGGTCTTGGTGTCGTGCTGATGCAGGATGTCCAGGTTGAGCGCGTTCGGCCACCACTCCATCACGTTCTTGCCGAGGGAGGTGTTCCCGCCGTGCATCACCGGGCATCTGCTTTCAACTTTTGCGTCCATCGTTCCCTCCGATCGAGTTGAGTGGATCGAGCCTTCCGTGCTCGAGATAGCGCGCCCGGGTTACCGGCAGTGCGAATGCCCGCTGCGGGGCGATCCCGCGCGCTGGCACCGGCCGACGCGAGGTGTGTGTGTCGCGACTTCGGGTCACCATTTGCACCTGCACCACCCTATCAAAGCCTATCCATTAGTTTAATTGCGATTTTCTGATGACGGTGATAAGGAGTGCTTATGATCAACCTGACACTCAAGCAGCTTCGCTACTTCGAGGCCTTGGCACGGCATGGCCACTTCGGGCATGCGGCGGACGACTGCGCGATCTCCCAGCCGGCCTTGTCGATGCAGATCAAGGAACTGGAAGAAACACTGGGCACGGAACTCTTCGAAAGGAGTGCGCGTCAGGTCCGGCTTACCAATTTCGGAGAGCAGTGTGCCCTGCGCGTCCGCAGTATCCTGCGCTCGGTGGAAGAACTGGGCGACCTGGCGCGTGCCTCGCACGACCGCCTGATCGGAAAGCTGCGGATCGGCGTGATCCCGACGATTGCGCCCTACCTGTTGCCGACGATCATCGGCAATCTCACCCGCCGGCATGACGGCCTCGACATTCACGTGCGCGAGACGGTGACCTCGAAGCTGATCCAAGAGCTGGCGGATGGTCGGATCGACACGGCGATCGTCGCCTTGCCGGTGTCCGAACCTTCGCTGACCGAGACGGCGCTGTTCACCGAGGAATTCATGCTGGTGCGGCCGGCCACCGACGAGGGAAAGCAAGTGCCCGATCGCGAAACGCTGCGCGGCATGCGGCTTCTCCTCCTGGAAGAAGGGCACTGCTTTCGCGATCAGGCGCTATCGTTCTGCGATTTCCATTCGGCGCGACCGCGCGAGCTGCTGGACGGCAGCTCGCTGTCGACACTGGTGCAGATGGTCGGTGCCGGCATCGGCGTCACCCTGATCCCGGAAATGGCCGTGGCCGTGGAGACACGTTCCGCGCCGGTGTCCGTCGCCCGCTTCAACAGCCCCCGGCCTTCGCGAACGATCGGCATGATCTGGCGCAAGACGAGCCCGCTGGCCGAGCAGCTCCTGCAGATCTCCAAGGAGGTCGGTCAGTCGGCCGAGGCGCTGCGCGCGCAGCAGGAGCCGGCGCCGCCATCGCGCCGGCCCCGAACCCAACGCGCGGATGCCGCCGCCCGAGGCTCGCGACGCCCTTAATAACCGACGCGGTACCGCCGCGGTCAGGGGTTCGGTTTTCTGGAGCTGGACTGTCTGGCGCCGGGCTGTCTGGCGGTAGCAGGCGGCGCGACGTTTTCCTCGAAGAGGCGGCGGATCTCCCCGGCGGCGGCCAGGAGGGCGGCGGCCAACTCGCCGCGGCGGTCCTGCATGCGGTAGATCGGCCCGGCAACGGCGAGTCCGAAGCGGCGCTCGCCGCAGACCAGGGGCACGCCGACTCCCATGACGTCCGGCGCCGTCCTCGCCCAGTCCTCGCACCAGCCGCGCTCCACCGAGGCGTCGAGCTCCGCGGCCAGGCTCTCGGCGGTCCAGCCCGCGCGCCCCGGCGCGGCGGTGAGATCGAGCGAGGCGATGACGTCGGCGCGCTCATCGGCGGCGAAGGACGCGAGGATGGCCATGCCGCTGGAGGCGGTGCAGAGCGGGCGCCGGTCGCCGACCTTCGCTGAATAGCGGATCGGCGAGGAGGACTCCATGACGTCGACGTAGATCACCTCGCCGCGCTCGCGCACCGACAGCAGCACGGTCTCTCCGGTCTCCGCCGCCAGCGCCTCCAGAAAGCCGTGGATGCCCTGCAGGAAGGGATCGCCCTCGGCGATGCGATAGGCGAGATCGAGCAGCCGGCGCGTCGGATAGTAGCCGCCGCGCCGGCGCGTTTCGTAGATGTAGCCGTGATCGAGCAGGGTATGGATCAGGTTGAAGGTGCTGGACTTCGGAATGCCGAGCTGCTCGGCCAGCGCGGTCAGGGTGCGCGGCGCCTTCTCCTTGGCGAAGAGCTCGAAGAGGGCCAGCGCGTTCTCGACCTGACTTACTTTCATTGCCACCCCTGGCTTTCATTGCCACCCCTGGCTGTCCTCGCCCGGCCGCTCCACAGGCAGGGCTCATTGTTCATATACATGAACTTTGTTGCTTGCATCGGAAAAAATGGACATACCCGGGCCGCTTAGGTAGCTTTTGGAAACTTTCCGGGACGGAACCAACGGGAAGCGCAACAGGCGGGGAGGACATGGCAGAAGACATCATTCTGTCCGCGAACGGCTTGACCAAGGAATTCAAGGGGTTCGTGGCCGTCGACGGCGTCGATCTGATGATCGGGCGTGGCAAGATCCATGCCCTGATCGGCCCCAACGGCGCCGGCAAGACCACCTGCTTCAACCTGCTGACCAAGTTCCTCCAGCCGACCCAGGGGGCCATCGTCTACAACGGGCAGGACATCACCAGCCTGGCGCCGGCCGACATCGCCCGCCTCGGCCTCGTCCGCTCGTTCCAGATCTCCGCGGTCTTCCCGCATCTGACCGCGCTGGAAAACGTCCGCATCGCCCTGCAGCGCCGGCGCGGCGAGAGCTTCGACTTCTGGCGCTCCGAGACCGTGCTGCGCCGCTTCAACGACGAAGCCATGGGGCACCTCGAGGACGTCGGCCTGACCGAGTTCGCACACGAAAAGGCCGGCGAACTGCCCTACGGCCGCAAGCGGGCGCTGGAGATCGCGACGACCCTGGCGCTCGACCCGGAACTGCTGCTGCTCGACGAGCCCACCGCCGGCATGGCCCAGCAGGACATCGAGCGCATCACCGCCCTCGTCAGCCGCATCGCCAAGGACCGGACGATCCTCATGGTCGAGCACAATCTCTCGGTGGTCGCCTCGCTGGCCGACCACATCACCGTCCTGGCCCGCGGCAAGGTGCTGGCCGAGGGCGACTACGCAACGGTGTCGAAGGATCCCCGCGTGATCGAAGCCTACATCGGAGCCGGCCATGCCTGAGGCCGCCGCCGCGACTTCCCCGGCGCCGGCCGCGGCCGGCAGCCCCCTGCTCGCGGTCTCCGGCCTCGAGGGCTGGTACGGCGAGAGCCATGTGCTGCACGGCATCACCTTCGACGTCCGCGAAGGCGAGGTGGTGACCCTGCTCGGCCGCAACGGCGCCGGCAAGACCACCACCTTGAAGGCGATCATGGGCATCCTGATCCAGCGCCGGGGTTCGGTGACATTCGAGGGCAGCGAACTCATCAAGCTGCCGGCCCGGGCGATCGCCCGCCACGGCATCTCCTACTGCCCGGAGGAGCGCGGTATCTTCGCCAGCCTTTCGGTGGAGGAGAACCTGATGCTGCCGCCGCGGGTGCGCCCCGGCGGACTCACGGTAGAACAGATCTACGAGCTGTTCCCGAACCTGAAGGAGCGCCGCGCCAGCCAGGGCACCAAGCTGTCCGGTGGCGAGCAGCAAATGCTCGCCATCGGCCGCATCCTGCGCACCGGCGCCAAGCTGCTGCTGCTGGACGAGCCGACCGAGGGCCTGGCTCCGGTCATCGTCCAGCAGATCGGCCATACCATCGCGCGGCTGAAGCAGCAGGGCTTCACCATCGTGCTGGTGGAGCAGAATTTCCGGTTCGCCGCCTCGGTGGCGGACCGGCACTATGTCGTCGAGCAGGGTAAGGTGATCGACACCATCCTGAACGACGACATCGACGCGAACATCGAGAAGCTGCACGCTTATCTCGGCGTTTAACGATTGGAAACCGGCGCTTCGCGCCGCAGACGGGAGGAAAATACAAATGCAGAAAGCAAGATTGCTGCTGGCATCGGTAGCGGCGGTTCTGGTCGCCGCCCCGGCCTATGCCGACATTTCGGTGAAGATCGGCGTCATGAACGACCGCTCCGGCACCTATGCCGACCTGTCGGGCGAAGGCTCGGTGGTGGCCGCGCGCATGGCGGTCGAGGACTTCGGCGCCGGCTCCAAGGGCATCAACGTCACCATCGTCTCGGCCGACCACCAGAACAAGCCGGACATCGCCTCCAACCTGGCGCGCCAGTGGTACGATGCCGAGGACGTCGACGTCATCGCCGACGTGCCGACCTCCTCCGCGGCGCTGGCCGTGAACGACATCACCCGCGAGAAGAACAAGGTGTTCCTGGTCTCCGGCGCGGCGACCTCCGACCTCACCGGCCCGGCCTGCTCGCCGAACACGGTCCACTGGACCTACGACACCTGGTCGCTGGCCCACGGCACCGGCCAGGCCATGGTCGAGACCGGCGGCGATTCCTGGTTCTTCCTGACTGCCGACTACGCCTTCGGCCATGCCCTGGAGCGCGATACCGGCGCCGTGGTCGAGGCCTCCGGCGGCAAGGTGCTGGGCGCCGTCCGGCACCCCTTCCCGGGCCAGGACTTCTCCTCCTTCCTGCTGCAGGCCCAGGCTTCCGGCGCCAAGGTAATCGGCCTCGCCAACGCCGGCGCCGACACCACCAACGCCATCAAGCAGGCGCACGAATTCGGCATCACTCAGGGCGGCCAGAATCTCGCTGGCCTGCTGATCTTCATCACCGACGTCAACGCCCTCGGCCTCGAGCCGGCACAGGGCCTGGTGCTGACCGAGGCCTTCTATTGGGACCTCAACGACGACACCCGGGCGTGGTCGGAGCGCTTCGCCGCTGCACACAACGGCAGCAAGCCGACGATGGTTCAGGCAGGCGTCTACGCCTCCGTGCTGCACTACCTGAAGGCCGTCGAGGCGGCGGGCAGCAAGGACTCCGAAGCGGTCATGGCCAAGATGAAGGAGATGCCGAGCGAGGATCCGCTGTTCGGCCAGGGTCAGGTGCGCCAGGACGGCCGCCACGTGCATGATATGTACCTCTTCCAGGTGAAGAGCCCGGACCGGTCGAGCGGTGTCTGGGACTACTACGATGTCCTCGCCACCATCCCCGCCGAGCGTGCCTTCCGCCCGATCAACGAGGGGAACTGCCCGCTCGTCAACTAACGATCAAGTGTGCTCGGGGCGCGCCGGTTCCGCCGGCGCGTCCCCCCGCTCCCTAGGACCCGTCCCATGTTCGAGCTTCTCGGTATCCCGCCACAGGCGCTGTTCGGGCAACTGCTCCTCGGCCTGATCAACGGCTCGTTCTACGCCATGCTCAGCCTTGGGCTCGCCGTCATCTTCGGCCTGCTGAACATCATCAACTTCACCCACGGCGCGCAGTACATGATGGGCGCCTTCGTGGCGTGGATGCTGCTGTACTACCTGGGTATCGGCTACTGGGGCGCCCTGATCCTGGCGCCGGTGATCGTCGGCGTGACCGGGATCATTCTCGAACGCCTGATGATCTCCAAACTGTATCATCTGGACCACCTCTACGGCCTGCTCCTCACCTTCGGCCTGGCGCTGATCATTCAGGGCCTGTTCCGCAACGAGTACGGCATCTCCGGCCAGTCCTACAGCATTCCCTCGCAACTCACGGGCGGCCAGAACCTCGGCTTCATGTTCCTGCCGAATTACCGGATCTGGGTCGTCGCGGTCTCGGTGACCGTGTGCCTCGGCACCTGGTTCGTCATCGAGAAGACGCGCCTCGGCGCCTACCTGCGCGCGGCCACCGAGAACCCGGTGCTGGTCGGTGCCTTCGGCATCAATGTGCCGCGCCTGGTGACGCTGACCTACGGCTTCGGCGTCGGCCTCGCCGCGCTGGCCGGGGTGCTCGCCGCGCCGATCTATTCGGTCAACCCCAACATGGGCGCCGACCTTATCATCGTCGTCTTCGCCGTGGTGGTGATCGGCGGCATGGGATCGATCCTCGGTGCCATCGTCACCGGTTTCGGGCTCGGGCTGATCGAGGGCCTCACCAAGGTGTTCTATCCGGAAGGCTCCGCCGTGGTCATCTTCGTCATCATGGCCATCGTGCTGCTGGTGAAACCCGCCGGCCTGTTCGGGAGGACCGCGTGATGGCCGCCGACGTCGAACAGCTCGACCGCCGGGAGGCGATGCTCGCCGGCGCGTCCGGCATGCCGCGCCACCACCAGTACATCTTTGCGGGGCTGTTGGCCTTTGCCCTGGTGGCGCCCTTCGTGCTCTACCCCGTCTTCGTGATGAAGGTGCTGTGCTTCGTGCTGTTCGCCTGCGCCTTCAACCTGCTGCTGGGATTCGGTGGGCTGCTGTCCTTCGGCCATGCCGCCTACTTCGGCTCCGCCAGCTATGTCGCCGCCCACGCGGCGAAGGTCTGGGGCCTGACGCCGGAGTTGGCAATCCTCTGCGGGATGGCGACGGCGGCCGGCCTCGGCTTCGTGTTCGGCGGCCTCGCCATCCGCCGCGCCGGCATCTACTTCGCGATGGTGACCCTCGCCTTCGCGCAGATGATCTACTTCTTCGCGCTGCAGGCACCTTTCACCGGCGGCGAGGACGGCATCCAGGCGGTGCCGCGCGGCGACCTGCTGGGCATCATCAGCCTGCGGTCCGACCTGACCCTCTACTTCTTCGTGCTGGCGATCGTCTTTACCGGGTTGCTGGCCATCTACCGCATCATCCACTCGCCCTTCGGCCAGGTACTGAAGGCGATCCGCGACAACGAGCCGCGCGCGATCTCGCTGGGCTACCACGTGCAGCGCTACAAGCTGGCGGTCTTCGTGCTCTCGGCCGCCCTCGCCGGCCTCGCCGGCGCGACCAAGGCCCTGGTCTTCCAACTTGCCTCGCTGACCGACGTGCACTGGACGATGTCCGGCGAGGTGGTGCTGATGACCCTGCTCGGTGGCATGGGCACGGTCTTCGGGCCGATTGCCGGCGCCGCCATCATCGTGACCATGCAGAACTACCTCGCCGGCTTCGGCGCCTGGGTGACCGTGATCCAGGGCGTCATCTTCGTGATCGGCGTGCTGCTGTTCCGGGAGGGCATCGTCGGCGTGCTGTCGCGCTGGCTGAAGAAGCCGCTTTAGGTTCCGGGGGCGGCCGGCAGCTCAGTGAGTCCCCAACAATGCCTGCAGATCATCCAGGCAGCGGTTGGCGGTGTCGAGCAGCCTATCGACCTCCGCATCATCGCCGGCATGCGACGCCTCATGGCAGAGGCGTTTCACCTGCTCCGCCAGGGCGACCGCCCGGATAGCGTCTTCCGGGCGATGGAACCATGCCGCCGCACCGTCCAGGCGCTCACGCACCGCCGCCAGGTTCCGGAGAACCTCACCGATACTGGCACCGGACCCTGGGGTGGCCGCACTTGGCATCGAAGGCATATCCCGTCGGAGGCATCGGCGCGTCGCATGCCGGACGCGTCCGCAGCGCAGAACTGCTCCAGGCAATTTCACTAGCCAGGCACAATCAAACCGTGCAATCGTGGATCTGTCCTTGATCTGCGTCATCTCCGCGACCGCTCTTCCGTTGGAGGCCCCCATGGCGTGCGACACACATGACAGCCCCGCGCCCGGCAGCCGCGCGTCCTCCACTCTGATCTGCCGATCCCTCGACGACGAGGAAATGCGGCAACTCGACCGCCTCGCGACGACCGTATCCCTGCCGCCGGGGCGTTACGTTTTTCACGAAGGAGACCGCAACGACTCCCTCTACGACGTCGCGGCGGGCGCGCTCAGCCTGTCGAAGCTCCTGCCGGACGGACGCCGCCAGGTCGTCGGTTTCCGCTTTGCGGGCGATCTGCTGGGACTGTCCGCCGGCCGCGAACATGCCTTCAGCGCGGAGGCACTGGCGCCCGTCAGCCTCTACCGCTTCGACCGAAGAGGTTTCGCGCAGCTCTCGATAGCTCACCCGGAGGTTGAGCGTCGGCTGCTGAGCCTGGCTTCCGACGAACTTTTGCGGGCACAGGAACATCTGCTGATTCTCGGGCGCAAGACGGCAACCGAGCGCCTGGCCTCGGTGCTGATCTGGCTGGTCCGCCGCATCGGCCGGCAAGACCGCGACGGCTGGCGGGTGGACCTGCCGATGACCCGCACCGACCTGGCGGACTACATCGGGCTCACCACGGAGACGGTCAGCCGCACCTTCGCCCATCTGCGCGGCGAGGGGGTGATCTATACCTACGGCGTGAGGTCGCTGCGGGTTCCGCGGGTCGAGGATCTGGACTCCTACAGCGGCGACGCCTGAGCGGAACGGTCGAGCCGGCTTTTCAGGTCCTTCAACTGCGCCTCGATCCGGTCGCGCGCGCTGCGGAAGCGCGCCCGCAGGTCGTCGGGCGTGAGCGCCGGGTCGTCCGATGCCGGGTCGGGGACCGGCCAGTGCAGGCGCTGCACCCGCCCGGGCAGCAGCGGGCAGACCTCCTCGGCGCAGAGCGTGACCACGAGGTCGACGGCGGCGGGGTCGACATCGGCCACCGAGGTCGAGCGGTGGCCGGAGATGTCGATGCCGAGCTCGCTCATGGCTTCGATCGCGTAGGGGTTGACGCGCGACGGCTGCGAGCCGGCGCTCATCACCTCGGCGGCATCCCCGAACAGCCGCCGCGCCAGGCCCTCGGCCATCTGGCTGCGCGCCGAGTTCGCGACACAGAGGAACAGAATGCGCGTCACGCCATTTCCCTCCCCGGCCGCACGGTCCTCGGGCGCCACCATCAGACCCCGCCCTCGCTGGGCCGGGCGACTTCCTGCACCGGTGCCGCGGCGGCACTCTCCGTCTCCGCCTCGGGGAAGTGCCTGCGCGTGCGGTTGGCGAAGGCCACCAGCGACAGCATGACCGGGACCTCCACCAGCACCCCGACGACGGTCACCAGGGCGGCGCCGGAGTTGAGGCCGAACAGCCCGATCGCCACCGCCACCGCCAGTTCGAAGAAGTTCGAGGTGCCGATGAGGGCGCAGGGCGCGGCGACGTTGAAGGGCACCCGCCAGAGATAGGCGGCGCCGTAGGCGATGGCGAAGATGCCGTAGGACTGGATCAGCAGGGGCACGGCGATCAGCGCGATGAGCAGCGGCCGGTCGAGAATCACCTGCCCCTGGAAGCCGAACAGCAGGACGACGGTCGCCAGCAGCCCGAGCACCGAGATTGGCTTGACATGGGCGGTGAAGCGGGCGACCTGCGCCTCGCCGTCCGCCCCGAAGGATGCCCGGCGCGTCAGGTGCCGGCGGGTGATGACGCCGGCGATCAGCGGGATGACCACGTAGAGCACGACCGACAGCAGCAGGGTCTCCCAGGGCACGACGATGTCGGTCACGCCGAGCAGCAGGGCCACGATGGGGGCGAAGGCGAAGACCATGATGACGTCGTTCAGCGACACCTGCACCAGCGTGTAGTTCGGGTCGCCGCGGGTCAGCTGCGACCACACGAAAACCATCGCCGTGCAGGGCGCGGCGCCGAGCAGGATGAGGCCGGCGATGTACTGCCCGGCATTGGCCGGATCGATGAAACCGGCGAAGAGGTATTCGAAGAACAGCACGCCGAGGGCGGCCATGGTGAAGGGCTTGATCAGCCAGTTCACCGTCAGCGTGATGATGAGGCCCTTGGGGCGCTCGTGGATGCGCTTGAGGCTGGTGAAGTCCACCGCCACCATCATCGGATAGACCATGAACCAGATCAGCACGGCGACCACGAAGTTCACCGAGCCGTACTCGAGCGCGGCGAGCGCCTGGAAGGCATCCGGCAGCAGGCTGCCCAGGGCAATGCCGGCGACGATGCAGAGGGCGACCCAGAGCGAGAGATAGCGTTCGAAGGACGACATGGGTCAGGCGTTTCTCCTGCCGGGGGCGGCGGGACGGCGGGCGGGCGCCCCGTTGCCGGTGTCGAAGACGGCGTTGAGCAGCGCGGCGAGCGGCAGCAGGCTCTCCGGGTTCAACGAGTAGCAGACGCGCGGCCGCTCGATCTCGCCGGTGATGATGCCGGCCGCCTTCAGGATCCGCAGGTGCTCGGATACCGTCGACTGGGCGAGCCCCACCTCGTCGACGATGTCGCAGCCGATGCAGGAGCGCTTCTCCAGCAGCAGGCGGACGATGTGGATGCGCGCGGGATGGCCGAGGGCCTTGGCGACGGCGGCCAGGGCCTCGGCGGAGGCCGGCTCGCCGCCGGGCGGGCGGGCGCCGCGTGACGGCTTCGCGGTGACGGTCTGCATCTGGCAATCCCATCGTTATTCGACGATATGCGATGTATGGGGCCGGGGCGGCCAAAAGGCAAGCGGAACCTGAGGGGCCCTTGCCGGTCCGCGGTCAGTCGCGCTCCGACCCCGGGGCGTTGGTCGACCAGATGATGCTGAGCAAGAGCCCCTTGGCGCGTGGCAGCACGGCCAGAACGAGAGCCAGCGCGAAGAGAGGCCAGACCGTCATCGCCAGCCAGGTCGGCCACTGGACGTGGTGCTCGACCATCAGGATGACCGGCAGCACGATATGCCCGACCACCAGGATGGTGAGCCAGGGGGCGCCGTCGTCGGAGCGTATGTGCCCAAGCGGCTCATCGCAGGCGGCGCAACGATCGACCTGCTTCAGGTAGCTTGCGAAGAGCCTGCCCTTGCCACAGGCGGGACAGCGCCCCTGCACGCCCCGCCACATGGCGTCGCGCAGCGGCGTTTCCCTGCGCGACTGCGATGGCTCCATCATGACGCCCCGGGGGCCGGATCGCAGGCTACCTGTTCCGGTTTCTGATCGACAAGCCATCTCTTTTCAGCGATCAGCGCCTCGCGCTCTTCGGGCGGCCAACGGTACAGGCCGACAGTTGAATGCATTTTAGACGGCTTTTGGCCTCAGGCGGCCACGTTCATCGAGAACCTTCACTCGCTGCCCCGGCATCCCGGCATATTCGGTTGAAGATCGGCGGCCCCGCGTGTCCTCTATGGCTACGATGAAGCGATTGTGGAGAACGCCTGGGACATAACGGACGGTAAGCTCGCGAAAATCCGATACCGATGCGCCGTGCTTTTCGCAGAAGCCAGGGAGCGCATCTCGATAACGCGTGATCGCCTTCGCCAGGCTCGCCGTGGCTTGCCCTCCTGAAATCTGCCCGGTCAGAAAGTCGACGGCCAAATAGCCGCCTGAGGCTTTGCGCGCCTCTCCGAAAATGTCAGTCGGGCAGTAGCCGATCACGAGGCCGAGGCCGCAAGCTAGAGACTCGGCAAAGTTGTGAGCGATGGAACGAAGTTCATCATGTTTCATGCCAGCATCTTAGCTCAGTCTCAAGTTTCGGCAATCGACCCGTCCCGCAAATCCAGACCCTGCACTTTGATCAAGATAGAGTGCTTACGCCGGACCTGCTGCTTTTTTTGAGTTATAGGTCCGTAAATTAGCGCAGAGGCGACGTCAATCCCGCCGCAGTGCTGCGCCCCTCCAACGGCTGAGGGGAACCGCAGGTTGGTCGCGGCGTTGATTTTCTAGCCTGTCGCAAGCAAAGGAGCAATTTGGTGGCTCTCTGGAGCATCGAAGCCTGCGCGGTGGCGGAGGACTCCCGCTGGATGGACTTCCCGATCTGGGCAGACGTGGTGGTGCGGGCGCCGACGGCCGCGCTGGCCCGCCGGACCGCCGCCGGCATGGAGGCCGCCCTGCTGGACGACGGCATACCGCCCGGCAACGAGACGCCCGCGTTCCGCAGCGCCTTCACGGACGAAAAGCTTTACCGCGTGCGCCGCCTGCGCCATCTCCCGGGCTGTCCGCAGGAAGGTCCCTGGGAGGTGATCAGCGCCCGCCAGGCGCGCGCGGCCGGCCGCGTGTGACGCGGTCTTCTCGGGAGGCTCCCCACGGATCGCTCGTTCCTCGAAATCTGTACTTCGGTTGAGCTGATCTCGAGTTGGTACCCGAAGCGGCCTGCGACGGCCGTGGGAGCCTCGTGAACTCGGCGCCGCAGGCCAGCTTCGGGCAGGGGCCGTCGGGACTCGTCCCGGCGGCCCCATCTCGTGGATCGCACGCGGCGTGCGCCTACATGCCGGCGCTTGTGGTCGGTGCGAAGTCGACGTCGATCCTGGCCGTCGCCGCCGGCGCGCCCGGAATCTCCGTCTTGAAGGTCATGCGCTCGCCGGCGCCCAGCTCGACCTGCCGGGGCTCGATCACGGCCTGGGTCAACTGACGCCCTTCCCGGTCGAGCAGCAGCGCGCGCATCGTCGGCACGGCCTTGCTGTCGGCGGTGGTGTTGACCACGACCCCCTGGACCACCAGGACATCGTCGCGACGCAGGGGATCCACCAGGGTGATCTCGAGACCCTCGACCGCGCTGTACTCCACGCCGGCGAAGTTGTCCGCGCAGGTGCGGTAGCCCGGCTCCCTGTCCGCGTGGCGGTCGACGCAGTTGGCGGCGGAATACTCCCGCTTGTCGACCCCGTCCCAATGCACGCCCATGCGGCCGACGCGGTTGATCCCCAGCTTCTTCAGACGCAGGGAGTAGAGGCCCGGGTCCAGCGGCCGCTGCGGCCGCACGTGGACGTACTCCGGCCGCCCGGGCGCGAAATCCAGCGTGACGGGCACGCGGAAGGGCTCGATCGGCGCCACCGCCCACTGGCTGCCCTGCACCGGCGCGGCGCGGCCTGCAGAGTCGACCTCGCTGCGCACCCAGGCGACCCGCCAGAGATCGACCAGGTCGTGCCGGGGCCGCATTTCCCGCTCGAGTTCCGGATCGTAGATGACGAACTCCGTGTAGGGGCCGAGGGCGGCGCGGGCCGGCCAGGACTTGACCTCCCATTCGCGGCCGCCATCCAGGCGCTGCAGCTCGTCGTTGCGCGAAATGGCGTAGAGGCCCGGTTCGTCGGGCAGGGGAAAAGGCGGCGGCATGTCACCTGCACAGGCCGCCAGCAAGGCCGCCAGCGCCGAAGCGCCGGCCAAATTCGCAGTTTGCTTGATCATGGGTAAAGGCTCCCGTTTCGCAGTAAACATCCATCACGCGGGCAGGCGCGCGAAGCCCTGCCCCGACTCCCCTCTCCGTCGATCTTTGGAATGCTTTGAAGAAAAAGCCGGCCGGCGCCCGCCCCGCGGCGCCGGCGGATCACCCGTAACCGCTCACCCGTAGCCGCTCACTGGGCGTTGGCTTCGCTGATGGCGGCCGGATCGTTCCAGGTTGCGGACGTCCCGCCGCTCGATGCCGCGCCGCCGTCGGCGACGGCCGCCGATTCGGCGGTGCCACCGTCGTGGATGCCGACGCTGGCCCGCGTCGTGCTGTCCGCCTTGGTAATTCCCGGCGTCGCCAGGGCCAGCGCCCGCGCGTGAGCGTTCGCCCGCACCCGCGTACCATCCTCCAGGACGACGCTCGTTGTCGTCCGGGCGATGGTCAGGGCACCGAACTTCGTGGTCACCGACTTGCTCGTCGACTTTGTCTTGGTCGAGTAGGATTGGTCGGACTCGACAGAGACCGAAGCCTCGGCATCGGATGTCGCCGAAACCGTCGGGCCCGCGTCATCGTTGACTGCCTCTGCCGCTGCCGAGGCACCGGCCTGCGCGTCGATTCCATCTGCCGTATTGGCCGAGGCCGCGGCGGTGGAGTCGGCCGTTGCGCTGGCGCCATCGGGCGTCGCGCCGCTTTCGTCGACGGCAGGCGCGGCGTCCGCCACGGCCGCTTCTGTCTCGGCTGCATGCGCATCGCTATCCGCAGCATCGGTATCGGTATCGCCGGCCTCGGCATCGGCGCTGGCAGCCTCGCCCGCACCGGCGGCATCGTCGTCGCGGGCGGTGCCCGGATCCGCCGCAGCCGATCGGCCGTCGCTGGCTTCGTCGCCACGGCCTCGCTCGCCCGCCACGTCGCTGCCCGGGGAGTCCTGCGAGTTGCCTCTGGAGTCCGCAGCAGCGTCGCCGTTTCCGCGGCCCTGCGTGTTGCCTTCGTCGCTCGCGGACTCGCCGCTGCCATCGCCGCCTTCGGCACCCGAAGCGCTGGCCAGCATCAGTCGGGGGGCATCGTGACCCACCGCCCGCTGCAGCAACGGCTGGACGTCCGACGCGGCCGGCCCCTTCATCAGCGACGACGCCTCGGCGGCGCCGGCGCCAAGGGACAGCGTGAGGGCGCTTATCATCAGGATCGATCTCAAGTCTCCGCGGTGTGTCCGCATGGTCATTCCTCCGGTCGACAGAATTGAGAGACTCCCCGATGGCGACCGCGCCCCGCGCCGCCTAGCACCTAAGACGGCCCCTCCCCTGCGTTATTCCGACGCACCAAGACGCGACGCCACGCCACGACTCGCTTCGCTGTGTCATTTTCCGATCCCGCACACCGCCTTCCGCATTGGGTGGGAAACCGGTGCCGCAATCAGGCTTCCTGCGGTGGATGCATCGCGCCGCATTGCGGATCGCCTGTGGCATCGATGAGTGTTTCTCTCTCATGACGCGTTTCGTCCTCCGGCGATACCGCCGGGCATTGAATACGCGACCACAAATCGACACGGCAGTAGCGAGGACACGGCCCACCGGCGGAATAGCCGACGCGGCGCGCGGTCCATCTCATCGAGGCCGGCTCGCGGCGTGGAACGATTTGCAACGTGGCGAGTCATTTGGGCAACGCGGTTTCGCCGCAGTCCGATGCGGTCTCGCTGTCTTCATGGGAGCCTCGAAAACCCAAGGAGATGGAAGTTATGAAACGTAAGGACCTTCGATCCGGCCTGCTGATGGCCGTCTCCGCCCTCGCGCTGGGGGCCTTCGTTGCACAGGGCGGCGCAGCCGCCGAGGAACTCGGTGCTTCGGCCAGTTCGGAAGCTTCGGCCAGCAGCACCGGCAACGGTACCGCCAGCGCCTCCAACACCAGCTCCGCTGAGGTGTCGCGCGACGCGGACGGCGACATCAGCGGCACTGCATCCTCCAACTCGACGGCGGGCGCCACCGGCGATGCCGAGGCTTCGGCCGGCGGCGACGCCACGGCGGAGGCCTCCGGCGACGGCATGGACGCCGGTGCCACCGCGGCGACCGGTACCGCCGTCAGCTCCTCTGGCGAACTCGGCGCCGCCAGCGCGTCGAGCAGTTCCGCGGCCGGCGTTTCGGTCTCGGATGGCCAGGTATCCGCGGGCGCGGCCGGTGCCGGTGGTTCCGCTTCCACCGAGGGTGCCGAGGCCATGGCCGGCGCCGATGCCGGCGGCTTCGCCTCGATCTCCGACTCCGATCTCAGTGTCGGCGCCAATGCCGGTGCGGGCGCCCAGTCGATCGGCGACGATTCGGCGAGCGCCGCCAGCCATGCCGCTGCTAGCGCCTCGCTGAGCGGCGACGGCATGCAGGCGGCCACGACCTCCGACGCCGGCGGCCAGGCGACCGACGGCGGCACCGCCAATGCCGACGCTTTCGGCTCGGCGAGCAACACGGGCGACAACTTCGGCGTCAGCGCCGACAGCATCGCCAGCGTCGCCGTGGAGGACGCCGGCAGCGCCCAGGCGACCTCAGAGTCCATGGCAGGTGTCGAACTCAGCGACAACGGCGTGAGCACCACGACCGGCGCCGGCGCCGCGACCGAGACGACCGGCAGCGGCATCGCCAACGCCGATGCCGGGGCGGCCGCTTTCGGTAGCGTCGCGGTGGAGCCGGAGACGGAGCCGGAGGCCGACACATCGGCCAACGGTGACGCCGAAGTCGAACCCGAGGACGAGACCGCGGCCAATGGTGACGCCGATGTCGAGCCGGAGCCCGAAGGCACCGGCAACGGCGACGTCGCGGAGGTCGACGAGGACGAGCAGAAGCCCTCGCACAACAAGCGCCGCGGGCACGGCCACAAGCACGGGCATGGCCATGATCGTGGGCACGGCCATCAGCCCAGCATCACCGTCGAGGTCGATGCTGACTCCAGCAGCCGTGCGTCGGTTCTGATCAACTAGGCCTGCGGCATTGCCCCGGTTGCGGGGCCGGGACCGGCGGACACGACGCGCCGCCGGTCCCGCTTGTCGCAGTCTCTCAGCTCCTGGATGGAGACCTTCCATGACACGATCATTATTCGCAGCGGCGGCGATCGCCCTCGCCGCTTTCGCCGGAACTCCCTGGGCCTTCACCGCAGCGGCCGATGGCGGCACCGGCGTCAAGACCAAGGCATCGGCCTCGGCATCGGCCTCGTCCTCCGCTTCTACGTCGGCCGGCAATGACGGCTGCGAAGCGGCCGCCAGGTCGACTGCGGAAGCCCAAGCAGGCGACCAGCACGCCACCGATAGAGACGAGCAGACGGTGCGGGACAGCGGCGATGGCTGCAGTGCCAGCGCAAGCTCGAGCGCGACGGCTTCCGTGGATGACGAAGAGGAAGACGAGAACCGGCAGGCGAACTGAACCTGCGCGGGGACGGCTGGACTGCTCAGAGACGCTGCGGCCGGCGCGGCGGCTTGTGCAGCTGCCAGCGTCCGAGCAGGAAGGCCGGCGCAAAGACCGCCAGCAGGAACACCGCCGCCACCAGGGGGTTGTCGAGCAGCGCGGTCAGGTCCGCCATTGCCAGCAGCACGGTGAGGCTCGAGAAAATGAAGAAGGCCGCGGCCGAGAACACGGTGATGAAGATCAGGTAGGCAGCCAACGGCTTGGTATCGGGATGCCGCGCCTCCTGCGTGTAGAAGATGGCCCCGATCATGATGGCACCCCAGAGCGCCAAGGCGATGAACGGCATGTGACTGCCCTCCTGCGAAATACGCGTCCGCTGAGTTCTATCGGGGGAAACGCCGTCCGATTGCGGAGGTTCCCAGAAAGGTTGGACTCCTGATTGTGAAAGGTCTTAGACGAGTCCCTGCGCCCGGCCCTGCGACCTCTGGGTCAGGTAGTCGGCGAGCCGGTCGACGGCGGCGCGCAGCAGCAGGGTGAAGACCGCCAGCACCACCAGCGCCGCGAACATGAGGTCGATCTTGGCGCGTCCGTTGGCCAGCAGCATCAGGTAGCCGAGACCCTGGGAGGCCCCCACCCACTCGCCGATCACCGCGCCGATGGGGGCATAGACGGCGGCAAGGCGCAGGCCGGTGGCGAAGGACGGCAGCGCCGCCGGCAGGCGGACGCGGAACAGCAGCTGCCGCGGCGTGGCGCCGAAGCTGCGCGCCATCTCCACCAGCACCGCGTCGCCGTGGCGCAGGCCGTCGAGGAAGCTCGAGGTGACGGGGAAGTAGATGATCAGCACCGCCATGGCGACCTTGGACGACAGGCCGTAGCCGAGCCAGAGCGTCAGCAGCGGCGCCAGGGCAAAGACCGGCACCGCCTGGCTGAACACCAACACCGGCAGCACCAGGCGCAGCGCGCGGCGCGACAGCATCAGCAGCAGCGCCGTCGCCGCGCCCAGCAGCGTGCCGAGCAGGATGCCGATCACCACCTCGGCGGCGGTGACGGCGGCATGCCCCAGGATCAGCCGGTGATCGGCGAGCAGAGTCCCGGCGACGCGCAGCGGCCCCGGCAGGATGAAAGACGGCACCGCCGTCGCCCAGACCAGCCCCTGCCAGAGCGCGACCACGCCGAGAAAAGCGAGAGCGCCGTCGCGTGCCCGGCGCGTGGCGGTCACCCAGGCCTCGCCCCAGGGCGCCCCGCCCTCAGGCCCATGTCCCAGAAGCCGGCCTCGAGGCGCGTCGCGGTGCGGAAGGTGCGGCAGAGGTCGGCCCAGCGCGGCGCGGCCTCCGGCGCCGCGCCGAGGCGCGCGCCGGCGGCGCGGTCGATCAGCCGCCCGACCGAGAGGCAGAGTGCCTGGTAGTCGCTGGCCGCGTAGCTGTCGATCCAGTCGGCATAGGTCTTGTCGGTTGCCGCGTCGCCGAGCCAGGCGCCGATCTCGCCATAGCCGAGCACACAGGGCGCCAGCGCCGCCAGCAGGTCGAGAAAGTCGCCGGACAGGCCGGCGTCGAGCACGAAGCGGGTGTAGGCGAGGTTCTCGATCTCCTCCTCGGCGGCGAGCAGCGTCTTCTCGGGCAGGCCGGCCGCCGCGCAGACCTCGACGTGGAGCTTCATCTCCTGGTTCACCAGGGCGTCGACGGCGGCCGCCGCCGCGCGCATCTCCTCCAGGTCGCCGGCCTTCACCACCCCCAGCGCCCAGGCGCGCGCGAAGTTGGCGAGGAAGATGTAGTCCTGCACCAGGTAGTGCAGGAAGGCCTCGCGCGGCAGGCTGCCGTCGCCGAGGCGGCGCACGAAGGCGTGGCGCGTATAGGCCTGCCAGTCGGTGCCGGCGGCGCGGCGCCAGGCGGCGAAGACCGCCGAGCCGTAGTCCGGCGCGGTGTTGGGGGCGGTCATGGCGCCGCCACCTCCAGGGCGAGGCGCTCGACGGGCAGTTCGCTTTCGACCAGGCCGGCCGCCACCAGGAAAGTTTCGAAGCGCGCGTAGCGACCGGCATCGAGCGCCGCCGGCCGCAGGGCGAAGCGCGGCAGGGTGTCGACCCAGGCGCGCGCGTTCAACTCGTCCTGCAGTTCCCGCGCGCTGCCCGCGAAGATCTCCCAGCTCGCCTCGGGGTGGTTCACGATGTACTGGGTCGCCTTCTCCGTCGCGGCGAGGAAGCGCGCGATCAGGCCCGCGTCCATCGTCTCGGCATGGGCCACGTAGATCAGTTCGTCGTAGGCCGGCACGCCCTCCTCCTCCGGATAGAAGCAGCGTCCCTCGAAGCCTTCGAGCACGAGCTGGTTCAGTTCGAAGTTGCGGAAGGCGCCGATCACCGCGTCGACCTGGCGCGACATCAGCGCCGGCGACAGCGACCAGTTCACGTTGACGAGCTCGATGTCGCCAAGGCCGAGGCCGTGCCGCGCCAGCATCGCCCCCAGCATCACCTCCTCGACGCCGGCGACGGAGAAGCCGACCCTGCGGCCCTTGAGGTCCGCGAGCGTTGCCACCGGCCCGTCGGCCAGCACCAGCAGGCAGTTCAGCGGCGTCGCCACCAGGGTGCCGACGCGCTTCAGCGGCAGGCCCTCGTGCACCTGCAGGTGCAGCTGCGGCTGGTAGGAGACCGCGAGGTCGGCCTTGCCCGCGGCCACCAGCTTCGGCGGGTCGGAGGGATCGGCCGGCGCGATGACCTCCACCTCCAGGCCCTGCTCGGCGAAGTATCCGCGCTGCTCGGCGATGACGATGGGGCCGTGGTCGGGATTGACGAACCAGTCGAGGATCAGGGTCAGCCGGTCGGCCGCGGCGGCCGGCGACGACTGCAGCAGCAGGACAGCAACGGCTGCCAAACAATTGAAGAAACGCATCTTATTCCACATACCTCAGACCTCGCTTGAAGGGGTGTTGGGCCGCGTCGCCGCCACCCAGGCCCGCGCGCGCGCCGCCGGGTCGGCGTTCAGGGTGATGTCGGTGACGACGGAGAGAACGTCGGCGCCGGCGGCCAGCACCGCCGCCGCCCGCTCCACCGTCAGGCCGCCGATGGCGACCAGCGGCAGATCGCGGACACGCCTTTTCCATTCACCAACCTTTTCAAGGCCTTGCTCGCGCCACTTCATCTTCTTGAGGAGGGTCGGATAGACCGGCCCCAGCGCCACGTAGTCGGGATCGAGCGCCAGCGCGCGCGCCAGCTCGGCGTCGTCGTGGGTGCTGATGCCGAGCCGGATCCCCGCGGCGCGGATGGCGTCGAGGTCGGCGCCGTCGAGGTCTTCCTGGCCCAGGTGGACGAAGTCACAGCCCTCCTCGATGGCGAGGCGCCAGTAGTCGTTGACGACGAGCTGGCAGCCGGCGTCGGCGCAGAGCACCTTGGCGATGCGGATCTCGCGGCGCGTCTCCTCCTCGCTGAGGTTCTTCACCCGCAGCTGCACCAGCTTCACCCCGCAGGGCAGCAGGCGGCGCAGCCAGTCGCAACCGTCGACGATGGGATAGAAGGGATCGAGGGTGACAGGGCGCCTCATCCCAGGAACGCCTTGCCGACGACGGGGGTCGAGGGGGCCGCCATGTCGCGCGGCTCCATCGGGTCGGCCTCGCAGGCGCGCCGGCCGGCGGCCACCGCCTGGGCGAAGGCCGCCGCCATGGCGACCGGATCGCCGGCGCGTGCCACCGCGGTGTTCACCAGCACCGCGTCGTAGCCGAGTTCCATGGCCGCCGCGGCGTGCGAGGGCAGGCCGAGCCCGGCATCGACCACCAGCGGCACGTCGGGAAAGTGGGCGCGCAGGCTGCGCAGGCCGTAGCGGTTGTTGAGGCCGAGGCCGGAGCCGATGGGCGCGCCCCAGGGCATCAGCACGCGGCAACCGGCGTCGACCAGCCGCCCCGCCGCCACCAGGTCCTCGGTGGTGTAGGGAAACACCTCGAAACCGTCCTCGGTGAGGATCGCCGCCGCCTCGACCAGGCCGAAGAGGTCCGGCTGCAGGCTGTCGTCGTCGCCGATCACCTCCAGCTTCACCCAGGGCGTGTCGAAAACCTCGCGCGCCATCTGTGCGGTGGTGACCGCCTCCTTCACCGTGTGGCAGCCGGCGGTGTTGGGCAGCACGCGCACGCCGAGGTCGCGGACCAGCGACCAGAAGGCCTGGCCGTCGCGCCGCTCCGCCGACTCCCGGCGCAGCGAGACGGTCACCACCTCGGCGCCGGACGCGCGCACCGCCTCGGCGAGGATCGCCGGCGAGGGATACTGCGCTGTGCCCAGCATCAGGCGGCTGTTCAGCTCGACGCCATAGAATTTCCGCATGGTTCAGCCTCCCTGCATCGGCGCGATGACCTCGACCCGGTCGCCCTCGCCGAGCGCGACGTCGCCGCGCGCGGTCCGCGCCACGAAGGCGCCGTTCACCGCCGTGGCGACCCCGGCGCCCCGGTAGCCGAGTTCCGCCAGCACGGCGTCGAGGCGCGCGCCGGCCACCTCAACGGGCTTGCCGTTCAAGACGATCCGCATCGCTCTCCTCCTCTTCGCCGAAGGCCAGCGCGGCGGCGCGGCGCGCCATCGCCGGCGCCAGCAGGAAGCCGTGCCGGTAGAGGCCGTTGACGTGAATGCGATCAGCCTCGCGCCGGACCTGCGGCAGGTTGTCGGGAAAGGCCGGGCGCGCGTCGGCGCCGATCTCCACCACCTCGGCCTCGCCGAAGGCCGGGTGCAGCGCGTAGGCGGCGCCGAGCAACTCCATCACCGAGCGCGCCGTCGCCGGCGCCCGCGAGGCACTTTCGATCGTCGTGGCGCCGATCATGTAGAGGCCCGCACCGCGCGGGACGAGGTAGATCGGGATGCGCGGATGCAGCAGCCGGATGGTCCGCGTGAGCGCGAGCTCCCGGCAGCGCAATGCCAGCATCTCGCCGCGCACGCCGCGCAGCTCCGGCAGGCGGTCGCGGGCCGCGAGGCCACGGCAGTCGAGGGTGACGTCGCCGTGCGGCGCCTCGGACGCGTCGCAGCCAAAGCGCAGCTCGGCGCCGCCGCGGCGCAGGCGCTCCGCCAAGGCCCGGGTCGCCGCGCGCGGGTCGAGATGAGCCTCGCCGGCGAAGAACAGACCCTCGCGGAAGCGTCCGTCGAGGTCCGGCTCCAGCGCGGCGACCGCCGCCGCATCGACACGCTCGAAGTTGTTCGTGCGGCGGGCGAAGCGCCGCAGCTCGCCGGTGTCGCGTCCAGGCGCCAGCACCAGGGTGCCGCGCCGCGTGACGCCGCCGGCGTGCTCGTCCCACCAGTCGGCCGCCGCCGCGCCGAGACGCACCACTTCCGGCTCGGCGCTTTCCCCCTCGCACCACGGCGCCAGCATGCCGCCGGCCCACCAGGAGCAGGACTGCGGCCCGAGGTCCGGCGCGCGTTCCACCAGGGTCACCGCCGTGCCGCGCTTCTGCAGTTCGACGGCGCAGCAGAGGCCGGCGACGCCGGCACCCAGAACCGTGGCAGTCATCGTGGCACGCATGGGATCACCTCCACAGGGCATGGAAGTGGTGCACCGGTCCATGGCCCGAGCCGACGGCGAGCCCATCGGCGGCGGCGATGGCGCCCTGCAGGTAGGCATGGGCGCGCTCGACCGCCGCCGTGGTCTCCAGTCCCCCGGCGAGGCCGGCGGCGACGGCCGCCGAGAGGGTACAGCCGGTGCCGTGGGTGTTGCGGGTGTCGCGGCGCGGGGCCTCGAGACGCCGCACGGCGCCGTCGCCCGTCACCAGCAGGTCGATGCAGCGCGGGCCGCGGCCGTGGCCGCCCTTCATCAGCACCGCTTTCGGCCCGAGGGCGAGCAGCGCCTGGCCCTGGGCGATCATCTCGTCCTCGCCGGCGGCCTCGGCGACTTCCAGCAGGCGTCCAGCCTCCGGCAGGTTCGGGGTCACAAGGCCGGCCAGGGGCAACAGATCCGCGCGCAGGGCCGCCACAGCGTCGTCGGGCAGCAGCGCATCGCCCGACTTCGCCACCATCACCGGATCGAGCACGATGGGAATGTCGCGGCCTTCGAGTCCCCGCGCCACCGCGCGGATGACCCGCGGATCGCCCAGCATGCCGATCTTGACGGCGGCGACCGCGAGGTCGGCGAAGACGGCTTCAATCTGCGCGGCAACGATGTCGGCGGGGATGGGATGCACGGCGGTCACGGCGCGGGTGTTCTGCGCAGTGACCGCGGTGATGACGCTGGCACCGTAGACGCCGAGCGCCGAGAAGGCCTTCAGGTCCGCCTGGATGCCGGCGCCGCCGCCGCTGTCGGAGCCGGCGATGGTCAGCGCGATGGGCGCTCGAATGTCGCCGCTGCGCGCGAAGTCTGACGTCACCTGTCACCTCTCCTTCTCAGGCCATCAACTGGGCCGGTGAAGGAAAAGCGGATCGAGGTTCTGGAGATGTCGTGACCCGTTCCCTTCGCCGGCATTACCCGGATCAGGTTCATTGGGTTGACGCCTCTGCGCCTCTCAGCCCTTTCGAGCACCCCAACGGTGAGTCAGGAGATAACAGGTCGCGCGGAGCCTTTCAACCCCGCGCCGGCAATCAGCAGTCGACGGGAGCGGAAAACTCGCGCTGAGAGTCGGGCTCGCAGCCGTGGCGGCGCGGCCGAGGCGAAGGGTGTGGTAGCGCCGTCTTCGCGATCGACTCGCCCGGCGCGCGCAGGCAAGGCGGCAGCGGCAGCCCCGCCCCGGCGTAGATCGCGGTCATCGCCGAGCGCACGGCCATACTGTCGAGCCCAACCTCTTCGAAATGGCGCTTCATGGCCGGGCGCCGGTCTTCCAGCCAGACCACCATATCCGCCTTTGCAGCAGGGTCGAGAGGCGCAGCGTTCAGTCCGAACATCTCCGCCTCGCGGTCGCGGCGGCGCTGCAGTCCGGCATGACGGCTTCGGTTTGAGCCGAAGCGGATCTCGTACCACGCCCGCGGCCGGGAACCGTCGTGCAGGGCGGCGACCAGCTCGGGGCCGATCAGGGCCGGATTGCTGTAGGCCAGCGAGAACAGCGCCACCATTTCGCGCGCCCCACCGAGGCGATCGCTCAATTCACGGCCGAGCCGGCGCTGCAGCAAGGCTTCGGTGTCCGGCCGCGTCAGCTCGAAGAGCGCCCGTGCCTGTGCCCGCGACAGCGTGAAACTGAAGCACTCCGGCGCTGCCATCAGCGTCTTGGCAGCGGCAGGATCCTGCCGGGACAGGGCCTCGCCGACACCGACCAGCAGGCTTCGGTCCTGCGCCGTCAGGGCGATGCCGACGGCCGCCAGGTCGCTTTCCAGAGACTCGCGGGGTGGCCAGCCCGGCGTGTTGGCCAGCATGGCATAGCCGATGCCGAGGGTGGGGATGCCGCGGCCATCGCAGTGGACTCCCCGCTCGAGGCCGTCATGTCCGGCAAGAAATTCGAAGACCGCCTTCTCGAAGGCACCCTCGACGCGCCTGGGTTCGATCATCACAGGCCTCTCCCACTACCCGAGATAGAACAAGGGTCGGCTTCCTCGACGTCAAATGTCAATACCCCCAAAGGATCCAGGACGGAATCGCTAGTGCCGGAACCCGATGCCAGGCTCAGCGCGTGCGCTGAAAGACGATCACCGAAAGGAACCTTACCGGCAGCTTGCGCAGTTCCTCGGGGCCGTGCGCCGCACTGGCGTTGAAGAACAGCGAGTCGCCCGGCTTCAGTTGGTAGACGCGGCGGCCGTGGCGGTAGCCGACCTCTCCCTCCAGGACGTAGACGAATTCCATGCCCTGGTGGCGGAAGTTGGGATAAGCCTCCGCTTCGTCGGTCAGGGTGATCAGGTAGGGCTCGTAGGCAATGTCGCCGGGAAAGGGATGCCCCAGCAGCCGGTACTGGTGGCCCGCCCGGGTGCCACGGCGCTCGATGGCGACGCCCTTGCCGCCCTTCACATGGGTGACCTCGTGCTTCTGGTCGAAGTCGGCGAAGAAGCTCGTCATCGGCACGTTCAGCGCACCGGCAAGGCTCTGCAGGGTCGAGAGCGACGGCGAGATGGCGCCGTTCTCGACCTTGGAAAGCATGCCCGCCGAGAGCCCCGCCTGACCCGCCAGTTCGGCCATGGTCATGTCCTGGCGCTTGCGAAGTGCCCGCACCTGCGCGCCAATGGCTTCCTCGATGGACGGGCTGTCGGCGGAGGCCGGCGCCGAGGACAGTGTCGCCAGGGGCAGCGGGATCTCCCTGGCGCCGGCCCGGTAGTCGGGGCCGCGCCTCGCCTGGGCGGCCTTCGCCGGGGCCGTGGTTCCGCCTGCCGAAGTCTTCCTGGCCACTTGTCCGCTCCTCGGGTTCGGAACTGCGTGGAGCCGCCGCCGGGGTGCAGCGACCGGCGGTTGAAGCGCCGGGCGGGACCATACCTTTTCGGCCCGCAGCGACACAAGGGACGGTTAACCAATAACCAATAGGATGACCGGCGTAGCACGTGATCGTGCGTTGCGCGCCAGGATCCATGTCGAAACAGAACCAGATCAGGACGGCCGACCGTCGCCGCCGCGGCCTCGCCGAACAGCTCGACTTTCTCGGCGATCTCGGCGTCCGCCTCGCCGAGGCGCCCGACCCCGTCGAGGTTCTGCGGGCGGCGCTGCCCGAGGTTCTCGCGCAGCTCGAAGAAGCGGCGTGGCCTTCGCCCGAGTCCGGCGGCGATGAATCCGCCTTCTCCCACGCGGCGACGGGACTGGCGAAGCTCGCCCTTGCCAACGCCGCGCTGCGCGATCGCCTGGCCGAGCAACTGCGCATCGGCGACAGCCTGGAGATGGCCGCCGACCTGCAGCACAGCCTCCAGCCCGACTGCGAACCGGGTGACCTGCCGATCTGGGGCGTGAACCTGCCGGCGCGCAAGCTGTCGGGCGACTTCTTCGACTTCTACCCGCTGGACGAGGCGCGCATCGCCTTCGCGCTCGGCGACGTCTCCGGCAAGGGCATGAACGCCGCGCTGCTGATGGCCAAGACCATCGGCCTGTTCCGCTGCCTCGGCAAGCGCATCGACGCGCCGGCGCAACTGCTCGAAGCGATCAATGCGGAACTCTGCGAAACCGCGTCGCGCGGCATGTTCGTGACCATGGTGGCGGGCCACTACCGCACCGCCGACGGCACGGTGCGCCTGGCCAACGCCGGCCACCTGCCGCCGCTGCTGCGCCGCCGCGACCGCAGCTACGAGTCCTATCCGGCCTCGGCGCCGCCGCTCGGCATCCTGCCGGCGATCCGGGCGACCGAGGAACGCATCGACCTCGACGGCGGCGAACTCTACGTCTTCACCGACGGGCTGACGGAGTACCGCCACGTCACCGGCGAGCGCCTGGGCGTGGAGGGACTGATCCAGCTGATCGAGGCGCTGGCCGAGGCTCCGCTGGCGCGACGCCTGGAGGAACTGCTGTCGACCCTGGAGCAGGAGGGCGGCTGGGAAGCGCGCGACGACCTGACGGTGCTGGCCATCGACGATTCCTGGGTGCGCGGCGACGCCGGAATCGACGCCGACATCGAAAGGGCGGCCGCCGCCCCGGAGTGCGGCGGATGACGGCGGTGGCAGCCGAAGAGAGCGTGCTGGAACTGCGCTTCCCGGCGCGGGCCGACCGCATGGTCCTGGTGCGCGACATCGTGCGCAGCGCCTCGCGCTTCTGCGGTTTCGACGAGACGGCCACGCAGGACATCGTTCTCGCCGTGGGCGAGGCCTGCCAGAACGTCATCCTACATGCCTACAACGACCGCGAAGTCGGACCGATCGTGCTCGCCATCCTGCGCGCGGCCGACCGCCTGGTGCTGCGCGTCACCGACTTCGGCACGGCCGCCGACCCCGCGCAGTTCAAGCCGCGCGACCTCGGCGAGCTGCGGCCGGGCGGCCTCGGCATCCACTTCATTCAGCAGGTGATGGACAGCGCCGACTTCGGCCCCGGCCCCGACGGCGTCGGCAACGTCCTGCAGATGACCAAGAAGAAAGGACTGGCGACATGACGGCGGCGATCCGCGAAGAACGAGGCTGCCTGGTCGTCGACCTCGGCGGCGAGATCGACCTCGACCGCGCGCCGGAGGTCCGCAACCTGCTGCTCGATTGCGTCGGCCGCGGGTGCGACGTCCTGGTCGACCTGTCGCAGGTCAGCTACATCGACAGCTCGGGAATCGCCAGCCTCGTCGAGGCGCTGCAGCGGGCCGGCAAGGGCGGTACCGGGCTGGGGCTCATCGCGGTCAGCCCGGCGGTGTTGCGGGTCTTCGAACTGGCGCGCCTCGACAAGGTCTTCGCCATGCATCCCGACCTCGACACCGCCCTGGCGGCGAGGGCCTAGGACCATGGCGATGCTGCGGTTGGCGGAGGGAGTCGGACGCAGCGCGGTGCGCGGCGTCGAGGAGGTCGGCTTCGCGGCAGCGCTGTTCCTCGAGTCGCTGCTCTGGGCGGGCCTCGGTCCGGCCCGGCGGCAGCCGGTGCGGCTTTCCGCCGTTGTGGTGCAGATGATGCAGATCGGCGTCGGTGCGCTGCCGATCGCCACGGTGCTGGCGGCGACCATCGGCATGATGCTGGCGATCCAGAGCCTCTACAGCCTCGGCCTGTTCGGCGCAGAGTCCTTCGCCACCATCGGCATCGCCCTGTCGGTGGTGCGCGAGTTCGCGCCGCTGATCATCGCCATCCTCATCGCCGGGCGCTCCGGCTCCGCCCTGGCGGCGCGCTTCAGCACCATGATGATCAACCAGGAGGTCGACGCCCTGCGTGTCAGCGGCATCTCGCCAGTGCGCTTCCTGGTCGCTCCCGCCCTCTTCGCCATGATGGTCATGGTGCCCTGCCTGACCATGTGGGCCAACATCGTCGCCCTCACCGCCGCAGGCTTCTTCGTCACCGCCGAACTCGACATCAGCATGGCCGCCTACTTCGCCGACACCGTGGCCGCGCTTTCGGTGAACGACCTGGCGCACGGCCTCGGCAAGAGCGTGCTCTTCGCGGCGCTGATCGCACTGGTCTCCGCGGTCAACGGCGCGCTGGCCGACGGCGGCGCCGAGGGAGTCGGGCGGCGCACCACGCGCGCGGTGGTGCATTCGATCGCCGCCATCATCGTGGTCGACATGATCTTCGCCTTCGTCGTGACCAGCGGATAGGCCGATGACCGCCGCCCAGCCATACGCCACCCCAACGGCTTCCCAACCGGCAGCGCCCGAGTCCGCGCCGGCGCCAGTCGTCCGCGTTACCGGCCTGCAGGCGCACTACGGGGCGCAGCAGGTGCTTTACGACATCGACTTCTCGGTCCGGCCGGGCGAGATCATGGTGATCATGGGCGGCAGCGGCTCCGGCAAGTCGACCCTGCTGCGCCACCTGGTGGGACTGATGCGGCCGACGGCCGGACAGGTCGAGCTGCTCGGCGTCGACATCACCCGCGCCGGCGCCATGGAGATGCTGAAGCTGCGGCGGCGCATCGGCGTCGCCTTCCAGGGCGGCGCCCTCTTCAGTTCCATGAACGTGCTCGACAACATCATGCTGCCGCTGCGCGAGCATACCCGGCTCGACCCCAAGACCATGGAGATCATGGCGCGCATGAAGCTGGAGGTGGTGAGCCTCGCCGGCGCCGACCGGCTGATGCCCTCCGAGCTGTCCGGCGGCATGATGAAGCGCGCGGCGGTGGCGCGGGCCATCGTCATGGACCCCAAGCTGCTGTTCTTCGACGAGCCGTCGGCGGGCTTGGACCCGGTGGTCTCCTCGGCGCTCGACGATCTCATCCTGAAACTGCGCGACGCCATGAACATGACCATGGTGGTGGTCACCCACGAGTTGGAGAGCGCCTTCAAGATCGCCGACCGCATCACCGTGCTCGACCAGGGCCGGATCCTGCTGGTCGACGACGTCGCCGGGGTGCGCCGCTCCGGCAACCGGCGAATCCAGAATTTGTTGAACCGGCGTTCCGAGGACGCCGAGGTCGACGCGGCCGCCTATCTGCAGCGCCTGACGGGAGAGGCACCGCCCTCCCCGGCGACGCAGGGCGGGCGCGCGGAAGCGAGGTAGGGCGATGCGACATCAGGGACTGAACTACGCCGCGGTCGGCGTCTTCGTGCTGGCGATGCTGGCCGCCGCCCTGGGCGCGGCGGTGACGCTGGCCGGCGGGGCCGGCCCGCGCGACCGCTACGTCATCGTGTTCGACAACGTGTCCGACGTGAAGTTCGGCACCCAGGTCCGCTACGAGGGCTTTCCCGTCGGCCAGGTCGAGGCGATCAATCCGGTCGCCGAGGACGGCGCCATGCACTTCCATCTCGACGTCAGCGTCCACAAGGGCTGGGTGATCCCCGCCGATAGCGTGGCGCGCATCCACACCTCTCAGTTCCTCTCCGCCAAGACCGTCGAGATCACGCGCGGCAGCGCGGCGGCAGCGCTGGAGCCCGGCGCGCGCATCGCCTCGGCGCCGGCGGCCGACATGTTCACCGCCATGTCGACCGTGGCGGGCCAGGTCGGCGAGCTGTCGCGCGACGGCCTCTTACCCCTGATCGCCCACCTCAACGACCTCGTGGCCAGCGCCAACCGCCTGATCGACGACGACGTCACGAGGCTGGTCGGCTCGCTGAACGACGTGGCCTCGGACACCCGCGGCGAGGTGCCGGAGATCGCCGGCCAGCTGCGGACCTTCACCCAGGAACTCAACACCACCCTGGCCTCGGTGCAGGCTCTGCTGTCCGAGCAGAACGTCGCCGAGATCCAGCAGACGGTCCACAACGTCGCCGCGGCGTCTCAGGAGTTCGTCGACATCAGCCAGTCGGCGAAGGCAACCCTCGGTCGCCTCGAGCTTCTCGTCGCCGACCTGCAGGAAGCCGTCGAGAGGAACGAAGGCAAGGTCGACGCCTCCCTCGACGACACCCGCTACATCCTGCGCTCGATCGCCCAGAACATCGACACCATCAACCACAACCTCGCCGGCACGACCCGCAACATGAACGAGTTCAGCCGCCTGATCCGGCAGAACCCGGGCCTGTTGCTGGGCGGCTCACCGCGCGAGGAGGTCAATGTCGGCGCGCCGGCGCCGCTGCCGCGAGTGCAAACACAATGAAACGGATCCTCCCCGCGGTTCTGATGCTGCCGTTGCTGGCCGGCTGCTTCGGCTCGGCACCGCCGCTGCCGCGCGACCACTACTACCGGCTGATCGTGCCGGCGGCCGGACAGGATGCCGGGGACGTCCTGCTGCCCGGCGTGGTGACGGTCGAGGCGCTGCAGGCCGACGGGCTGCTGCGCGAGCGCCCGCTGCTGTTCAGCGAGAGCGGCCGGGCCCACGAACTGCAGCAGCACAACTACCACTACTGGAACGACACCCCACCGCGGATGCTGCAGGATCAGATGGTGGCCTACCTGCGCCACAGCGGCGTCGCCGGCCTCGTGGTCACCCCGGAAACGCGGGTGCGCGCCGACTACCAGGTGAGCGGCAAGGCCAGACGCTTCGAGCGCCTGGTCGGCAACGACCGGCCGGCGGTCTTCGTAGAGATCGAACTGGCGCTGCTGCGCCTTTCCGACGACAGGCTGCTGGTGGTCGATACCTTCGCCGCCGAGGAACCGGCGGAAGACGACAGCGTCGAGGCCGCCATCGTGGCGCTGAACCGGGCCACCGCCCGCGTATTCGACGGCTTCCTCGCACAGCTGCGCCGTTCCGCCGGCCAGGTCGCCACGGAGTAGCCGCGGGCCAAACGCCAGACCGCGTTCAGAACATGCGCGGGCCTTCGATCTCCAGGGCGATCCAGACGATGGCCAGCGCGGCGACGGCGAGGCCGTCGACCACCAGCGCCAGCCACCAGCCGGACGGCCCGGCGACGGCCAGGTCGCCGGCATAAGCCCGCCAGCCGGCGATCACCACCCAGGCGCCCCAGGCCGCGACGGCCAGCGAGGCGGCGTCGGCGTCGTAGGCGCCCATGCGGCCTTCCGCCAGCAGGAGCAGGCCGAACAGGCAGAGCAGGATGGCGCCGGCGCGCAGCTGATAGGCCTTGTGCGCCTGGGCCAGGGCCTCCCCCTCCCCGGCCGGCAGCAGGGCCAGCAGGAAGGCAAAGCCGCCGCAGGCGGCGCTTGCCCAGACCGCGGGCCCAAACAGGCGGTAGACCACGCGGCCGGTTTCCCGCCAGCTCGGGTCCAGCAGACCCTGGTCGATACGGGTGTAGACGGCATAGTCGAAGAACACCGCCAGCCAGCAGAAGAGGCCGATGACCAGCATGGCGGCATAGCCCGCATAGCTGAGGGGAACGGTCCAGGTCGGTACCATGCGCGTCGGCTCCGGTCGTGGGTTCACAGGCTGCCCGGCGGCAGCGGCGCGGCCAGGATCTCGTCCCGGCTGAAGCCGCCGCCCCAGCAGGCGAGGGTGAGTGGAATCTGCGTCTCGGCGACGTACGGTCCGGCAAAGACAGCCGCCTTCAGGGGGAAAGTCAACTTCAGGGCGAAGTCGGCGCGGCGCAGCTCGCCCGCGCTGCGACCGGCGTCCCGGGCGGCCCGGTAGCCGTCGCGGCAAGCAGCGGCCGCCGCCGCCTCGAGCTCCGTCAGGAACCCGACCCAGGCGAGGTCGAGCGGCAGGGTGACGGTGACCCAGGTGCGCACCACCGGCGTGCCCTCGGCGCGTTCGATCGGCTCCCACTTCACCTCGCGGCTCATCGAAGGGGTTGCGTAGCCGGCCGGGCAGATCTCGCCGGCGCCGCAGGGCGACTCCTCGGCGGGCACCGCCGCCGGCCGGATGCTGAAGACATAGCCTTCCAGGTAGGGCAGCCCGTTGCCGGCGATCTCCAGGCGCCAGGACAGCACCGGCGAGATCGTCTCGGCGACGTCGCCGGCGTCGTCGAGCCGGACGTCCAGGCGGCCGTCACGGCCCGCCTCGCGCGGTGCGGAACGCAGTTCGACAGGATGGTCGAGCGGCCGCCAGGCGTCATCGCTGCCGCCTGCCCAGGCCTCGCTCACCAAGCCGCCCAGCAGCAGGAACGCGGCCATGAAAACGACCAGCGCGCGCAGGGCGAACAGGCGCGCCGCCAGAGCTTCGATCCTCACCCTTCTCTCCCCTCGGTGTTCGGGTTGCGAAGAGTGGGTCGCGCCGCGCCCCGCGGCGGTTCAATCGGCGATCGTGAAGGCGGAGCCGGTCGTTACCCGGCGAAGACGATGTAGGCCGCCAGAACCGCCACCGCGGCGGCCAGGGCCCAGAGCCAGCGGCGGCTGCCGGTGGCGGCGCGCACCGTCGCGCCCGGGGAGATCGGGGGCGCTTCGGGTGCCGCCCCGGGGGCCATGTCGGCGGGGACCGCCCCGGCAGGCGCCGCCGCGGGGGCCGCCACGATCTCGGCGAAACGGGAGAAGAACTCGCCGGAGAGCTTTTTCGCCGTGGAATCGATGAGCCGCGAGCCCAGCTGGGCCAGCTTGCCGCCGACGTCGGCCTTCACTTCGTAGTGCAGGATGGTGCTGTCGCCGTCTTCTTCCAGGCGCACCTTGGCGCCGCCCTTGGCGAAGCCGGCCGGGCCGCCCTTGCCCTCGCCGCTGATGACATAGCCGTTGGGCGGGTCGAGCTCCGACAGCCTGACGGCGCCCTGGAACTTCGCCTTCACCGGCCCGACCTTGGTCACCACCGTCGCCGTCATCTCGGTGTCGGAGGTCTTGTCGATGGCCTCGCAGCCGGGGATGGCGGCCTTCAGGATCTCCGGATCGTTCAGCGCCTGGTAGACGCGCTCGCGCGGCGCGGCGATACGTTCGCTTCCGGTCATGTCCATGGCGGGGTCAACTCCACTGTCGCTTGCTTCGAGAAAGGGCAACGGCCGCAGGGCGAGGCAGAGGCACATGCGCGCCGGTCACGCCGCGTCGTCGCTGGAGGCCGGGTCGTCACGCTGGACCGCCTGGCCGGCGCGGCCGCGGCTGCCGCGGCGGCGCAGCTCCACCACCTCGGCGACGATCGACAGGGCGATCTCCTCCGGCGTGATGGCGCCGATGTCGAGGCCGGCGGGCGCGCGCAGACGGGCCAACTTCTCCGCCGCCAGCCCCTCCTCGCGCAGCCGCGCGGCCAGCGCGGCGGCCTTGCGGCGGCTGCCGACGAAGGCGACGTAGGGCGCATCGGTGGCCAGGGCCGCGCGCAGCGCCTCGGCGTCGCGCTTGCCCTGGGTGGCGACGACGATGAAGCGCTCGCCCGGCGCGTCGAGAGGCAGCTCGAACCCCTCGAGGCGACGCTCCGCACCGGCAAAGCCGTCCTGATCCTCGGCCTGCGCCGCCACGGTCACCGCGAAGCCGCTGCGCCCGGCCAGCTCGGCCACCGCGCGCGCCACCGGCGAGGCACCGCAGACCAGAAGCTGCGGGCGCGGCAGCATGGGTTCCACGAAGATGTCGAGGCTGCCACCGCTCGGGCAGGCGCTGCGGTGAAACTGCACGCTCTCGCGGGTCTCGCCGGGCGCGATGCCGCCGGCGTCGAGCTCTTCCTGCGGCAGCACCGAGATCAGGCGCGCGGTGCCGCTGCCGATCGCCTCCAGGGCCGCCCGCTTCACCGCGCCACGCGCGCAGCCGCCGCCGATCCAGCCGTGGATCTCGCCGTCGCCGGTCACCACCGCCTTGGCGCCGGCCTTGGCCGAGGTCGCCGCGACGGTGCGCACCACCGTGGCCAGCGCATAGGGCCGGCCGTCCCGGCGCAGGCGGGCCATGAGGTCGAGCAGGCTGTCGCCGTCTCCCATGCTCACACCTGCTCCAGATAGGGCGCCAGCGCCTCGAGGCTCGCCAGGTTGTGCGCCGGCGCGAAGAGGTCGATGTAGGGCAGCGCCGCACGCATGCCGCCGGCGGTCGGTTCGTAGTCCTGCCAGCCGATCATCGGGTTGAGCCAGACGATACGTTTCGTCCGCCGGCGCAGCGCCGCCATCTCGCGCTCCAGCACTTCCGGGGCACCGGTGTCGAAGCCGTCGCT
The DNA here is from genome assembly GCA_050330205.1 of Kiloniellaceae bacterium. GTDB lineage: Bacteria > Pseudomonadota > Alphaproteobacteria > Kiloniellales > Kiloniellaceae > Pelagibius. The sequence continues at coordinate 49,735 of JBHJOA010000042.1, forward strand.
GACGATCATCACCACGCTGCGGCCGTGCACCACGCGCGGCGCATGGTGGCGGTTGAAGCCGGCGAGGCTCTCGCCGATGCGGGTGCCGCCGGACCAGCCCTGGGCGATCAGCGACAGGCGCTCCACCGCCCTGGCGGCGTTGCGCTCCTTCAAGGCGGGCGAGACGTGGATGAGCCGCGTGTGGAACACGAAGGCCTCCGCCTCGCGGAAGCGGTCCAGCACACCGTGGATGAAACGCAGGAAGAAGGCGCTGTACTGGCTCATCGACCCGGAAGCGTCGAGCACCATGACGAGGCGCAGCGGCTTGTCGCGACGCTTGCGCCAGGCGAGGTCGATGGGCAGGCCGCCGCGGCCGATGCTGCGGTGGATGGTGCGCCGCAGGTCGAGCCGCCGGCCCTTGCGGCGCTGGCGCTCGCGCCGGCTGAGGCGGTGGCGCATGCGCCGGGCCAGGCGGTCGGCCAGGTCGTGCACCCGCTGCAATTCCTCGGCGGTCACCAGATGACGGAAATCGGCCTGCGCCAGGGATTCGACATCCGACGCCCCTTCGCGCTTGCCCTCGCGGTCGGCCGGATTGCCGGCGCCGGCCTCGCCCTCGCGCGAAACGCGGTCGGGAGCCCCCAGGCTGCCGCCCGGCGCCCCCGCCTCGGATAGCTTGCGCGATCCCTTGGCCCGCGGCGGCGTGCCGCTGACCGTGAGCAGCCCCTTGATGCCGCGCTTCAGCCAGTAGGCGTCGAAGATCTCGTCGAAACGCTGCCAGTCGGCGCGGCGCGTGCAGCAGATGCTGCGCAGGCCGCCGCGCAGGATACTCGGCCGGGCGAGGTCGGCCGCGGCGGCGAAGCGCAGGCAGTCGGCGGCCTCCTCGAGACCGACGAGGAAGCCGTTCTCACGCAGCAGGTTCAGGAAGGCCGCCATCCGCAGCCGCAGCTGCGTCCCGGCGACCGGCGTCACCATGTCCGGTGTCAAGGCATCGGGCGTGGCGGCCGGTGCTGCCATCAGGCCACCTTGCCGAGCAGGCGCTGTGTCACCTCGGGCGCCAGGGCCAGGCGGTCTTCCTGGGTCTTCAGCAGGCACAGCAGGGTGTCCTGCACGACCTCCGGGGCCTGCTTCAGGTCGCGCACCTCGAGGCCGACCAGCGCCGCCGCCCAGTCGAGGGTCTCGGCGACGCCCGGCACCTTGCGCAGATCCTCCTTGCGCACCGCCGCCACGAAGGCGGCGACCTGCTGCGCCAGGGTCACGTCGATCTGCGTCAGGCGGGTGGTCAGGATGCGCGCCTCCTTGTCCTCCGTCGGATAGTCGACGAAGTGGTAGAGGCAGCGCCGGCGCAGGGCGTCGGAGAGTTCGCGGGTGCCGTTTGAGGTCAGCACCACAAGCGGGATCGACTTCGCCTTCACGGTGCCCAGCTCGGGGATCGATATCTGGTAGTCCGACAGCACTTCCAGCAGGAAGGCTTCGAACTCCTCGTCGGCGCGGTCGATTTCGTCGATCAGCAGCACCGCCGGCCGGTCCTCGCGGATCGCCGCCAGCAACGGGCGCTCGAGCAGAAACTCCTCGGAGAAGATGTGCTGCTCCACCGCCTCGGCGCTCTCGCCGCGACCCTCGCGGGCCTTGATGGCCAGGAGCTGGCGCTGGTAATTCCACTCGTAGATCGCCGCGTTGGCGTCGAGCCCCTCGTAGCACTGCAGGCGGATCAGGCGGGTGTCGTGGATCTGCGCCAGGGCCTTGGCCACCTCGGTCTTGCCGACGCCGGCCGCGCCCTCGAGCAGCAGCGGCCGCGACAGGCTCTCCATGAGCCAAAGCGCCATGGCAAGCTGGCTGTCGGCGACGTAGCCGACCTTGGCCAGGCGATCGGAGATCTCGTTACGCTGCATCGTTGCAATCCTTCACCGTGCAAAATACTAACGCTGCGTACTGGCCGTCCCCCAGTTGTCATTGCCGGGCTCGACCCGGCAATCCATCGCGACCCTCGCACAGGCCCTTGCGAGCCGAGGTATGGACCCGCGGATCACGTCCGCGGGTGACAAGGAGGAAGCGGTACGGCCACACATCCGCGTTGCCTATCCCGCGAGGCCCAGCTTCTCGCAGACCTTCCAGGTTCGCCAGTGGTCGTGCGGCATCTGGATATGGGTGATGTCGAGGTGGCCGAAGGCATCGTTGACGGCGTTGGAGAAGGCCGGCACGCCGCCGACGTTGGGGCTCTCGCCGACACCCTTGGCGCCGATCGGGTGATGCGGCGAGGGCGTGACGGTGAAGTCGGTCTCCCAGACCGGCGTCTCGACCGCCGTCGGCACGAAATAGTCCATGAAGCTGGCGCCCATGACGTTGCCGCCTTCGTCGTAGCGGATCTCCTGGCCCATGGCGATGCCGAAGGCCTCGGTGAGCCCGCCGTGCACCTGCCCTTCGATGACCATGGGGTTGATGCGCGTGCCGCAGTCGTCGAGCGCGTAGAAGCGGCGCACCTTGGTGACGCCGGTGTCCGCGTCGATGTCGACCACGCAGATATAGGCGCCGAAGGGATAGGTCATGTTGGGCGGATCGTAGTAGTCGACCGCCTCGAGGCCCGGCTCCATGCCCTCCGGCAGGTTGTTGTAGGCCGCCCAGGCGATCTCCGTCATGCTCTTCTGCTTCTCCGGCAGGCCCTTCACCTTGAAGCGGTCGACCTCGAACTCCAGGTCGTCCTCGCCGACCTCCAGCAGGTGGGCGGCGATCTTTTTCGCCTTGTCGCGGATCTTGCGGCCGACCCGGGCGGCGGCGGCCCCGGCCACCGGCGTCGAGCGCGAGCCGTAGGTGCCGAGGCCATAGGGCGCGGTATCGGTGTTGCCCTCCTCGATCATGATGTTGTCGGCGGGAATACCGATCTCGGTGGCCAGGATCTGGGCGTAGGTCGTCTCGTGGGCCTGGCCCTGGCTCTTGGTGCCGAGCCGGGCGATGGCCGCGCCGGTCGGGTGGATGCGGATCTCGCAGGAGTCGAACATGCCGACACCGAGGATGTCGCAGTTGCGCGTCGGCCCGGCGCCGACGATCTCGGTGAAAAAGGCGACGCCGATGCCCATCAGCTCGCGGGTCTCGCCGCGGTCGAAGGCGGCCCGCTTTTCCTTCTGCTCGGCGCGCAGGGCGGCATAGCTGGTCGCCTCCATGGCCTTCGTCATGGCCGTGGGGTAGTCGCCGCTGTCGTACTCCCAGCCGAGCGCCGACTGGTAGGGGAACTGGTGCGGCTGGATGAAGTTCTTCATCCGCAGCTCGACAGGATCCATGCCGAGCTTCTTGGCCAGGATGTCCATGGCCCGCTCGATCATGTAGGCCGCCTCCGTCACCCGGAAGGAGCAGCGGTAGGCGACGCCGCCGGGCGCCTTGTTGGTATAGACGCCGTCGACCGCCACGTAGGCCGTCGGCACGTCGTAGGAGCCGGTGCAGATGTTGAAGAAGCCGGCGGGCCATTTCGAGGGATCGGCACAGGCATCGAAGGCGCCGTGGTCGGCCAGCACGTGGGCACGCACCGCGGTGAGACGGCCGTCCCGGGTGGCCGCCAGTTCCGCCGTCATGTGGTAGTCTCGGGCGAAGGCCGTGGCCGAGAGGTTCTCCATGCGGTCCTCGACCCACTTCACCGGCACGCCGAGCACGATGGAGGCGACGATCGAGCAGACGTAGCCGGGATAGACGCCGACCTTGTTGCCGAAGCCGCCGCCGATGTCCGGCGCGATGACGTGGATCTTGTGCTCGGGAATGGTGGACAGCAACGAAGCCACGGTGCGCACCACGTGCGGCGCCTGGAAGGTGCCGTAGACCGTCAGCTCGCCCTTGATCTTGTCCATGGAAGCGACGCAGGCGCAGGTTTCCATCGGCGCCGGGTGGACGCGCGGATAGGTGATCAGTTCCTTGATGGTGACCTCGGCCTCCGCGAAGGCCCGGTCGGTCGCCTCCTTGTCGCCGACGTCCCAGGTGAAGATGTGGTTGTGGTGCCGGCGGGCACCGTGCGCGCCCTCGGTCTTGCCGGCGAGGTCCTCGCGCAGCACCGGCGCGTCGGCGTCCATCGACTTGAAGGCATCGACCAGCACCGGCAGTTCTTCGTAGTCCACCTCGACCAGTTCCACCGCATCGGCGGCGATGTAGCGGTCCTCGGCGATGACGAAGGCGACCTCCTGGTTCTGGAACAGCACCTTGTCCTCGGCCAGCACCGCCTGCACGTCGCCGGCCAGGGTCGGCATGTAGTGCAGATTGAGCGGCTTCAGGTCGGCGGCGGTCAGTACCGCCTTCACGCCCGGCAGCGCCAGGGCCGCCGAGGCGTCGATCGACTTGATGCGGGCGTGGCCATAGGGCGAGCGCACGAAGTCGCCGAACAGCATGCCCGGCAGCTTCAGGTCGTCGACGTAGTTGCCCTTGCCCTGGATGAAGCGGGCGTCCTCGGTGCGCTTCCGGGAGCAGCCGATGCCCTTGAGATTGGCTTCGCGTTCCTGGACCGTTGCGGCGGCGTCGCTCATTCCGCGGCCTCCTTCTGGCTGGCATTCAGCTTGTCCGCGGCATAGCGGATCGCTTTGACGATGTTCTGGTAGCCGGTGCAGCGGCAGAGGTTGCCGGAGATGCCGGTGCGGATTTCCGCTTCGGTCGGGTCCGGGTTCTCCTGCAGCAGGCGATGCGCGCGCATGATCATGCCCGGGGTGCAGAAGCCGCACTGCAGGCCGTGCATCTCGGTGAAGCCCTCCTGCAGGGCATGCAGTGTGCCGTCGGGCGCGGCCATGCCCTCGATCGTGGTGATCTCGGACTGGTCGGCCTGCACGGCGAACACCGTGCAGGACTTCACCGAGCGACCGTCCAGGTCGACGGTGCAGGCGCCGCAGTGGCTGGTCTCGCAACCGATGTGGGCGCCGGTGAGGCCGACCTGCTCGCGCAGGAAATGGATCAGCAGGGTACGCGGCTCCACCAGGGCCTCGACCTTGCGGCCGTTGAGGCTGACGGTGATCTGGGTTTTCGACATCTTCGCTTCTCCCTTCCCGCTCAGCCGGCGGCGCGTTCGTGGGCGCGCTGAATGGCTCGGCGCAGCATGACGCCGGCCATCCTGGTGCGATAGTCGGCGGGTCCGCGCCCGTCGGAGGCCGGCGCGGTGATTCCCTCGGCCAGCCCGACCGCCTTGTCGACGGCCGCCTTGTCGAGGCTGCTGCCGACCAGGGCCGCCGCCGCGGCTTCGGCATGGAGCGGCGTCTCGCCGACATTGGTGAGGGCGATGGATGCCGTCTTGCAGCTGCCGCCCGAAAGGGTCAGCACCACCGCCGCGGCCGCGGTTGCGTAGTCGCCGATCTTGCGCTTCAGCTTCTCGTAGGCGTAGCCATGACCGGCCGGCGGAACAGGCACCTTTATGGCGGTCAGGATCTCGTTTTCGGCCAGCTTGGTGAAAAAGGCACCCTCGTAGAATGCCCGCGCCTTCACCGCGCGGGCGCCGGCGGGGCCGCTCAGCAGGTAGGAGGCGTCGAGGCACTGCATGACCGCCGGCATGTCGTTGGCCGGGTCGCCGTTGGCGACATTGCCGCCCAGGGTGCCGAGGTAGCGCACCTGCGGGTCGGCGATCACCGCGGCGGCCTCCTGCAGCAGCGGGCAGTGGCCGGCGACGAGGTCGGAGGCCAGCAGTTCCGCCTGGGTGGTCATGGCACCGATGACCAGGGCGCCGCCGTCCTCGCGGATGCCCTTCAGGGCGTCGATGCGGCGCAGGTCCACCAAGTGCTCGATCGGCGCCAGGCGCAGCTTCATCATGGGGATCAGGCTGTGGCCGCCGGCCAGCGGCCGTGCCTCGTCACCGAAACCGGCGAGCAGGCCGACAGCCTCTTCCACCGTGGTCGGTGCGTGATAGTCGAATGGTCCCGGAATCACGGGTCGCTTCCTCCCTTTCCCTCGGCCTTTCCCTCGGCCTTTCTCTCGGCCTCTTGATCGGCTTTTTGCTGGGCGACCGGTATCGGCCGCCTGCCTGCTTCATTGGGCATGATCGGGCCACAGCGGGGGAAATGCGGTCAACGCCGGGTGCACGAAACCGCGCCGGCCCGCACGAATGGCGTCTCGGGCTGCACGAACGGCGATTCCAGCGCGAATCCTGGGAATTCTGACCTGAAAAGGAGGCCGGCGGCGGAGGTCCCCTGTCCCAGGTCCGTCCTCTTCGCCGTGGTTCCGCCGGTTCGCCACCACAGACAGATCGACGACGAACACCGGCGGCCGCGTATTGTTGACTTGCCGCCCTGGGCCGGCCCGTGGTGGTCTTGTCCGGATGGCGAAGGTCAGGGTGATCCGACAATCAAGCAAGGGAGGAAAACATGTCCCACAAGCATTCCGGAGGCTGCGACCATGTCCACACCCACTCGGACAGGGAACCCATCGACAACCACACCTGCCACTGCTCGGTGTGCAAGCGCGTGACCGGCCAGGACACCACCCATGTCGTGTTCTTCAGGCATTCGGACATCGCCGTCGATCACCCCGAAGGCTTGAAGCGTCAGCCCTTCAACGACCAGAACCCCAACGGGCCCCTGGAACTCTGCACCTGCGCAACCTGCGGCAAGCCGATCATGCTGGACGACAAGCAGCACCGCATCAGGGCGATCGTGCCGAACCTGATGGGCTACGATGCTTCGAGCCTGCCGGCGACCTACCACGCCTTCTACGATCCGGCCAGCGGTGCGCCGAAACCGAGCGACGGCCGCCCCGTCCACGAAGGCTTGCGTCCGGATTTCGTCTGGCCGGAAGCGAACTGAAGCGCTTCGCCGCCGTCCAAGCGCCGCAACCGGCCCTCGGCTAGATTCCGAGCGCCGCGCGCAGCTTGGGCAGGCGGCTGCGGCTGACCGGCACGGCATGTCGCTTGGGACTCTTCAGTTCCAGGAGGCCCTGGTCGCGCACCCGCTTCAGGGCCGATGCATGGGCCACGTTGACGATGTGGCTGCGGTGCACGCGCAGGAAGGTGGCCGGGTCGAGCCGCGCCTCGATCTCCGAGATCGAGAGATTGCAGAAGTGGGTCTCGGCGCCGTCGAAGACGTAGGTGTAGTGCGCGTCGGCGTGGACCGCATAGATCTCCTCCGGGGCCAGCAGGCGGGTCGCGCCGTTGCGGTTCACCGGGATGCGCGGGGCCGTGGCCGGCGCTGACGCTCCCTCAGAGGGTGAAGAACGATATTCAGACAACTGTTCTGAATTGACTTTTTCCGATTCCGCACCGCTGCGTTCGTCGAGGCGGTCGGGCAGCAGCACCAGCAGGAACAGCCCGCAGATGACGAAGGCGGTGACCGCCACCACGATGGCCAGCAGATCGAGGCTGAGGACCGGCGCGGAGATCGCCACCAGGTCCTCGACCGGCAGGAAGGTCGCCGCCGCCATGCCGGTGTAGTGCATGCCGGAGATGGCGAGACCCATGCAGGCGGCCCCCGCCATGACGTGGGGCCGGTGCGTCGGCGAGAAGGCCAGCCAGAGCGCGAGGCCCGAGGCGGCCACGGCGACGGCGAAGCTGGCCGCCACCAGCGGCGGCGAATAGCTGACGATGCAGTTGGCGCGCAGGGCCGACATGCCGACGTAGTGCATGATGGCGATGCCGGAGCCCATCAGCAGCCCGGCCGCCGCCAGGCGCCGCGGCGTCAGCCGCCCGAAGGAGGCGACGAAGACACCGAGACCGACCACCAGGATGCAGACCAGGGCCGAGACCAGCGTCCAGAGCAGGTCGTAGGTGACGGCGATCGGCAGTTTGACCGCCAGCATGCCGATGAAGTGCATGGCCCAGATGCCGACGCCCAGCGCCAGAGCCGAAGCCGCCAGCAGCGCCTTGCGCCGCCCGGCATCGCTGGGGCCACGCCCGAGGCCGGCCAGCCGCCGTGCCAGTGTCAGGCTGACGTAGCCGCCCTGAACGGCAATCACTACCGAGAGCGCAATGATCGCGGGATCGTAGGTGACGGGCACCGTTCCCTCGCCTTTCCTCCCCTGACCCGGCCCCCAATTGCCGGGATCGCCCGCGAAGGATTGCGGCCGCGGCCCTCGCGGGCCCGCCGGTTCCTCCGGTCCGTTGCCGCCATTCTAGCGCACATCCGGGGCAGAGGGCCATGCCGTCGCGCCCAAGGCGCGGCCGGCGGCCCACACTCTACCGGACCGTCACCTCCACGCGGCGATTGCGCGGTTCGTCGACGCCGTCTCCGGTGGGCACCAGCGGGTTGCTTTCGCCGTGGGAGTCGACCTCGATCAGCCCAGGATCCAAGCCGGCGCGGATCAGCTCGGCGCGGATCGCCTCGGCGCGCTCGAGGGCGAGGCGCGCGTTGCTCTCGGCCGTCCCCACGGTATCGGTATGGCCGGTCACCGAGACCTCCGGAGCCGGGTACTCGCGGATGCTCGCCAGGATGTCGGGCAACTGCCGGCGCGAGTCGGAAGTCAGGATGTCGGTGCCGGTGACGAAGTAGAGCAGGAAGGAGCGCGGGCGCAGCGGATTGACGCCGAGCGCCGCCCTCCAGGTCCGCTCGATCTCCTCGGGAGCGACCTCCTCCGGCGACTCCGGCGCCGCGCCGGGACCGGCCACCCGGGTGCCCTCGCCCGGCCGTTCGACGACCTGGCTGCCGGCCTCGTTGATCACTGTGATGGCACCCCCGGAGCCTTCCTCCTCCTCCTCCAGCAGCACGAAGCGGTTATTGCCGGCGCAGGCGGCGAGCGAAAACAGCAGCGCGACGATCAGAAAACTACGCAGCATCGCCTAGTCCCCCGCCACTTCGGCCAGGAAGCGGGTGCCGCGCACCGCCACCGTGGCCACCGGCGTGCGCACCTTCACCGCGTCCGGCGACAGCTTGGCAATGACGCCGGAGACGTAATGCAGCGTGCCGCGGAAGAAATCGACGACAAAGGCGAGACGCCCTTCGGTGGGCACGAACTCGAACTCGGTGAACTGCACCCGGGAATTGGGCCCGATCGACAGCCGCGTGCCGTCCTTGAAGGTGAACCCCACCGAGCCGGCTTCGGTCTCGACGATGTCCGCGACGAAGATCGGCGCACCGACGTCCAGTTCGCTGCGCTCGTCGGCGCGCAGCACCAGCGCCCGGCCGTCCACCACCTTCACCAGGGCCACCTGTTCGGCCTGAGCCCGGGCGCTATCCGGCGCACCGACGGCCGTCAGCAACCCCGCCAGGAAGACCGCCATTGCCAGGGGTCTCGCCACGCGGCCCGCGCGGCCGTGCCGCCTCCCCCATTCCCCGCCATTTCCCATGATCCTATGCCCTCTCCTGCTGCCGTGCCGTCGAACCGCAGATCCGTTCGGCCGGGAACACCAGTGTCGCCGTGGTGCCATGGTTGCTGATGCTGGACAGGTCCAGCTTGCCGCCGTGCATTTCGATCATCGCCTTGGTCAGAGGTAATCCTAACCCGATTCCCTCAAAATTCGAGGCCAGGGCGTGATCGACACGGCGAAAGGGTTCGAAAGCCTCGAAGATCTCCTTCTCCGACATGCCTATGCCGGTGTCCGACACCGACAGGCGGAAGCTGCCGTTGTCGGCGATCTGGCCGGTGACGCGGACGCGCCCGCTGTCCGGCGTGTACTTGATGGCATTGGACAGCAAGTTCATCACCATCTGGGTGACCATGCGGCGGTCGGCGCGCAGTTGCGGCAGCGGCGACTGCCGCTCGAGCAGGATTTCGGTGCTGCGCTGGCGATAGGCGGCACCGACCGTGCGGATGCAGTCCTCGACCAGCGGCTGCAGCGGAAACTCGCTTTCCGTCAGCTGGCTCTTACCCGCCTCGACCTTCGACATCTCCAGGACGTCGTTCACCAGCAGCAGCAGGTGGTTGCCCATGTGGTAGATGTCCTCGACGTAGTCGCGGTATTTCGGTGGGTGGATCGGCCCCAGGATCTCGCGCTTCATCATCTCCGAGAAGCCGAGGATGGCGTTCAGCGGGGTGCGCAGTTCGTGGCTCATGTTGGCGAGGAAGCTGGTCTTGGAGCGGTTGGCCGCCTCGGCCAGCACCAGGGCCATCTCGCGCTCCTCTTCGCTGCGCCGGCGCAGGCGCTGCGCCTCGACGAGGCCGAGTCCGGCGCTGACCAGAAAGGTGAGCGCAAAGACCAGTGCCGGAAAGCTGGGGTCGAACAGCAGGCCGTGGCGGTCGAAGGCGTAGAGGGAGCCCGCGAACAGCAGCAGCGGCACCACCAGCAGTACCGCCAGGCTCGCCTGGCCCGGAAGCCGCCGCCGCAATGCCAGGAAGCCGAGCAGCAGCACCACGGCCAGCAGCAGCTCCCAGAACACCGCCGAAGACGGCCGCAGCAGGTAGTCGCCCGACAGCAGGTTCTCGATGAAGAGCGCCTGCATGTCGAGCGCCGGCAGCGCGGTGCCGGCCGGGGAGACGAAGCTCCGCGCGAGGCCGCTGCCGGTGGTGCCCAGCAGGACGATACGGTCCTCCACCAGCGCCGGTGACGCCCCGTTGCGCAGAAGATCGGCGGCCGTGAGGCGGGAGAAGCGCTCGGCCGCCACCTCGCGCAGCCAGACCTCGCCGGACAGCGAGGTCTCGATCTTGAGGGCGCCGAGGCTGACGCCGGCAACGCCCTGGCCGTCGATCTCCACCGATATCGACGGCAGGCGGCGGGCGACGCGCACCACCTCCACCGCGAAGGACGGCATCACCGCGTCGCCGACCAGCATGACGACGGGCATGCGCCGCACCACCGCGTCGCCGGCAAAGTCCAGGCTGACCACGCCGAGGCCGCTGGCGGCCTCCTCCAGGATCGGCAGGTTGCGCAGCATCCCGGGATAGCGGTGGATCTCTGCCGCGCCCTGCTGGCCAAGGCGAAGCTCGATCGGCACCGGCATCGCGGCGGCGGCATCCTGTGTCGCCTGCTCTTCCGTGGTGACCGCGGCGCCGAGCACCGTCGGCGCCTGGCGCAGGCTGAAGGCGAGCAGGGCATCGTTGGCGGGCAGCGCCGCCAGCGCTTCGCGCAGCGGAGCATCGATGGGAAAGCGCTGCAGCACGCTCTCCGGCGACAGGCGGTCGGCCTCCGGGAAGAGAATGTTGACGCCGAGGGCGCTCGGGCGATGCCGGGCGAGCTCCCTCACCAGGTCTGCCAGCAGGTCGCGCGGCCAGGGCCACTGCCCCAGTTCGGCCAGGCTGGCCTCGTCGATATCGACAATGGTGATTGCCGCCGGCGCCGATCCGCCGGCCGGCAGGACGGTCTGAGCGAAGTCGAAGGAGGCGTTGCGAAAAGTCGGCAACGGCTCGGGATCGATGAGTCGCAACGCGACCACCGCAGCGAGGGCAAGCCAGACCAGACCCTTGCGAACCCAACCGGCCGCTGCCGCCGAAAGCCCGAACGGCCCCATGGACAGACGCGCTCCATCAGCTCCCCGAGGCCAGCGTCGGCAATCAGGAACGCGGTCCTGCCATGCCGTTCTCGGTGCTTTCGCACCGCCAACCTGACCCCAGCCTGGCAGCGCCAACCTCCGCTACTCAGGATAGCACGGAGAGCGTCGGCGATTTCAACAACTTGATTAGACAGACGGACAGGCGTCCTGGGTGCCGAATGCGGCGGGACGCCGGTTTCCGCCGGTTCAGCCGGCCAGGGCCCGGATTTCCGTCAGCACCGCCGCCGGGACCCGGATACCGTCGCGGGCGGCCGCCGCGCGGCTCTCAAGGCGCCGGCTGCCCGGGAGGCGGGCCCCCGGCTGGCCCTCCAGGGCGGCCACCAGCAGCTCCAGCCGGTCGGCGAAGGTGCCGCCGGACAGCGGCCCGGGATCGATGGCGAGGAGGAACTGGCCGACGCCGGGCGGCGGGCCCTCGGCGCTGAGGAAGGAACTGGCCTCGAAGGCGAGGTTGGCGCCGATCAGGCTGGCCGAGAGAATCTCCACCATGAGGGCCAGGGCGGCGCCCTTGGCATCGCCCATGGGGATCATGGTGCCGGCCAGCGCCGCCTCGGGATCGGAGGTCGGCCGTCCGTCGGGGTCGAGCGCCCAGCCCTCGGGAATGCGCTCGCCCGCCTTGGCGGCGGCCATGACCCTGCCGCGCGCGACCTTCGACAGCGAGAGGTCGATGACCAGCGGCGGATCGTCCCGGCGCGGCGCGGCGAAGGCGATGGGGTTGGTGCCGAAGATGCCGCGGCTGCCGCCCCAGGGCGCCATGGCCTGCGGCGAGTTGCCGACCATGAGGGCGACCAGACCCTCCTCCGCCAGGCGCTCCACATGGTAGCCGGCCTGGCCGAAGTGGTGCGAGTGGTGCACGCCGGCGACGGCGATCACACCGTCGCCCGCCATGCGCCGCAATTCTTTCCGCGCGACGTCGAGCGCCGGAAAGGCGAAGCCGGCACCGGCATCGATGCGCACGGCGGCAGGCGACAGTTGCTCGACCTTCGGCGATGCCTGCCCGTCCACTTTACCGCTCTTGGCCTGGGCCGCGTAGGCGGCAACGCGCGACAGCCCGTGCCCGCGCTGGCCGTCGGCCTCGGCGGCGACCAGGGCGGCGGCGACGGACTCCGCGTTGGCGTCCGAGGTGCCGGCCTGCTTCAGCGCCCGCGTCACCAGGCTGTGCGCCACCTGCAGGCTTAATGTCTCGCTGTCACTCACTGCTCTATCTCTACTCTTATCCCCATGGGTCACGCTATTGCGACTGACGAGCCGAAACGCGGCACCGACCACCCATCCACTCAGTCCGTCATCCTCGCACTTGTTGCGAGGATCCAGGGCCGCACGCCGGGATGCCCGCCGCCCTGGACCCTCGGGACAAGCCCGAGGGGGACATAAGGAGTGGAGGCGCTGTAAGCGCAAGACCTTGGAAGATCGCGCAAAGAAAGGAACCCCCTCACGCCTTCTTCTCCAGCGCCCGCCGCACCTGCTCCGCCGTCAGTGCGCTGACGCGCACGTTGGCCTCTTGGGTCACGCCGGCGATGTGCGGGGTGAGGATCACATTGGCGAGGCCGGCGAAGGGTGCCGCCGCTGCCGCCGTCAGCGGCTCGGCTTCGAAGACGTCGAGCGCCGCACCACCGAGCCGTCCCGCCTTCAGCGCTTCGGCCAGCGCCGCCTCGTCGACCACGCCGCCGCGCGCGGTGTTGACCAGCACGGCATCGTCGCGCATCCGGCCCAGCGCCGCCGCGTCGATCAGGTTGCGGGTTCCCTCGGTCAGCGGCACGTGCAGGGAGAGCGCATCGACGGCGGGCAGCAGGCTCTCCAGCGACTCATGGCGGGCGACGTCACCCCAGGCGGGGTCGTCAGCCGCCACGAAGGGGTCGCAAGCAGCCAGCTTCATGCCCAGCGGACCGGCGCGGGCGGCGACCTGGCGGGCGATGGCGCCGAAGCCGACAAGGCCGAGGGTCTTGCCGGCGACCTCGCGGCCCATCAGGGCCTGGCGCGGCCAGGTCCCGGCCAGCATCGCGTCGCCCGCGTGGTAAGCGCCGCGCAGCAGCACCAGCACGGCGGCGACGACGTACTCGGCGACCGCCTGGTCGTTGGCGCCGGTGGCCGGAAAGACCTTCACGCCGCGCGCCTCGCAGGCCGCCAGGTCGATGTTGTCGAGCCCGACGCCGAGGCGTCCGACGGCCTCCAGACGCGGCCCTGCCGCCAGCACCTCCGCCGTCACCTGCGTGCGGTTGCGCACGATCAGCGCCCGCGCCGCCGCGAGCTCAGCCTTCAGGTCCTCCGGCCGGTCGACCAGCCCGGGATCGTAGACCACCGCGTAGCCGTCGCGCAGACCCTCGACGGCGTCGGCGTCCATGAACTCCGAGATGACGATGTCGGCCAATTTCGGCTCCCTCAGCGGAACAGGCTGCCGACCGGCAGCGGCACGCGCAGCACCTCGGAGAACAGCACGTAGAAGCCGACGACGATGGCGATGCCGACCAGCGGGAATACCAGGCGGCGGATGCCGGTCCAGGGGTCGTACATCGCCAGCGCCATGATCGCCAGGAACACCACGATCCCCGACGGCAGGAAGCCGACCAGCGGCATTGCCAGGGCGCCGGCCAGCAGCACCGCCACCAGCCCCAGGCGGCGCGGCCAGGAGCCCTCGGTGGGGAGGTGATGCCGGCCGCCGCCGCGCAGCAGGTTGCGCAGGATCAGCAGCAGCGAGAAGGCGATCATCAGAACGATGACGGTGCGCGGAAAGACAAAGGAGTCCGCATCGACCATGCGCAGCGTGTCCCACCACCCCACCGCGCCCAGGCAGATGAAGGCCGCGGCGATGACGCTGCCCGGCAGGTCGCGGGACGGTGGCGCCTTACTCGTCATAGAGGGCCTCCCGGGTCGGCGCGCCGCGCCCGCGCCGCAGCCGTTCGCGCAGCAGCGGATAGAACAGCGACAGCAGGGTGAGCGCGATAATGCCGAGCGAAATCGGCCGGCCGAAGAACATGCCCGGCAGGTCTTCCATGGCCGAGCCGATGATCCAGGCCTGCACGAAGCCCTGCTCGGCGATGGAGCCGAGAATGAGGCCCAACACGATCGGAGAAACGGCGAAGCCGAAGCGGCTGAGTCCCCAGCCGGCGATGCCGAGCAGGATCATGACCGCCACGTCGGAGATGTTGTTGCGGATGGCATAGCTGCCAATCACCGTCATGAAGGCCACGGTCGGCACCAGCAATGCCTTCGGCACGGTGACGATGAAGCGGTAGGCATAGCGCCCGATCACCAGCCCCGCCGGCAGCATCAGCACGGTCGCCAGCAGCAGGCCGTAGATGAAGGTGTAGACGATGGAGCCTTCGGTGGTGAAGAGGTTGGGGCCGGTGCGCACGCCCTGCACCAGCAGCGCGCCGAGGATCACGGCGTCGGGCGGCGTGCCGGGAATGCCGAGCACCAGCGTCGGGATGAAGCCGCCGCCGACGGTGGCGTTGTTGGCGGACTCGGTCGCCTGCACACCGTCCGGGTCGCCCTTGCCGAACTTCTCGGGATGCCTGGAGGAGCGGCGTGCCTCGGAGTAGGCCACCAGCGCGGCGATGGAGCCGCCGGCGCCCGGCAGGATGCCCACCAGGGTGCCGACGACCGAACTGCGCAGCAGGTTGAACTTGCCGCGCCAGGAGATCGCCGCAGCCTCGCGCAGGCGGAAACCACGCGGCTTGGCCTCGACCTTCAGGTGGCGGTCGGGGGTCGCCACCATGTCGATCAGCACCGGGATGCAGTAGAGGCCGATCAGGGCGGAGACCACCTCGATGCCGCCCAGGAGCGTGCGCGATCCGAAGGTGAAGCGCACGTCGGACGAGATCTCGGCGACGCCGACGGTCGACAGCAGCAGGCCGAAACAGCCGCCGATGAGGCCCTTCAGCAGGCTGCCTTCCGAAAGGGCGGCGATCAGCGACAGGCCGAAGATCGCCAGCCAGAAGTACTCCACCGGCCCGAAGGCGAGGGCGACGTCGGCCAGCGGCGGCGCCAGCAGCAGCAGTGCCAGGGCGCCGACCAGTCCCCCGGCCACCGAGGCGAGGCAGGCGACGGTGATGGCGAGGTCGCCGTCGCCGCGCTTGGCCATCGGGTAGCCGTCGAAGGTGGTGGCGATGGCCGAGGGCGTGCCCGGCGTGTTCAGCAGGATGGCGGCATAGGCGCCGCCGTAGATCGCCCCGGTGTAGATCGCGCCCATGAGGATGAGCGCGGAGGCGGGGTCCATGGTGAAGGTCAGCGGGACCAGAACGGCGACCGCCATGGTCGCCGTCAGGCCCGGCAGCGAGCCCACGACGGTGCCGGCGACGACACCGCCGAGGGCCAGCGCGACGTTGAACGGCGACAGCGCCGCAGCGAAGTACTCGACGCCCGGAAGCATATGTGGTTCCCCGTTACGACCCCGCGATCGGCCCCGCACCTCGGGGCGCACGCAGGCGCGCGCCCCTCAGCACGAGGCCGGTCTCAAGTCCCGCCTCGAAGAACGAGGCAGGACACATTGCCGTTGCTATTGGACGATGCCGGCTTCCTTGGCGACCTCGCGGTAGGTGTCCTTCATCTCGGTCATGAAGTCGTCCATCTCCTCGTAACCGACGTCGAGCATCGCCATGCCGTCGTTCTCCAGACGCTTGCGGAACTCCGGATCCTGGTTGATCTCCCTGATCATGTCGGAAATCCGCTGACGCAGCTCCTCGGGCGTGGAACTGGGCACGCCGATACCGCGAAAGGCGCCGGACGACAGTTCGTACCCCAGCTCCTTGAAGGTCGGGACGTCGGGGAACATCGGGTGACGCTCGTCCATGGCGACGGCCAGCAGACGCACCTGGTCGCGGTGACTGGCGCCGACGGAGGTGTAGCCCCACTGCGCCGTCACCTGCTTGCCGAGCAGCGCGGTGACCGACGGACCGGTGCCGCCGAAGGCGACGTAGGTCGTCTTGATGTCCGCCAGCTTGTCGAAGCGGACCTGGGCGATGTGGTTGGCCGAGGCCTTGCCCGAGCCTGCGAAGGTGACCCGGCCCGGGTTGGCCTTCGCGTAGTCGACCAGGTCCTGCAGGGTCTGGAACTCGCTGTCGATGGGCACCGCGATGGCGTCCGGGGTGAAATGGAACATGTAGACGACGGTGAGGTCGTCGGTCTGGTAGCCGACGTCCTTCTCCATCGGCTGCACCACGATGTGCGGCAGATTGACGCCCATCCAGGTATAGCCGTCGCCCGCATAGTCGTTGACCTGCGACCAGCCGACCGCGCCGCCGCCGCCGGGCTTGTACTCGATCACCAGATCCTGGCCGAACTTCTGCGGATAGAAGGCCTGCTGGTGGCGCGCCGTGATATCGGACTCGCCGCCGGGGCCGAAGGGAATGATGTAGTTGACCGCCTTTTCCGGATAGTTGGACTGGGCCCCGGCCGGAGCGGCAAGTCCGAGCGACAGCGCCACGAGCGCGGCACCGGCAACAGTAGCAAAGGTCTTCATCGGCGTATTCTCCCTCTTCAGTTTCATTGCCGCCCGGGGGTCTTGCTGCCCGCTTCGCGGCGTAACGCCGGGCGCAGGGCGCCCGGCGGATGGTTCGGCGATCAGGCGCTGCGGTACAGCTTCGTCATCACGAACTCGCGGTGCTTCAGCGTCTCGGCGGCCGTCAGGCGACCGTTACACGTCCTGAGCGTTATGTCGATCAGCGCGTCGCCCGCCTGGTCGAGATTCATCTCTCCGCGAAGGATGCCGGAGACGTCGAGATCTACGTGCTCGCTCATCTCGCGCGCGGTCTTCGGGTTCGCGGTCAGCTTGATCACCGGCTCGATGGGGTTGCCGATGATATTGCCCTGCCCGGTCGGGAAGAGATGCACCACGAAGCCGGCGGCGGCCTGCAGCGTCACGCACTCGGCGGCGGCCGAGGAAGAGTCCATGAAGTAAAGGCCGGGGCCCTTCGACGGCTCCTCCGCCGGCTTCAGCACGTCGATGAACTTCGTCTTGCGGCCGATCTTCTGCAGGTTGCCGAAAGCCTTCTCCTCGATGGTGGTGAGGCCGCCGGCGATGTTGCCCTTGGTCGGCTGGCTGTCCGAGAGGTCGCTGGTCTTGTGCGGCTCGATGACCTCGTCCATGTAGGCCTGCCAGGTGTCGAGGAACTTCTTGGCCACCTCCGGCGTCGCCGCGCGGGTCGCGCAGACCTGCTCGGCGCCGGTCAGCTCCGAGGTCTCGCCGAAGCAGGTGGTGGCGCCCAGCTCGTCGAACTTGTCGATGAAGTTGCCGACCGTCGGGTTGGAGGCGAGGCCCGAGGTGGTGTCGGACTCGCCGCACTTGGTCGACACCCAGAGCTCGCTGATCGAGCAGGGCTCGCGCTGCTGCTCGCTGGCCGCCTGCACGAACTCCTTGGCCTTGCGCGAGGCGTCGGCGACGATCTTGATCTCGCCGTGGCCCTCGATGGCGAAGCCCTCGACCGGCTTGCCGGTCTTGCGGATGCCGTCGACCACGCGGCCCGTCCACTGCGGCTCGATGCCGATGACGATGACCGCGGCGACGTTGGGGCTGCTGCCGGTGCCGATCAGGGTGCGGAAGTGCAGCTCCAGGTCCTCGCCGAACTGCAGACGCCCGTAGTGATGCGGCAGCGCGAGGCAGCCGTCGATGTTGTTGGCCACCTTCTCGCAGGCGGCGTTGGAGAGGTCGTCCAGCGGCAGGATGACGACGTGGTTGCGGATGCCGACGCGGCCGTTCTCGCGGCGGTAACCCTGGAATTTCTGAGCGCTCATTTCACCACCTCCCCTTGTTACCAGCGTTTCGTCTTGACGTTCTGGGTATGGACGTGGCCGCCCTTGGCGATCTTCGCCACCGCCTTGCCGATGTCGTGGCCGTACTTGAGGATGGTATCGCCTTCGGCGATATCCGCCAGGGCGATCTTGTGGCCCAGCGGGATGGCGTCGATGCACTTCAGCTCGAAGCGCGAGTCGTCCTCCATGATCCATCCGGTGAGCGTGGTGTTGGCCGCGACGCCCTCCTTCACGATCACGCCGACCGTGTCCTTGGCATCGTGCACGATGAAATCGGGTGCCGACATCTGCGGATGTTCTCCCTTCCTGCGCGGCCGGCCTGAAAAGCAGACCTCCCGCGTTCTTTGTTCCGAAGGGTGAAGCTATATGTTATGTCTTATATAAGACAAGGAGAATCTCTTGCGGATCCTCGAAAATACCAGTGGAGAGCGACCGGCATGACGCAGCGGCTCTCCGCACTGCCCGGCTTCAAGCCGCTCTATCAGCAGGTCAAGGATCTGCTGATGACGCGGCTGATCGGCGGCTACTGGAAGCCCGGCGACCTGCTGCCCAGCGAGATGCAGCTGGCCGGCGAACTCGGCGTCAGCCAGGGCACGGTCAGGAAGGCGCTCGACGAGCTGACCGCCGGCAACCTGCTGGTGCGCCGCCAGGGCCGCGGCACCTATGTCGCCGAGCACGACCAGGAGCACGCCCTCTTCCACTTCTTCAAGATGACCGACCGCGCCGGCCGGCCGCTGGTGCCGGAGAGCCGGGTGCTGCGGCGCTCGGGCGGGCCGGCCAAGCCGGTCGAGGCGGCGCGCCTGGACCTCGCCCCCGGCGCGCCGGTGCTGCGCATCGCCCGCCTGCGCAGCTTCGACTCCCGCCCGGCGATCTACGAGCGCATCGTGCTGCCGGCCGCCCTCTTCCCCGCCCTCGAGGCCCGCCGCAAGCTGCCGAACACCCTCTACACGCTCTTCGCGCGCGACTACGGCATCACCATCGGCCGCGCCGAGGAACGCCTCAGCGCCGTCGCCGCGGGCGCCGAGGCGGCGCGCCACCTGGGCCTCGACCGCGACGCGCCGCTGCTGGCCATCGACCGCATCGCGCTGGCCCTCGACGACCGCCCGGTCGAATGGCGCCTCAGCCTCTGCGACACCCGCGACCAAGTCTATTCGGTGACGCTGGCTTAGGTGCCCTGCGCCGGACGTTCCCATGCTATAGTTCGCCGTCATGAGCGAGCCCACCGCGTTCCCCATCCCCGCCGACACCCTCCCCGCCCTCGCAGAGATTGCCGAGTGGCTGGAGCGCACCGCCCTGCGCGGGGTGCCGTCGCTGGAGCTGGTCAGCGGCCTCGGCGAGCGCCTGGTTGCCGAGGGCATTCCGCTGTCGCGCATGACCGCCATGGTCGACACCCTGCACCCGGTGCACGAGGGCTCGGTGTTCCGCTGGGTCGCCGGCGGGGAAGGCGCCAGTACCGTCACCTACGAGCGCGACTACGACGTTGCCGGCTGGCAGGCGACCGCCTACTACCACCTCGACCGCTACGGCCTGCCGGCCTACCGCGAGCGGCTGCACCCCGACCAGGAACCGCAGCTGGAGACGCTGCGCGGGTTCCGCGACCAGGGCTACCGCGACTACCTGGTGGCGGTCGAGCGTTTCGAGGACAGCGGCAGCGTCGGCGAGATGACCTGCATCTACTCCTCGTGGATGACGCAAGCGCCGGAAGGCTTCTCCGAGGCCGCCATCGCCACCATCCTGCGCCTCTCGCCGGTGCTCGCCCTGGCGCTGAAATGCCAGGAACTGCACGGCATCTCAGCGACCATCGCGGCCACCTACCTCGGCCGCAATGCCGCCGCCCAAGTCATGCAGGGCCGGATCCTGCGCGGCGTGGCCAGCGAGATCGAGGCGGTGCTGTGGTCGAGCGACCTGATGGGTTTCACCGCCCATAGCGAGGCGCTGGAACCTTCCGAGCTGATTCCGTTTCTCAATGTCTACGGCGGCGCCCTGGTCCAGGCGATTCACGGCGAAGGCGGCGACGTGCTGAAGTTCATGGGCGACGGGCTGCTGGCGATCTTCCCGGTCGAAGGCGACCCGGCGGCGGCCTGCCTGGCCGCGCTGCGCGCCGAGCGGGAGGCGCGCCGGCTGGTCGGCGAGGTGAACGCGCAGCGGACAACCGCCGGCCAGCGCGTCACCGACTTCTACGTCGCCCTGCACCTGGGACGGGTCTACTTCGGCAACATCGGCAGCCCGGACCGCCTCGACTTCACGGTGATCGGCCCCACGGTCAACGAGGCAAGCCGCATCATGGCGCTCTGCAGCTCGGTGCGGCGGCCGCTGCTGCTGTCCGAGCGCTTCGCAGGGACCGTGATGGGCGCCGACAGCGAGCCGACTCCGGAGCTGCCGCTCGCCTCGGTCGGCCGCTTCGCGCTCCGGGGCGTCTCCGAGGCACAGCACCTCTACACCCTGGCGTAAACGGGAAGCGCCCGCGACGCGGTGCGGCGCGGGCGCGAGTCCCGTAGTCGACAGGCCCGAGGCGGCGCCAAAAGGCAGCCCCGTCCCTATGCCTTTGCGCTACTTCAAGCCGAGCGGACGTCGCCCAGGAAGCGGTCGACCTTCTCGCGCAGAGTGGTGCCCTGCTTGGAGAGATTCCGCACCGCCGACAGCATCTGCGTCGCGGCGACTCCCGTCTGCTGGGCACCGTCGCTGACACCGGCGATGTTCTGCGTCACCTCCTGGGTGCCGTTGGCGGCTTCCTGGACGTTGCGCGAAATCTCGCCGGTCGCGGCGATCTGCTCCTCCACCGCCGAGGCAATGGAAGCGGCGATCTCGTCGATACGCGAGATGGTGCTGCCGATGCTGCCGATGGCGGCCACGGCCTCCTTGGTTTCGCCCTGGACCCTGACGATGTGCTCGCCGATCTCGCTGGTCGCCTTGGCGGTCTGCATGGCCAGCGACTTCACTTCCTGGGCGACCACCGCGAAGCCCTTGCCCGCTTCGCCAGCACGGGCGGCCTCGATGGTGGCGTTGAGGGCCAGCAGGTTGGTCTGTGCCGCGATGTCCTGGATCAGGTCGATCACGCCGCCGATCTTCTCCGCGGCTTCGGCCAGGCCCAGGACCTGCTGATTGGCGCCGGCTATCTCGTCGACCGCGGACCTGGCGATCTTCGCCGACTCCGAGACCTGCGAGCCGATCTCCTGGCTCGAGCTGCTGAGTTCCTCGGTGGCCGAGGAAACCGTCTGGACGTTGGCCGCCGACTGCTGCGCCGCCGAAGCGACGGCGCCCGACTGCTGGCTGGTCTGCTCGGCGACGGCGCTCATCGACTGAGCGGTGGCCTCCAACTGCGTGCTGGCGGCGGTGACCGCCTCGACGACGGCGCCGACGTCGGCACTGAACTTGTCGGCGAGATCTTCCATCGCCTTGCGCTTTTCCATCTCGGCGCGCGCCTCGGCCTCCTTCTGCTCACGGCGCAGGCGCTCGGCCTCGGCGGCGTTGTCCTTGAAGACCTGAACCGAGTGCGCCATTTCGCCGATCTCGTCGTGCCGCGCCGTGCCCGGCACCTCGACGGTCAGGTCGCCCGTGGCGAGCCTGGTCATGGCGTCGGTCATCGCGCCGATCGGCTTGGCAACGCGCCAGATCGCGACCCAGAAAGCGAGCGACCCGATGGCGAGACAGGTCACCAAGAGAATGCTGTACAATGCGAAGGACCAGCGCCCCTTCTCGGCCGAGGTGCTGGACAGATCGCCGGCGACCTTGCTGGCGATAGCGCCCAGTTCACCCAGCTGATCGATGGCCGCGCTGGCCTCGCCAACCCAGGCCGGTCCGTCGATCGGATAGGCAGAACCGGCGATGCCGGCATCGTACACGCTTTGGCGCACCGCCTCGAAGGACTGGAACAGTTTCTGCTCGACGGCGCGGGCCGCCTCGACGATCTGCGGCGCGGCGCTGCCGGAGCCGGTATAAGCCTGTACCTGGCTCCAGGCCTCTTCCAGGTGCCCGCGGAATCCCGCCAGGGTCTTGAGCAGATCGGGTGTGATGGTGGAGCCGGAGTCGATGGCCGCGGCGATCATCGCGCGTTCGCGGCCGGCGTATTCGCTCATCACCCACAGCGCCTGCTTGAGGTCGCGCAGCATCTGGATCTGCGATTCGATGGTCTCGGGACGATACTGGCTGACCTGACGCAGATGCTGCGAGGCCATTATCAGTGTCGTCATCTGCGGCACCCAGCTGCGCACCACCTCGCTGTCGCGTTGCGGCTGCGCCTGACCGAGAGCCTGGTCGGCCTGCCGGCGCAGCGCGGTAACAGCCTGATGCGCCGTCCTCACCTTGCTCACCAGGTCGTCGCGGCCGGCGAAGTCCGGCTCGCCGGCGAGCTCCTGAAGCGCCGCTTCAAAGGCCCCGTCGGCGGCTTGGCGGCGCTGGTCGATGATCGACCTGCGCTCGGCGGTCACCGGCGCGGGCGCGGCCAGGGCTGCATTGGTTACGCCGCGTTCCATGGCCCAGTTGCCGGCACTTTCCAGGAACAGGTCGGCGGTGCGGTTGTTGGAGAGAACGCGATCCGCGTCGGCCATGGTTCGCCGCGCCTCCAGGGCGCTGCCGACGGTAAGCACGAAGACGATTCCGACCAGCAGCGTACTGGTTGCGATCAGGCTGCCGCGAATGGTGATCTTCAGTTTTGGCATGTGGGTCTCCACCAGGGCATTCAGGCGCCCAGTGCGCTGCCCTCGATTGGCCCACGACTCTGCGTGCCATCAAATGAATGCATCGTTAAAGCACCTATAAATTTATGCATCGCGACGCAACAGATCGGCATTTTGTGACGTGGGGTTGCAAAGTGGGTTGCTGTGCGCACTTTTTCGTGCGCCGCGCACGGCACGCCTCTGGCGCAAACGCGAAAGTCCCCACGATGCCACAACCGCACAGTGCGGAGCATGTCGCGGCCGGGAAGGCGAATACTGACGGCCGGAAGCGCCGACCAATGGCGCCTCAGACTCTGCGACACCCGCGACCAGGTCCTTTCGGCGACGCTGGCGTGAGTCGGCGCCTTACGGAGCGATCATGTAGAACTTGCGCAGGGTCTCGGTGATCTCCCAGGTGCACCTGGTGCCCTTGGCGATGAAGAAGGTGTCGCCCGCCGTGAAGGTTTCGGCTTTCCCGTCCGCCGTGGTGACCGTCACCGATCCCGAAACGACGGTCATCATCTCGTGCACCGGGTAGCTTTCGATCTCCGACCGGCAGGGCGCGCAGAGCCACACCCCGCTGGAAACGGACTGGTCCGGCGTCTCGAAGAAGGTCGCGTTCAGTTCGGTGCGGTCGCCGCCGGTGAAAGACTCCGGCGAGGTGATGTCGGATGGCGTCATTCCAGTGGCGGGGTCGCCCTCGGCAAGCAACCTGAAAACGCTGGGGATCATGGTGTGGCCTTTCGCATTGGATCGATTAGAAGGCGGCACCGACCACCAGCCGAACGGCGATCAGCGCCAGCACGACGAGGATCAGGCGGTCGAAGAAGGCCTTGGACATGCGCCGGGCGAGGAAGGCGCCGAGCGGCATCCCCGCCAGCATCGGCAGGATCGCCAGTGCGCTGACCAGCGCCCGGCCCGGCGTGAGCACGCCCCAGGCCGCCAGCAGCGGGATCTGCACCAGGGCCATCGCCGCGAAGAACACCGAGATGGTGGCGATGAAAGCGGCGCGGTCCATCCGCGTCGCGTTGAGAAAGCTGATGGAGACCGGCGCCGAGACGCCGACAGCGCCCTGCAGCACGCCGCCGGCGAAGCCGGCCGGCGCCGCCAGGCGGGCGGCGATGCCGAGGTCGAGCGCCCAATCCGGCCGCGCCAGGCGGAAGCCGATGTAAAGAAAGACGGTACCGGCCACGCCGAGCAGCAGCAGGTCGGAGGGCAGGCTGACCAGCATCGCCGTGCCGACGCCGGCGCCGAGCGCACCCGCCAGGGCGAAGCCCCAGGTCAGCGCCGGGCCCACCTGGTGCGCGCGGTAGCGCCAGCCCTGCCAGACGTTCGACATCAGGTTCGGCAGCGTGAAGAGCGCCACCGCCAGCGGTACGTCGTAGAGCATCGCCAGCAGCGGCACGGCAATCAGCGGCGCGCCGGCGCCGGTCGCACCCTTCAGCACGCCGCCGAGGGCGAGGCCGAGGGCGCCCAGGATGAGTCCGGTCGGTTCCATGTCGCAGTTATCCGACGGCGCGCCGGAAAGGTCCACCGGGAACAACCGGCCCGGCAGGGGCCACCCGGAAATAGCCGTTTACCGTTTGCCGTTTCGACTGTAGCGTTTCGGGTGCTGGCGTTATCGGTGCCACCGCTGCAGACGCGGTCTTTGCGAAGATGCCTCCGCGACCCCGCCAACCCGCTCCGCGCAAGCCTCTGACCAAAGAAGCAGTTCGTCGCTGTGGCTCAACAGGAAGGCATGGGGGTAGACATGGCATTCCTTGAAGGCTTGTTCGACGTCATCAACGACCTGACCTGGGGATGGTCGCTCATCCCAATCCTGGTCATCCTCGGCATCTTCATCACCGCCCTCACCGGCTTCGTCCAGTTCCGGTTCTTCAAGCGCATGTTCCGCGTGCTGTCGTCGAAGAACCAGAGCGGCGACCCCAACGCGATCTCGGCCCGCGAGGCGCTGCTGGTCTCGGTCGGCGGCCGGGTCGGCGGCGGCAACATCGCCGGCGTGGCGGTGGCGATCACGCTGGGTGGGCCCGGCGCGGTGTTCTGGATGTGGGCCATCGCGCTGGTCGGCATGGCAACCAGCCTTGTCGAGTGCTCGCTGGCGCAACTCTACAAGCGCCGCGAGCCGAACGGCGATTTCCGCGGCGGGCCGGCACGATCGATCATCCACGGCCTGGGCCCGGAGTACAAGTGGCTGGCGATTCTCTACGCCGTCTGCCTGATCGCCGCCTTCGCGGTCGGCTTCAACGCATTCCAGGGCAACACCGTGGCCGGCGCGGCCCAGGACAGCCTCGGCGTCGACCGCGTCTGGACCGGCGCCCTGCTGACCGTCGTCGCCGGCTTCATCGTGTTCGGCGGCATCCATCGCATCGCCAAGGCGGCCGACGTCGTGGTGCCGGTCATGGCCATTGCCTACCTGCTGGTTTCGCTGGTCATCATCCTGATGAACATCACCTCGCTGCCGGGCGTTCTCTACACCATCTTCGCCAATGCCTTCGGCTTCGAGGAAGCGGTCGGCGGCGGCATGGGCGCGGCGCTGGCCCAGGGCCTGCGCCGGGGCTTGTTCTCGAACGAGGCCGGCCTCGGCTCGGCGCCCAACGTGGCGGCGACCGCCGACGTGCGCCATCCGATCAGCCAGGGCATCACGCAGTCGTTCTCGGTGTTCATCGACACCATCGTGATCTGCTCCTGCACCGCCTTCGTCATCCTGCTCGGCGGCGTCTACCTGCCGGGCGCGGAGGCCATCGACGGCATCGTGCTGACGCAGCAGTCCCTGGTCTGGCACCTCGGCGGCTGGACCCAGTACTTCCTCACCTTCATCATCCTGCTGTTCGCGTTCAGCTCGGTGATCTACAACTACTATCTGGGCGAGAACGCGCTGACGGTGATCACCGAAAATCCCATGGCGCTGCACGTGCTGCGCGTCGTCGTCATGGGCATCGTCTTCCTCGGCGCGGTGGCGCCGGGGGCGACGGCGGTGTTCTTCTTCTCCGATCCGATGATGGGCATCCTGGCGCTGGTCAACCTCATCGCCATCATGATGCTGCTGCCGACCTGCCTGCGCATCCTGCGCGACTTCCAGAAGCAGCTGAAGGCGGGGGTGGTGCGGCCGGTGTTCAATCCGGACGACTTCCCGGACCTGGATATCGACCGCACGGCCTGGACCGGGGAATACCTCGAGGAAGCGCGCGTTGCCGGCGTCGCCGCCCCCAGCGGCGCGTCGACGCCATCGTCCTGACCACGACCGGAGGAAAACCATCATGACCTACACGCTCGACCAGCTGGCCGCCGACTGCCACGCCGCCATCGCCGCCGACCCCGGCCCGGCCGGCCGCGAGGCGGTGCGCCGGCACCTGGAACGGGCGCTGCGGGACCCGGACTTCGTGGAGGCCCACCTCGGCACCCACAACACCACGCCGCGCCAGGCGCTCTACGAGGATCCGGACTTCGGC
This sequence comes from Kiloniellaceae bacterium, assembly GCA_050330205.1. Lineage (GTDB taxonomy): Bacteria > Pseudomonadota > Alphaproteobacteria > Kiloniellales > Kiloniellaceae > Pelagibius. The sequence goes on from JBHJOA010000042.1 coordinate 75,922, forward strand.
TTCTGCATCATGGCCCACGTCTACGAGGGCGCGAAGGAGGCGCCGCCGCACGACCACGCCGGCAGCTGGGCGATCTACGGCCAGGCCAAGGGCACCACCGAGATGACCGAGTGGCGCAAGGTGAAAGCACCGGAGGGCGACGCCCCGGGCCTGGTCGAGCCGCTGAAGGTCTACGAGCTGCGCCCCGGCATGGCGGTGGTCTACAACGAGGAGCAGATCCACTCGCCGCGCCGCGAGGGCCCGACCCGCCTCATCCGCATCGAGGGCCGCAACCTCGACGGCGTGACGCGCGACGCCTACGAGCCCGCCGCCAGAGGCCGCGCGGCGGAGTAGCGCCCCCTCACCCCGGCCCTCTCCCCGTTGGGGAGAGGGAGAAAATGAAGACCCCTCGCCCCCTCCGGGGAGAGGGTTGCGCAGTCTTGGTGAGCGAAGCGAACCTAGACGGAGCTGGGTGAGGGGGAATGGCGCGCAGGCTGCGGCGCCCCTCACCCCGACCCTCTCCCCGGCGGAGAGAGGGAGCAATGGTCGGCGCCACGCCCCTGGACCCGACTCTGCCGTCCGTGCCAGAAGCGGGCCATGGCTTCGCCGTCCGACGTTTTCCTGCCGCCCGATTCTCCCGCGCGCCGCGTCCTCAAGGACGTCTTCGGCTACGATTCCTTCCGGCCCGGCCAGGAGGCGGCGATCGCGGCGCTGCTGGCGGGCACCTCGGTGCTGACGGTGATGCCGACGGGCTCGGGCAAGTCGCTCTGCTTCCAGGTGCCGGCGCTGGTGAAGGCGGGGCTCACCGTCGTCGTCTCGCCGCTGGTGGCGCTGATGGAGGACCATGTGGCGGCGCTGAAGCTGGACGACGTCGCGGCGGACACCATCAACTCCTCGCGCGATCGCGCGGCCAACGTGGCGACCTGGCGGCGCGCGGCGGCGGGCGAGCTGCGGCTGCTCTACATCTCGCCGGAGCGGCTGATGACCGAGCGCATGCTGGCGGCCCTCAAGCGCCTGCCGCTGGCGCTGATCGCCGTCGACGAGGCGCACTGCATCTCGCGCTGGGGCCCCTCGTTCCGGCCCGAGTACGAGGCGCTGGCGCGGCTGCCGGAGGTCTTCCCCGGGGTGCCGCTGGCCGCCTTCACCGCCACCGCCGACGAGACGACGCGGCGCGACATCGCCGCCAAGCTGCTCAATGGAAGCGGGGAAACCTTCGTCACCGGCTTCGACCGCCCCAACATCCAGCTGACCGTCGCCCAGCGCCGCGACTGGAAGCGCCAGCTCCTCGACTTCGTGACGGCGCGCCCGGGCGAGAGCGGCATCGTCTACTGCCTGTCGCGCAAGAAGACCGAGGAGGCCGCGGCGCTGCTGGCGGACCATGGCATCCGTGCCCTGCCCTACCACGCCGGCCTCGACAGCGCCACGCGCGCCGCCCACCAGAACGCCTTCATGACCGAGTCCCCTGAAGGCGGAAAGGGCGTCGTCATGGCGGCCACCGTCGCCTTCGGCATGGGCATCGACAAGCCGGACGTGCGCTGGGTGTTCCACGCCAACCTGCCGGCCAACATGGAGGCCTACTACCAGGAGCTCGGCCGCGCCGGGCGCGACGGCCGCCCGGCCGAGGCCTTCATGCTCTACGGCCTCGACGACATCCGCCAGCGCCGCCTCTTCATCGAGCAGGAAAACGGCGGCGACGACCACAAGCGGCGCGAGCACAAGCGCCTCGACGCCCTGATCGCCTACTGCGAGACGCCGGAGTGCCGGCGCCGGGTGCTGCTGTCCTATTTCAGCGAGGAGTCCGGCCGCTGCGGCAACTGCGACCTCTGCCTCGACCCGCCGGCCACCGAGGACGGCGCCGAGCTGGCGCGCCACGCCCTCGACGCCGTAGTGCAGACCGGCCAGCGCTTCGGCCCCGCCCACATCGTCGACCTGCTGCGCGGCGCCGACACCGAGAAGATCCGCGGCCTCGGCCACGACCGCCTCGCCGCCCACGGCCGCGGCAAGGACGAGAGCAAGGAGACCTGGCGCTCGATCCTGCGCCAGCTGGTGGCCGCCGGCTTCCTGAAGCTCGACATCGCCGGCCACGGCGGACTCAGCCTCGGCGAGGCCGGCGCCGCGCTGCTGCAGGGCCGCGGCGAGTTCCGCTTCCGCCGCGACGCCGCGCAGAAGACCGCCCGCGTCCGCAAGTCGGGAGCGGCGGCGGCCGAGCTCTCCGGCGACGAGGCGGCGCTGCTGGCGGCGCTGAAGGCGCGGCGCCTGGAGCTCGCCAAGGCGCGCGGCGTGCCCGCCTACGTGGTCTTCGGCGACCGCTCCCTGGTCGACATGGCGCGCCGCCGCCCGGCCTGCCGAGACGCCTTCGCCGGCGTCTTCGGCGTCGGCGAGGCCAAGCTGCGCGACTTCGCGGAGCCGTTCCTGGAAGTGATCGCGAAGCACGGGTAGCGGCGAGATGCCCTCACCCCGGCCCTCTCCCCGTTGGGGAGAGGGAGAAGAACAAAACCCTCGCCCCAACGGGGAGAGGGTTGCGCAGCCTTGGCGAACCCGAAGGGTGAGCCTAGGCGGAGCTGGGTGAGGGGGAATGGCGCGCCGGCTGCGATGCCCCCTCACCCCGGCCCTCTCCCCGTCGGGGAGAGGGAGAAAAACGAAACCCTTGCCCCTCGGAGGGAGAAGGAAACTCACCTCACATTCGTCTTGCCGACGATGGCGTCGAGGGCGGTTTCCAGGTGCTTCACCGTGCGGTCGATGTTGTGCAGCTTGTCGAGGCCGAAGAGGCCGACGCGGAAGCTCTGGAAGTCGGCGGGTTCGTCGCACATCAGGGGGACGCCGGCGGCGGTCTGCAGGCCCTGGGCGGCGAACTTCGCGCCCGACTTGATGCCCGGGTCGTCGGTGTAGCAGACGACGACGCCCGGCGCGCCGAAGCCCTCGGCGGCGACACTGGTGAAGCCGCGCGCGGCGAAGAGCGCGCGCACCCGCCGGCCGAGCTCGAGCTGTTCGTCGCGCACCTTGCCGAAGCCGTAGGCCTCGGTCTCGGCCATGGAATCGCGGAAGGCGCGCAGGGCGTCGGTCGGCAGGGTGGCGTGGTAGGCGTGGCCGCCGTTCTCGTAGGCCTCCATGATCTCCAGCCACTTCTTGAGGTCGGCGGCGAAGGAGGAGCTGCGCGTCGCCCGCACCCGCGCCAGCGCCGCCGCGCTCATCATCACCAGGCCGCTGCAGGGCGAGGCGCTCCAGCCCTTCTGCGGCGCCGAGATGAGGACGTCGACGCCGAGCGCCTGCATATCGACCCAGACAGTGCCCGAGGCGATGCAGTCCAGCACGAAGAAGCCGCCCACCTCGTGCGCCGCCTCGGCGACCGCCTTCAGGTAGGCGTCGGGCAGGATCATGCCGGAGGCGGTCTCGACGTGGGGCGCGAAGACAAGGTCTGGCCGCTCGGCGCGGATCGCCGCCACCGCCTCCTCGACCGGCACCGGCGCGAAGGGGGCGCGCGGCCCCGCCGCCGCGCCGCTCGCGACCGGGCGCGCCTTCAGCACGGTCTCCGCCGCCGGGATGGCGCCGGCCTCGAAGATCTGCGACCAGCGGTAGGAGAACCAGCCGTTGCGGATGACCAGCACCCCGGCGCCGCCGGCGAGCTGGCGGGCCACCGCCTCCATGGCGAAGGTGCCGCCGCCCGGCACCACCGCCACGCCGCCGCCCGGCCCGACGCCGTAGACCCGCTTCAGCGTCGCCGAGATGTCGCGCATGACGCCCTGGAAGGCCTGGGACATGTGGTTCAGCGCGCGGTCGGTGAAGACCACGGAGTATTCGAGGAGCCCGTCGGGATCCACGTTCGGCAGCAGGGCGGTCATCTCGTCTCCGGTTATGGCAGGCATCGGGGGGATCGGATCGGGGGGATCGGATCGAGAAGCCGCACCATAGCGAATTTGCCCGAAAGGTGAAGGGGCCAATCCGCCCGCCGGTGCCCCATAACCGCTCTTTGACGCCCCTTCCCGTGACGCCCCGTCCCTTGACGAACCGGGCGCCGCCCCCACAGAGTGCTTTCCGCCCACGGCACCCCAAAAGCTACCAGAGGCCCCCATGCTCGAAATCTGGTTCTCGATCGGCTACATCCTGCTGCTGGTCGTCGGGCTGTTCAGCTACTTCCTGTGGCGCTCGGCCAGCGAGGTGATCGCCGTCGCGGCGCTGGTCGTCGGCCTCGTCTTCTGGGGCTGGTGGGAGTACGCGCGGCCGACCTGGACCACCGGCACCGTCAGCGGCACCGAGGTGCGGCGCACCGACGCCCCCGACGCCGCCGGCCGGACGCGCGACGTGCAGTACGTCTACCTGCGCAACCAGGCCGACGCCGGCCTGGAGCTGGAGAACGAGGACTCCTGGTGGTGGCTGAAGCGCAACAGCGAGCGCGTGTTCAACAACGCCCAGACCGCCGCCGGGCGCAACACCGAGGTCACCGTCGTCTGGAACCGCTGGCGCTCGCAGCTGTTCTCCTGGCACCCCAACATCATCGACTTCGGCCCGGCCGGCCTCTGGCCG
>JBHJOA010000043.1:0-4462 GCA_050330205.1 Kiloniellaceae bacterium
CCCATGACCCCCGAATTCCTCGCCACCTCGATCGTCGTCATTCTGCTGCCGGGGACGGGGGTGCTCTATACGCTGGCTTTCGGGCTCGCGCGCGGCTGGCGGGCGAGCGTGCTGGCGGCGCTGGGGTGCACGCTGGGCATCCTGCCGCACATCGGCGCCAGCGTCGTCGGGCTGGCGGCGCTGCTGCACAGCTCGGCGCTGGCCTTCCAGGCGGTGAAGGTGCTGGGCGTCGCCTACCTGCTCTACATGGCGTGGTCGGTGCTGCGCGACGGCGGCGCGCTGGACGTTTCGGACGAGAGCGCGGCACGGCACGCGGGCGCCTCGGGCACGCGCATCGTCGCCAACGGCTTCCTGCTGAACATCCTCAATCCGAAGCTGTCGCTGTTCTTCCTCGCCTTCCTGCCGCAGTTCGTGCCGGCGGCGGCGCCCGCACCGACGGCGACGATGCTGACGCTCGCCGCCGCCTTCATGGCGCTGACCTTCGTGGTGTTCGTGGGATATGGCGCCTGCGCCGCCTTCACGCGGCGCTACGTGATCTCGCGGCCGCGGGTGATGACCTGGCTGCGGCGGAGCTTTGCCGGCGCCTTCGCGGCGCTGGGGCTGCGGCTGGCGCTCGCGGAGCGGTAGGGGCCGGGATCGCCCGGCCCCGCCGCAAGTCATCCGCGCTCGGTGCGCGGGATCGGGAAGTACGACGGCGAGAAGAAATCGCCCTCGCGGGAGACGCGGTCGTGGACGCGGCCGGCGGCGGCGAGGTAGGCGCGCTCCTGCGCCGTCGAGACGCGGCCGAGCTGTTCGTTGCGCTCGGGATGGCGGCCAAAACGGGCGATGACGTCGCGGTGGCCGCGGGCCTGACCGGCCGCGAAGAGGTAGAAGCGGCGCAGGTGGGCCGGCGCCATGGACAGCAGGTCGTCGCAGAGCTCGACCGCACGCTTCTGCAGGGCCAGACTCTCCGAGCGGCTGAGCGGCATCGCGAAGAACAGCTTCTCCCACACCGTCGCCAGGCGGTCGTGGTCCGCGCCGTCGAGGCCGTCCAGCGCCAGGGCGACCGCCCGGCTCTCATAGCGGCCGGCCTCGGCGGTGTCGCGGTAAAGCCTGCGAGCGAACTGGTCGAGCACGATAATGAGGGCGAGGCGCCCGCGCGGTGTCGTCGCCCAGGCATCGAGCGCGCCGGTGGCGGCCGCCTCCACCAGCGGCGCGAAGCGGGCCTCGATCCCGGCGTCGGCGCCGCCGCCGAACCACCACTGGAACTGCCGGCGGTGCGCCGCCTCATCGGCATCGAGCCCGCGCGGAAACCAGAAGTCGAGCACATCCGACACGCTGGTCGCAAAGGCCGTCGACGCCTCGGCCGGCGTCGCGCCCACATTCCGCATCTGCTGGATAATTCCCATCGCTTCTTCGCGGCCTGAAACGGCAGCGCCTTTCCTGTTGCGGCCACAGGGGCCTTCGCTGTCACGGTGCGAAAGGAAATAGCCGTTCCGCGTAACGGAAAGATGTCGCGGCCCCGGCTTTCGGGTTTCAGTTGTCGGGGCGGGGTTTCGATTGTTGCGCTGCCGCGCTTTCGCGAGACGGTGCGGCGGCGGAGCGACCGGCAGTCTGTGTCATCGAAGGGCGTCCGGTTGACCGCGCCATTGCGCCGGGACTAACCTTTGCACAGGGCCATGCAATCAACGTCGAGGGACGACCCGATGCGCAGGCTCCTGACCACCCTCCTCCTCGCCGCCGCCGTGGCGCTGGGCAGCTTCCCGGCCCAGGCCGGCGGCCCCTACAAGTACAAGTCGTACGGCTACTACGGCCACCACCACGTCTTCAAGGGCCACCGCCACAAGCATTTCAAGCGGCACTATCACGCCCGCCACTACCACCGCCATCATCGGCACCGCCACCACCACAGGCACCGGGGCCGCTACGGCGACGAGATCCTGATCGGCGCCGGCATCATCGGCGGCGCCATCGTGCTGGGCAGCGTGCTGTCGCGGCCGGCACCGCCGCCGCCGCCGGTCTACTACCAGCCGCCGCGGGCGCCCAACTGTGTCCAGGACCAGGTCTACCGCACGCTGCCCGACGGCAGCCTGCAGTGGGGCACGCGCACGCGCTGCTACTAGGGAGCCGTTCGTTCCGGCCGCCGTCGCCACGCGAGCAGCCGCTCCAGCCCGGCGCAGGGCGCGGCGAACAGCCGGCGCAGCACCGCGGCCTGGGCCTCGGCGCGCAGGTCGCGGGCGCGGCGGTCATAGAGCCTGACCAGCTCCGGGGTCACGTCCCCGGCCGCCGGCGCGGCGGGACCGCGCCGCGCGGCGCTGTCGATCTCGGCCGCCAGGGTCATGGCCTAGAGCCGCCAGCCCGGCTCGCGCACCGCGCGCGCCACCTGGTCGCGGGTCAGGCCGACGTCGCGCAGCAGGTGGTCGTCCAACCCCCTCAGGTGGCGCAGGTCGCAATGGCGCCGGTACCAGCGCCGGAGAGCAGTGAGCAGTCGGGCAGCCGCGGCAGCCGGGCCGGCCGGCACGGCGGCGCGGCGCAGGGTGAGGTTCGTGTGCAGACTCATCTTCGCCCTCCTCGGGTTCGGCGACGGGGCTCCCCCGTCCAGGCCGCCAACATGGTCTCCCCAGGTATCGGGACGATGTCGCGGCCCCGGCTTTCGGGTTTCAGTTGTCGGGGGCGGGGTTTCAATTGTTGCGTTATCGGGCTTCCACGACACGATCCGGCGGCGCTATCCTGGCGCCGGAAACCTGTGGAGCCCCGAAACGAATGGTCGCAACCCTCAGCGCGGCGGTGGACCGCGTCAGCCTCGGCGAGTCCGGCCTGGAGATACCCCTGGCCGACGGCAGCCGCGGCTACTTCAACTACTACTGGCTGCGCGACAACTGCCCGAGTTCCTTCGATCCGGAGACCCGCGAGCGCAGCTACGACGTCTTCCAGGACATCGAGCCGCTGCCCGCCGGCGCGCGCATCGACGGCGGGTCGCTGGAGATCACCTGGCAGGGCAGCGGCCACGTGACGCGCCACCGCCTCGACTGGCTGGCGCCCTACGCCAAGGGCCTGCCGCGCCACGACCCGGCCGAGCTGCCGCGGCGCCTGTGGTACGCCGACCACTACCCGAGGATCGCGCGATTTTCCCAGCCGGCGCTGATGCAGGACCGGGCGCTGGTCGGCCGCTGGGCCGAGGCGCTGCTGGTCGAGGGGGTGGCCATCGTCACCGACATGCCGGACAGCGACGCCGGCCTCACCGAGACGGTGCGGCTGCTCGGCCAGGTGCGGCCGACCTTCTTCGGCGACTATTTCGACGTGCGGGTCCACGCCGCCCCGGTGAACCTCGCCTACACGGCAAAGGCGCTGGAAATGCATACCGACGTGCCGGCCGAGGAACTGGCACCGGGCGTTCAGTTCCTGCATTGCCGCGCCAACTCGGTCGCCGGCGGCGACAATCTCATCCTCGACGGCGCCGCCGTCGCCGAGGACTTCCGCCGCGATCACCCGAAGGACTTCGAGCTGCTGGCGGAGACAGAGATTCCCTTCTACTGGGAGCACGAGGGCTTCGACATCCGCGCACGCCAGCGGGTCATCGAGCTCGACCGCAACGGCGAGGTCTCCGGCCTCACCATCAGCCAGCACCTGGCCGACGTGTTCGATCTGCCGCAGCGCCTGCTCGACCGCTACTACCCGGCACTGCGCCGCTTCGGGCGCTTGCTGCGCGACCCGAAGTACCTGGTACGCTACCGCCTGCGGGCCGGCGAGTGCGTGGTGTTCGACAACCACCGTGTGGTCCACGGCCGCGACGCCTATGAGGCCGGCAGCGGCGAGCGCTACCTGCGCGGCACCTACGTCGATCGCGGCGAACTACGCAGCACCTACCGCGCAGCGGTATCCGAAGGGAGGTTCAAGTGAGCGCAGACGGCACCACACCCATCGCGGCGGAAGCGGCGGCCACGCAGGGCGACGAGGCCGCGCTGCGCGTCGACCTGGCGGCGGCCTTCCGCCTGGCGGTGAAGTTCGACTGGCACGAGGGCGTCGCCAACCACTTCTCCGCCGCGGTCTCGGCCGACGGCAAGAAGTTCCTGATGAACCCGAAGTGGCGGCACTTCGCCAAGGTCAAGGCCAGCGACCTGCTGCTGCTCGACGCCGACGATACCGACACGATGTCGCGCCCGGGCGCACCCGATCCCTCGGCCTGGTGCATCCACGGCGCCATCCATCGCGCCAAGCCCGAGGCCCGCGTGCTGCTGCACTGCCACCCGCACTACGCGACGGCGCTGATGGGCCTGAAAGACCCGCGCATGCTGCCGATCGACCAGACCACGGCGCGCTTCTATGACCTGGTCAATTACGACGACGGCTTCGGCGGCATTGCCGACGAGGCCGAGGAAGGCGCGCGCCTGGCCGCGGCGCTGGGCGACAGGCCGATCCTGGCCATGGGCAACCACGGCCTCACCTGCAGCGCGGCGACGGTGGCCGAGGCCTTCGACCACCT
>JBHJOA010000044.1:0-8438 GCA_050330205.1 Kiloniellaceae bacterium
TCCGCATCCTGCACCTCCACGCCCATCCCGACACCGTCGAGTCCAAGCGCATCCAGGCCACCATCCGCTGGCTGCGCGAGAGCTTCAAGGAAGTGTTCCAGCCGCCGGCCTGATCCGGCCCGCGCCCTGGCCCGCCCCCCTTGCCCGTTCCCGATGCATGGGGCACAAGGAAGCCCTGCCGGCCGCGAGGCGGCGCCCGCTTGATGGAACTGGTAGACATACGAGACTTAAAATCTCGGGGCCGCAAGGCCGTGGCGGTTCGAGTCCGCCAGCGGGCACCACTTCCCGGCGCGGTCGAAAGTTGGGAACCTTTCTGAAAGCCCGGCGTTCGTTCCCCGTCGAAAGTGTAATCGGGAGGTAGGCATGCGGAGGCTTGCGGCGATCACCGTGGTGGTCGGATCGATGTTCCTGGTGAGCGGCTGCGCCGCCCTGGTAGGCGGCGCCGTGGGCGCGGGCGGCACCGCCGGCGGCTACGAGATTCACCTCAGCAACCAGCGCGATCGGGTCCAGAAGGACTTCGACGAAGGCCGCATCGACCGCCGGGAGTACGACATCCGGATCGACCAGATCCGCCGCGACTCCGCCGTCCAGTAGCCACGCTCCCCCCGCGCCGGCCCCCGCGCCGGGCCGACCGGCGCGGGGGATGGCGATGCGCGGCCGGCCTCAGTTGGCCGGTACAAGCTGGCGCTGCTGCAGGATCACGCGCGGGCTGACCGGCTCCGGCGCTGTGCCCGGCACCACCGGCTGCGTCTGCAGGCTGCGCGGCGCCGTCGTGGTTTCGGCCGGCTGGCGCGGCTCGATGGTGAGGCCGCCGCTGCCGCCCTGCCCCACCACCGGATTGAGCGCCGGCCGCACGCAGGTCACCATGTGCTGCTGGTTCTTCAGCGAGGAGACGACCTTGTCGTTCTCGTTTGTGGCGTTGAAGGTGAAGCGGCGCTCCTGCTTCAGCAGCGCGTTACCCACCGGCGGCGGCACGTTGTTCCAGTTCAGCGGTGCGTCGGCGCCGACCAGCATCTTCTGGCCGTGGGTGATCGAGTAGTCGCGCGGCGGCGACAGGAAGGCCGGTCCGAAGAAGATGGTGCGGCCGCTCATGTTGCCGCGGCCTTCCAGCAGACCGACCAGCTTCAGGCTCTCCGGGCAGATCTGCCCGTGCACCATGACCTTGCCCTGCTCGGCGATGGTCATGGTCAGCTTCGGCGGGTCGTTGGCGACCAGGTTGCCGGGCCCACCCTCGACGCACTTCAGAGCGTAGCCGCGCCAGTCGCCGAGGAACTCGTGGCTGACGCCGACGATGCGCACGAAGCCGGTCTCGTCGCCGTCGGGGTTGTTGGGGATGTCGTACCAGTGACTGAAGCTGGCGGTCTTCGAGGTGCCGGTATTCACCTTCCACACCTGGCTCTCCTTGCCGGCCTGGTCGCGGTAGCGGAAGCTGACCTCGGCATCGCCGCGGTCGGTGGTGATGGAGCCATCGAGGCGAATCTTGCAAGCGCCGCCCAGGCTCGACAGTTCGGCGACCGAGAGGCTGGTGGCGACCACCTCGGCAGGGCCGATGGTCATGTCGCCGCTGGCCTGCGGGATCGCCGCGCCCGGCCATTTTTTACAGACCAGATCGAGCTTGGCGTAAGCTTCCCAGGGCACCGCCTCGACGATCAGGTTGCCGCTGCCGGCGCCGGTGGTTTCGGTGTCCAGGTAGGGCGGCACGCCCAGTTCGATATGGCGGTCCTGGCCGAAAATGGCGGTGTCGCCCAGGCCTTGGGCGCGCAGCTCGGTGGCCAGCGCGTTGCAGCGCGCCTTGACGTAGTTCGCCCAGACGCTCGAGGGCACGATGATGCGCTCGATGCGGTTGACGTGGCGCGGCCGCTTGCCCCAGGGATACTCCTTGGCGACGTTATAGAGCTGGTAGTCCTCACGGGCGCCTTCGCCGTTCGACAGGCCGAGCCAGGCCTTCCAGCTCTTCACGCGGCCCACGGCGCCGGTGTCCACCACGATGCGGACGTCGGCGACGAGGTTCGCCAGGTGCGAGACCATGTGGTAGCTGCTGCCGTTGCTGTCGACGGCGAGCTGCTTGGAGACGAGGTTGACGACGGTGATTTCCTTGGTGTCGGCCAGGGCGGCGGCCGGGACCAGAACGGGCGCCAGCATCGTTGCCAGGGCAAGGGGGGCCAGGGCAAGAGGGGCCAGCGCGAAGGGGGCGAGGACTGCGCGGGGGGACAGGAATCGATGGATCTGCGGCAACATGATCATCCTCCTGGGCTGGAACGTTGACGGGTGCTCAACTCTCCTTTCCCCATGGGTCGACCGCGGCGCCCCGCAGGTTCACCGGCCAGTATAGCGCGGCCGTGACAAGAAAGGGGCGGCCGCCGCCGGCGACCGCCCTAGGAAGATGATCTCTGGTTACGCCGTGCTAGTTGAGTACGCCCGGCACGATGTAAACCGTGCTGCCGGCGGCCGGCGCTGGCACCTGGGTGCCGGCTCCGGCGCCGGCCCCCGCCCCACCGATCCGCGGCAGACGGAAGTCGGAGGTCATGCAGGCTGTCGGCGCACCGGCAAGCGGGCAGACCTCGAGGCGCCAGTCACGCCCGCCGCTCAGCGCCTTCAGCGGAAAGCTCGCGACGAGGCCGGTCATCTGCTTGGGCAACTGCGCCGCGTTCACCGCCACATAGCCGCCGCCCGACTTGCGCAGGAACGTCAGCTTGTACTTGGCGTTCGCCGCGCCGCCCGAGAGGCGGATCTCGCCGCTGTGCGCCGGCCCCTTGGGCGCCATGACCGCCAGCGCCGGCGCCGCCGCGACCTGGCCGACGGCGGCCTGCTGCGAGTGGTCCGGCTTCGCCCCGGGGGAAATGCCGCCGACCGCGCCTTCCGCCACACCGGTGGTTTCGCGGCAGGCGAATTTCTGCGTCACCTCCATATGGTCGACAAGGTCGGCCAGGGCGTTGGTGACGTTCATGGTCAGCTTCACGCTCTGCTGCGGAACCGCGCCGCCGAATGCGTGAACGCTGCTCCAATCGAGGTCGTGCTCACCTTCGACGACGACGGTCTGGCCGTCCTCGATGCTGTATTGCTGCAGCTTCTTTAGCTTGTCGGCTGCGAAGAGCGCCGCCGCGCCCGAGGCCGTACCGCGGCCCTGCATGACGCCGAAGATTCTCACCCTCTTCGGGCAAGCGAAGCCCTGGTGAACGGTCTCGTGAGGAAGGGCATGCGCCTCCAAGGCCGTCGCCTTCGGCGGCAGCATCGAGGTAATGCCCTGCGCCGGTGAGCCGCAGTTCACCTCGTAGTCCGCCCAGTTGGACAGGAACGCCGGGCCCTGACCCACAATCTGGATCTTGCCGGACCGGATGCCGCCTTCCGACAGTGGATACTCGTGGCTGAACATCGCCGTCGCGCTGTGATCTGTCGTCACCGTCTTCAGGTCGCTTTGCCGGCCGCCGCTATCGACGTAGAGGAACTTCACCTCGCTGTTCGGTTTCGCGGTGCGGAGGGTGCCGGAGAGGTGTACCGAGCAGGCGCCGTGCAGGCTGTGCTGTTCGATGATCGCCAGGGTGGCCTGTTCGACCTCCGGCGGGCTGGGTTCCAGGCTGCCCTCGGCGACGCCCGTCCGCGCCGGCGGCTTCGCCTTGCAAATCAGGTTCATCTTCTGGATGGTTTCCCAGGCGCCGCCGAGGCCCATCATGCTGCCGGTCGCGCTGGCGCCGCTCATCTCGTATTCGAGGGCGGAGTGAATGCCGACTTCGATCGGGCGGTCCTGCGAAAAGATCTCCTGATCCGACATGCCGCCGTGGCGCAGCGCGTTGGCCTGCAGGTTGCAGTAGGCGACCAGGTAGCTGGCATGCGACCCGTAGGGGATGCCGACGTAGACATTGTTGTTGAGCTTCTTCGGGCGCTCATGCAGCGGAAAGCTCTGCGAGGTCGAGTGCTGCGGAAACTCGGCCCAGTCGGAGTTCTCGGTGCGGAACTTCAGCCATACCTTGTAGCTCTTGATCCGCCCGGAAACATGGGCATCGAGGGTGACGTTCACACTGGCAGCGATTTGAACCAGGGGGATGACCGGCTTGGTGTAGACCTTGCCGTCGCCCTCGATCTCGATGACGGGCGTCAACACGTTCACGACGTGTGTGGCACCGTAGTCGGCCATCGCCGGCGTGCCGGCAGTCAGCAGGCTGGCGGTGGCGCCGGCGGCGATAAGGCCCCCGCGCAGGCGGCGATGGCGGCGCCCGGCGCCGCGTTGACGGGAACTGATCATTGTGTTTCCCCTCTCAGGAAAGGCGGGCCGTGGGCACTCTGCGCCGGCCATCGTCCTTCAGTCGCCGCTTCTGCGCGGCGGGTTCAACGGACCGCGCATGAGGAGATACAGCCGGGCGGCGCAACCGGGAAGCCGCGTTGCCGCACAAAGCCCATGCGGCTTTGCCGGCATCCGTAATTCACTGATTTCATTGATTTGATGACAATCGGGTCCGGGAATGAGGACGGGCGGCCGCAGTCGCCGCCGGCGGCCGCCCGTCGACGGGTACCTCCTTGCGGGGGTTTCCGCCGTCACCGGCGGCCTGGCCGCGGTGACGAGCTTCAGTCGCGCGAAAGGCCGGCGCGGTTCAATCTTGCGGCTCTTACCCCTCCGGCAGCGGAATTGACGTCGTTGCCGGACACGGTCAGTCGCCGCGCCAGGCCAGACTGCCCGTGCCCTGCGGAGATTGACCCCCTTATTCTCCGTATTTTTCAGAAGAATAGGGTTGCAGACCGCAGAGATCGGCGTCCATAATATCCGCAAATAAACGGAATTTATGGCATGTTCATTTGGGAACTGAAGGACTGGCCAAACCTGACCTGGCAGCAGCACGAACTGGTCAGGACGATCGCTCATGCGCGCCATGAGCAAGGTCGTCTGCTGGGCCGCATGGAAGCACTCGGCTTCGATCTGCAAACCGAGGCCGTGCTGGAAACCCTGATCCAAGACGTCCTCAAGTCCAGCGAGATCGAAGGCGAGCAGCTCGACGCAGGCCAGGTGCGCTCGTCCATCGCGCGCCGCCTGGGCCTCGACATCGCTGGCCTGCCGGCCGCCGACCGAGATGTGGAGGGCGTCGTCGAGATGATGCTCGATGCGACACGCGATTTCGATGCCCCCCTCACCGACGAAAGGCTGTTCGCCTGGCATGCGGCGCTGTTCCCCACCGGCCGCAGCGGCATGACGAAGATTCGGGTGGGCCGCTGGCGGGACGACGCGAAAGGCCCGATGCAGGTCGTCTCGGGCGCGGTCGGGCGGGAACACGTACACTACCGGGCGCCGCCGGCCACTCACGTGCCGAAGGAGATGGCCGCTTTCCTGGACTGGTTCAACGGCGACAAGGAGACGGAACCGCTGCTGATCGCGGCCAAGGCGCACCTGTGGTTCGTCACCATCCACCCCTTCGAAGACGGCAACGGCCGCATCGCGCGCGCCGTCGCGGACCTGGCGCTGGCGCGCTCGGAACACAGCGACAAGCGCTTCTACAGCATGTCGGCGCAAATCCGCCTGCAGCGCAAAGATTACTACGACATCCTGGAGCGTACGCAGAAAGCGTCGCTCGACGTCACGCCGTGGATGGCATGGTTCCTGGAGTGCTTCACCCGCGCGATAGAGAGTTCCCGGAATACGCTCGCCAGCGTGACGCACAAAGCCGCCTTCTGGGAACGACACGCCGGCGAACCGTTCAACGAACGTCAGACCAAGGTGCTCAACCGCCTGCTCGACGGTTTCGACGGCAAGATGACCACCTCGCGCTGGGCAAGCATCGCCCGTTGCTCGCAGGATACCGCGCACCGTGACATTCTCGAACTGATCGACCGCGGCATCCTGGAGAAGGGCCGGAGTCGGGGACGCAGCACCAGCTATTCGCTGGTGGCGGGAGGCTGACCCGGCTCGGCCCTTACCCTTCCGGCAGCGGGATGAAGTCGTCGTCGCCGGGCACGCCGGGAAAGCGGCCCTCGCGCCACTCGGCCTTGGCCTGCTCGATGCGCTCCGGGCTGGAGGCGACGAAGTTCCACCAGATGTGGCGCTTGCCCACGAGCGGCGCGCCGCCCAGCAGCATGACGCGGCTCGGCGCCGTCGCCGTCAGCACCGCCGGCGTATCCGGTTTCGCCACGATCATCGTCGCGGGACCGTAGTCGACGCCGTCCAGCCGCACGCCGCCGGCGACCACGTAGGCCGCACGCTCGGCGTGGTCGTCCGGCAACGCGACCTCCGCCCCGGGCTCGAGTTCGGCGTGCAGATAGAAGAGATCGGAGAACACCTCGGCCGGCGCCGTCTCGCCGTAGGCGCGCCCGGCGATGAGGCGCATCCACGCGCCCGCGCGCTCGATCGTCGGCAGGCTCCCGACCGGGTGGTGCACGAAGCCCGGCGCGTCGTCCTCGCGGTCCAGCGGCAGGGCGACCCAGGACTGCATGCCGTGCAGCGTCGTGTCGCGGGCGCGTTCGGCGTCGCCGCTGCGCTCCGAATGCACGATGCCGCGCCCGGCGGTCATCCAGTTCACCGCGCCGGGGCGAATCGCCTGCGTCACGCCCAGGCTGTCACGGTGCATGATCTCGCCGTCGAAGAGATAGGTGACCGTGGCAAGCCCGATATGCGGGTGCGGGCGAACGTCGATGCCCTGGCCCGCCGGCAGTTCGGCCGGCCCGAACTCGTCGAGGAAGATGAAGGGCCCCACCATGCGCCGCTTGGCGTAGGGCAGCACGCGCCGCACCGCGAAATCGCCGATGTCGCGCAGGCGCGGCGCGATGACCAGCTCGACGGCGCCTTCAGCCTCTGCGGACATGCTTGCCGGCCTCCGATTGTTTCAGCAGCGTGACCCGGCGGCGCCACAGTTCGCGCAGGGCGAGCGCCAGCATCGCCAGGGCCAGCACCGACAGCAGTACACCCGCCCCCGGCAGGCCCAGCAGCCGCGCCAGGAAGGCGGTGGCATAGAACTCGGCGACGGCCGCCTCGCCCCAGGCGGCGTCCCAGAACGCCAGCGACAGCAGGGCGGCGCCCCAGACCGCGAGGCAGAGGGCGGCGCAGGCCAGAGCGGCGACGCGGATCGCCGTGCGGGCGAGGTCGGCGCTGCCCATGGCCAGGGCAAAGACCACCAGCGCCGTGGTGAAGATCAGCGGCAGCAGATCGATGGGCGAAACCTCCTCGA
Organism: Kiloniellaceae bacterium; assembly: GCA_050330205.1. GTDB lineage: Bacteria > Pseudomonadota > Alphaproteobacteria > Kiloniellales > Kiloniellaceae > Pelagibius. The sequence continues at coordinate 7,146 of JBHJOA010000044.1, forward strand.
TCACCGCCGCAGCTTCCCCATTCCTGCGCGCCCCGCTCCCCTACGCACTCTGCTGCCGCTCCCCGACGCCCGGCGCCGCTTCCGCCGCCGATTCCTCCCAGGCGTGGCGGGCCTCAAGGGCGACGAGGAAGCTTTCCAGTTCTGCCGCCGCGGCGTCGAGCAGGGCGTCGTCGGTCGCGCGCAGCACCAGGCGGGTGCCGAAGACGCCGCCGCGGTTGAAGGGATAGCTGCCCATCTCGACCGCGGGAAAACGCGCCTGCAGGCGCGCCAGGCCGGCGGCGACGAAGCTCTCGCCCATATCGACGGCGACGCTGCGCGAGCGCAGCGGCCGGCCGCCGACCAGGCGGTGCTGCAGGCTCGCGAACATGGCCTGCATGATGCTGGGGATGCCGGCCATGACGAAGACGTTCTCGACCTGGAAGCCCGGCGCCTTGCTCACCGGGTTCTCGATCAGCACCGCCCCTTCCGGCGTGCGCGCCATGCGCAGCCGTGCCTCCGTCAGCTGCCCCGGCTCATAGTGGGCTTCCAGGATCGCGCGCGCTTCGGGGCTGATGACGAGGGCGCGGCCGAAGGCCTTGGCCACGCATTCTGCTGTGATGTCGTCGTGGGTGGGGCCGATGCCGCCGGTGGTGAACACGTAGTCGAAGCGCCGGCGCACCTCGTTCAAGGTCTCGACGATGGTCGCCTCGATGTCGGGGATGACACGCACCTCCGTCAGGCGGATGCCGAGGTCGTTCAGCCGCTGGCCGATGAAGGCGAGGTTCTTGTCCTGGGTGCGGCCGGACAGGATCTCGTTGCCGATGATCAGCAGGCAGGCGGTGACCGTCGAACCGGTCGCAGGCGTCCCCGACCCGGCCTCATCGGACCCGGCCCTATCGGACTCTGGCCCGGCGGTCATGGAGATCAGAATTCCAGGCGCGGCAGCGTGGTATCGGCCCTGACGTAGCCCTTCGATTCCATGCAGGAGGACATCAGCGCCGAGCGGCGGTTGCGCAGGTCGAACTCGTCGACTCGCTGACGCAGCCCGGCGTAGGGCGACTGGTTGGTCAGGGTGTCGATGCCGGCGTTGCGGTCGTCGATGTACTGGGCGTCGCGCCGTGTCTGCGCGGTGGCGTAGCGGTAGCAGTCCTCGATGTCGTCCTGGTAGGCGGCTTCGTCCAGGGCGCGCTGCGCCGCCCAGGAGGTACCGTCAGGCCCCTCGATGATCACCGGCTCTGTCGACGCCGTGGGCGCCGGCGCATCCGCCGGCAGCGGCGCCGAGGGCGCCACCGGCAGGGCGCCGGCGGGCGCGCC
>JBHJOA010000045.1:0-2982 GCA_050330205.1 Kiloniellaceae bacterium
CGAGCGAGTGGTTTCTCACGGGTAGTGGGTTCGGAGATTGCGGACAGGGTGGAGCGCCACCGCCGAAACTCCCAGCATTGCGATGGCTGCAGGACGTAGGAAAGGGACTCCCTTGCCAGTCTTGGAGTAGCCGTTGTGATGAACAATGAAAACGATTTCGACAGGGAAGAGATCACCCACCGTAACGTCAGGGCCGTGGTCAAGTGGTTCAACGCCACCAAGGGCTTCGGCTTCGTCCAGCTGAACGAAGGCGCCCCCGACGCCTTCCTGCATATCTCCGTCGTCGAGCGGTACGGCAACCGCGAACTCTATGAAGGCGCGGCCATCGTCTGCGACCTGATGCAGGGCCGCAAGGGCCTGCAGGTCGCGGAGATCTACAGCGTCGAGGGCGGCACCGCCCCGGCAGGCGGCGGACATGGTAGCGGACATGGCGGCGGACATGGCGGCGGGTACTCCGGCGGCCAGGCCGGCGGCCACGGGAGCCACGGGGGCGGTGCCACCGAGGTGATCGAAGGCACCGTGAAGTTCTTCAACGCGGAAAAGGGCTTCGGCTTCGTCATCCCGGACAACGGCGGCAAGGACGTCTTCGTCTCCGGGCGCACCCTGGAGCGGGTCGGCCTGACCGCCCTGCAGCCGAACCAGCGGGTCCGGCTGCACACCCGCCAGGGCCAGAAAGGGCCGATGGCCGAGCAGGTCGAGCTGCTGTAGCGGGCCGCTCGCGCGGCTATTGCAGGCGGCCGGCGTCGTCTTCCTCCGGCAGGTCGGCGGGCGGCATGTTGCAGGGCCCCGCCTGGTGATGCACCAGCTTCCAGCTGTCGTCCTCGCGGACGAAGACGTTGGTGGCGGCCAGCAGGCTGTCGCCGACGATCTCGTAGCAGGTGACGAAGGCGGCGTCGCCGTAGCGGTAGGCCCTGGCGCCGCGCATCTCCACGCCGCGGGTGTCGGGATTGGCGAGGATCGCCGCCCAGCTCTGCATCACCTGGTCGCGGCCGTTCAGGGAGGGCCAGCCCGGATGGCTGCAGGCGACCGGCACGCGCCGCGCCCAGAGCCCCTCCATCGCGTCCAGGTCCTTCGTCTCGAAGGCGAGGTAGAAGGCCTCGTTGGCGAACAGAATGTCGGCGTGTTCCTGCATGCTCCCCCGCGCCGGGCCCGGATTTCTCAAACCATGGCGGCCGTCAGCGAACCTAGCACGTCCGCTGCCCGGTTGCCCCCGTCATCGCGCCCTGCTAAACGGGCGGCTGCGCAACCGACCGGCATCGCGGCCGGCAAACGGAAAGGGTCCGATCGGGCGTGCTGCGGCGACTCTACGATTGGACCATGCAGACGGCCGGCCACCGCCACGCGCTGGCGGCGCTGGCGGTCATCTCCTTTGCCGAGTCGTCGTTCTTCCCGATCCCGCCCGACGTCCTGCTGATCCCGATGATCCTGGCGGCGCGCGACCGCGCCTGGCTGATCGCCGCGGTCTGCACCGCCGCCTCGGTGGTCGGCGGCGGCGCCGGCTATGCCATCGGCGCGCTGCTGTTCGACACCGTCGGCCGGCCGATCGTCGAGTTCTACGGCTACCTCGACCGCTACCACGAGTTCCAGGCGCGCTACGAGGCCTGGGGCGCCTGGATCGTCGCCGGCGCCGGCTTCACCCCCTTCCCCTACAAGGTGATCACCATCACCTCCGGGGTGATGAACCTCGACCTCGGCGTCTTCATGGTCGCCTCGGCGGTGTCGCGCGGCGCCCGCTTCTTCCTGCTGGCGGCGCTGCTGTGGTACTTTGGGCCGCCGATCCGCCGCTTCATCGAGCGCTACCTGCCGCAGCTGACGATCCTGTTCTTCGTGCTGCTGCTCGGCGGCTTCGTCGCCCTGCGCTACCTGTTCTGAGCCCGCGCCGGACCGCAAGGATGGACCTCGCCCGCCTGCTGCATCGCCCGCGCTTCTTGCCCGCCGCCCTGGCCGCCGCCTGCCTCGGCGCCCTCGGCACCGCGCTGGCGTCGCAGTACTGGGGCGGCCTTTATCCCTGCATCCTCTGCCTCTACCAGCGCTATGCCTACGGCGCCGCGCTGGCGGCGGCGCTGCTGGCCCTGGTGCTGGCCGGCTCGGCGGCCGCCCGGCGCGCCTTCCTGGTCCTCGCCGGCCTCGCCTTTGCCGCCGGCGGCGCCATCGCCGCCTTCCACGTCGGCGTCGAGCAGAAGTGGTGGCAGGGCACCGCCGAGTGCCACGCCCCGAGCCTGCCGCCCAACGCCACGGTCGAGCAGCTGCGCGAGTTCCTGCTGAACCGGCCCTTCGCGCCCTGCGACGTGGTGCCCTGGGAGCTGTTCGGCATCTCCATGGCCGGGTTCAACGTCCTGGCCTCGGCCCTGCTGGCCGCGTTATCCTTGTGGGGCGCCTTCACGCCCGGCGCCCGGCACAGGTGAGGCCAGCGATGACCGACAGCAAGAACGGTGGAACGCCGAAGCCCGGATACCTGCCCGGCGATCCCGATGCCGGGGCCCGGCTGGCCCGCATGATCCGCGTCGACCACGCCGGCGAGTACGGCGCCCGGCGCATCTACGAAGGCCAGCTCGCGGTGCTGGGCCGCAGTGCCTGCGCGCCGGTGCTCAAGCACATGCACGAACAGGAACTCGCCCACCTGCGCACCTTCGAGGAGCTGATGGTGCGCCACCGGGTACGCCCGACCGTGCTGCAGCCGGTCTGGCACGTCGCCGGCTTCGCGCTCGGCGCCGCCACGGCGCTGCTCGGCGAGAAGGCCGCCATGGCCTGCACCGTCGCCGTCGAGGAGGTCATCGACGCGCACTACGCCGGGCAGTCGGCGGAGCTGGAGGACGACCAGGCGGCGCTGAAGGACACCATCGAGACCTTCCGCCAGGAGGAGCTGGAGCACCGCGACATCGGCCTGCAGCACGGCGCCGAGGAGACGCCGGGCTACGAGCTGCTGAGCGGCGCGGTGAAGGCCGGCTCGCGCCTCGCCATCTGGCTGTCGGAGCGCTTTTA
>JBHJOA010000046.1:0-4950 GCA_050330205.1 Kiloniellaceae bacterium
ACAAGCCGAGATCGCAAGCCAAGCCGGTACTGAAAGGCGTACATACTGGGAATCGGAACGCACTTACCCCACGCTTACCTGAAAACCAAGATGCCTCTTAAGGCATTGGGCCAAGAACAGAATTTCCGCTTGACGTGATTATGGACCAGGATGAGGGCGGCGGCGCCCAGTTCCAGGGCCCGCTTCATCACCTCGCGGGTGTAGACCGGCGTGTGGTCGATGGTGCCCTGCTGCTGCACCTCGTCGGCGATCAGGCGGTTGCGCTTGTCGAGGAACAGCAGGCGGAACTGTTCGACCTTCTGATGCGCCATGGTCTGGCGGCAGTAGGCCAGCAGCTTGTCCCAGGAGGAGATGACATCGCCCTCCATGGCCTCCTCGCGGGCCAGGCGCTCGGCGGCCTGGGGGACGATCTTCAGGGCGGCGATGGAAGCCGTGCCCATGCCGGGCACCCGGGCCAGCGCCTCCGGCTCGGCGGTCAGCACCCGGGCGAGGCTGCCGAAGCGGGCCAGCAGGGCCTTGGCCAGCGGCTTCACGTCGCCGCGCGGCTTGGCGCCGAACAATAGGAATTCAAGTACCTCGTAGTCGGCGAGGCTGTCGCCGCCGCGCGCCAACAGGCGCTCGCGCAGACGATCCCGGTGTCCGTGATAATGCGGCTTGCCGCCGTCCGCGCCGTCCGCCACTTGCATCCCCCGTTGTTGCCGGCCAATTAGAGAGCGGGACGGCCAGGTATTCAACCAAGAGATGGTGGAACCCCCAGGGCTAGCCATTTGTTAACCGGAATGGACCCATTATTCGGGTCGCGAAAGACCGTCCTTAAGCAGCAGATGTTTCGCATTTCGAGGAAGACAGCATGACCGACGCCAATGTGATCGCCTTTCCGCCGCGCGGGGCCGCCGCGCCCCAGGCCGACAGCTATCGCGACTGGCTGAGCTGGGTGGAATGCGAGCTGGCGATCCTCGGCTACGACCTCTCGGCCTGCGACTACGACTGGCGCGCCGCGCACGCCAAGGGCCTGCGCCCGGAGGCGGCGGCCGCCCAGGCGGCCGAAGGCCTCGAGGCCGGCTGAGTCCGCCGACCCGCGATCCTCGACCCGCCGCCGTACCGCCTGCTCCCCCGGTACCACTTGGGCCCGCCGTACCTCCTGCGCGGGGCCGGCACCCCTAAATCTCCATCCTCTACACCTCCCGCCACATAGACGCCGGCTCATTGCCGCGCGTAGCGTGGAGTGGACTGCTCATGACCGCAGAGAGAGTCTCCTACTCCGAGCCTTGCCCGACGGCAATCCGGTGCAGACGACGGAACGGCAGGTAGTCCGGCAGGCAGCCGGGTGCCGCGGTGGCGGCATTCATCCACCCCGACGAACGAACGCGCAGTCCGCGCGGCCATGAACAGCACGACCCCTCGGCACGACGCCGGAGGCGGGATCGACGCAGACCGCCGCGACGGCGGCAGACCATGGTAGCTTGCGCCCCGGCCGTGCCGGCGATCCTTCGGGCCCGGCATGGAGCGCAAGCCGCAAAGGACAAGGCGATGGAAATCGAAGCCGTTCTGCGCAAGCACGAAGACGACCTGATGGCCTATCCCAACGTGAACGCGGTGGGCATCGGCGAGAAGGCGGGTCGTCCCGTCATCAAGGTCATGGTCGTCAGCAAGGTCCCGGAATCCGCCCTGCAGCCGTCCCAGGTCCTGCCGAAGGAACTGGAAGGCTTCGCGGTCGACGTCGAGGAGATTGGTGAAATCGCGGCGCACTGAGTCCCTGCCCGGGATCGGCGCCGCCATCCGGGAGAAGCGACTATGATCGACGCAGCCAAGATGAATCTGGATCCGGAAACCGCGCAGAAGACCCAGAAGGCCTACGCCAGCGAGGTGCAGAAGTTCCTGGAGCCCGGCAAGACGCCGGCCAACGTGGTCGGCATGGGGTTCGGCGTGAAGTGGAGCGACGGCGAACCGACCGGCAAGCCGGCGCTGCTGGCCCTGGTGTCGCAGAAGGTCGACAAGGAGGAACTGACTGCCGCCGACATGATTCCCAAGAAGATCGGCGAGATGCCGACCGACGTGCTGGCCATCGGCGAGCCCTTCGCCGGCCAGGCCGAGCCGGTCGAAGTCAGCGCGCAACTGCTGGCGCGGCGGGCGCGCCCGGCTTCCGGCGGCTACAGTGTCGGCCACAAGGCGATCACCGCCGGCACCATCGGCACCTGCGTCTACGACATGATGGGCACGCCGGGCAACTCGGTCGGCGTTCCCAACCATTACTACATCCTCTCCAACAACCACGTGCTGGCCAACAGCAACAACGGCACGCCGGGCGACGCCGTGCTGCAGCCCGGCCCCTTCGACGGCGGCAGCGACCCGGCCGACCGCATCGCCGCGCTGAGCCGCTTCATCCCCATCACCTTCGATCCGCCGGTGCCGCGGGCGCTGCACCGCAACCTGGTCGACGCGGCGCTCGCCGAAGGCCAGTTCCACGACCTGAAGCGCGAGATCCACTGGGTCGGCCACCTGCGCGGCTGGCGTCCGCGCGTCGACGTCACCGTCGGCACCCTGCTGCACAAGACCGGCCGCACCACCAACTACACCACCGGGCGCATCACCACGGTGAACGCCACCGTCGACGTGAACTTCGGCGGCGGCCGGGTGGCGCGCTTCCGCGACCAGATCCTCACCACGCCGATGTCGGCGGGCGGCGACTCCGGCTCGCTGGTGGCCGACCGCGAGAACTTCGCCGTCGGACTGCTGTTCGCCGGCTCGCCGCAGGTGACGATCCTCAACCAGATCCAGCACGTCCGCTCGCTGCTGCGGGTCGAGATCGTTTGAACATGGCTCCCTCTCCACCCGCTTGCCGGGGGGAGAGGGTCGGGGTGAGGGGGGCGCGGTTTGCTGTGAGGCCTCTGTCGTCGGCACCGAACCCCCTCACCCAGCTTCGCGTAGGCTCGCGCAGGCGCTTGCCAACGCTACGCAACCCTCTCCCCCTTCCAGGGGGCGAGGGAGGTTTGAGTGGACCTACGCGTAAGGCGGCTTGTGCCAGGCTTTGGGGGAGAGGGTGAAGATCTCGTAGCCGCTGGCGGTGACGCCGATGGAATGCTCGAACTGGGCCGAGAGCTTCATGTCGCGGGTCACCGCGGTCCAGCCGTCCTGCAGGATCTTCACCTCCGGGCGGCCGGCGTTGATCATCGGCTCGATGGTGAAGAACATGCCCTCGCGCAGCTTCACGCCGGTGCCGGGGCGGCCGTAGTGCAGCACGCTGGGCGCATCGTGGAACACCTGCCCCAGGCCATGCCCGCAGAAATCGGTGACCACCGAGAAGCGCTGCTTCTCGGCGAAGGACTGGATGGCGTGGCCGATGTCGCCCAGGGTGGCGCCGGGCTTCACCACCTCGATGCCGCGCATCATCGACTCGTAGGTGACTTCCACCAGGCGCCGCGCCTTGATCTTCGGCTCGCCGACGAAGAACATGCGGCTGGTGTCGCCGTGCCAGCCGTCGACGATCACCGTGACGTCGATGTTGACGATATCGCCGTCCTCCAGCCGCTTGTCCTCGCTGGGGATGCCGTGGCAGACGACGTGGTTCACCGAGGTGCAGATCGATTTCGGGAAGCCGCGGTAGTTCAGCGGCGCCGGGATCGCGCCGCGCGCCTCGATGAAGTCGTGGCAGAGCCGGTTCAGGTATTCCGTGGTCACGCCCGGCTTCACTTCCGGGGTGATCATGTCCAGGGTCTCGGCGGCCAGGCGGCCGGCCCGGCGCATGCCTTCGAAGCCGGCCTCGTCGTGGACGACGTAGCCACCCTCGGAGGGGCTGACGCGCTCGGCGGAAAAAGCTTGCTTCATGGACCTCGACCCTTTGTCCTTCACTTGCGTCCTAAATAGGTGCTGCTGCCCGGTTTTCCAGGCTTCGCACCCTCCCGCGCCCGGCGGCGCGCCCGCTCACGGCACCAGCGGCAGGCTGGTGTCCAGGGCGATGCCGGAGGGCGTCAGATCGCATTTATAGCAGAGAATCTCAACCCCTGCCGCCCTTGCCGCCGAGAGGGCCTCGGCGTAGGCCGGGTCTATGTCGCCGGCCACCGTGACTTCCTCGCAATCGCCCCGCTGCACCAGGAACAGCAGCACCGACCTGGCCCCCTGAGCGGCCATGGCCGCCAGTTCGGCCAGGTGGCGGCTGCCGCGCGCGGTCACCGCGTCGGGGAATTCGGCGGTGCGCCCCCGGCGCCGGAGGGTGACGCTCTTGACCTCGAGGTAGCAGGGCGGCCCGGCGCCGTCCTCCAGCAGGAAGTCGACGCGGCTGTTCTGGCCGTAGCGCACCTCCCGGCGCCGCTGGGCGTAGCCGGCGAGCTCGGCGATGCTGCCGGCGGCGAGGGCCTCGTCGACCAGCGCGTTGGCGCGGCCGGTGTTGATGCCGACCAAGGTACTGCCGGCGTCGCTCGGGGCCTCCACCAGCTCCCAGGACCAGCGCAGCTTGCGCGCCGGGTTGGCGGCGGGCGACAGCCAGACCCGGGCGCCGGGTGTGGCCAGGCCCAGCATCGACCCGGGGTTGGCGCAGTGCGCCGTCACCGCCCGGCCGTCGTCCAGCAGGACGTCGGAGAGGAAGCGCTTGTAGCGCCGCTGCAGGCGGCCGGGGGTCAGGGGGTGTGCAAATTCCATGGCGGCGGGACGGACGGCAGTTCGACAGCGGGCGGCGCGGCGGCGGGGGAACCTTCGGGCGTCCCGGGAGTTGTCTGAAATCACACAGACTTGCAACTTGACGTCGGGGCCGCCACTCTGCAATGCATCATTATTGCCCCCTTCCGTCCGACGGGACGCCGCCGCCCAAGGATTCGCCCATGATCGCGCTGTCTCATCTCCGGATCGCCACGATCCTCGCCGCCGGCCTGCTGCTGGCGGCCTGCGCGACCGAACCGGCGGCGACACCGGTCGCCGAGCCGGGCGGCGCGCTGCCGCCGCCCGCCGCCAGCGAGG